>JAJZBV010000001.1 GCA_021851785.1 Pseudomonadota bacterium
AAGCCGAGACCCGCGCCGCCAGCGCATCCAATCGCGCCATCAGCACGCCGATCAGCGTGTCCTTCTCGGACGAGGAAAGGCAGGAGATGTCGGGCGGCAGAGTCATGGAAAGGTTGACTCACATCCAGCCCTCCAGCGCAACAGAAATCTACATCTTGCAGCCCAGCCGCCTCACCCAACCCCAGCCGTCGCACGCTCAGCACGCCAGCCCGGGTGAGCAATTACGATCACGCGGCCGAGTACGCTATGGGCCACGCATTGGAGATGCGCGGCCGGGGAGATTTGAACGGCGAAATTGTTTGGCTTAAAGTGTTTGATAGTATACGAGCGCTACAATACAAAAATTTTGAGCATAAAACCCTGCATTGAGCCCACAGCCATAGGTCGCAGAATTAAATCTCCGCTCGGTGTCTTGATTTATTTGCGCGACGCACGAGCGCCCACAGCCCAAGCACGCCAAACCCGACTAAAAGGCCTGACGGTGGTTCAGGCACGGCGCTTCCCGCCTGGATGGTTTCCGTTACCGACGATTGGAGACTAAGTGTATATGTTACTCCATTATCTAACGTAGGAGTGACGATGGAGTAGATCCCGCTGCTAGAATACGGCGAGCTACCTGTGCCATTCGAAGAACTAACCGCCACCTGCCCGTTGCTTCCGAATGGAAATGCGGAGAATGAAGAGCCATTACTGCCGCTGAGAACCAAGGCGTTTAGGGCGCTTGCAGACGCCGACTCACCTATAAAGCCAGAGGATGCGCCTGCCGTAGTGGCCACAAGCTCGGTTGTTTCTTGGAAAATTATATCAAGAGGATAGCCAGTGCCGGAAAATGTAAAATTAATGTAGGCAACATTCGCTGCTGAAGAACTCCCTAATGCATCCCCATAAGCTTCCGCAACATTCGAAACAGAGCTACCCCCGACAACTCCAGGCCCGGGCGCAACCAGCGCCCCGATCGCCGCGTCTGCACGAGCACCAATCATGTTGCCTGGACCAACGGCGGTGAAGCTTGCTGGAGGCGTCGAAGATGAGGGGCCTGAAAACGCTTGCGAAATGCTTAGGGCCGAATTAATTGCCCCACTGCTTTGGTATCCGGAAATTCCATACCCGTCATATTGAGCGCTATCGCTGATAGCTTCCTGGCTTCCAGAATTCAAAGGAATGGACACCAATTGGCCTGTGTCGGAATTTTCGACCCGAAGATTGGTGATCTGATCCGAGGCGAAGGCATAAGGATAGATCGCTGTCGCATGCGCCGCGATGGGGACAGCCATCGCTAACATGCTGATCGTCGCAGCAAAATAGCGCCTTCGCATGACTCGGCCTCCCGATTACGAGCCGCATTATCGCTCAAGGGTCGGGCGCAGGCAACTAGAAAATTAACACAATACGATTACCCGCCGCCCGCTAGCCAACGGTTAATTATTTTGCCGGAACTTTAAAATTGGTAACTGCCCAGGTACCCCCTCTGGCGTGCCCAGGTACCCCTCAGCGCCGTGGGCTGTAGGCGAATTAGGGGGCGGCGAAGGCAATTTTTCGGCTCAAGATCGTCTGTAGGCCGTCTTTCGTCGAGCTACCTGGGCAGTTACTAAAATTGACAAATCTTGCGAAATTCAACCTCATGTCGCTCTGCAAGAGACTGAAAATTATCGGCGCTAGATGCGAGCAAAGAAAGAACTACGTTGTCTTTTTCATATAATTTGCCACCCTCAAGAATTTTAAATCCAAAGCGGGTATAAAAATTCACATGTTGCAATCGGACAGAAATTATAACTATATCTGCGCCTAGATTGAAAATTGTGTCTTTTATAAATCCATAAATGGACAGAAGAACAGGAATTCGATCATGTTTTTCTGATAGACTAGCAAGTTTTGATATTTCAATTATTTTCAAGTTATTCTGGGGAAGGCAAAGTTTTTTTAATATGCTTTTGGTAGTGTAATTAAATTGGTTGGCGCTCGGAATTGCATCGTAGATATTATCCATAACTGAAGAATCAAAAAAGCACAGTCTTATTGTTGCAGTTGGAACTCCGTATTTGAATAACACCGCTGTTCTTGTAGAGGGCGCATTGTCAAATTCATCCTCCCAAGACTGTGTGTCTTTTTCTAAAATATATCCCCGCGCCATATACGCTCTATAACGTATACGATACGCCTCCGCTCTGAGCGTATCTGTAGTCGCAAATCGAACTGCAATGTCATTAAATCGGAATTTCTGAAAATTAGATATATTTAATAATGAATTTGGCGCACTGACCCAAGCCAAATGGCTTTTAACAAGCGAGCTATTCACTAATCCGATATTTGATAACATAGCTTATTATAATAAAACGTTTGTTTCATTTTTCTCAGAATAAAGAATATCTTTTATGCATTTTTCGACATAAGTTCTTTTTGTAGCTTCATTTAAATCGGCAAAAGTATTCCGACATTCCCATAGCAGGTGCAAAACAATTGCGAATGTCTCTTCGTTGCGAGAATCTGATTGCATTTCCACCCCCGCCGTTCAACCTTTGGTTGTTATATCACTGTTGCAAACGAAAAACAACGACACAAGGGGAGAATCCGGAAAAATTCAATGTTTTGCATGAAATTACCGCCTCATTCGCCGGAGAGGTCGCGCCGGCGCCGGTCGAGCTCCTCGCTATAGCGGCGGAGCGCGTATTGTTCGGTGAGGAGGCCGATGACGCGGAAGTTCTCGGCGCTGTCCACCACCGCCAGCGCATCGCTTTCGGCCTGCTCGAAGGCGCTGATCGCGTCCTTGACGCTCATTTGCGGCAGCAGCACCCGGTCGGCGTGGTGGAGGATATCGGCGAGCTTGGTCGTGCCGTCCACGGCATGGGCCTCGGCGACCAGGACGATCCCGGCATAGCGTCCCGCCTGATCGACGGTGATCACCCTTTGTTCGGAGCCGAGCGGAAAATCCCGGCGGAAATTGCCGAGCGGCATATCGACGCGAATGGTTCGCACCTCGCGGCGCATCATCCGCCCGATGGTGAGATTGCGCATCCAGCCGACATCGACGGCGCTGCGGATCGCCTCGCCACGGAGGTGAAAGCGCCAGGTGGCGAAGGAATAGCCGAAGGTGCGGCGCACGGTGAGCGCCGAGATCACCGAGGCGGCGAGCACGGCGATGGTGAGCGGCAGGCTGCCCGTGCTTTCCAACGCGAGGAAGGCCATGGTCAGCGGTCCGCCGACGATCGCGGTCGCGAGCCCGCTCATGCCGACCACGGCGCAGACCACGGCGGGCAGCATGGTCTTCACGGTCAGCGCCGCGAGGATTGCGGCGAACAGCTTGCCGAGCATGGCGCCGAGGAAGAGCGAAGCGAAGAACAGGCCGCCGCGAAAGCCCGAGCCGATCGAGATCGCCGAGGCGGCAGCCTTGAGCAGCACCAGCAGGGCGAGAAACGGCAGCGAATAGGGGGCGTTGATGCCGAGATGCAGCGCCGCGTGACCCGAAGAGAGCACCTGCGGCGTCACCAGGGCCATGATCCCGACCGCGAGCCCGCCAATCGCCGGGCGCAGCCAGGCCGGCACGCCGCTTTGGCGGAACACCTCCTCGGTCAGTGTCACCCCGCGCATGATGGCGACCCCGAACAGCGCGCACACCATGCCGAGCGCCAGCACCGGGATATAGTCGAAAGGCGGGATGGTGCTGGGCAGGATGAGTTCGAAACCGCCGGGATCGCCGAGCAGCCAGCGATCGACGGCGATCGCCGAGATCGAGGCGACCACCACCGGCGCCAGCGTCATCAGCGAATAGGTGCCGATCACCAACTCGAACGCATAGAACGCGCCGGTGAGCGGGGCATTGAACGCCGCCCCGATGGCGCCGGCGGCGCCGCAGCCGACGAGCAGGCGAAGATCATTGCGCCGCACCCTAAAACTCCGCCCGAGACGCGAGCCGAGGGCGGCGCCGATCTGGCTGTAGCCGGCTTCCAGCCCGACCGAGGCGCCGACGCCGTTGGAGAAAATGGTTTGCAGCGTGACGATGAGACTGTCGTTCAGCGACATGCGCCCGCCATAGAGGGCATTGGCCTCGATCGGGTCGACCGCGCGGTGGGGCCAGAAACGCGCGACCGCGAGGCCGGCGAGGCCGAGCGCGAGGCCGCCAATGCTCGGCACCAAGAGCGAGCGGCCACGATCGAGCTTCGCCATGCCGCTCAATCGCTCATGTCCGTAGATCAGAAACAGGGCGTGATGCATCTCCAGCGTCGCGATATTCATCAGAACGACACAGAGCCCGGCGCCGCAGCCGACGAGCGCGGCCAGCGCCACCAGCCAGATTTCGTCGGCGCGCACCAGGGCGCGCAGCGTCTGCGGCACGTGCAGGACGATTTCGCCGAGCGGCCGCCGCGGCCGGAGCGGCAGCGGCCGGTCACGCCGCGCCGCCGCCCCCGAGAGGGAAGGAAAAACGCTCATCCCCGCGCCCCTAGAGCGTGATCGTCGGAGGCGGAACCGCCGGAGACGTGAGGAGCGCTCTTAAACAATGGTTTGACAGAGCGTGGCTGGATCGATCTGATCCAGCCACGCTCCAGGCCGGCGCCGGCGATCATGCAGGCGGGAGACGGGCGGGCAGGGATCGGGTGTCGCGAAAAAAATTTCCCATCCCCGAACCCTGTCAAAGCCGCCTGCATCCTACGTAAATCTCTGGAAAAGAGGTCATCAACGCCAACCAATCTACACCCAATATGATGAATCAGGCGTTTTGATGACCGTCTTTTTCACCAATATTCGGTCGGGCACGGCAGGTCCAGAGGCGTCAGCCGGACGCGAGAGAGCGGGGGGTCTATTCCGCCGGTGCCGCCGGTGCCTCTTCCAGCGCCCGGTCATGCGGCAGGAGCAGGACGATGATCAGCGCGACCACCGCCGCGCCGGCGATGACGAAGAGCCCGCTCGCGAAGCTCCCGGTGTAGTCCCGCAGCGCGCCCATGACGTAGGGCCCGGCGAAGCCGGAGAGATTGCCGATCGAGTTGATCACCGCGATGCCGCTCGCCGCCGCGGTGCCGGAGAGGAAAGCGGTGGGGAAGGTCCAGAAAATCGGCAGACAGGAGAAAATCCCGAACCCGGCGACCGAAAGCGCGATCATCTTGGCGACCGGATCACTGAGCACGGCGGAGACGGCGATGCCCCCGGCGGCGGCGATCAGGGCGATCGCCATATGCCCCTTGCGCTCACCCAGCCGATCCGAACGCCGTCCCCAGTAGACCATGCCGATCGTGCCGATGACATAGGGAATGGCGGTGACGAAGCCGGTTTGCGCATTGTTCAGCCCGAACGCCTTGACGATCTGCGGCAGCCAGAAGCTGAGGCCGTAATTGACCGCGACGGCGCCGAAATAGATCAGCGCGATCGCCAGCACGCGCGGGTTCACCAGCGCTTCCATGACGCCATAGCGCCGCGCCTGTTCACGCACCCGGCGCTCCGCCGCCATGCGCTCGACCAGCCATTGGCGCTCCTCCGGCGCGAGCCAGACGGCGTGGGCGGGATGATCGGTGAGATAGAACCAGCACACGAAGCCGAGCAGTATCGCCGGCACCGCCTCGATGATGAACAGCCACTGCCAGCCGCGGAGACCGAGGGCGCCATCGGCATAAAGAATGAGCCCGGACACCGGCGCGCCGATCACCGAGGAGAGCGGGATCGCGGCCATGAAGTAGGCGATGATACGGGCACGATAGACGCCCGGAAACCAGAGCGTGAGATAGAAGATGATGCCGGGAAAGAACCCCGCCTCGGCGGCGCCGAGCAGGGTGCGGACGACATAGAAACTGGTCTCGCCGGAGACCAGGGCCATCGCCCCCGAAAGAATGCCCCAGGTGACCATGATGCGGGCGATCCAGCGGCTCGCCCCGAAACGGTCGAGCGCGAGATTCGAGGGCACCTCGAACACGAAATAGGCAAGGAAGAAGATGCCGGCGCCGAAACCGAATGCGGTTTTGCTGAGATGCAGATCGGGAACCATGGTGAGGGCGGCGAAGCCGACATTCACCCGGTCGAGATAGGCGGCGAAGTAGCAGAGGATGAGGAACGGCACCAGGCGGCGCATCACCTTGGCCATGGTTCTGGTCTCGATCTCGTTCACGCCGATTTCCTCCCTGTTTTCTTCGCCGCCCCACAACGCCATAATTCGTCGCCGCCGGCAAGCGGCGGCTGCCAGCTCAGTCGCGGCGCGCGGCGAAAAACGCGCGCAGCAACGCCGCGCAGTCGCCCTCGCGCACCCCCCCCACCACCTCCGGGCGATGATGGCAGGAGCCGGCCGCGAACACCCGCGCGCCATGTTCGACGCCGCCGCCCTTGGGGTCATAGGCGCCGAAGATCAGCCGGCGGATGCGAAAGAAACTCGCCGCCTGGGCGCACATCGGGCAGGGTTCCAGCGTCACCACGAGGTCGCAATCGGGCAGCCGCGCGCTCCCGCGCCGCGCCGCCGCCGCCCTCAGCGCCAGCATCTCGGCATGCGCCGAGGCGTCGCCGCGGGCCTCGGTCTCGTTGCCGGCGAGCGCGAGCACGCTGCCATCCGCCGCCACCACCACAGCACCCACCGGCACCTCGCCGCGCTCGCCTGCCGCCCGCGCCGCCTCCAGGGCGCGCGCCATCGGGCCGCCCGCCGCCAGTTTCATCGCTTGTCCCGTCTTGATCGCTTGCCCCCGTCTTGCGGGACGTCTAGCAGAACAGCCATGAAACCCTCCCGCCCCGTCATTGGCCTCACCCTCGATGCCGAACCGCCCGGCGGCTATTCGCGCTGGCCGTGGTATGCGCTCCGCGCCAACTATGCCAGCGCCATCGCCGCGGCCGGCGGCCTGCCGCTCGCGCTGCCGCATCTCGCCGCCCTCGCCGATGAGATGCTGGCGCGGCTCGACGGGCTGATCGTCACCGGCGGCGCCTTCGATGTCGATCCGGCGATTTATGGCGAAGTCGCGGCGCATCCGAGCGTCACCCTCAAATCGGCCCGCACCGAGGCCGAAATGGCGCTGCTTGCCGGCGCCCTGGCCGGCGATAAGCCGGTTCTCGGCATTTGCGGCGGCGAGCAATTGCTCGCCGTCATGCTCGGCGGCACCTTGGTCCAGCATATCCCGGAGGAAATCCCCGGCGCCCTCCCCCATGAGGGGCATGAGCCGGGCCACCTCGTCACCATCACGCCGGACACATGTCTCGCCCGCGCGACGGGCGCCCGCGCGATGCGGGTCAATTCGTCGCACCATCAGGCGGTGCGGACGCCGGGCCGGGACGCGATCGTCAATGCCCGCGCCCCGGATAGCGTGATCGAGGGGATCGAGGCCCCGCGGCGGCGTTTTTGCCTCGGCGTGCAATGGCATCCCGAATTCCTGACCGACCCCGGCGATGCAAGCCTGCTCGAAGCCTTCGTCGCGGCCTGCCGATGATGGCGGGGGAAAACGAAGTGGCGGCGGATGACGACGCGGCGGGCAGCGCCCCGCGCGTCGGCGAACGCATCGCGAAATTTCTCGCCCGCGCCGGCATCAGTAGCCGCCGCGCCGCCGAAGCGATGATCGCCGCCGGCAGGGTCGTCCATAACGGCCAGCCGGTCGCGCATCCCGCCACCTTCGTCGCCCCCGGCGATGTCGTCCTCGTCGATGGGCGGGCGGTCGCGGCGCCGGAGCGCACCCGGCTCTGGCGCTATCACAAACCCTCCGGTCTCGTCACCACCCATCGCGACCCCGAAGGGCGGCCGACGGTGTTCGAGAAACTGCCCCCCGCCCTGCCGCGGGTGATCAGCGTCGGCCGGCTCGATCTCACCAGCGAGGGGCTTTTACTGCTCACCAATGACGGCGGCCTCGCACGCTGGCTCGAATTGCCGGCCACCGGCTGGATCCGCCGCTACCGGGTGCGTGTCCATGGCGCCGTCGATCCGGCGGCGCTGGCGGCGCTGGCGCGCGGCACGACCATCGAGGGCGTGCGCTACGGCCCGATCGAAGCCGGGCTCGATCAGCGCAAGGGAGAGAACGCCTGGCTCTCGGTTGCGCTGCGCGAGGGGCGGAATCGTGAAATCCGCAAGGTGATGGCGGCCCTCGGCCTTGCCGTCACGCGGCTGATCCGGATCAGCTACGGCCCGTTCCAGCTCGGCCTCCTGCCGCGCGGCGCGGTCGAGGAAATCCCCGCCCGCGTGCTCCGCGAGCAATTGCCCAAGCCCGGCGCCTGATGCGGATCATCGCCGGCAGCCAACGCGGCCGGCGCCTGGTGGCGCCCGCCGGGGCGGCGACGAGACCAACCGCCGATCGCGTTCGCCAGGCACTGTTCGACATGCTGGCACATGCGCCCTGGGCGGAGAATGCGCTGGCCGAGGCCGTGGTGCTCGATGTCTTCGCCGGGAGCGGGGCGCTCGGCCTCGAAGCCCTCTCGCGCGGCGCGGCAAACGCGGTGTTCATCGAGAATGGCCGCGCCGCCCTCGCCGCCCTCGAAGCCAACATCGCCGCGTGCGGGATGGAGCCGCGCGCCCGCGTGCTCGCCGCCGACGCGACCCGCCCGCCGCCGGGCGCGCCGCGAACCCTGGTGCTGCTCGACCCGCCCTATGGCCAGGCTCTCCTCGCCCCGACGCTCGCCGCCCTCGAAGCCGCCGGCTGGCTGGCGCGCGGGTGTTTGATCGCCGCCGAACTCGGCCGCGCCGAGCCATTGCCGCCGGGGCTCGGCCCGCCGCTCGCCGATCGCGGCCATGGCGCGGCGCGGCTCGCGATCTGGCGGCGATAGCGCCCGCGCCGCAGCCCGCTCATTTCACCCCGATCGCGCCGCGAGATGGCCGAGCAGGCGGATATGGGCGCGGAGGCCATGTTCGAAACAGGCGATCTCGAATTTCTCGCCGGGACTGTGGATCTGGTCGTCGTCGAGGCCGAACCCCATCAGCAGGGTTTCGAGCCCGAGCACGCGCTTGAGACTTTCGACCACCGGGATCGAGGCGCCACAGCCGATGAGCACCGGCGGGCGGGCATATTCCTCGGCCAAGGCGGCGCGGGCGGCGGCGACGACGGGAAGATCGGTCGCGACGGCGATCCCGGGGGCGGCGCCGAACAGCGCGTAGTCGAGCTTGAGGTCGGGATGCACGCGCGCGGCGAGGAAGCGCTTGAGCCCGGCGAGGATGGCCTCCGGGTTCTGGCCGGGGACGAGACGGAAGGAAATCTTGGCGCCGGCCTCGGCCGGGATCACGGTTTTTGCCCCCGGCCCCGCGTAACCGCCCCAGATCCCGTTGAGATCGGCGGTCGGGCGCGCCCAGAGCCGCTCCAGAACGCCGCGCCCGGTCTCGCCCGAGGGCGTCGTGAGCCCGACATCGCCGAGAAACGCCGCCGCATCGAAGCCGAGCGCCGCCCATGCGGTTTTTTGCGCGGCGTCGGGTTCGGCGACGCCGTCATAGAACCCCGGGATCTGCACCAAACCCGCGGCATCGCGGAGTGCCCCGAGCGCCCGCACCAATTCGTTGATCGGGTTGCAGGCGACGCCGCCGAAGAGGCCGGAATGGAGATCGCGTGACGCGGCGCGGGCGCGGATTTCGACATAGAGCAGGCCGCGGAGGCCGGTGGTGATCGCCGGCGTCGTGAAATCCCAGAGATTGGTGTCCGAAATCACCGCCGCATCCGCGGCGAGTTGCGCCCGCGCGGTATTGAGGAAAGGCTCGAGATGGGGGCTGCCGATCTCCTCCTCGCCTTCGAGCAGCACGGTGAGCCGGACCGGAAGCGTGCCGGTCGCGGCAAACCAGGCGGCGAAGGCGCCGAGCCAGGCGGCGACCTGGCCCTTGTCGTCGACGGCGCCGCGCGCCACCATCCGCTGGCCGCGCGGGCCATCGACGAGGGTGGGCGTGAAGGGCGGGCTTGGCCAAAGTTCGAGCGGCTCGGGCGGCTGGACGTCGTAATGGCCGTAATAGAGGAGATGCGGGGCAGCGGCGCCAAGGTCGAGATCAGGGTCGAGATCGGGGCCGGGATGGGTCGCGAGCACCACCGGATGGCCCTCGGTTTCATGGAGTGCCGCGGCGAAACCGAGCTTCGCCAACGCATCCCGCGCCCATGCCGCGGCCTGCCGGCAATCGCCGGCGTGATCGGGCTGGGCGCTGATCGAGGGGATGCGGAGGAAGTCGGACCACGCGGCGACGGCCTCCGGCATCAAGGCCGCCGCTTTCGTCAAAACCGCATCGGTTGCCGCTCCGGTCATGGTTTCACTCCATAGGTGTTGAGAAACATCCGGGTCGCCGCCGTGACCACTTCGGCAATCCCCGCCTCGGCCGGGCCGCGCTGGAGATTGAGCTTATAGCGCAGCCAGAGGCGGGTCTGGCAGAGGCAGAAGAATTGCTCGGCGGCGAATTCCGGGTCCGCGACGGCGAGCTTCCCCTCCTTGGTGCGCGCGGCGAGCCAGCGCGCCATCTCGCCGGTTGCCCGCGCCGGCCCGGCTTCATAGAAAGCGCTCGCGAGTTCGGGGAATTTCTTCGCCTCCGCCACCACCACGCGGTAGATGGTGAGCCCGAGATCGGAGAGCATCATCTCGACCATCCGCCGGCCGATCCGCGCGAGCGCCGCGGTGACGTCGAGTTCGTCGTCGGACGCGGCGAACACCTGGCAGAGATTGCGCGCGCAGGCCGCCTCGACATAGGCGGCGAAGAGATGCGCCTTGCTCTCGAAATGGTTGTAGAGCGTGCCCTTGGAGACATTGGCGACGGCGGCGATGCGGGACATGCTGGCGCCCTCATAACCGTCTTGCGCGAAGACCGCCGCGGCCCCCTCGAGGATGCGGGCCCGCTTTTCGGGCGACAGAGCATCGGCAGCCAGCATCGGGGCATTCCTCCTTGACATTGTCGTGACTTTGCGGATTGACGATGCGACGGGATGGGTGCATTTGTCAAAATTGACTGAACCGGTCGGTCAGGCGGGGATGGCGCGACGGCTTCGGCGCCTGGAGGATAGGGTCATGCAGGGTTCGGGACGTGATCTGGCGCGGCGGCGGTTGGGCCGCGTCGTGGTTCTGGCCATCCCACTGCTCGGCGCCTGCACCGTCGGCCCCGATTTCACCCCCGAAAAACCCTGGTGGCAGCCGAGTTCGTGGTCGAACGCGAAACCCGCGGTGCCGGTCGAGAAGGCGAGCCTGGTCGAGACCGCGCCGCTCGATCCGAAATGGTGGGACCAGTTCCAGGATCCCGAGCTTTCCAAGCTGGAACAGCATGTCGCCGGGGAAAATCTCGACATCCGGATCGCCGATATGCGGCTCGGCGAATCGCGGAGCCAGCTCGGCGTCACCCAGGCCAGCCAATACCCGATCCTCAACGCCGACGGCTCCTTTTCGCACCAGTATCTGAGCCCGAACGGCGCGATCGCCCTGTTCCCGCCCGCCGGCGCGACCAGCACCGGCGGCGGCTTCGGCGGCATCGCGTCGGGAACGACAGGCACCAGCTTCGGCAGCACCGGCGCCTCGGCCGGCGGCGCCGCCGGCACGCTTGGCGCCATTCCGCTGCATGGCAGCACCATCCCGCCCTTCAACCTCTATCAATACGGGTTCGATGCCGCCTGGGAGATCGATTTCTGGGGCCAGGTCCGCCGTCAGGTGGAAGCCGCCAAGGCGATGGTCCAGGCGACCGAGGATCAGCGGCGTGACGCCCTGGTCTCGATCGAGGCGGAATTGGCGCGCGATTACATCAATCTCCGCGGCACCCAGCGCACCCTCGCGATCACCGAGGAAAACCTCGAGAGCGCCAACCAGAGCCTCGATCTGACCCGCCAGCGCGCCAGTGGCGGCCTCACCACCGACCTCGACGTCGCCAACGCCGAGGCCCAGGCCGACAACATCGCCGCGCAATTGCCGCCGCTCCGCCAGCAGGAAACCGAGCTGATCAACGCCATCAGCCAGTTGCTCGGGCGTGAACCCGGCGCGCTCAAGGCGGAACTGGCCGACGCCAAGCCGATCCCGCCGGTGCCGCCGAAAGTGCCGATGGGGCTTCCCTCCGAACTCGCCCGCCGCCGCCCCGATATCCGCGCCGCCGAAGCCAGCCTGCACGCCGCGACCGCGCAGATCGGCGTCGCCGTCTCGGATTTCTTCCCCAATGTCTCGCTCACCGGCAGCTTCGGGATCGCGGCGCTCAATGCCTATCAGATGGGCAGCCTGAGATCCATGCAATATGGCGTCGGGCCGACC
Source organism: Pseudomonadota bacterium (assembly GCA_021851785.1). GTDB lineage: Bacteria > Pseudomonadota > Alphaproteobacteria > Acetobacterales > Acetobacteraceae > Acidibrevibacterium. The sequence goes on from JAJZBV010000001.1 coordinate 12,124, forward strand.
GTCAGCCTGCCGATCTTCCAAGGCGGACAGCTCGTCTCCACCTTGGCACTGCGCAAGCAGCAGCAGAAGGAGGCGGCGCTCACCTACCAGAAAACCGTCTTGCAAGCGCTCAACGACGTGGATAATTCCCTCACCGCCTACAACACCGAACAGCAGCGCGAGGCGGCGTTGACCAAGACCGTGGCCGCGGCCCGCCGCGCGCTCGATCTCGCGCGCCAGCGCTACGTGCAGGGGGTCGCGACCTTCCTCGACGTCTTGACCGCGCAAAGCGTGCTGCTCGGCGCCGAGATCCAGCTCGCCCAGAGCACGACGCTGGTCTCGACCAATCTGGTGCTGCTTTACAAGGCGCTCGGCGGCGGCTGGGAGCAGACCTATCCCGACCCGTCGGCCGAGACCGCCCAGAAGGCGAGCCAGCCGAGCTTGTAGCGCGCCGCGCCCGGCGGCGGCGTGCGTGCCCGAGGGGTTTCCCTACAGGCCTGCCGCCTTGCTCCGCCGGAGTTCGCGGCCATATGGTAATGTCGCCTCGCCCAGGTTCCTTTCTCGGGATACAAGGATTTGCCGATGATATTGCGCGTGACCGCGGTTTTGCTTGCGATCCTTGCCGCTGGCCTTGCCGCTGGCCTTGCCGCTGGCGCGTCTCCGGCCTGGGCGCAATTCGGCCCCGGCGGGCCGCCGGCGGTCGGCGTGGTGCGCGCCGAGCCGCACGCGGTGACCGAGACCAGCGAGTTCGTCGGCCGCATCCAGGCGACCGACCGGGTCAATCTCGTCGCCCGCGTCACCGCCTATCTCGAACAGATGATTTTCACCGAAGGGGCGGAGGTGAAAAAGGGCGATCTCCTCTATCGCCTGGAACAGCCGCCTTTCGAGGCCGATGTGCAAGCCAAGGCGGCGACCATCGCGCAGATGCAGGCGCAGTTGCAAAACGCCGCGATCACCCTCCATCGCGCCGAGACCCTTCTCCACACGCCGGCCGGCCAGCAATCGACGGTCGATGATTCGCGCGCCAACCAGCTTTCCTATCAGGCGCAACTGATGCAGGCGGAAGCCAATCTGCGCCTCTCGCGGATCAATCTCGGCTATACCGAAATCCGTGCCCCGATCGATGGCAAGATCGGCCGCACCGCAGTCACCATCGGCAACGTCGTCAGCCCCTCTTCCGGAACCCTGGCGACGATCGTGAGCCAGGATCCGATGTATGTGGTGTTCCCGGTCTCGGTGCGCGCCGCCCTCGATCTCCGCCAGCGCTATCACGACAAAGGCGGGCTCAACGCCGTCGTCATCCGCGTCCGCCTCCCCGATGGCCGGATCTATGACCAGGTCGGCAAGGTCGATTTCGTCGACAATACGATCTCCGCCAACACCGATACCATCACGCTCCGCGGCGTGATCGCCAATCCCGCCTCGCCCAGCACCGACAAGGCGAGACTGGCCACGCGCGAATTGACCGATGGCGAATTCGTCAGCGTCCTTCTCGAAGGGGTCGAGCCGATCGCCGCCCTCACCGTCCCCCGCGCCGCCGTTTTGTCCGACCAATCCGGGGATTATGTCTATGTCGTCGGCGCCGGCAACAAAATCGAGCAGCGGCGTCTTCAGCTCGGCCAATCGACGCCGACCGAGGCGGTGGTGCTGAAGGGGCTCGACCCCGGCGCGATGGTGGTGGTGGAGGGCGTGCAGCGGGTGCGCCCCGGCCTCGTCGTCGCCCCCGGCCCGGCCTCGCCGCCACCCGGCGCCGCCAAAACAGCAGCGGGCACGCCCGCCGCGAAGCAGGATTGAGCCGATGATCTCGGCGGTTTTCGTCGATCGCCCGCGCCTTGCGATGGTGATCGCGATCGTCACCACGCTCGCCGGCATCCTCGCCATGCTGCGCATTCCGGTGGCGCAGTTCCCCGATATCGTGCCGCCGCAGGTGACGGTGACGGCGAGCTACCCCGGCGCCTCGGCCGATGTCGTGGAAACCAACATCGCCCAGCCGATCGAAAGCCAGGTGGTCGGCGTCGATCGCATGCTCTACATGAAATCGAACAGCGGCAATGACGGCAGCTACACGCTGAACACCAGCTTCTCGCTTGACACCAACCCCGATATCGACGTCGTCAACGTCAACAACCGGGTGCAGACGGCGATGTCGCAACTGCCCGCCGAGGTGCAGCAGGAAGGGCTGGTGGTGCAGAAAAAATCCGCCGCCGTGCTGCAGTTCGTCATTCTCTACAGCGAGAACGGCAAGCAGGATCCGCTGTTCATCACCAATTACGTGATCATCAACGTCCTCGACAAGATCTCCCGCACGCCGGGCGTCGGGCAGGCCTCCTTGTTCGCCAGGATGAACTACTCGATGCGCATCTGGTTCGACATCCAGCGCCTCGTCAGCCTCAACCTCTCGCCGTCCGACGTCATCGCCGCGATCCAGGCACAAAACATCCAGGCCCCGGTCGGGCGCATCGGCGCGCGGCCGATCGGCCCCGACCAGCAATTCCAGCTCAACGTCCAGACCCAGGGCCAGCTCAAGACGCCGAAGGAATTCGGCGAAATCGTGCTGCGCGCTTTTCCCGATGGTTCGGTCTTGCGTGTGCGCGACGTCGCGCGGGTCGAGATGGGGGCGCAGAACGAGGACAGCGAAAGCCGCATCGATGGCCGCCCCGGCGTTCCGATCGGCATCTATCTCTCCCCCGGCGCCAATGCCGTCGCCACCGCCGCGGCGGTGAACCGGACCCTCGCCGATCTCAGCAAGCGCTTCCCCGAGGGGCTGAAGGCGCGGGTGATGTATGACAGCACCACCTTCGTCTCGGACACCATCCACGAGGTGATCCGCACCCTCACCGAGGCGTTTTTGCTGGTCGTGCTCGTCGTCTATCTCTTCCTCGGCAATTTCCGCGCGACCATCATCCCGACCGTCGCGGTGCCGGTCAGCCTGATCGGCACCTTCGCCGCCCTGCTCGCGCTCGGCTATTCCGCCAATACCGTCTCGCTGCTCGCCATGGTGCTCGCGATCGGCATCGTCGTCGATGACGCGATCGTCGTCGTCGAGAACGTCGAGCGGGTGATGGAGGAGGAGCCGGAGATTTCCCCGGCCGAGGCAACCAAGAAGGCGATGCGCCAGATCACCGCGCCGATCATCGCGATCACCCTGGTTCTGCTTTCGGTGTTCGTGCCGATCGCCTTCATCCCCGGGCTTTCGGGGACGCTGTTTCGCCAGTTCGCGGTCACCATCAGCTCGGCGATGCTGATTTCGGCGATCAACGCGCTGACGCTCTCGCCCGCGCTCTGCGCCGTCTTTCTCCGCCATACCGGCAAGAAGCGCGGCCCGATCGGCCAGATGTTGCGCGGCATCGATTTCCTGCGCGATGGCTATGCCGCGATCGTGCGCCGCCTCCTCCGCGTCTCGGCGCTGGCGCTCGTGCTGATCGCGGTTTTCGCGCTTGGCGTCTGGGGATTGTCGCGCCATACGCCGACCGGCTTCCTGCCCGAGGAGGATCAGGGCGCGTTCTTCCTCGCCGTGCAATTGCCCGATGGCGCCTCGGTCGCGCGCGCGTCGGCGACGACGCGGGAAGTCGAGGGGATCCTCGCGAAAATGCCCGAGGTCGAGCACACGCTCTCGATCATCGGCTTCTCGCTGCTCGATTACGTCTCCGAGCCCAATGCCGCGTTCATGGTCGCCCGCCTCAAGCCGTTCGCCGACCGCAAGAGCGCGGCGAGTTCGGCGCAGGCACTGATCCGCAAGACCTTTGGCGCAGCACAGGGCATCCGCTCGGCGACCGTGTTCCCCTTCAACCTGCCGCCGATCATCGGGCTTTCCACCTCCGGCGGCTTCGAATACGAGCTTGAGGGGCTGGAGGGGCAGGATCCGGTGACCATGGGCAGCGTCATGAACGGCCTGCTCGCCGCCGCCAACCGCGACCCCCACCTGGCCCGCGTATTCTCCACCTTCACCGCGACCAACCCCTCGATCTATCTCGATATCGACCGCGAGAAGGCGCAGGCGCTCGGCCTCAACATCAGCGACGTCTTCACCGCGCTCCAGGCGACGTTGGGGGGCATCTACATCAATAATTTCAGCCTCTATGGCCGCACCTGGCAGGTGAATATCGAGGGCGAGGCGGCGAGGCGGCGCGATCTCTCCGACATCTGGCAGATCTATGTGCGCAACAATGTCGGCCAGATGGTGCCGCTCCGCTCGATCGCCGAGCTGCGCATCGTGCAGGGGCCGCAGGTGATCATCCGCTACAATAATTACCGCGCCATCTCGATCCTCGGCAGCCCCGCGCCCGGCGCCTCCTCGGGTGACGCGCTGGCGGCGATGGCGGCGGTCTCGGCGGACACGCTGCCGCCGGGCTATGCGTTCGAGTGGACCGGCACCGCCTATCAGGAGCAGCTCGCCTCCGGGCGCACCGGGTTCATTCTCGCGCTCGCGGTGTTGTTCGCCTATCTGTTCCTGGTCGGGCTCTATGAAAGCTGGGTGATCCCGATCCCGGTTTTGCTTTCGGTCGTCGTCGGCGCCACCGGCTCGTTCATCGCCCTCCGCGTCTCCGGCCTCTCGCTCGACCTCTATGCTCAGATCGGCCTCGTCGTCTTGATCGCGCTCGCCGCGAAAAACGGCATCCTGATCGTCGAGTTCGCCAAGGAGCGCCGCGAGGAGGGTCTGCCGATCCGCGAGGCGGCGGCGCTCGGGGCAAAAACGCGGTTTCGTGCCGTGATGATGACCTCGGTCGCCTTCATCCTCGGCCTCGTGCCCCTGGTCTGGGCGGAGGGCGCGGCGATGCTGAGCCGGCGCGGCATCGGGACGGCGGTGTTCGGCGGCATGATCGCCGCGAGTTCGATCGGCATCTTTCTGATCCCGATGCTCTATGTCATCTTCCAGACTTTCCGCGAGCGGGTAAAAGCGCGGTTTTCACGCAAGCGTGCGCATGCCCCCGCCGAAACGGTGGGAGAATAGGCGCCGGCGCGGCGGGGGGCTTGGCCTCGGGCGCCGGGCGCGCCAATCTGTCGCGACGTTACAAACGGGAAGCGGAGAGCGAGAGCGATGACCAAATTCGGCTTGGCCCAACCGGTGCGGCGGGTGGAAGACCCGCGCCTTCTCAAGGGAGACGGCCGCTATACCGATGATATCACCCCTCCCGGCACGCTGATCGGGGTGGTGCTGAGGAGCCCCCACGCCCATGCCGCCATCGCCCGGATCGATGTCGCGCACGCGCGGAAGCTCCCCGGCGTGGTCGCGGTCTATACCCATGCCGATCTCGCCGAGGACGGCATCGGGACGCTGCCCTGCGCGATCCCGCTCAACAACCGCGACGGAAGCCCGCGTTTCGACCCGCCGCACCCGGTGCTCGCCGACGGCACGGTGCGCCATGTCGGCGACCCGGTCGCCTTCGTCGTCGCCGAAACCGCCCAGGCGGCACGCGACGGCGCCGAGGCGATCGACATCGAGTACGACATCCTGCCCGCGACCACCGATCTCACCCGGGCGACGGAGACAGGGCAGCCGCCGGTCTGGGCGGGGGCTGCGCATAATGTCTGTTTCGACTGGGAGGTCGGCGACCGCGCCAGGACCGAGGCGTTGTTCGCCAAGGCCGCTCACGTCACCCGGCTTGAGATCGTCAATAACCGCGTCGTCGTCAACAGCATGGAGGCGCGGGCGGCGCTCGCCGAATTCGATCCCGCCTCAGGGCGCTGGACGCTGACCACCAACACCCAGGGCGGCTGGGTCATCAAGCAGCTTCTCGCCGAGGCCATCTTCAAGGTCAGCGCCGACAAATTCCGCATCATCACTCCCGATGTCGGCGGCGGCTTCGGGATGAAGCTGTTTCTCTACGCCGAGCACGCCCTCACCTGCCATGCCGCGCGCAAGCTCGCGCGGCCGGTGAAATGGCGCTCCGAGCGCAGCGAGGCGTTCCTCTCCGACACGCAAGGCCGCGCCAATTTCACCCTCGGCGAAATCGCCCTCGACGCCGATCATAAATTCCTCGCGCTCCGCACCAAGAACCACGCCGATATGGGCGCCTATCTCTCGACCTTCGCGCCCTTCATCCCGACGCTCGCCGGCACCAAGGTTCTGGCCAGCGTCTATGGGTTCCAGGCGATTTACGCCAATGTCATCGGCGTTTTCACCAACACCGTGCCGGTCGATGCCTATCGCGGCGCCGGGCGGCCGGAGAGCAACTACCTCGTCGAGCGGCTGATCGACGCCGCGGCGCGCGAACTCAAGCTCGACGCCATCGCACTCCGCAAGCTGAACCTCGTCCAGCCCGCCGCCATGCCCTACACCTCGGCGATGGGGCAGACCTATGACAGCGGCGATTTCGGCCGGGTGATGGAGGCCGCCCTCGGCAAGATCGATTACGCCGGCTTCCCCGCCCGCCGGGCGGAGGCGCTGCGGCGCGGCAGGCTGCGCGGCATCGGCCTCGCCTATTATCTCGAAGCGACCGGCGGCGCCCCGAGCGAGCGCGCCGAGATCCGCTTCGCCGCGGATGGCGGTGTCGATCTTTATGTCGGCACCCAATCGACCGGCCAGGGGCATGAAACCGCCTATGTCATGCTGACCGCCAACCGCCTCGGCATCGATCCCGATAAAATCCGCGTCCGCCAGGGCGATACCGACGAAATCCCGACCGGCGGCGGCACCGGCGGCGCGCGCAGCCTCTACTCCGAAGGCCAGGCCATCCTCGCCACGGTCGCGACGGTGATCGAGAAGGGCAAGGCCGCCGCCGCCGAGATGCTGGAGGCGAGCGTCGCCGATATCGTCTTCGATGACGGCCAGTTCTCGATCGTCGGCACCGATCGCGGGGTCGACATTCTCGCCCTCGCCCGGCGGCAGCGGGAAAACCGTGCCGCGGGGCGCGAGGTCGAACTGCTCGATGCCGCCGAGGTCGCGCGCATCGACAGCCACACCTTCCCCAATGGCTGTCACATGGCGGAGATCGAGGTCGACCCCGAAACCGGCGTCGCGCGCGTCGTGCGCTATATCGTTTGCGACGATGTCGGCCGCGCGATCAACCCGATGATCGTGCGCGGCCAGGTGCATGGCGGCGTGGCGCAGGGCATCGGCCAAGCGCTCATGGAAAACACCGTCTATGATCCGCAATCCGGCCAGCTCCTCGCCGGCAGCTTCATGGATTACGCGGTGCCGCGCGCCGACGACCTGCCCGAAATCGAGGTCGAGCTGATCGAGGTGCCGTGCGGCACCAATCCGCTCGGCGTCAAGGGCGCCGGCGAGGCGGGCGCGGTCGGCAGCCCGCCGGCGGTGATCAACGCGCTGCTCGACGCGCTCGCCGAACGCGGCGTCACCGCGATCGACATGCCGGCAACCCCCGAGCGCGTCTGGCAGGCCCTGCATCAGACCCGCGCCGCGGCCTGAACGATCAGCCGCGAGCCGCGTCAGTCGGGAAAGCCGATGAAGGTCGCAACCTCATCGAGCGGCGCGCGTTCGCTGCGGAGCGCATTGGCCGGGGCGGTATCATCGCCATGGCCAATCGCGATCGCGGCGAACAGCACGTGCTCGTCGGGGATAGGGACGAAGCGGCGGACGATCTGCGGATAGCGCGACCAGCATTCCTGGGCACAGCTTTGCAGCCCCTCGGCGAGCAAAAGCAGCATGACGCTTTGCATCCACATGCCGAGATCGGCCCATTGCGGCGGCCCCATGAAGCGCGGCGTATGGATGAACAAGGCCGCCGGGGCGCCGAAAAACTGATAATTCTGACCCAGCCAGCGCAGCCGTGCCGCCTTGGCCTCACGCGGGATGCTGAGAGAGGCGTATAATTGCTCGCCGTTGGTGAAGCGGCGGGTGCGGTAAGGCTCGGGGAGATGCGGCGGGTAGATCGGGTATTCGGGCTCCGGCTCGATCGCGCCATAGCTCTCCGCCATCGCCCGCTTGAGTGCCGCGAGCGGCGCGCCGGCGACGGCGGTGATGTGCCAGGGCTGGACATTGCCGCCGGAGGGCGCGCGATTGGCCACCGCCATCACCCGCCGCAGGATCGCGGGATCGACCGCTTTCGGCAGAAAGCCACGCACCGAACGGCGCCCCAGAACCGCCTCTTTGACATCCATCTCGCCCGCCCCCCCCTAGCCCCGATGCATCTATCCTCTGTGAGATATCCGGGCTAGAGCAACATCCGTTCAGATAGAATCATCTGAACGGATTAAATTGCTCGCCAAAACAAAGAGATAGAGCAATATCCGTGAGCCAATGCGAACGGATGTTCGCTCTAGGTCCGGCAATGCCGAACATAAATCACCCCGCGCCGCCCAGCGCCCTGATTGCGAGGGCGGTCGCGGAGGCCCTGTTCTCGACCTTGAGCTTGCCGAATATTTGTTCCAAGTGCTTGTTTACGGTGCGGGGGCTCAGGCCCAAGATCGTTGCGATATCGCGGTTGGATTTGCCGCGGCTTACCCATAGCAGAACCTCGGTCTCGCGGATTGTCAGTCCGAGCGCCTGGTTCAGGATTTCTTCGGCACATTGGCTGGAGGTGACACGTAGCAGCACCTCGTCCATCCCGGTCTCGCCAACGAAGGTCATTCTAATGGACACCTCGCCTTCGGCCTGGAGATTGATCGAGAATTCCGTCTTTGCCCCGGCCTGGCGGAGGCAGGTGGCGAGCCAAGCCACCGCTGTTGGCGGGAGCGAGCCGACCGGCTTGCCCGTGGCCTCTCGAATAAGCCGGGCCGCCTGCGGGGTTGCCCAACGCAGGTGGCCCTCGCGGGAGACGGCCAAAAGGAAGCGACCCGCCGTGTCAAGGGCGGCGCGGGCGCTGCGGGTCAGCCGCGCGGTGGCGAGATGGACGCGCACGCGCGCCACGACTTCGTCGGGCGCCACCGGCTTGGCGACGTAGTCGACTCCACCGGAATCCAGGCCGCGAAGGACGTGCTCGGTTTCGGTGAGCCCCGTCATGAAGACGACAGGGATGGAGGCGAGGGGTTGAAAGTGTTTCATCTGCCGGCAGGTCTCAAACCCGTCCAGCCCGGGCATGACGGCATCCATCAGCACGATGTCCGGGGAAATGCGGGACATAAGCATCAGCGCGTCGGCGCCTGACAGCGCGACCAGCACGGTGTAGCCCGCGGCCTCCAGCGCCTCGTTGAGCATTCCAAGAGTCGCGGGGCTATCATCCACGACCAGCACGACTTCTCGCTGGCTTGCCATGGCGTTCATGGGTCTGGATCGGATCCGAGGGCCGTCATAAACGCCTTGATCTGAAATTGCGACACCAGGCTGCGCAGGCGAGCGACAGCGTGGCGATCGCGCGGCCCGCGTGCCTCGATGTCATCCAGGCGGGCGTGGATGCCGCGGATGTAACCGATGGTCCCGAGTTCGATCAAGGCACGGGTGTCGTCAGCGGACAGGGGGATGGGGGGTGGGGGGCCGTCGTCTATGGTAGCGGGGCCGAGTTCGGGGGTGGTCCACTCGATTTGCATCAGCGCTCCAATCTTTCGCAGTAGGTCGGCGACCCCGATCGGCTTGGCGAGGGTGTCGTCGTGGGACGCATGCTCGGTGGCCTGCCGCCTCAGCTCGGCGGCGTTGGCGGAGATGACAATGATGACCAAGCGGTCGAACCCCTCTTGACGCAGCCGGGCTGCGACCTGCCATCCGTTCTGGCCGGGCATGGAAATATCGACCAGCAGCAGGTCCGGGTGGTGCTCGGCGGCCATGCGGAGGCATTCCTTGCCGTTCGCCGCGCTCAGGACGATGAAGCCGAGAGGGGAGAGGAGATCCTGCATCAGGCCACGATGGATGGGGTCATCGTCGGCGACCAAGACGGTGAGCCGTCGGCCAAGATAGCCAAGGACTTCGGTTTCGATTGGCGCGGGCTTTCGCGGTTGCACGGCGGCGGAGAGGCGCAGGCGCACGGTGAAGCGGCTTCCCTTGCCGGGCGCGCTGCTGACCGACAGCTCCCCGCCCATAATTTGTGTCAGCAGCCGGGTGATGGTCAGGCCGAGGCCGATGCCCTGGACGGTGCTGGCGCGGCCGCCTTCGACGCGCGCGAACGGCTCGAAGATGCGGTCCTGGTCGGCTGCCGCGATCCCAATCCCGGTGTCGGCGATTTCGAACTCAGCGACTTCGCTGCGCCAGCGCAGGCCGAAGCGGACTTCCCCGGTGTTGGTGAACTTAACCGCGTTGGACAAGAGGTTGATCAGGATCTGCCGCAGCCGACGCTCGTCGGTGTAGACGATTCCGGGCATCCATCCGGGGCTTCTGAAGACGAACCCGATGCCGCGTGCCTCGGCCTGCAGGCGGAACATATTGACGAGCTGCTGCAGGAACTCCGCCAGGCGCACCTCGTCGCGGTAGATCTCGATCCGGCCGGCCTCGATCTTGGAAATGTCCAGCAGGCCCTCGATGAGGCCGGCCATGTGGTCACCGCTATGGCGGATGATGCGGATGTTCTCGCGTCGGCCGGGACTGATGCTGAGGTCGTGCTCCAGCAACTGCGCATACCCCAAAATGGCGTTTAGCGGGCTGCGAAGCTCATGGCTTATTCCTACAACGTAGCGGCTTTTGGCGAGGTTTGCCGCTTCGGCCGATTGGATGGCTTTTTGCAGTTGCGCGTCCGTGCGCTTGTGGGCTTCGATCTCGTCCAGGAGCAGATCGTTCTGGCGCTGGGTTTCCTGCTGTGCGACCCGACGAGTCGCCTGGCCCAGCGCCAGCAGCCAGGCGAGTACGCCCGCCACCGGCATGAGAATGGCGAAGGCGCTCCAGAGCGCGCGGGCAAGGGCGGGGCGCTCCCCTGGTATGGCAGTCGCCATGTGGCCGTAGATGGTGGTCAGCACGACGCCGATGACTGTGGCGAGCAGCAGCATCATGCCGGCCCAACGCCCGAGCGGCCCGGCGAGGGGGTTGCGAACGGGCTTTGGTATCCAGGTTTCTAGAAAACTGACGATTTGCCGCGAGAGCCGTGCGTGCGGTTTGCAGGCGTCTTGGCAACGGGCATCCAGTGAGCAGCACAGAGAGCAGATCGCGCCACCATAGGCCGGGCAAAAGGCCATGTCCTCGGGTTCAAACGGGTGTTCGCAGACCGTGCATGCCAGCGTCGATCGTCGGGCCCAGTGGGCGCGCGGTTTGCGGGCCAGATAGTAACGACCCTTGGTGGCCCAGGCGATGAGGGGGGCCGCAACGAAGGCCACGCTGAAGGCGATGAAGGGGGAAAACGCCTCGATCGTAGAACCGCCCGCACCGGAATAGGCAAACGCACCCGCGCCGACGGCAAGTATCATGGCGCCGCAGCCGACGGGATTGATATCGTAGAGGTGCGCGCGCTTGAACTCGATATAAGCAGGGCTAAGGCCCGTCCCTTTGTTAATGACCAGGTCTGCGACCAATGCGCCGATCCACGCTGCGGCGACGCAGGAGTAAAGCACCAGCGTGTGCTCGATCGCCTGATAGATGCCAAGCTCCATCAGAAGCAATGCAATGCCGATGTTGAACACGAGCCAGACGACCCGCCCGGGATGGCTGTGGGTCAGGCGGGAAAAGAAATTTGACCACCCGATCGAACCGGCATAGGCGTTTGTCATGTTGATCTTGAGCTGCGAGATCACGACGAAGCAGCAGGTCAGCGCCAACGCCCCGGCCGGCGATTGCACGACGTGTTTGAAGGCGACCTCGTAGATAATGTTTGGCTGTTTCGCGAGCAGCGGGGGAACCCCGGCCGAAACCGCGAGGCACGCCAGGAACGATCCGGCAAGCAGTTTCAGGACGCCGATCACGATCCAGCCCGGGCCACCCGCCAGCACCGCCAGCCACCACCCGGTCTGCGCGCGGCCGGGCTGGCGTGCCGGCAGGTAGCGCAGGTAGTCCACCTGCTCGCCAATCTGCGCAACGAGTGAGAACACAACCGATCCGGCGGCGCCGAACAGCACCAGGTTGAAGCGCCCGTCCGCCTGCGGCGCTGTCCCGGGGTAATGCGTCCAGGTTTCGACGGCGCCCGAGACGCGGAGCGCGATGACAGCGAATGGTAGCAGTTGCAGCACGATCCAAAGCGGTTGAGACCACAGCTGCACGCGGCTGATGAAGGTGATCCCGTGCGTCACCAGGGGCACGACCGCGACGGAGCACAACACGAACCCGATCGCCGGCGGGATGCCGAAGTATGCTTTGAGCATGGAGGCGAGGATGACCGCCTCGATCGCGAAGAAGATGAAAGTGAACGAGGCGTAGATCAGCGAGGTAACGGTCGAACCGATATAGCCGAAACCGGCGCCGCGCGTCAGAAGGTCGATGTCCACTCCGTCGCGGGCGGCGTAGTAGCTGATGGGCAGGCTGGTGGCAAAAATCAGGGCCGCGACCGTGACGATGGCGGCCACGGCGTTGGTGAATCCGTAGCCGATGGTGATCGTGGCACCGATCGCCTCCAGGGCCAGGAACGAAATTCCGCCGAGTGCGGTGTTGGCTACACGGAAAGAGGACCAGCGGCGGGCTGCCTTCGCCGTGAATCGCAGGGCGTAGTCCTCCAGGGTTTGGTTTGCCACCCATTGGTTGTATTCGCGCCTTACGCGCACGATCCGCTGCCGCGCCGCCATCGCCGTGCCGGCCCTCCTTCTGATCGACTGCGCCCACACATAAAGGTTTTATATGATGCACCGCAACATGCCCTGACAGCCATACGTCATTTGACGTATTTCAAATCGTTCTGGCCCAGGCCCAAAATGTCCTCATCGACGAACATAGCGAGGGCACCATGTCTGACGACGCACACGCACCGCACTCCCTGTTCCGACGCCGCCTCATGCAGGGGCTGGTGGCGCTTCCGGCCGCTGCGATGCTGCCGCGTGCTGCCTGGGCTGCGAGTCCAGCCACTGCGGCGGTTAACACGACCGGGCTCGCTGTGACCGACGATACCGTCACGGTCGGTATCCTACACTCCATCACAGGCACGATGGCCATCAGCGAAACCGGGTCCGTCGAGGCGGAGAAGCTCGCGATCGCACAGATTAACGAGTCTGGTGGTGTGCTCGGCCGGCAGATCAAGATAATTCAGGAAGACGGCGCGAGCGATTGGCCGAACTTCGCCGAGAAGGCCAAGAAGCTGCTGGCCAGCGACCATTGCGCGGCCGTGTTCGGCTGCTGGACATCCGCCTCGCGCAAAGCCGTGCTGCCGGTGTTCGAGCAGTATAACGGGATGCTTTATTATCCAACTTTCTACGAAGGGCTGGAGCAAAGTAAAAACGTCATTTATACGGGACAGGAGGCGACGCAGCAGATCCTAGCCGGGCTCGACTGGGTCAACAGGACGAAAGGCAGCAAGTCCTTTTACCTGCTTGGTTCCGATTATATCTGGCCACGCACCTCAAACAAGATCGCGCGCAAGCACATCGAAGCGCATCTGACGGGCTGCAAGGTGGTGGGGGAAGACTATTTCCCGCTGGGCCACACGCAGTTCAACTCGGTCATCAACAAGATCAAACTCACCAAGCCCGACGTGATTTATGCGATCATCGTCGGTGGGTCGAACGTTGCCTTCTATAAGCAGTTGAATGCAGCGGGCATCGACCTCAGCAAGCAGACGTTGCTGACGATCTCGGTTACCGAGGACGAGATCGTGGGGATCGGCGGGAAGAACATCGCTGGTGCCTTCGCCTGCATGAAGTATTTCGAGAGTCTGAAGAACCCCAACAACGAGAAGTTCGTCCCCGCCTTCCAGAAGATGTGGGGCGCCAATACCGTCATCGGCGACGTGACGCAGGCAGCGTATCTAGGGCCGTGGCTGTGGAAGTTGACGGCGGAAAAGGCCGGCAGCTTCGACATTGACAAAATCGTCGCCGCGTCCCCAGGCATCGAGTTCAAGGGAGCGCCCGAGGGCTATGTGCGCATCCACGAGAACCATCACCTTTGGAGCAAGACCCGCGTGGGTAAGGCGCTGGTGAACGGGCAGTATGAGGTCGTTTACGAAACTTCCGACCTCGTTCAACCCAACCCATTCCCAAAAGGATATCAGTAACAACGCAGGCAGCATCAGGAGAAACACGCCATGCTTGCCGGTTATTCCCTGGGCGAACTCGGTTCGATCATGGCCATGCAGGGTTTTGCCGGGCTCATCCTGTTCTCGGTGTTCGTGTTGATGGCGCTTGGGCTTGCCGTGATCTTCGGCCAAATGGGCGTCATCAATATGGCGCATGGGGAATTCATGATCCTGGGCGCCTACGTGACCTTCCTGACCTCCAAACTGTTTACGACCTACCTGCCCCAGGCGTTCGGCGTTTATTTCTTCGTGGCGGTCGTGCTGGCGTTCATTGTGGCAGGCGCGCTCGGCATGTTGGTCGAGTGGGCGTTGATACGACGCTTGTACAAGCGTCCGCTCGATACGCTGCTGGCGACCTGGGGTCTGAGCCTCATTCTTCAGCAGGTCTATCGCTCAATCTTCGGGGCGCGTGAAGTCGGCGTCGACCAGCCGGACTGGATGATGGGGGCGATGAACATCACGAACAGCATCCAAATCCCGATCAATGGGCTGATCGTGATGGTGCTTACAACCTTCATCGCCATCGGCGTCTATCTGCTGATCTTCCGCATGGGCTGGGGCAAACAGGTCCGCGCGGTGATGGCCAACCGAGCCATGGCGGGCGCCGTCGGCATCGATACGGAGCGGGTGGATCGCATCACCTTCGGCCTGGGCTGCGGTATCGCGGGCATTGCGGGCAGCGCGTTCACTATGATCGGCTCGACGAGCCCGACGGCCGGGCAGCTTTACATCGTCGATACATTCTTGATCGTTGTGTTCGGCGGAGCGGCAAGTCTTGCCGGCACCATCGCATCCGCTTTTGCCATCTCGCAGGCCCGTTCCACGCTCGAGTTCTTCCTCAGCGGCTCCATGGCGCAGGTGATCGTGCTGCTGGCGGTAATCGCAATCCTGATGATTCGCCCGCAAGGGCTGTTTGTCCTGAAGGTCCGGCGATGAGGAACGTGCGATGACATTCTTGACCCGGAAGGATATGCTTTGGTTCGTGGTGCTTGCGCTCGTGCTTTTAATCGTGTTCCCGCTAGGGCTCGAGACGTTCCGGCTCAACCTGTTCGGCAAGTACCTCACCTATGGTTTCGTCGTGCTCGGCCTTGTGCTGTGCTGGGGCGATGCGGGCATTCTCAGCCTGGGACAGGGAGTGTTCTTTGGGCTGGGCGGCTACTGCATGGCGATGTTTTTGAAGCTCGAGGCGTCGACACCTGCGGCAACCAAGATTCAGAGCACACCGGGCATCCCGGATTTCATGGACTGGAACCAACTTACCGCCCTGCCAGCGTTCTGGCAGCCCTTCCACAGCCTGGCCTTCAGCCTGGTTGCGGTGGTCGCCGTGCCGACCTTGCTGGCGTTCGGGATCGGGCTTGCGATGTTCACGCGCCGGGTCGGGGGCACGTATTTTGCCATCATCACCCAGGCCTTCGCCGCCATCCTCACGATCCTGATCATCGGGCAGCAGGGTTATACCGGCGGTGTGAACGGAATGACGGACTTGCGCACCTTGCTGGGGTGGGACATCCGAACCGACCACGCCAAAATGATCCTGTATTTCGTCAATGCGGTGTTGCTACTCGGGGCGGCCCTGCTCAGCCATGTCGTCCGGCGCAGCAAGCTGGGGCGCATCCTGGTGGCAATGCGAGACAAGGAGGACAGGGTGCGGTTCTCTGGCTACAACGTGGCGCATTTCAAAATATTCGTGTTCTGCTTCGCTGCCGCCCTGGCTGGCGTCGGCGGCGCGATGTTCACGCTGCAGGTGGGGTTCATGTCCCCGTCCTTCGTCGGGATCGTGCCGTCGATCGAGCTTGTCATTTACTGTGCCGTCGGCGGACGCACCTCGTTGCTGGGGGTGATCTATGGTACCGTGCTGGTCTGCGCGGCCCGCGCCGCGTTCTCCGAAGCGATGCCCCAACTTTGGCTATTCGCAATGGGATCGTTATTCATCCTGGTGGTCGTTGCTTTCCCGACCGGGCTGGCCGGCGTCTATCGCACGTATCTGGACCCCCGGCTCGACCGTCTGCTGCCCTGGCTTGGGCGTGGCCGGGCACCGACGACCGCGACGGTCGAGCGCCCCATGCACGCCGCAGCGATGGAGTAGCGAGATGCAGACCAGTACAGACTATTTGCTGGCCGTCGAGGGGCTAACCGTCTCGTTCGATGGATTCCGTGCGGTCGACGACCTGTCGTTCTACCTCGACAGAAACGAGATCCGCGTCATCATCGGCCCCAACGGTGCCGGCAAGACCACGGTGCTGGACCTGATCTGCGGCCGCACCCGGGCGACTGCCGGCTCCGTTAACTTCAAGGGCCATGAACTGACCAAGATGCGCGAACATGAGATCGTCCGCGCCGGCGTGGGCCGGAAGTTCCAGACACCGTCCATCTACGAGGATCTGACGGTGTTCGAGAACCTCGAGATCTCGTATCCGCGCGGCCGTTCCGTATTCGGGGCGCTCGGCTTCAAGCGGGATGCAGCGGTCCGGGAGCGGGTGGAGCAGATCGCGCGCGACATCTTCCTGGCCGACCACCTCGACCAATTGGCGGAATATCTTAGCCACGGCCAGAAGCAATGGCTTGAGATCGGTATGCTGCTCATCCAGGATCCGGCGCTGCTGATGCTGGATGAGCCTGTGGCCGGCATGAGCGTGAGCGAGCGCAAGAAGACGGCCGAGCTGCTGCACCGCGTGATCCAGGACCGTTCCGTGCTGGTGATCGAGCATGACATGGGGTTCGTTGAGGAGATCGCGCACAAGGTAACGGTTTTGTATCAAGGCCGCGTGCTGTCGGAGGGCTCGGTTGCCCGCGTCAAGGCGGATCCGAAAGTGGTGGAGGTGTACCTTGGCCATTGAGCGCGAGGCTGACCGGCTTGCGGTGCAGGGACTGCGCGCCGGCTATGGCCAGAGCGAGGTGCTGCACAGCCTGGACTTCACGGTGGGCGCGGCAGAGATCGTCGTCATTGTCGGACGCAATGGCATGGGCAAGAGCACGCTCATGAAGTCCTTGATCGGCATGATCCCCAGCAAGGGGGGCACCATCCGGCTCGATGGCGTGGACCTTGGCCCTCTGCCGAGCCATGAGCGGGTCGCGAAGGGGCTCGCCTATGTGCCGCAGGGGAGGATGATCTTCCCAGCCATGACCGTTCAGGAGAACATCGAAACCGGGCTGTTCGTGCATAAAACGAAGATGATCCCGCCCGATCTCTATACCCTTTTTCCCGTTCTTCAGGAGATGCGGCGCCGGCGTGGCGGCAATCTATCGGGCGGGCAGCAGCAGCAACTCGCCATCGCTCGCGCGCTGGCGACCAATCCGTCGGTGCTTCTGCTCGACGAACCGACGGAGGGCATCCAACCCTCGATCATCCAGGAGCTGGCGCGCACACTACGCCGCATTCGCGATGAACGGGGGCTGAGCATCATCGCGTCGGAGCAGGTGCTGAGCTTCGCGCTGGACATCGCGGATCGCATGCTGGTGCTGGAAGGCGGTCGCATCGTCCATGAAGACGCCCGCGCCGACGTCGATCAGGCGACGGTCGCCCGATACCTGGCAGTTTAGACCCTTACAACTGGAGCAAACGAGAATGACGGAAACGCTGATCAAGGTGGACCTGTCCCAATCGCCCTACGAGAACGACAGCATCCATAACCGCTGGCATCCCGACATTCCGATGGTCGCCACGGTGAAACCGGGCCAGGATTTCATCATCGAATGCTACGATTGGACCGGCGGATTCATCAAGAACAACGATTCCGCCACCGACGTGCGCGATATCGACCTTAGCATCGTACACTTCCTCAGCGGCCCGGTGGGCGTCGAGGGCGCGGAGCCCGGCGACCTCCTGGTCGTCGACTTCCTGGATATTGGCGCCTTCCCGCACAATGCTTGGGGTTTCAACGGGTTTTTCTCAAAGAAGAACGGCGGCG
Organism: Pseudomonadota bacterium; assembly: GCA_021851785.1. Taxonomy (GTDB): domain Bacteria; phylum Pseudomonadota; class Alphaproteobacteria; order Acetobacterales; family Acetobacteraceae; genus Acidibrevibacterium. The sequence goes on from JAJZBV010000001.1 coordinate 29,978, forward strand.
GCTTTCTGACCGAGCATTTCCCGCAGGCGCAAAAGTCGATTTGGGATTTCCACGGCATGTTCACGTCGTCCCGGCACGTGCCGGGCGTGAACTTTGCCGGGCTGATCCATCCCGGGCTGATTGGCTGCCTGCCGGATGTGAAGCTGCTCGAGACCTGGAACAAGCGCGAAACCGGGCTGATCGCGACGAACCCGACGCGGGTGCCCCCGCTGGCGAATGCGCCCTTTCCCGCCACGGCCCATATGGGGCGCCTGAAGGGCGACGCGAAGGCTTCGGCCGCGGCGACGGGAGCCCGGACGGTGCCGCCGCGGGAACATGGCGGCAACTGCGACATCAAAGACTTGTCGCGCGGCGCGCGGGTGTTCTTCCCCGTCTATGTGCCCGGCGCCGGGCTTTCGGTGGGTGATCTGCATTTCAGCCAGGGCGATGGCGAGATCACGTTCTGCGGCGCCATCGAAATGCCGGGCTGGATCCACCTGAAGGTGGAGCTGATCAAGGGCGGGATGGCAAAATACGGGATCAAGAATCCAATCTTTAAACCGAGCGTCATCAAGCCGAATTACACGGATTACCTAATATTCGAAGGTATTTCGGTGGATGAGAGCGGCGAGCAGCACTACCTGGACGTGAACGTCGCCTACCGCCAGGCCTGCCTGAACGCGATCGAGTACATGAAGAGGTTCGGCTACTCTGCCGCCCAGGCCTACTCCATCCTCGGCACCGCGCCGGTGCAGGGGCACATCAGCGGGGTCGTCGATATCCCGAACTCCTGCGCGACGCTGTGGCTGCCGACCGAGATCTTCGACTTCGACATCAACCCGGGGGCAGACGGGCCATCGGGCGGCATCAAGGGCGGAGTCGACATGCCTCTGGCGCCGGACCTGTAGCCGTGCCGACCTACGACTATTTGTGCAAGGCGTGCGGCCCGTTCACGGCTGTGCGCCCCATGGCGGAGTTCAAGCTCCCGCATTCCTGCGATGGGTGCGGGAGAGCGGCGCCGCGGGCGATGCTGACGGCGCCGGCGTTCGCCGCGATGGATGGGGCGGTCCGGCACGCCAGCGCGACGAACGAGCGGAGTGCCCATGCCCCCACCCGGTCGAAGGCGCATCCGGCTTCTTGCGGGTGCTGCAAGAGCGGCGTGCGCCCTGGGGCAGGACGGGTGGCTGAGCGGGTGACGATGAAGGGAGCGTCAGCGAAACGGCCCTGGATGATCAGCCACTGATATTGAGATGCCGCTGGTTTGGTGGATAGATGTGGTCTGGGAAATTCGGACAGTCGGATAGGTGGATTCTCCCGCGCCATTGCGGGCGGCTTCGGTGTTCGGCGACGACCGTGGGGTTGCCGAACCGGCGGCCGAATTCACCCGGAGATTACGCCACTCGAAATTTCTACACACGCCGCGGCGGAGGCCCTGACATAGGCGTTCGAGACAAAAGGGGAGGCGAGAGACCGAGGGTGCGTTGCAGCTTTAAGCGCGGGGCGATCAGATCGGCGAGGGTATAGCGGTCGAGTACGGCGAGAAACGCCGCCACTGCGGCGGCGAGCGTCTGTTCCAGAACGCAGGCGGAGTGTAGGGGGCAGGCCTCGGGGTTTTCGAAACAGGCGGCGATGGCGAAATCCGGCTCGGTGCGGCGCACCACCGCGCCGAGATTGATCGCCGCGGGCGGCCTCGCGAGCCGCATGCCGCCCGAGCGGCCCCGGATCGTCTGCACGTCGCCGGCGAGGCCCAGTTGGTGGACCACTTTGGTGAGGTGGTTTTCGGAAATATTGTAGGTTCCCGCAATTTCTGAAACCGTCACCAGACGGTCCGGGCAAAGCGCGAGGAACATCAGGGTTCGGAGCGTATAGTCGGTGTAAATGGTCAATTGCACGCCTTTGGTCCTTCTCGTGAACTTTAGAGATCGTTATAGCCGGGGACTGCGTCCCCCTATCCCCGTGGCCGAACGAAGAGCGGTCCATAAAGCCCCGCGAACAATGCGAACGCGGCGCTCCATGCCGCCCCGGCCAGGGCCAGCACGAGCAGATAGCGCGCCCCGGCAAGCGGCGCCGAGAGGCGAAAAACGGCGGCCAGCGTAACGAGGATATAGATCATCGTCGTGCCCACCCCGGCGGTGAGCGGCCGCCCGCTATGACCCAGCGTCGCGCGGGTCATGACGGCGAGGGTCATGGTGCCGATCGCGCCCACGGTGAGGGCATGAAGCGCCGTCGTCCGGGGCAGCCAGGGGAGAAACGTGCCAAGCCCCAGCACGAGAAAACCGAAAGCGAGCCAGCCATAGCCAAGATGGAGGACGAAGAGCAGCGGCTCGCGCCGGGCCGCCCATCCGCGCCAGCGCCGCAGCCGGAGCGCGAGCGCCCCCCCGGCCGCCAGCGCCACCCATGGCAGTATTCGGCCCGCCGGCGCGATCACGAAAAAAACCAGAGCCACGACCGCGAGTGTCAAGGCCGCCCGGTCGATCATGCCGAAAGGTGCCGGCGAGGCGATCTCCGGGCGCTGCTTGCCGAGCCAGTTGCCGGTGAAGCTCGGAATGATGCGCCCGCCGATCAGGCTGATGAGGGCAAGCAGCGTCGCCATGCCGAGACGGTTGCCAAGCTCGGCCGTATCGCCGAGGCCGAGCGCCGCGAGATGGACCAGGAAATTGCCGATCAGCAAAGCCGCGAGAGCGCCCAGCATCGGCAGATTCCGCCAGTTGCGCCCGGCGATGATCTCGCGCGCGACGACACCCAAAAACACCACGGGGAAAGAGAGATCGGCGATCATCGCGGCGACGGGGCCGATCAGGCCCGCGGCGAGACACGCCGCGCGCCCGGCCAGCCACAACGCCGCCAGCCCCGCGAGCGGCAGCCCCTGAAGCGGCATCCGCCCCGTCCAGTTGGGGATGGCGGTGAGCAAAAACCCCGCGACCGTGGCCGCGCCGAACCCGAACACCATTTCGTGGACATGCCAAATCACCGGCGGCAAGGCGATGGGCAGCGTCAGCGCGCTCGCGAACAGGGCGATCCAAACCGGCACGGCCAGCGCCGCCCACAGCGCGGAGAGCAAAAAAAACGGCCGGTAGCCGGCGGCAAACAGCGCCGGGCCGTGCCACAAGCGATAGCGCGGAATGGCATTCATGCTCTGATGTCTTGCCTCAATTCTGCATCAAGATGTCGCGGAGCACGACCGCGTTATTATGGGTTTCATCATGGGCGGCGAAAAGCAAGGTCATATCTTGCGCCGTGTGCAGGGCACGCAATTTTGCCAAGACCTCGGGATGCGCGCGGAGTTCGCCCGCATAGCGCGCTTTGAAGTCATCGAAGCGTGCCGGTTCATGGCCGAACCAGCGGCGCAATTCCGTGCTCGGCGCCGCTTCCTTGAGCCAGAGATCAATCGCCGCCTCCGCTTTTTTCAAGCCACGCGGCCAGAGGCGATCGACCAGAATCCGACGGCCGTCACCGCACGCCGGCGGGTCATAGACCCGCCGGATCCCGATCGCATGGTGATGGGTCTTTGTCATCATCTTATCGCTCGATCACCCGGCGCCTGTGGCGCGGGACGCCCGATCTCGACCCGCCAGACCTCCGGCCCTTGTTCCAGATAGCGCCAGGTAAACGCGCCATGATGCTCGGCATCGAACTGGTAATAGAGCGGTTTCGGATCGTGATCGTTGACCAGAACAAATATTCCGCCGCCGGCCAACGCCTCATAGGTCGCGAAGATGCGCCGGTGCCGCTCCGCGGGGATCAAGGCACGCACATCGAGGATCTGAATTTCGGCCATGGTTTTCAACTCCTTCTCGGGGGAACATCGGTGACCAGACGGGGCGGGGTGCGCAGGCGGTCATGGCGCGTCCTCGCGGATGCGAAAATGCGCCTTCGCCGCCGCCGACATGCAGCGCGGCGACCAGGTGGGTTCCCACACCACCGAGACGAACACGCCGGTCACGCCCGGCTCTTCCGCCAGCCGCCGCTCGACGCCGCCGACGATATAGTCCTGCGCCGGGCAGCCGGGTGTGGTCATGGTCATGGTCACGTCGATCACGCCGCCCTCGATCGCGATGCCATAGACGAGGCCGAGATCGACGATGTTGTAGCCAAGCTCGGGATCGATCACGTCGCGCAAGGCTTCGCGCGCGCCATCCTCGCGCAACGTGGCGGGGGATGGGGTCATGGCGTCACACCGCGCCGGATCAGCAGCCGCACGCCTTCGGCTTTCCGGCTCACTTCGATCACGGCGCCGCGAGCCTCCAATTCGGGATAGAGCAGCAAGGGCTCGCGGTCGTTCCACGCCTCCAGAACCGCGCCCGGGGCGAGATCTTCGAGCGCGGAGAGGATGCGCACCATCGGCTCGGGCGGTTGCAGGCCACGATTATCCAGGCTTTGCATCGGCTCCGGCCAGCCCGCGCCTTCGCCAGCGTGGCTGCCGGCGGCCGGAAGCGGCGGGGGTGCGGCGGCGGCCTCCCCGGCGGGGGTGAAGAAGATTTCCCAATCCTCCGTCCCATGCCGGGTCGCGTGATGGGCAAGCCCCTTGCGGCCAAGCACGCCATAGAGCGGGATCGGCTCGAAGGTCGCCAACAGCCGCAGCGCCTGGCCCGGCGCGAGACTGGCGAGTGCTTGCATGATGCGGGGGAACGGCTCGCCACCGGCGCGCAATTCGGGGCGGACGTCGAGCGTCAGGGGCGCGGGCGTGTTCATCGGCGGGCTCCTTGGGGAGGGGGAATGGGCAAGGGGCGATCCGGCGCGGGCTTGGCCGCGCGGGCATAATGGGCGCGCCAGGCGCGGAGGTATTCCCGCGCCAGCAGCGCAACGGCGAGCAGGGTCAGGGCGAGGGCCGCCCGCGTCACCTCGGGCCAGCCGAGCATGGCGGCCAAGGCGGCGATCGCGACGGAGGCGAAATAGAGGGCGAAGACCCCGCGACTTCCCGGCTCATTCACCAGATCCTGGACCCGCGGCACCGGATGGCGGCCGAGCTGGCTGCCGTAGCGGGAAAGCCACGCGAGAAAGGCCACGATCTTATAAAGCTGTGTCACGCCAAGACCGCTCAGCCAGCCGAGCAGGAGCAGAAGCACGAGGGTCGGGGCAAGCGCCGTCAGATGGCCGAAGGCAACCGCGCCGAGGGCGAGCAACACGGCGAGGCCCAGGGCGACGAAGGCACCGATCGCCGCGCGGTTGTGCAATTCGATCTGCTGCCGTCGCCGGCTGCGATAGAGCCGCGCGACATCGAGGAGGTAGAGGCCGAGCGCGAGCACGATCGCCAGCCGGCCGATCTGTTCCGCGAGCCAAACCCCGCCGCCCGGGGAAATGATTCCGCCGAGCCCGGCGCCGAACGCGACGAAAAATCCACCCGCGCCGCTCACCAGCACGGCGACGCCGAGCGCGCCGCGATCATGCGGGGCGAGCATGAACATCGGCAGCAATTCATAGGACACGCCGATCGCGGTCAGGGTGAACCAGCCGCCGATCCCGGCCAAGACGTGATCGCCGAGGCCGTCGCCGAGCAGCACGGCGAGCCCCGGGCCGAGCGCCGGGCCGAGCGCCGGCACCGTCAAGGCGACGGCGAAGGCGAGGCCGAGAAGAACGGTCAACAGCAGGAAGCCAAGGCCGGCGAGAACGAACCGGGCGCTGAGCGGCGCCGGCCGCTTGGCGATCAGCGGCACCAGCAGCGCCCCCGCGCCGAGCAGCACGGCAAGCGTCACCAGGCCGCCACCGGCCGGCAACAGCAGCGCCGCCGCGCCGCCTCGGCCAAGCGCGAGAAACCCGCCGATCATCGAGACGAGGCCGCTTTCCACCCCGATCAGGGTCGCGAGCGGCCAGATCTGGCTCGGCAAGGCCCGCGCGGTGATCACCGGGACGAACTGAAACAACGCCCCGAACATCAGCAGGGTGAGCCAGCCGATGGTCAGCGTGTGAACCATCGCGAGGCTCGCCGGCGCGCTCGCCGGGGCGAGTGGCCAGGCAAAGCCCGACACCGAAAGCGCCAAGCCAAAGCCGAAATTGACCAGCGCGCAGACGAATATCGCCGGCGTCCACCGCGACAGGCGATCACTCGTCGGGATCATGCGGCCTTATCTCCTGTCCTGCGCCAGCGTTGGCGGCCTCTGCCCCAGTTTCCGCTCCGAACGGCGTTCCGCGGGCCGGTATCGCCCCGGCGGCCGCACATGCTATAATTTGTATCCTAAATGCCTATTTAAGCCCCGCCCGCCCGCTTGGCAAGTGCGCCCGATGGCGGTTGCCAAGATCCGGGCGCTCCACCCGGACGAGGGATTTGTAGCTGCGCACCGTTCCGTTCTCTCGGCGTGGCGGTGCCGAAGGCGCTGCCTTTGGGGGCAAAAGTTTTTTGGTTCTTTTTTCTAAAAAAGGACTGTTTTTCGTCTTAATCTTCTCTACCGCACCATCCTGACCACGGCGAGGAGGCGGGCCAGGGTGCCGGCATCGGCCTGGCCGGTGATCGCCTCGGGGCGCCAATGGCGCTGAAACGCGCGCAACACCGCTGAAAGCGCCGGATCGAGCGGTCCCTCCGGCGCGACGCGATAGCCGATCTCGGCCAGCGCCGCGCGCACGTCGCGCAGGCTTTCGGCATCGCGCACCACGCCGCCGATGCCGAGGTCGGGCACGCCCTCGGGCCAGAGGCCGACGCCGTTCCGCGCCAGCCCCTCCCAGTCGAATTTCTCGCCGGGATCGCGCTTGCGTTCCGGCGCGATATCCGAATGTCCGACGATGTTGCGCGCCGGCACCGCATGGCGGGAAAGGATATCGAGGCAGAGATCGCAGACCACGGCGAGTTGCAGCACCGGGAACGGCGGATAGAGCGCGTCGTGGCCGGGATTGACGATCTCGATGCCGATCGCGCGCGCGTTGATGTCCGTCGCGCCGCGCCAATAGGCGATGCCGGCATGCCAGGCGCGCCGCGTCTCGGGCACCATGCGCGAGATCAGCCCGTCCTCGGCGACGACGTAATGGGCCGAGACCTCGGCGGCGGGATCGGCGAGCCGCGCCAGCGCCGCCTCCGCGGTCGCCATGCCGGTATAATGGAGCACGATCATGTCGATCGCGGCCGCTTGCGGGCGGGCATCGTGGTTGGGGCTGGGGCGGTCCTGAAACCAGAGGCTCACAGGCCGCGCTCGCGCTTGACGCGGTCCCAGGCGGCGTTGATGCGGCTGGCTTTTTCACTCGCGCGGGCGATGAATTCGGCCGGCACGCCGCGCGCGGCGAGGCTGTCGGGGTGGTTTTCGCGCATCAGGCGGCGCCAGGCGAGATGGACCTCCTGGTCGCTGGCGCTGGCGTCGATGCCGAGCACCGCGTAGGGGCTGTCCTCCTCGGGCGCGGCGGCGGCGCTGGCGCGGCCGCCGGTGATGCCGGTCGCCCGTTCCCAGGCGGCACGGCCGAGCCCGAAGCCCTGATGCACGCGGGCGAGGAACTCGGTCTCGGCCAGGTTGATCGGGCGGTCGGCGCGGGCGATGGCGAAGAGCGCGACGAGCACGTCCTCGAGCACGCCGCGATGCCCGGCGAAACTCTCGCCGAGCTGGTCGGCATAGGGTTCGAAGCCCTCGGGGCTGTCGCGCGCCTGATCGAAGAGGCGGCCGATATCGCGGACGGAGGCGGGCGGGATGCGGAAATGCTGGCGGAAGGCGTCGATCTCGGCGCGGACCACCGGCCCGTCGCATTTCGCGAGCTTGGCGGCGAGGACGACGACGGTGATCGCGAAAAGCTGCTCGCGCCGGCCGAGCAGGGCGGCGACGCGGGCCGGATTGAGCGGGTTGAACCCACCGCCGCGATGGGTTTTGAGGCCGTTGATGCCCTGGCTGATCGCGCCGCTATCGGCGGCATGGCCGAGGGCCGCCCCGACCACCGCGCCAAACGGGCCGCCCACCGCGAATCCGGCGACCCCGCCGATGATCTTGCCCCAGTATCCCATATCCCGGCCATCTAGCATGGCCGCCGCAACCGGCGCAAAATGGCCTCGCCCCGCGCCCAGGCCCACGCGGATGTGAACGAAGCGCTGCGCTGCCGGCCCCGGCGCGCGTTGCTTTTGCCGTCGTTTCGGGGCTATCGCCGGGCATGGCGGGGTTGCCTCGGCCGGGCGAACTTCCTAGGGTTCGCTTGCCTCCCTTCGCGCTGACTGGCGTTTTCTTCGGCGCGTCGTTCATTTGCCACAACAAGGACAGGGAATTTCGCATGTTCAAGAGTTTTCGGCTCACCGCGCTGACCGCGTTGGGTGTTCTCGCGCTCGCCGGATGCAGCATGTTCGGCGGCGGCGAATCCTCGAAGCCAGGCGTGAGCGATGAGCAGAGTCTGGTTGACAGTGCGACCCACACCGTCGGGGTGATGAAAACGGCGGCCGCGGCGAAGGCGCCGGCGCTGTTGCAGAAGGCCAAGGCGGTGGTCATTTTCCCCGATATGATCAAGGGCGGGATCGGCATTGGCGCCTCGCACGGCAAGGGTGTCCTGCTCGCGCGGACCGGCGGCTGGAGCGATCCGGCGTTCTATGATTCGACCTCGATCTCGCTCGGCGTGCAGATCGGCATGGAGGAAAGCGCGGTCGTGATGTTCATCATGACCGACAAGGCCTACAAAAGCATGCTCCAGACCAGCACCTTCACGCTGAAGGCGCAGGGTGGGCTCGCGCTCGCCGATCTCAACACGGCAACACAGGATCAGATCACCGGCGCCGATGTCGTCATCTGGTCGAAATCGGAAGGCGCGTTCGGCGGCCTCGCGCTCGCCGGCTCGGACGTGTCCCAGAGCCCGGATTACGACAAGGCCTATTACGGCAAGGCGGTGACGGCGCAGGAGATCGTCGCCGGGCAGGTGAAGAACGACAAGGCTGACGCCCTGGTCAAGGCGCTCGGCAACTGACAAACGAGTTGTGGGTCTGGGGGCACTGCCCCCAGCGGGGTCCAGGGGCCGCGCCCCTGGCCTTTCTTGCTTTCCCTTACCTTTCCCTTACCTGACCAAGGCCGCGAGCAAGGCGTCGAGGCGGAGCCGCCCGGCGGGCAAGGCGCGGAGCCGCCCGGTTGCGCTCCAGGCGAGATAGCCCTCTTCCAGCGCCTGACGCAGCGTCTCGCCATCGATCGCGTCGGCGAGGGCGAGGCCGGTTACGCGCTGAAATCGCGCGGGATCGAGGCCTTCCTCGAGCCGCAATCCCATCAGCAGCATTTCGCGGGCCTGTTCAGCGGCGGTGAGGGGCGTCTCCTCGACGCTGCCATGGCCATTCCGTTCGACGTGCCCGGCCCAGATTTCCGGAACGCGATGGCGCCGCGTCGCCAGCCGCATCCCGGCGAGCGAAAGCCGGCCATGCGCGCCGGGACCGATGCCGGCGTAATCGCCATAGCGCCAATAGACGAGGTTGTGGCGGCTTTCGGCGCCGGGCTTGGCGTAGTTCGAGACCTCGTAGGGCAAAAGACCGACCCGCGCCGCTTCCTCGGCGGTCGCCTCATAGAGTGCCGCGGCGTGCTCGGGCGCGGGCAGGGTGATGTCGCCGCGGGCATGGGCGGTCTCGAACGCGGTGCCGGGCTCGATGGTGAGCTGATAGAGCGAGAGGTGATCGGCGGCCAGCGCCAGCGCCTGCCGGAGTTCGTCGCGCCAGACGGCGACGCTTTGGCCTGGTCGGGCATAGATGAGATCGAAGGAGAGGCGGGGGAAAATCCGCCGGCCGAGTTCGAGCGCCGCGATCGCCTCGGCGGCGCTATGGCGGCGCCCGAGCCAGGCGAGGGCGGCGGGATCGAGGCTTTGCACGCCGAGCGAGAGGCGGTTGACGCCGGCTTCGCGAAACGCGGCCAGTTTCTCCGCCTCCACGCTGGTCGGGTTGGCCTCCAGGGTGATTTCGAGATCTTCCGCCGGGGCAAAAATCCGGGTCGCGTCGGCGATCAGCGCGGCGACGCCGTCGGGGTCCATGAGGCTCGGCGTGCCGCCGCCGAAGAAGATCGAGGCCAGCCGCCTGCGGCCGATGCGCGCGCCCTCGCAGGCGAGTTCGGCGCGGAGGGCGGCGATGAAGCGCCCGCTCTCGATCCGGTCGCGCACATGGCTGTTGAAATCGCAATAGGGGCACTTGGCGCGGCAGAACGGCCAGTGGATATAAAGCGCGAGCATGGCGCGGCATATCGGCCGATGCCCCGGATATAGCAATGGGGAGCGGGGGAATGGCGGAAAAGGCGGAAAAAACGGCGGGGTCGGTCGCGCGGGTGCGGGCCGCGCTGCTCGCCGCCGGCCATCCCGATACCATCATCCCGGCCCCGGCGGGCGCCCGCACCGCCGCGGACGCGGCGGCGGCGTTGGGCTGCGAGGTTGCGCGGATCGTCAAATCGCTGATCTTCCGCCTCGGCGACGCGCCGCTGCTGGTGCTCGTCTCGGGCGCCAACCGGGTCGATCCGGCGCGCCTCGCCGCCTTGTTCCCGGCCGCCGCGCTCGGCCGCGCCGATGCCGCCTTCGTGCGCGCGGCCACCGGGTTCGCGATCGGCGGGGTCGCGCCGCTCGGCCATCTGACGCCACCCGAGACGGTGATCGATGCCGATCTCCTGGCGCTCGATCCGCTTTTTGCCGCGGCGGGGGCGCCGGATTACCTATTTCGCACCAGCGCGGAAGCTCTTCTTCGCATCACCGGCGGGCGTGTCGCCGAGCTGCGCGCTTGAGCGTTATGAATGGATAAAAATAACGAAACCCGCCAACGCGTTAATCGCCGTTCCCCGCCGCGCTTCCCCTTGACCCTGCAAGGCCTCGCCGGCACACTCCCGGCCAAGGCGCCACCAGCGGGTGCCATTGGGCGCGAAGGGGAAACAGGATGGCGAAAATTTCGCTCACGGTGAACGGCAAGGCGGTCTCGGCCGAGGTCGAGGGGCGCACGCTGCTGGTCGAACTTTTGCGCGAAAAACTCGGCCTCACCGGCACCCATATCGGCTGTGACACCAGCCAGTGCGGCGCCTGCGTCGTGCATGTGAACGGGGATTCGGTGAAATCCTGCACAATGCTGGCGGTGCAGGCCGAGGGCGCGGAAATCACCACCATCGAGGGGCTGGCGGCGGCGGACGGCACGCTGCACCCGATGCAGGCGATGTTCCGCGAGCACCACGCCCTGCAATGCGGCTTCTGCACGCCGGGGATGGTGATGAGCGCGATCGATATCGTGCGAAAACACCCCGAGGGGCTGAGCGAGGCGCAAATCCGCGAGGAGCTGGAGGGCAATCTCTGCCGCTGCACCGGCTACCACAACATCGTCAAGGCGATCGCCGCGGCGTTCCCCTTGATGCACCAGAAGCAGGCCGCCTGAAGCGGCGCCGGCGAGAAGGACTCCACGCAATCGGCCGCGACAAGAACGGCAATCATCCGCGGCACTGACCGCAAGGGAGGGTTTGATGGCATTCGAGGGCATCGGCGCATCGGTCAAGCGTCGTGAGGATGGGCGGTTCCTCGCCGGGCGCGGCCATTACGTCGATGACATGAACCGTCCGGGTCAGCTTTACGCCGTTATCCGCCGCTCCGATCGGCCGCACGCGCGCCTCCGCGGCATCGATACCGCGGCGGCGATGGCGGCGCCGGGGGTGGTCGCCGTCTACACCGGCGCCGATATCGCCGCCGACGGCCTCGGCGGCATCCCCTGCGGCTGGCAGATCCACAACAAGGACGGCAGCCCGATGGCCGAGCCGATGCACCCGGTGCTCGCCATCGGCAAGGTCCGGCATGTCGGCGATCCGATCGCCGTGGTGATCGCCGAGACCAAAGCCCAGGCCAAGGACGCGGCCGAGTTGCTGGCGATCGATTTCGAGGATCTGCCGGGGGTTGCCGATCTCCGCGCCGCCGCCGCCGGCGGCGCGCCCTTGGTGCATGACGATGTCGCCGGCAATGTCTGCTATGACTGGCATATCGGCGACAAGGACGCGGTCGATGCGGCGTTCGCGCGGGCCAAGCACGTGGCCAAACTCGATCTCGTCAATAACCGCCTGATCCCGAACGCGATGGAGCCGCGCGCGGCGCTCGGCGAGTGCGACGTCGCCGGCAACTACACGCTCTCCACCACCAGCCAGAACCCGCATGTCATCCGTCTCCTGATGGGCGCGTTCGTTTTGCACATCCCCGAGCACAAGCTCCGCGTCATCGCCCCCGATGTCGGCGGCGGGTTCGGCTCGAAAATCTATCATTACGCCGAGGAGGCGATCGTCACCTGGGCGGCGGGCAAACTGCGCCGGCCGGTGAAATGGACCGCCGAGCGCTCGGAAAGCTTCATGTCGGACGCGCATGGCCGCGACCATGTCAGCCACGCCGAAATGGCGGTCGACGAGAGCGGGCGTTTCCTTGCCCTCCGGGTCTCGACGCTCGCCAATATGGGCGCCTATCTCTCCACCTTCGCGCCCTCGGTGCCGACCTATCTCTACGCGACCCTGCTCGCCGGCGTCTATAAAACCCCGGCGATCTACGCCGAGGTCAAGGCGATCTTCACCAACACCGTGCCGGTCGATGCCTATCGCGGCGCCGGGCGGCCGGAAGCGGCGTTCCTGCTCGAACGCCTCGTCGATGCCGTCGCGCATGACACCGGGATCGACCGCATCGCGCTGCGGCGGGCCAATTTCATCCCCGCCGACGCCTACCCGTACCAGACCCCGGTCGCCCTGCAATATGACAGCGGCAATCACGAGGTGACACTCGCCGAGGCGCTCAAGACCGCCGATTACGCGGGGTTTCCGGCGCGGCGGGCGGAGGCGGCGCGGCGCGGCAAGCTGCGCGGCATCGGCATTTCCACCTATCTCGAGGCCTGCGGCATCGCGCCGAGCCAGGTCGCCGGCGCTCTCGGCGCCCGCGCCGGGCTTTACGAGGTCGCCAATATCCGCGTCCACCCGACCGGCAGCGTCACCGTGTTCACCGGAACGCACAGTCACGGCCAGGGCCACGAGACGACGATGGCGCAGCTCGTCGCCGATCAACTCGGCCTGCCACTCGACCAGATCGAGATCGTGCATGGTGATACCGGGCAGATCCCCTTCGGCATGGGCACCTATGGCAGCCGCTCGCTCGCCGTCGGCGGCTCGGCGATGGTCAAGGCGATGGACAAGATCATCGCCAAGGGCAAGCGCATCGCCGCCCATCTGATGGAAGCCGCGGTCGAGGATATCGAGTTCAAGGACGGCGCCTTTCGCGTCGCCGGCACCGACAAATCGAAGGCGCTGGCCGAAATCTCGCTCGCGGCTTACATCCCGCACAACTACCCGATCGAGGAATTGGAGCCGGGGCTGGAGGAAACCGCGTTTTACGACCCCAAAAACTTCACCTATCCCGGCGGCTGCCATGTCTGCGAGGTCGAGATCGACCCCGAGACCGGTGTTACCAAAGTCGTCAATTTCGTCGCCGTCGATGATGTCGGGCGGGTGATCAACCCGATGATCGTCGAGGGGCAGGTGCAAGGCGGGGTCGCGCAGGGGATTGGCCAGGCGCTTCTGGAGGGCGCCGCCTACGACGCCAACGGCCAGCTTCTCTCCGGCTCGTTCATGGACTACACCATGCCGCGCGCCGATAATCTGCCCAATATCACGGTCGGTACCGAAATCACCCTCTGCACCCACAACCCGCTCGGGTCGAAGGGCTGCGGCGAGGTCGGCGCCATCGGCAGCCCGCCCGCGGTGATCAACGCCGTGGTCGATGCCCTCAAGGAATACGGCGTGCGGCATCTCGACATGCCGGCGACGGCGGAGAAGATCTGGTCGATCATCCAGGCCAACCGGCCGAAGATGGCCGCGGAATAGGAGCCAAAGCATGTATGATTTCGCTTATCGGAAACCGGCCAGTGTCGCGGACGCGGTGAAGCTCCTCGCCACCGAGCCGGAGGCCAAGGCGATCGCCGGCGGCCAGACCTTCATCCCGGTGCTCAAGCAGCGGCTCAACAAGCCCTCTTCGGTGGTCGATCTCGCCGGTCTCGGGCTTTCCGGAATCAGTGTTTCGGGCAATGCGCTCACCATCGGCGCGATGACCACCCATGCCGCCGTCGCCCGTTCGGCGGAGGTGAAAAAGGCGATCCCGGGGCTCGCCATGCTCGCCTCCTGGATCGGCGACAACCAGGTCCGCCATCGCGGCACCATCGGCGGCTCGCTCGCCAATAACGATCCCTCCGCCTGCTATCCGGCAGCGGTATTGGCGCTCGGCGCGGTGGTCAAGACCAACAAGCGGGCGATCAAGGCCGATGATTTCTTCCAGGGCATGTTCACAACCGCCCTCGAGGCCGACGAAATCATCACCGCGGTCGAATTTCCGCTGCCGGTCGAGACATCGGCCTATGAGAAATTCCGCCAGCCCGCCTCGCGCTACGCCATGGTCGGCGTCTTCGTCGCCAAGGGGCCGGCCGGGGTGCGCGTCGCGGTGACCGGGGCGGGGCAGAACGGCGTGTTCCGCGTCCCCGAGATGGAGGCGGCGCTGGCCAAATCCTGGTCGCCGGACGCCATCGCCGCGATCAAGGTCTCGCCGGAGGGTCTGAACAGCGATATCCACGGCAGCGCCGTCTATCGCGCCCATCTGATCACCGTCGTGGCACGGCGCGCCGTGGCCGCCGCCGCCTGAACGTCAACGACGGGGAAGAAGGGGAAGGCCAGGGGCTTTGCCCCTGGACCCCACCAGGGACAGAGTCCCTGGACCCGATTCCTTAAGGATTTTTCTGGAGGGGCGCGACAAAACGCTGGCTGGCGCTCCGTTGCGCCCCTCCAGAAAAATCCTCCCGGGATGTGGGTCTGGGGGCACTGCCCCCAGCGGGTCCAGGGCAGCGCCCTGGTCTTCCCTCTTCTTCTTCTCCTCCGCCCGTCACTCATGGGAGCCACGAATGGCTGATTTTCCTTTCACCCGCGCCGATCTCGAAAAATTGGCGCAATGGGATACGCCGACGATTTGCAATGGTCTCGAACTGATCGTGCCGGAGCGCCGCGCGATTGGTTTCACGGTCGAGCCGATGGCGGTCGCCGATGAGAAACTACCGCCGATCGTCGGTCTCGCCCGCACCGGCACGCTGCGCGCGAAGGAGCCGCCGCGCGGGAAGGTCGCCGAGCGCGCGGCGTGGTACGAGTATGTCGCGGCCGGGGATTTGCCGACCATCGCGGTGTTGCAGGATCTCGACGACCGGCCGGGCTATGGCGCGTTTTGGGGCGAGGTCAATTCCACCATCCACCAGGCGCTCGGCGTGCTCGGCTGCGTCACCAGCGGCTCGTTCCGCGATCTCGATGCGCTGGCGCCGGGGTTTCAGATCATCGGCGGGCGCGTCGGGCCGAGCCACGCCCATGTCCATCTCGTCGATTTCGGCGGGCCGGTGAATATTTTCGGCATGCAGGCCGGGCATGACGACGTGATCCACGCCGATCGCCACGGCGCGGTGGTGATCCCGGCGGCGGCGGTGACCAGGCTGCCCGCGGCCATCGATCTCGTCTCGCGCCGCGAGAAGGTGATCCTCGATGTCTGCCGGACCGCGGATTTCTCGCCGGCGACGCTGCGCGAGGCGCTGCGCCGCTCGGGAGAAATTCACTGAACGAGACGAAAACGGCCAGCGGCAGGTTCGCTTTTTTCCAGGCGATCGCTTATATTTCAAGCTGAAAGGACGGGTCGCGGACGGCGCTCAGCGCACGGCCCTTTAGCTTTGTGCCCGGTTGCTCGCCATGCCGCGTGAATTTCGTGCCTTCCCCGTGACCCAGCGCGTGCCGTGGCGTTCCCGTGTGTGGGACGCAACCACGATGGCTGGGCTTGATCTGCCGGCGCGCCGGCGAAACCGCCGCAAGACGCGGATCGCGCCGCCGCTGATCTGGTCGGGGGTGGCGCATTTCGTCGTTCTGCTGCTGCTGACGCTCGGCGTTTATCACCGCACCACCATCGAGCCGCTGCCGCCGCCGGGGATCGCGATGGTGTTCGAGTCAGGGAGCACCAAGGGGCCCTCCCTTCCCAACCCGACGCGCGAAGCCAATCCGCCGCCGCGGCCGGCGGCGGTGCCGAAGGCGCTCGCGCCATCACCGCCGCCGCAAGAAGCCGCCCCGCCCGAAGCGCCGGCCTTGCCGGTGCCACCGGTGCCGCCGCAGGAAGCGGCGCAAGCGGCGGCGCCGGCGGCAACCGCCGCCCCGTCGCCCGCGCAAGCGAACGCCGCCTCCCCCGCGCCGCCGGCGGTCTTGTCCCCATCGCCGCTCGCCGAAGCCATCCCGCCGCCGCCGCAAACGGTGGCGCCGAGCGCGCAGAAACCGACCCAGCAGGCGATGGTCATGCCGCCACCCAATGCCCGGCCGCTGACGCCCGCGCCGCAAGCCGCGCCGAGCACCCCGGCGCCGAAGGCCGAGACCGCGCGCAAGGGCAGCCCCTACGCGCCGATGCATCTTTTTGCCAAGAATCTGCCTTCGCTGAGCAAATTCGCGCTCGGCCCGGCGGCACTCGGTCCGACCTCGATCACCCCCTTCGCCAGGATTTCGGCGAAGGAACTCGGCGCCGATTGGCGGAACGAACTCGCCGACTGGATCGAGCAGCATAAATACTACCCCGAGGACGCCGCCAAACGTGGCGAGCAGGGGATCAACGAGGTCCGCGTGGTGGTCAATCGCGACGGCCGTGTCGAATCCGTCGAACTCGAACGCCAATCCGGCTCCCAGCGCCTCGACAGCGCCGCGGTCGGGCTGTTCCGTGATGCCGATCTGCCGCCCTTTCCGATCGGCACCGAGGAGGAGCGGGTGACCATCGACCTCACCATTCATTACGTGATCTACCGCAACTGATCCCGTCATCTATCATGGCCGCCACCCGCCTTGCGTCAGGCGGAGAACAACCAATGCGGAGGAGACCATGGCGGAAGAGATGCACGGCAAGATTATTCTGGTGAGTGGTGGCGGCTCGGGGATCGGGCGGGCGGCGGCACTTCGGCTCGCGCGCGCCGGCGCCGCGGTCGCCCTCGCCGACCTGAGCGAGGCGCGGGCCCAAGCCACCGCCGGCGAAATCATCGCCAGCGGCGGCAAGGCGCTGGCGCTCGCCGGCGATGTCAGCTGGGAGGCGGATGTCGCGCGGTTCGTCGCCGCGACGGTGGCGGCGTTCGGCCGCCTCGATGGCGCCTTCAACAATGCCGGGATCAGCCCGGCCGCGGTCGGTTGCGCCGGGACGCCGATCACCGAATGGAGCGAAGAGGCCTTCGCGCGCGTGATCGCGGTCAATCTCACCGGCGTGTTCCTCGCCATGAAGCACGAGATCGCGGCGATGGCGCGAACGGAGGCGGGAAGCGGCGGCGGTGGCGCGATCGTCAACACCGCCTCGGTCGCCGGGCTCGTCGGGCTGCGTGGCTCCAGCGCCTATGTCGCGAGCAAGCATGGGGTGATCGGCCTGACCCGCACCGCGGCGCTCGAATACGCGCCGCTCGCGATCCGGGTGAACGCCGTCTGCCCGGGCTATATCGACACGCCGATGGTCGCGCCGCACATGCCGACGCGGGGGGAAGACATCCTCCGCGCGGTGCCCTTCGCCCGTCTCGGCACGCCCGCGGAGATCGCCGAGCTGGTGCTCTGGCTGCTTTCCGATTGCGCTTCCTTCGTCACCGGCGCCGCCTATGTCGCCGATGGCGGCTATTCCGCCGCCTGAACGAAGCCCCTGGCGCGCCGCTTGCGCCCTCGGCCTCCGGCGGCCAATCTTGGCGGCACGAATCCGAGGGAGAGAACGTGATGAACCTGACACGACGGGGCCTGATCGCCGGCGCCGCGACGACGACCCTGATGCAGCGCGCGGCCCTGGCCCAGACCAAGGGCCCGGTGCTTCGCATCGGCGTCCTTAACGACCAGTCCGGTCCCTATCGCGACGATACCGGCCCGACCGGGGTCGCCTGCGCGCGCCAGGCGGTGCAGGAATTCACCGCCGGCCGCGACATGGTGGTCGAGGTGCTGTCCGCCGACCACCAGAACAAGCCCGATATCGGCGCCGCCATCGCCCGGCAATGGTTCGACCAGGACGGGGTGGACGCGATCGTCGATGTGCCCACCTCCTCGGTCGCGCTCGCGGTCAACAGCGTCTGCCGTGAGAAGAACAAGGTGATGCTGAATTCCGGCGCCGCGTCGGCGGACCTCACCGGCAAGCAATGCAGCCCGAACACCGTCCATTGGACCTATGACACCTATATGCTGGCGAAATCGACCGGCGGGGCGATGGTCAAGGCGGGCGGCGATAGCTGGTTCTTCATCACCGCCGATTACGTGTTCGGCCAGCAATTGCAGCGCGACACCGCCGCCTTCGTGCGCGAGGCGGGCGGCAAGGTGATGGGCGGCGTGACCTATCCCTTCCCCGGCACCACCGATTTCTCCTCCTTCCTGCTCCAGGCGCAATCCTCCGGCGCCAAGGTGCTCGGGCTCTGCAATTCCGGCGCCGATACCATCAACTGCATCAAGCAGGCGCGCGAATTCGGCCTGATGCAGACCATGCGGGTCGCGGCGATGCTGATGTACAATAGCAACGTCCACGCCCTCGGCCTCGAGACCGCGCAGGGGTTGTTGCTCACCGAAAGTTTTTACTGGAACCTGAACGACCGCACCCGCGCTTTCATGGACCGCATCCGGCCGAAAACGCCGAATCAATGGCCGAACATGGTTCAGGCCGGGGATTACGCGGCGACCTTGCATTACCTCAAGGCGGTTCAGGACATGGGCGTTGCGGCGGCGAAGGCCGATGGGCGGGCGGCGGTCGCGCGCATGAAGGCGATGCCGACCGACGACGATTGCTTCGGCCCCGGCCAGATCCGCGAGGACGGGCGCAAGATCCACCCCTCGTATCTGTTCCAGGCGAAAACCCCGGCGGAAAGCAGCGGGCCGTGGGACGGGCTGAAAATGGTCGCGACCACTCCGGCCGATCAGGCCTTCCGCCCGATGAGCGAGGGCGGCTGCCCGCTCGTTCACACCTGAGCGTATTGGGCCTGAGCGTATTGGGCGATGCGCGTCGCGCGGAGACATTCGGTATCCGAGCGATACAACCATGGCGTGTCGCTATGGGATCAATGATAGGGAATGCCCCAAATTCGTGGTGATTTCACGGAACAGGAACACAACATTGGGAATGAATTTTCGTTAATAAAGCGAACCCTTTTTGTTCCTGTAGAACAAAAAGGGTTCCAGGTCGGTGACGCGGCGCCGTGGCGGGTTTATGCCGTTGCCCGCCGCTTCAGGCTTTGCGTGACCGCCTCGGCCAACGCGGCCAGGGTGTAGGGCTTGGCGAGAAAAATTGCCTCCTCCTCGGCCAGCGCCCGCCGTGCGCCCTGTGCCGCGTAGCCGGAGACCAGGATCGCCGGCAGGTCCGGCCAGCGGCGGCGAAGCGTCGCGAGCAGGGCCGGCCCGTCCATCCCCGGCATCATGACGTCGCTCACCACCAGGTCCGGCCGTGTTCCGTCTTCGAGCAGCGCCAGTGCCGCCTCCGCCGAGTCCGCGGCGCGCACCGCGAACCCGCGCCGCCGCAAGGCGCGCTCGGCCAGGCGCCGCACCGGCGCCTCGTCCTCGACCAGCAGCACCGTCGCCGCGTCTTCCTCCCGGCCGGGCGCGGCCATCACTGGGGGCGCCTCGGGGGTAATCGCCTCGGGGATGACCGCCTCGGGGGCAACCACCTTGGGGGCAACCACAAGGGGGGCGGCGACGCGCGGGAAGTGGATATGCACGCGGGTGCCGGCGCCGGGCGCGCTCTCGACGATGAGAAATCCCCCCGATTGCCGCACGATGCCATGCACCGTCGCCAGCCCGAGACCACTGCCGCCGGCGTCACGCTTGGTGGTGAAGAAGGGCTCGAAAATCCGCCCGAGCTGCTCCGGCGCGATGCCGTGCCCGGTATCGGCGACGGTGAGCGTGACATAGCGCCCCGGCGGGATCGTCTCGGCGCCGATGGTTTTTTGCGTGAGCAGGGTGAGATGCCCGCTCGCCAGCGTCAGGCGCCCACCCTCCGGCATGGCATCGCGGGCGTTGATCGCGAGATTGACCAGCACCTGATCGAGCTGCGAGGGATCGACCCGCACATGCCGCCCCGGCTCCTCGAGTTCGAGGGTAAGGACGATGTTCCGCCCGAGCAGGCGCATGAGCATCGCCGCGATGCTGCGCACCGCGTCGTTCACCGCGACGATTTCGGGCTGCAACGTCTGCTGGCGGGCGAAAGCGAGCAATTGCCGCACCAGCGCCGCGCCGCGCGCGACCGCGCTCTCGATCTCCACGATCGCCGCACCGCTCGCCGCTTCCTCCGCGGCCGCCTCCGCCGCGCCGCCGATCGCGGTCAGGAGATTGTTGAAATCATGCGCGATGCCGCCGGCGAGCAGGCCGACCGCCTGGAGTTTGCGGACATGCGAGACCTCCTCCTCCAGGCCATGGATCGAAGACAGGTCGAACAGCGAGAGGGCCAGCCCGCTCACCGTGCCATCCGCCTCGCGCAGCGGGGCGCAGCCGATCTCGACGCGGCGCGGCGTCGGGCCGAGCAGGGTCGCGCGCCGGCGTGCCGCGTCGAGATCGCCGCCGAGAGCGGCCGCGAAATCACGCCCGAGCGCCTCGCGTTCGGCGGGCGCGAACAGGGCCAGCGCCGATGCCGGAAGGCTCGCGCCAGTATCGGCGACAAGGCGCCTGAACCCGGCACTGGCGCGGAGAATGCGCCCCTCGCGGTCGAGAACGGCGAGGGCCACGGTATCGAGGTCGAACATCACGCCGAGCAGCGCCGCCGCCTGGCCACGCGGCGCCGCCAGGCGATCGAGCCGCCGCCGCGGCGGGAATAGCCAGGCCCTGAGGCGGGCGGCGCGCGTCCTCAAAACCGCCGCCCCTCGGCGCCGCGCCGTTGCAGGCGGCCTTGCAGACGCCAGACATAGGCGATCAGCTCGGCGACCGCCTTGTAATGCTCGGCGGGAATTTCGGCATCGAGCGGCACCTCGTGCAGCGCCCGCGCCAGCGGCGGATTGGCCACCATCGGCACGTTATGCTCCTTCGCTGCGGCGCGGATGCGTGCTGCCATCTCGTCCATGCCCTTCGCCACCACCGTCGGGGCGGTATTCATGCCGCGATCATAGCGCAAGGCAACGGCGAAATGTGTCGGATTGGTGACCACCACCGTCGCCTGGCGGACGGCGGTGATCATGCGCTTCCTCGCCCGCTGGCGGCGCAGCATGCGCAGGCGGTTCTTGATATGGGGGTCGCCCTCGCTATCCTTCACCTCGCGGCGCACCTCGTCGCGGCTCATGCGGAGGTTGCGCAGATGCCGTGTCCGCTCGAACAGGATATCGGCCCCGGCGATCGCGACTTGAACCAGAAGCAGCGTCACCAGCACCCGCCAGACCTCGCCGAGGAGATGCGAGGTCAGCGTCGCCGCGTCCCAATACGGCGCGCTGCCGAGAAGCGGCAGGGCACCGCGCAGCACATGCCAGAGTGCGAACCCGATCGCCGCCACCTTGACCAGATCCTTCCCCGCGCGCTGCAAGGTCGCGAGGCTGAACAGCCGTCCGAATCCGGCCATCGGGCTGAGCCGGGTGATGTCGGGGAGCAGCGCCGTCGGCTTGAGGACGAACCCGGTCTGCAACAGTGTCACCAGGGCGCCGGCACCGGCGGTCAGCGCGAGCACCGGCAGCGCCGCGAAAGCCGCGGCGCTGATGGCGGCGCCGATCACGAAACCGGGGCGGCCAGCGACGTCGAGCTGCCCGACCGCGCCAAGGAAAAAAGCCAGCCGCCGGACCAGGCCATGCGCCAGCATCGGCGCCAGCAGCCAGAGCATGAGCGCCAGCATCGCGAGCGCGACCAGCGCCGGCACCTCGTGCGACAGCGCGACCTGTCCCTGTTCGCGCGCCTGCTGCAACCGGTGCGGCGTGGCCGCTTCCGTGCGGTCTTCGGGGGAGGCGCTGTCCTCGGCCATCGTCCGACGACAGGATCAGCCGAAGCCGGGCAATTGCACGAAGCCCGGGCCGAGGGCGCCGATCCACGCCGCAATCACCATGCGCAAAAGCACCGCGAGCAATATGATGCCGCCCAGGATCTGCGCCGGCATGGCGACGAAATAGATCTGGATCCGCGGCACCAGGCGGCCGAACAGGGCGAGCCCGACCGGCCAGAGGGTGCCGGCGAGGACGAAGGGCGCGGCGAGGCGCAGGGCGAGCGCGAAACTCTCGGCGACGCCGGCGAGGATGGTGCGCGCGCTATCGCCGCCGGGGAACCAGGTGCCGGGGGGAATGAGATGGTAGCTGCCGACCAGGGCGGCGAGCAATTCGGCGTGCAGCCCGAAGCCGAAAATCACCACCGGCACCAGGAGATCGAAGAGCCGGCTGAGCCCTGGCCCCTGGCCGCCGATATCGGGATCGGCGATCATCACGCTCGAAAGCCCGGTCATCAGCGCGATGATCTGCCCGGCGAGCGGCAGGGCGAGGGTGAGCAACCGCGCGAGCCAGCCGAGCCAGATCCCGGCGACCAGCTCACCGGCGAGCAAAGCCGCCACCGCCGCGACGCTGGCCGGCTCGGGCGGCAGCAGCGGCGCGAGCAGCGGCAGCAACAGCAGCGTCAGCACCAGGGCGAGACCGGCGCGGACGGTCATCGGGAGATCGGCCTGGCCGAAACCGGGCATCGCCATCACCGCCGCCGAGACCCGCGCCAGAACGGCGACGAAGGCGAAGGCCGAGCCCGGCAGCGCGGCCAGGAATGCCGCGTCGTCGGCGCTCATGAGCCGCCGATCGCCACCAGCCGGTCGAACAGGGCGATGGTGAAGGCCGAGAGGGTCGCGAGCATGAACGGGCCGAGCAGCAGCAAGGTCAGGGCGAGCGCCACCACGCGCGGCAGGAAAGAAAGCGCCTGATCGTTGATCTGGGTCACCGCCTGCACCACCGAGATCACCAGCCCGACGACGAGGCCGATCAGCAGCAGCGGGCCGCCGAGCTTCATCGTGACCAGCATCGCATCGCGCAGGACCGCGCCGATTTCACCTTCCGTCATGCCGCCTCACTTTTTGTGCGTTACCTTCTTTTTCTAAAGAAAAAGAAGAAAAAAAAGACTTTCCCCTCGCTCTCCCGGAGTGGCACCGCCGAGGCTCAATGCCACCGGATAAAAGTTTTTTGGTTCTTTTTTTCAAAAAAGAACGACCTTCCTTCTCCTTTTACCGTTCTGAATTCTCTGAAAAATCAAATCGGCATTTGCATGATTTGCTGATAGGCCTGGACCATGCGGTCGCGGATGGTGGTCGCGGTTTGCAGGGCGAGTTGCGCCTTCGACACCGCGGTGACGACATCGGTCAGGTTGCCGCCGCCGGCGAGCGCCTGCATCGCCTGATCCTCGGCGGCGTGGTTGGCATCGATCGCGCCGCCGATGGCGCGGGTGAGGGTGCTGCTGAAATCGCCACCGGCCGCGCCGCCGTTGCCGGCGCCATCGGCGGCGCGATAGGCGTCGGCCGCCTGGGAGGGGGTGACGGTGAGCGAAAGCGGGGTCATTTCAGCATCGCGATGGTCCGCGCGAGCATCCCGCGCGTGGCTTGCAGCACTGTGAGATTGGCGGAGTAGGAGCGTTCGGACTCGCGCATGTCCATGAGTTCGACGAAGGCGTTGACGTTCGGCGCGGTGACGTAGCCCTGGGCGTTGGCGTTGGGGTTGGAAGGATCATAGCGCTGCGGCAGCGGCGCCTTGTCCTCACCGATCTGCTTCACCCGCACCGTCTCGATGCCGAGATTGCGGTCGAGGCGGTTTTCGAAGGTGACGGTCTTGCGGCGATAGGGCGCCCCCTTGGCGCCGGTGCCGCTGGTGTCCTGGTTGGCGAGGTTTTCCGCGATGACGCGGAGCCGCGTGGTCTGCGCGTCCATGCCGCGCGCGGAGATGTCCAGGGCTTTGCTGAGATCCATCGTGGTGTCGTCCTTTGCTCGCCGCCCCCGCCGCTAGCGGTCGAGAGCGGTGCGGAACATGCCGAGATAGGTCTGGTAGAGATTGACCACCAGCGCATGGGTGTCGTTGGTCTGCGCGACCTTGGTCAATTCGCCGTCGATGGCGACGGCGTTGCCGTCCGGCGCGCGCTCCTCGGGGCGCGCCTTGGCGTTCGGCGCCAGCGCTCCGTCTTGGGGGCCGGCGAGGTGAAGCGGGTTGGTGAGGGCGAGATCGGCGGGGGTGGTTCTGGCGAGGGTGGCCGCGAAGGGTTTCAGATCCTTCGGCTGCCAGCCGGGAGTATCGGCGTTGGCGAGATTCTGGGCGAGCAATTGCTGGCGCTGGTCGATCCAGGCCAGACGCTTATCGGCCAGGTCGAAAAGACCGATGCCATTGCCCGCCATCGCCGTGCTCTCCCGCCAAAAGACCTCGAACCCTGCCGCCATCATCGCCGCGGTCGCTGAAGATTTGGTAAATCGCCGGCGAGATAAGACTTCCGTAATCCATTCGCGCTTGAATGCGCCGGCATGACCCCACCCGACACGCCGCCTCTCGCGCTACCCGATCCCGCCGCCGGCCCGCCGTTCTCGGCCTCGCTCGACGCGGCCATCGCGACGCTGGAGGGCATGCTGCGGGTCGCGCTGGCGCTGGTCGCGGCAGAGCGGCCGATCGATCTCGCCGGGCTCGATCAGCGCGTCGGCCGCGTCTGCGCCCAGGCGCTCGACCTGCCGCCGGCGGAGGGGCGGGCGCTGCGTCCGCGTCTCGCCGCCCTGCTCGCCGGGATCGAGGCGCTCGCCGCCCAGCTCGCCGCCGCCGCGCGCGAGGATTGATCATGCTGTTGTCCCCTCGGCAAAAGGCCGTGCGATGCTCCCCTCCCTCGCCTCCCTCCTGATTGCCCTGCTCGCGCTCGCGGTCGTGCTCGGGCTGATCCTGCTCGCCCAGCGCCTCGCGCGCTTCACCGGGCTCATCCCCAAAAGCGGCGGGCGGCTCCAGTTGGAGGAGACGCTGGCGCTCGATCCGCGCCGGCGGCTCCATCTCGTCGCCTGCGATGGCCGGCATGTCCTGTTATTGACCGGCGGCGGGCAGGATCAG
The DNA here is from genome assembly GCA_021851785.1 of Pseudomonadota bacterium. GTDB lineage: Bacteria > Pseudomonadota > Alphaproteobacteria > Acetobacterales > Acetobacteraceae > Acidibrevibacterium. The sequence continues at coordinate 54,849 of JAJZBV010000001.1, forward strand.
GTGATCGGCTGGCTTTCCGGGCCGGAGGCGCGGCCATGACGGCGATGGCGATGGCGATGGCGAGGCGGGGCGCGCCGATCGTCCTGTTCATTCTGCTCCTGCTTCTGCTCCGGCCGGGGGCCGCGCTCGCGCAGTCGCTGGCGATCGATCTCGGCGCCGCCGGACAGGCCGGGGCGACCAGCCGGCTGGTTCAGCTCACCGCGCTGATCACCCTTTTGTCGCTGGCGCCGAGCCTCCTCGTGATGGTCACCGCCTTCACCCGCATCGTCATCGTCATCTCGCTGCTCAGGAGCGCCATCGGCAACGCCACCATCCCGCCGAACACGGTGGTGATCGGGCTGTCGCTGTTTCTGACCTATTTCGTCATGCAGCCGGTCATCGATCAGGCCTGGGACGACGGCATCGCGCCGATGACGGCGGGAAAGGTGTCCGAGTTGGAGGGGCTGCGCCTCGCCGGCGAGCCGTTCCGGCAATTCATGGCGGCGAACGCGCGGCCGAGCGATCTCAAGCTGTTTCTCGATCTCGCCCATCTGCCGATCCCGGCCCGCGCCGGCGAGACGCCGTGGCGGGCACTGATTCCGGCGTTCATGGTCGGGGAATTGCGCCGCGCCTTCGAGATGGGATTCCTGCTCTTTCTGCCCTTCCTGGTGATCGATCTCGTCGTCTCCAGCGTGCTGATGAGCATGGGTATGATGATGATGCCGCCGAGTTCGATCTCGCTTCCCTTCAAGCTGATCTTCTTCGTACTCGTCGATGGCTGGCGGCTGGTTTCGGGGAGCCTGGTGCAGAGCTTCCCGCTGCCGCCGCATCCCTGAGCGGGGCGGCGATCAGCCACCCCCGTCCTCGCCGCCCGCCAGCATCAGCGCCGAGCGGACCAGGGCGAGATGGGAGAAGGCCTGCGGAAAATTGCCGAGCTGACGCTTCGCGTGCGGGTCATATTCCTCGGCGAGCAGGCCGACATCGTTGCGGAGATCGAGCAGCCGGTCGAACATCGCCCGCGCCTCCTCACGGCGGCCTTGCAGCACGAGATTATCCACCATCCAGAAGCTGCAGGCGAGAAAGGCGCCCTCGCCGGGCGGCAGACCGTCGGCGCCGGCTTCGGTGCGATAGCGCAGCACCAGCCCATCCTCCATCAGATCCCGCTCGATGGCGGCAACCGTCGCCCGCACGCGCGGATCCTCGGGCGGCAGGAAGCCGACCATGGGGATGAGCAGAAGGCTCGCATCGAGTTCGCGCGAGCCGAAGCTTTGCACGAAGCACTGGCGTTCGGGATCGATGCCGTCGCGGCAGACGGTGGCGTGGATGTGATCGCGGAGCGCCGTCCAGCGCTCGAGCGGGGCGGCGAGATGATAGGTTTCGGCGTCCTTGACGGCGCGGTCGAAGGCGACCCAGGCCATCACCTTGGAAAACGTGAAATGCCGCCGCCCGCCGCGCACTTCCCACAGACCCTCGTCGGGGCGATCCCAGATGCGCGCGAGATGTTCGAGCAATTTGCGCTGCATCGGCCAGGAATCACGCGCCGCGCCGAGGCCGCCGCGGCGCGCGGTATGGGCCGAATCCATGACCTCGCCATAGACATCGAGCTGTAGCTGGTCGGAGGCGGCGTTGCCGATCCTGACCGGGCGCGAGCCGGCGAATCCGGGAAGCCAGGTCGCCTCCCATTCCATCAGCCGGCGCTCGCCGGCGAGGCCGTACATGATCTGCACCTGCGCCGGGCTGCCGGCGATCGCCCGGTGCAGCCAGTTGCGCCACGCCTCCGCCTCCTCGTAATAGCCCGCCGCCATCATCGCATCGAGCGTCAGCGTCGCGTCACGCAGCCAGCAATAGCGGTAATCCCAGTTGCGTGACCCGCCCCATTGCTCGGGGAGCGAGGTGGTGGGCGCGGCGACGATGCCGCCGGTCGGCGCGTAGATCAACGCTTTCAGGGTGATCAGCGAGCGCAGCACCGGTTCGCGATAGCGGCTGTCGCAGAGGCAGCGCGACGACCATTCCGCCCAGAAACGCTCGGTCTCGGCGAGCGCCTTGAGCGGGTCGTGCGGCGGCTCGGGCGGCAGGTGGGAAGGCGAATGGGTGAGCATGAAGGGGATGGTTTCGCCGGCGGCGATCTCGAATTCGGCGATGGTCGTGAGGTTTTGCCCCAGCAGCGTGACCGGCGTGCGCAAGACCACCATGTCCGGCCCGGCGATGGCGCGGATGCCGTTGCCGTCGGCGAGGCGGGTGACCCAGGGGATGGTGGTGCCGTAATCGAAGCGCAGCGTGAGGTCGAGGCGCATCGAGACGCGCCCGGCGCGCCCGGCGACGAGACGGATGACCGAGGAGGAGGCGCCGTTCGGGGGCATGAAATCGATCACCGCGACCTCGCCCTCGTCGGTCGCGAAGATCGTCTCGAGCACCAGCGAGAAGCCGCGATAGGCGCGGCGGATCGTATGCACGGCGCCCCGCGGCGCGATCAGCCAGCGCCCGTGATTGCGCCCGCCGAGGAGGGCGGCGAAGCAGGCGGGGCTGTCGAAACGCGGCCAGCACAGCCATTCCAGCGCGCCGGTGCGGTTGATCAGCGCGGCGCTGTGGCCGTCACCGATCAGGGCGTAGTCCTCGATGCGGGCTTGCGCCGCGGCGGTTTCGGCCATCAGCGGGGCCTGCCCGCCGGGCGGGGGCCGGGCACCGGCCGCGCCAGAGGCGCAAGGCGGCGGAAGATCGCGGTCATGGCGGCACCCTCACGAACGATGATCTCTTGGCGGGGATTCCCTGGGGCGGGAATTCCCTGGCGGAAGAAATTCGGCGATGTTTCGCCGAGCATGGTAAGCGAATTATGTCGCCCGTGCGTTAATGCCAACCCGGTCGCGCGCGCAAGATCGGGGGTGGCCTTGACTTCACGCAAATTTTCCCGATAGGTGAGGCGAACCCGCATCGCCGAGGCGCAAGACGCGCCCCGGCACGTCTCCGCATGGAGCGATGCCGCTTTTTATCCGAAAGTATCTGGTGTCCGAGATCCTACACCCCGCCGAGCCCGCCCCCCCCGCCTCGACCGCCTCCGTGTCCGAGGAAGCGCCCGCCGCGGCATCCGCCGCGACCGCCCCAGGGTCCGACCTCGAGTCCGACCCCGGGTCCGACCTCGGGGCCGCCCCGGAGCCCGCTTCGGCCGCGTCCGGCTTCGTCGAACTCGGCCTGTCCGAGCCGGTGCTGCGCGCCGTCGCCGAAATGGGCTACACCCAGCCGACGCCGATCCAGGCGCAGGCGATCCCGACGGTTCTGATGGGCCGCGACGTGCTCGGCTGCGCCCAGACCGGCACCGGCAAGACCGCCGGCTTCACCCTCCCCATGCTCGACATCCTCGCCGGCTCGCGCGCCCGCGCCCGCATGCCGCGCAGCCTGATCCTCGAGCCGACCCGCGAACTCGCGCTTCAGGTCGCGGAAAATTTCGTCCTCTACGGCAAATATCTGAAGCTCAGCCACGCCCTCATCATCGGCGGCGAAAGCATGGCCGACCAGCGTGATGCGCTGGACCGCGGCGTCGATGTGGTGATCGCGACCCCCGGCCGCCTCATCGACCTGTTCGAGCGCGGCGGCGTCCTGCTCACCAATGCCCGCCTCCTGGTCATCGACGAGGCCGACCGCATGCTGGACATGGGGTTCATCCCCGATGTCGAACGCATCGTCGCGATGCTGCCGGCCAATCGCCAGACGCTGTTCTTCAGCGCGACCATGGCGCCCGAGATTCGCCGCCTCGCCGATGCCTTCCTGCAAAACCCGAAGGAAATCACCGTCGCGCCGCCGGCCTCGGTCGCGACCACCATCACCGCCGGCCTCGCCCTCGTCGCCGAGCATGACAAGCGCGAGGCGCTACGCCGGCTGGTCCGCAAGGAGGATGTGCAGAACGCGTTGATCTTCTGCAACCGCAAGCGCGATGTCGATATTCTCTACCGCTCGCTCGCTCGCCACGGCTTCAGCGTCGGCGCGCTGCATGGCGACATGTCGCAGCCGGTACGCTTCGCGACGCTGGAGAAATTCAAGGCCGGCGAGATCCGCCTCCTGGTGTGCAGCGACGTCGCCGCGCGCGGGCTCGATATCGGCGGGCTCTCGCATGTCTTCAATTTCGACGTGCCGGTGCATGCCGAGGATTATGTCCACCGCATCGGCCGCACCGGACGCGCCGGGCGCGAGGGCCGCGCCTTCATGATCGCCGAGCCCGAGGACCGGGTGATGGTGGAAGCGATCGAGAAGCTGACCGGCGCGCCGATCCCGCGCATCGCGGTCGAGGGGCTCGATCCCGTCGCCTGGGCGGAAGGGACCGGCGGCAAGCGCCGGGGCCGGCGTGGGGCCCAGCCGGGGGCCAAGCCGGGAGCCAAAACCAGCGCGCGCGCGCCACGCGGACGCGCCCGGCCCTCGGCGGAGACATCGGCCCCCGCCTCTGTTGCCGAATCTGCCCCGGCATCCTCCCCGACCGCTAGGCACGAAGACGAACGCAATACCGCGGCGCGGCCGCAACAACCCGCCACCCTGCCTGCCCGCGCGGCGGGCAGGCAGGGTGGCGGGCGCGAGGCCAAGGTGGAGAGCAGAGGCGAAGACCGGGGTGGGGCGGTGCGCGGCTTCGGCATCGACATCCCCGCTTTCATGCTGCTGCCGACGCGCAAATCCAGCCCGGGCTCGGCGCCAATCCCACCGGAAGAGGAGGAGTCCCAGGAATGAACGTCACCAGCGTCGCGAAAAAGGGCAAGTTCGCGGCTTTCCAGTGGGATGACGCGCTCCGTCTCGATGATCAGCTCGGCGAGGACGAGCGCGCCATCCGCGATGCCGCCCGCGACTATTGCCAGGAAAAACTTTTCCCGCGCGTGCTCATGGCCAATCGCCAGGAGCGCTTCGATCGCGAGATCATGAACGAAATGGGGGCGATGGGCTTCCTTGGCGCGACCTTGGAGGGTTATGGCTGCGCGGGGGTCAATTACGTCTCCTACGGGCTGATCGCGCGCGAGGTGGAGCGCGTCGATTCCGGCTATCGTAGCGCGTTTTCGGTGCAATCCTCGCTGGTGATGTATCCGATCCACGCTTTCGGCTCGGAATTCTTGCGGGAAAAATACCTCCCCGGGCTGCGTTCCGGCGAAAAAATCGGCTGCTTTGGCCTAACCGAGCCCGATGCCGGCTCCGATCCGGCGTCGATGCGCACCCGCGCGAAGGCGGTGGATGGCGGGTTCGTGCTAAACGGGTCGAAAACCTGGATTACCAATTCCCCGATCGCCGATGTTTTCGTGGTCTGGGCCAAGGACGATGCCGGCGAGATCAGCGGCTTCGTCTTGGAGCGCGGCATGGCGGGGCTCTCGGCCCCCAAGATCGAGGGCAAATTCAGCCTCCGCGCCTCGATGACCGGCATGATCATGATGCAGGACGTGTTTGTCCCGGCGGAAAACCGGCTCCCCGGCGTCAAGGGCCTGCGCGGGCCGTTTTCCTGCCTCAACAATGCCCGCTACGGCATCAGTTGGGGGGCACTCGGCGCTGCGGAATTCTGCTGGCACGCGGCGCGGGAGTACACGCTCGGGCGGATGATGTTCGGCCGGCCGCTGGCGGCGACACAATTGATCCAGAAGAAACTCGCCGATATGCAGACCGAGATCACCATCGCCCTGCAAGCGGTGCTGCGGCTTGGCCGGCTGCTCGACGAGGGGCGCGCGGCACCGGAGATGATCTCGCTCTGCAAGCGCAATTCCTGCGGCAAGGCGCTGGACATCGCGCGCGCCGCCCGCGACATGCATGGCGGCAACGGGGTCGCCGACGAATACCACGTCATCCGCCATGTGATGAATCTGGAGGCGGTCAACACCTATGAGGGCACGCATGACGTCCACGCCCTCATCCTCGGCCGCGCGCAAACCGGATTGTCGGCCTTCGGCCAGGCGGAATAACGGACGGCGATAGAGCGCCGGGGCGTTCTGCGAAAACCGACAAAAGCCGACGCTCAGTAGATTTCCACCTGATCGAGGTGGAGATAGCCGGGATGCAGCCCGGAAATACGCACATACCGCGCCGCCAGGGGGTCGCTTGGTGCCCAGATGAACGGGGTGCCATCGATCCCGCCGAAGGGGTGCTCGTCCTGTCTCTCGTAGACGGTGCGCCAGTTTTGCGTGTCATCCGATATCAGGATGGCGAGCCGGGCGGTGCGCGCCATGATCCCGGGATCGGCATCCAGCCGGTTATAAATTCTGATTTCGCAAATGTTCTCCCGCCGTTCGAGATCGACGTGCCACCAGGGCGGAGCATCGAAACCGGTATGGTTGTTGTATTTGCCGGAAAATCGTCCGCTGACGAGGCGGGCGGCGTCCTCTTCCGGCGCCGGCGCGCAAGACCAGGACGCGACCGAGCTTTGGGTCGCGGGTTTGCCGAGCGCGAGATTGCGCCCCGGCGGGCGCGGCACGAGGCTCGCGCGCCAGGCCGCGGCAAGCAGCCTCCGCCAGTAATCGCGCAGATAGAAATCCTCGACGCGGCTGAAATCTTCGAGAAAGTTCTGGAGATAGCCCTCGTCCACCACCCGCTTGAAGGCGAGCTGGCCGTGGAAATCCCCCGCCACGCCGCGCGCCAGGCGCCGCGCGATGTCGCTTTCCGAGCGGAAGGCGAAATGATGGATCGCGGCGGTGGCGATGATGCGCGCCTGACGGTCCTCGACATCGAGATATTCCCGCGCCTTGTTGGGAAAATCGGCATAATAGTCGGCGATCGGATCGCCGAGCACGTTGATGCGCCGCAGCCCCGGCCCGGCCAGCATTCCCCAATCATGCCAGAACCCGGCTTCTCCTTTGGCAAGGATCTGCTCGATGTTCAGGGCGGATCGCCGGGTGAGGGTTTTGGTGAAATGATTCACCCATTGATCACGCCGCGTGTACTGCAGCAAGACGCTGCCCTCCGGCCGCTGGGCAAATCCATTGTTGCCGAAGAAAATCCAGTTGAAATAGAGCGCGTCGCAAATCTCCTCGTAATTTTTCATGAAGGCTGTGATGTCATCGACATTTTTCAGGACGAGGAATTCGTCGATGTCGAGAAACAGGAATCATTCTGTTTCAGCAGAAAAATTTTTCAAAAAATGCTTGTACATCATCCCCTGAAATCCCTGAAACGGACAATGAACGAACGTGATGAAGGGATACGCTTTCGCCGAGAAGCGGGAGAAGACATTCATAAAGCTCGGCCGGATCGTTGTCGTTACAATAGAGATAAATATGCTCGAAGCCGATGGCGCGGTGATAGGCGATCCATTCGGAAATGTTTTTCGTCTCCCACCGCGCGCAGGCGGCGATCGAAAATTTGTATTTCGGCGCAAGGTCCACAGGAACGCTCCCTTTCCACCCATTGGCGCAAGGCGCGAGGCGTGACGAAAGCGGCTTTCGGCTCCCTCAGGGCGACATCGGCGGCCCGCCGGACACTCATCGCAAGAGCGTGAGGCTGCCGCATAATTGTCGGCAATACAAGCAGAAGCGAGGCACGCGGCAGACTTGCCGCTTGCCCCGCGGGCATGCTAATATACCTTATACCGGTATATGATCGAGGACCATCATGCATGATGACACCAAGGCCGGGGTGCAGGCGCGCCTCAACCGCATCGCCGGCCAGATCAGCGGTTTGCAGCGGATGGTGGCGGGCGATCGCTACTGCATCGACGTGCTGACGCAGATCGCCGCCGTGCGCGCGGCGCTGCACAAGGTCGAGGAACAGATCCTGCTCGATCATGTCGAACACTGCGTCGCCGATGCCTTCGCCTCCGGGGGGGTCGCGGAACAGCGGCGCAAGGTGGAGGAGCTGGTCTCGACGGTCGGCCGCATGACGCGCTAGTGTCCCGTTTCAGAAAAGAGCATGCCTGGTTCAAATAGAGCCAGACATGCTCTTCTAAGTTATTGTTTGAGAGCGTGATCAACGTCTCCGACGATCACGCTCTCGCGCGGCGTGCCGCGACGCCGGTTGGGAAAGAGGGAAGATGGCGGGAATTCCATGGACTTATGTCGCGATCGCGGTGGGCGGGACGTTCGGCTGCTGGGCGCGCTATGCGATGACGGTGCTGATCCAGGGGGCCTGGGGCACGGAATTTCCCTACGCGACACTGAGCATCAACCTGATCGGCAGTTTTCTGATGGGATTCCTGTTCGTCGCGACACTGGAGCGGATCACCATCGCGCCGGAATGGCGCACCGGCATCCTCACCGGCGTTCTCGGCGGCTTCACCACCTTCTCGACCTTCGAGATGGAGGCGTTGCAGCTCGTCGAGCGCGGCGAAATGCTGAGAATGGGGCTTTACATCCTGTTGTCGGTCGGCCTTGGTTTTCTTGGCGCCTTTGTCGGCGTTTATCTTGCCAGGAATCTGTAGGAGGCGCGCGGTGGGGGACGAAGTATGGGTGGCGCGGGTCTATATCAGCGAGAAGGACCACGGCAGGCGGCGTTCGCTGCTCAAGGAAATGCTCGCGATCCTGCATGACGAGGTCAAGCTGCCCGGCGTCATCGTGTTTCGTGGCATCGCCGGGTTCGGCGCGAGCGGCGAGGTGCATGCCGCCGACATGTTGCGCCTGACCGTCGATTTGCCCGAGGTGATCGAGTTCTTCGACGCCCCCGACGCGGTCGCGGCGGCGATCGCCCGTTTGGCACCCATGGTCCCGCCCGGCCACATCATCCACTGGCCCGCGACCCGGCACGGGCAGTGAGGGGCCGCGGCGCGTTGCCTCCGCGCGCCGCCATGGCTCCGCTGCCGGCGGCGCTGTGGCTCATTCTCGCGACCCTGCTGCTCCGTCTCGCCCTCGGCTGGGCGCTCGGGCTCGGTATCGATGAGAGCTACATGGTCGCCGCCGGGCGGGAATGGCGGCTCGGCTATTTCGATCACCCGCCGCTCGCCTGGTGGCTCACCTGGGGGGCGGAGCAGGTGTTTGGCGCCGGCGCGAGCCCGGTCTTGCTCCGCCTGCCGTTCATTCTTCTGTTCGCGGTTTCGACCTGGCTTCTGATCCGGCTCACGACCCGGATTTTCGATGCCCGGGCGGCGTTCTGGGCGGCGGTGCTGTTCAACCTCGCGCCGGTGTTCGGGGTCGCGAGCGGCGGCTGGGTGCTGCCCGATGGCCCGCTCGATTGCGCGCTCCTCGCCGCCGCCCTCGCCCTGCTGCGCGCCCTCGAGGAGGGGCGGGCGCGGTGGTGGCTGGCGAGCGGTGCCGCCGCCGGGCTGGCTCTCGACGCCAAATATTCCGCCGTGCTCACCCTGCTCGGCGCGGCGTTTTTTCTCGCCACCACCGCAGAAGGGCGGGAAGCGCTCCGGCGCTGGCCGGTTTATGCCGCGCTCGCCCTCGCCCTCCTGGTGTTCAGCCCGGTGCTGCTGTGGAACGCGACCCACGCCTGGGCCTCGTTCGCGTTCCAGGGTGGGCGGGCGCTCGGCGGCTTCTGGCATCCGCTGGCGCCGCTGCTCGTGCTGGGGGGCGAGGCGCTGTTTCTGCTGCCCTGGATCTGGCTGCCGCTGATGGTTTGCGCCGTCGGCGCCGCGCGGCGTGGCCCGCGCGAGTGGCGGGGCTGGCTGCTGCTCTCGCTCGCCGCGCCGCCGGTGATCGTGTTCGCGGTGGTCGCGCTCTGGGCGCGGCAGAAGGTTTTGTTCCACTGGGCGGCGCCGGGCTATCTCTTTCTGCTCCCCCTGCTCGGCCGCGCGGTCGCGGCGCGGGTGCGGGCGGGCGGGCGGCTGGTCAGGGTCTGGCTCGCGCTTTCGGCGGCGCTGGTGCTGATCGGGCTTACGCTGGTCGGGAGCGAGGTGCGATTGAACTGGCTGCCGCGCGTCTTTCCCGATTTCGAGCGCGGCGCCGATCCCGATCTTCAGGCGGTCGATTGGACCTCGCTCCGCGAGGATCTCGCGCAACGCGGCCTGCTCGGCCCGCCGGCACCGGTGATCGCGGTGCTGCGCTGGCAGGATGCGGGCAAGCTCGATTACGCCCTGGCCGGCGCGGCGCGGGTGATTTGTCTGGGCCCCGACCCGAGACAATATGGCGTCAATGGCGCGACCACCGCCGCGGCCGGGGCGGATGTGCTGATCGTCGCGCCGGGGATGGATCTGACGCAGATCGAGACGCGGCTTGACGGACGGTTCGCGGCGATCACCGCGCTCGATCCGCTGGCGCTGCGCCATGCCGGCCGGGTCGCGGCGATGATCCCGCTGTTCCGCGGCGGCTTCTATCGGCCCGGTCCCAACGCGGGCGGGAAATAAAAAGCGCCAGACGGTCTGTAAGCCGGGTTCTGTCCGCGCCGAGCGGCGCGAGACGGCCATTCCTCTGGGACGCAACTCGCGTTGCGCCTCGCGCGACCAACCCGGGCGGCGGGGCGGGAATGCCCCTGGCATGCGGCGTCGCCGCCGATGCCGGCCGCCCCTATTCGGTCTTGCTCCCGGTGGGGTTTACCCTGCCACCCGCGTTGCCGCGGGCGCGGTGCGCTCTTGCCGCACCCTTTCACCCTTGCCCGGCGGGCGCGAACGCCGAAGCCGGGCGGTTTCCTTTCTGTGGCACTTTCCCTGGGGTCGCCCCCGCCGGCCGTTAGCCGGCACCGTATTCCCGTGGAGCCCGGACTTTCCTCCAGCGTTGCCGCCGGCGGCCGTCCGACCGTCTGACCCGGGGGATGTGCGCGTTTGCCGCCCCGGCGTCAACATTGCGCCGCTCGCGGCAAAGCCTATTCTCCCGCGCTCCATGGAGAAAGGTCGCCGCTTGACGAACGGGATGCGGGTCCGGGGCCGCCGGCCCCGGCGGGTCGAGGGCAGCGCCCTCGCCTTGGTTTTTCTCTCATGACCGAGGCCCCGGTGGTTTTCGACCGCCGCGCCGTGCGCCGCAAGCGCGAGCGGGCGGCCATGCGGGTCGGTTCGGTCGCGGCGCTATTGGACGATTTCGCGGCGCGGCTGATCGAGCGGCTGGACGATACCACGCGGCGGTTTTCGCGCGCGCTCGATCTCGGCGGACGCGGCGTGGTCGCGCCGCTCTTGCGGGCGCGCGGGATCGCCGTGGTCGCCGGCGATCTCTCACCCCGGATGGCGGCGCTTTCGGGTGCGCCGTGCCTTGCCCTCGACGAGGAGTTTCTGCCCTTCGCGCCGGCCAGCTTCGACCTGGTGATCGCGTCGCTCTCCCTGCACGAGGTCAATGATCTCCCCGGCGCCTTGATCCAGATCCGCCGCGCCTTGGCGCCAGGCGGTCTTTTTCTTGCCAGCCTGCCGCTGCTCGGCACGCTCGGCGAGCTGCGCGCCGCCCTGTTGGACGCGGAAGCCGAGATCAGCGGCGGCGCCGCGGCGCGCGTCGCACCGTTTCCCGATCTGCGCGACTGCGCCGGGCTTCTCCAGCGCGCCGGGTTCCATTTGCCGGTCGCCGATAGCGAGGAGATTGCCCTGCTCTACGCCGATCCGCTGGCGCTGCTCCGCGATCTGCGCGCCGCCGGCGAGGGCAATGCGCTCACCGCGCGCCGCCGGCGCATCCCGCCGCGGGCGCTGTTTCCCGCCGCTCTCGCCGCCTTGCCGCGGAGCGAGGGGCGGGTCAAGGCGACGCTGCGGCTCGCGGTGTTGACCGGCTGGGCCCCGGATTGACCCTTGCCAGCGTCGCGCGGGCCGCGTATGGCGGCGGGGAGCGTTTCATCGTTGGAGGATCGGTCGGATGCGCCTTGCGGTGTTGAGGGAACGCGACGCCTTCGAAACTCGCGTGGCGGCAACGCCGGAGACGGTAAAAAAGCTGGTCGGGCTCGGCCTCTCCGTGGTCGTCGAGGCCGGCGCCGGGCATGGCGCCGCGATTGCCGATGACGAATTCCGCGCCGCCGGCGCCGAGATCGCGACCGATTCCGCAGCAATGCTCGCCGAGGCCGGGATCGTGTTCGCGGTGCAGATGCCGGATGGCGAAACCCGCGCGCAGATGCGGCGCGGCACCCTCGTGGTCGCGATCGCCAATGCCTTCGCCGATCCCGCCCTGGTGCCGGCGCTGGCGGAAGCGGGGATCGACGTGGTGGCGATGGAATTGCTGCCGCGCATCACCCGCGCCCAGGCGATGGATGTGCTGTCGAGCCAGGCCAATCTCGCCGGCTACCGCGCCGTCACCGAGGCCGCGGTGACGTTTCAGCGCGGATTTCCGATGATGATGACGGCCGCCGGCACGGTGCCGCCGGCGCGCGTCTTCGTGATCGGCGCCGGCGTCGCCGGGTTGCAGGCGATCGCCACCGCCCGCCGGCTCGGCGCCATCGTCTCGGCGACCGATGTCCGCCCCGCCGCCAAGGAGGAGATCAAATCCTTGGGCGCGAGCTTCGTCGGCGTCGAGGACGAGGAGACCGCCGGCCAGACCGGCGCCTATGCAAGGGAGATGAGCGAGGCATTCCGCCAGAAACAGGCGGCGTTGATGGCCGCGACCATCGCCAAGAACGATATCGTCATCTGCACCGCGCTGGTGATGGGGCGCAAGGCGCCGGTGATCGTGACCGCGCCGATGGTGGCGGCGATGCGGCCGGGAAGCGTGATCGTCGATCTCGCCGCCGATTCGGGCGGCAATTGCGCGCAAACGGTGGCCGGGGAAAGCCATGTCACCGAAAACGGCGTCACCATTCTCGGCTGGCGCAACTGGCCGGGGCGCATCGCCGTCGCCGCGAGCCATCTCTACGCCCGCAACCTGCTCACCTTCCTCTCCACCTTCTGGGACAAGGAGGCGAAGGCGCCGCGGCTTCCCGAGAGCGACGATATCGTCAAAGGCGTGCTGCTGACCCGGGGCGGGGCGGTCGTCCATAGCCAGTTCCAGCCCCCGAAAGCCGCGTGAGGTCGAGGAAAACCGCCGATGAATCCCCATGAACTGGCCGAAGAGGCCGCCGGGCTCGCGGACCGCGCGAGCGCGCTCGCCGATCACGCCCGCCAGCTCGCCGAAGCCGTGGCCCCGGCCGCGCATGGCGGCGCGCCGTTCGTCTATCTGCTGACGGTTTTCGTGCTCGCCTGCTTCGTCGGCTATTACGTGGTGTGGAACGTGACGCCGGCGCTGCACTCGCCGCTGATGGCGGTGACCAACGCCATTTCCTCGGTGATCATCGTCGGCGCCATGCTGGCGACCGGGCTCGCCGCGACCGGCACCGGTGTCGGCTTCGGCTTCGCCGCCGTGCTGCTCGCCTCGGTGAACATCTTCGGCGGCTTCGTCGTCACCCAACGCATGCTGCAGATGTTCCGCAAGAAGACGAAGTGAGGACGCGATGCCCGAGAGCCTGACCTCGGCGGCCTATCTGCTCGCCGCCGTTCTGTTCATCCTCGCGCTGCGCGGTCTCTCGCATCCCGATAGTTCCCGGCGCGGCAATCTGTTCGGCATGGTGGGGATGGTCATCGCCATCCTCGCGACCCTCGCCCATGGTTCGATGTCACTCGTCGGCTACGGGCTGATCGTGCTCGGGCTTGCGATCGGCGGCGGGATCGGGGTGTTCGTCGCGTTGCGCATCAAGATGACGGCGCTGCCGCAACTGGTGGCGGCGTTTCACTCCCTGGTCGGTCTCGCCGCCGTGTTCGTCGCCGCCTCGGCGCTGGCGGCACCTCAGGCGTTCGGGATCGGCGAACCCGGCGCCATTCATCTCGAAAGCCTGATCGAGATGTCGATCGGGCTTGCGATCGGCGCCATCACCTTCTCGGGCTCGGTGATCGCGTTCGCGAAATTGCAGGCCCTGATGCGCGGCGCGCCGATCACCTTCCCCTATCAGCACCAGCTCAATCTCGTGATCGGGATCGCCATCCTGGTTCTCGTCATCGCCTTCGTCGCGACCGGCGGCGTGGCCACGCTGTTCTGGCTGATCGCGCTGTTGGCCTTTGCGCTCGGGTTTCTGCTCATCATCCCGATCGGCGGCGCCGACATGCCGGTGATCGTCTCGATGCTGAACTCCTATTCCGGCTGGGCGGCGTCGGGCATCGGCTTCACCATCCAGAACCTCGCTTTGATCATTACCGGCGCTCTCGTCGGCTCGTCCGGCGCCATTCTTTCCTACATCATGTGCAAGGGCATGAACCGCAGCATCATCAACGTGCTGCTGGGCGGCTTCGGCACCGATTCCGGCGCCGCCGGCGCCGCCGGCCCCGGGGTTGGCGATCGCACCGTCAAAAGCGGCGCCGCCGAGGATGCCGCCTTCATCCTCAAGAACGCCTCCAAGGTGATCATCGTCCCCGGCTATGGCATGGCGGTCGCGCAGGCGCAGCATGCGCTCCGCGAAATGGCCGACACGCTGAAGGGCGAGGGGGTGGAGGTGAAATACGCGATCCATCCGGTCGCCGGGCGCATGCCCGGGCACATGAACGTGCTGCTGGCCGAAGCCAATGTCCCTTATGACGAAGTGTTCGAACTCGAACAGATCAACAACGAATTCTCGACCGCCGATGTCGCCTATGTGATCGGCGCCAACGACGTCACCAACCCGGCGGCGAAAACCGATGCCGCCTCGCCGATCTACGGCATGCCGATCCTGGAAGTGGACAAGGCGAAAACCGTGCTGTTCGTCAAGCGCTCGATGGCCTCGGGCTATGCCGGCGTCGAGAACGAGCTGTTCTTCCGCCCCAACACCATGATGCTGTTTGGCGATGCGAAGAAGATGACCGAGGAAATCGTCCAGGCGCTCAACCACTGAAGCAAAATTTGGGGCCGGTTCACGATCTCCGGAAAACGCGGGGCAGAGCCATCCTTTAGGCCAGGGGTTTCACCCCTGGACCCGAGCAAAGGCGGAGCCTTTGCAATCCTTCCCTCGGGATGCGGGATGCGGGGCTGGGGCCGCTGGCCCCAGCTTGTCCAGGGGCAGCGCCCTGGGATTTACACAAAATTAGCAAAAACCAATCTAAAACTCATTTATGGGACAAAGCCGCGCGAACAAACGAAGCGGGCAGCCCGTCCAGACCCTCTCCGATGGGCTCCGCGCCCGCGCGCGGCGCCTGTGGCGGGCGCGGCGGGGGGCGGTCGCGCTCATGGTCGGGCTCGCGCTGCCCGTCCTGATCGGGGCGGCGGGGCTCGCGGTCGATGTCGGGCTTTGGTATCGCGAGAGCGCGCGGCTCCAGATGGCGGCCGATGCCGGGGCCATGGGCGCCGCCTATCTCCTGCAAAACGCTTCCGCCCAGGCGGCGGATTACCTCGCCGCGGCGAGCACCGAAATCCAGGGGATCAGCGGCGGCCATCTGATCGGAACCCTCGCCGGCCCGCCCGCGGTCAGCGTGATCGCCGGCACCAGCGTCACCGTGACCCTCTCCAGCCAGTCGGACCGGTTTTTCACCAATCTATTTTCGAGCGCGCCGGTGATGCTCGCGGCGAGCGCGACCGCCGGGCTCGCCGGCGGCACCGCCTGCGTGCTCGCCGTCGGCACGACGCCGCAAACCGGCATCGACGTCGAGAATAACGGCAGCATCATCGCGACCGGTTGCAGCGTCTTTTCCAATTCCGCGACCAATATCGCCTGCAATGGCCCGGGCGCGCCGTCCTATGATTCGATCTATGTCCGCAACGGCACCGTCACCGCGAAAAGCGTCGCCGCCGCCGGCACCGCCTGCATCAACACCTGGAACGGCAACACCCAGGTCTCGCCGGCGGCTTCCTCGGGCGCGCCGGTGGAGGTCAATCCGCTCGCCAATCTGGCCCCGCCGCCCGCCACCGGCTCCTGCCAGCAGGCGCCGAGCGGGCATGGCACCTGGACCCTGCAACCCGGCACCTATTGCGGCGGCCTCCAGATCGGCAACGCCTCGACGGTGAATTTCGCGCCCGGGGTCTATGTCATCACCGACGGCAATTTCACCATCAGCGAGGGCTCCACCATCGGCACCGCCGCCGGCGTCACCTTCTATCTCGGCGGCAACACCCCCGGCGCCATCGATTTCGAGAATTATACCAACACGAGTTGGGGGATGTCGGCGCCGACCAGCGGGCCCTATGCCGGGGTGCTGTTCTATCAGGGCGCCGGCGCCAACGGCACGCCGCCGGTCAATACCATCGTCGGCAATTCCGGCCTCACTTTGGCCGGCACGGTCTATACCCCCTATGCCCAGTTGCAGGTGACCAACAACGCCCATCTCACCTATCCCGGCAGCCCGACGCCGCTCGGCGAGGGCCAATGCCCGAGCGTGTCCCCCGCCCCCGGCGCCGGGCTCAACGTCATCGCCCAAAGCCTCGACGTGCAGGGGAGTGCTGTGATCTGCGCCGGCGGCACCACCGCCAATGCCGCCGCGCAAACCCGGGTGGTGCTGTTGCAATGAGGTTTTTTTCCGCCTGTCGCGCTTTGATCGGTGCCCGGCGCGGCGCCGTCGCGGTCGAATCGGCGCTGGCGATCACCCTGGTCCTGGTGCCGCTCTGCCTCGGCGCCGCCGATCTCGGCGTGGTGCTCGCGACCCAGGCGCGGCTCGATCAGGCGACGCAAGCGACGATCCTCGCCGCCTGGGGCAATACCGCCGCCGCCAGCCCCGCCGTGTTGCAGGCGCTGGCGACGGGCGCCTATGGCGCCGCGCCGCCGGGCCTCGTCATGACCACGCCGAGCCTCGCCTGCGTCTGCCTCACCGTCGCCAGCGGGCAGGAGACTTCGACCCCGGCGAATTGCGGCGGCACCTGCGCCAGCGGCCAGATGGCGACCTATCTTTCCCTCTCGCTCTCCGCCCAGGTGACGCTGCCGGTGCCGCTCCCGGCGCTGCCGGCGGCGATCGCGCTTTCTTCCGGCGGCACGGTGCGAATCCAATGAGGGGGCGTCCAATGAGGGGGCGCGGGTCATTGTGGCGCGATCGGCGCGGGGTCGCGGCGCTGGAATTCGCCCTGACCGCCATCCCGGTCCTGATGCTGCTGCTGGCGACGGTCGAATTCGGGCGGCTGTTCGCCGATCAATACGCGCTCTCGCTCGGCGTCGAGCGGGCGGCGCGGTTCGCCGTGGTGCATGGCAGCCAGTCGGTGCTGCCGGCCTCGGGGGCCGACATCTCGGGTCAGTTCTATGCCGCCGCCGCGCCGTTTCTCGGCGCCGGGGCGGGCGGGGCGGCGGTCAGCGTCACTTTCACGCCGGACAACACGCCGGGCAGCGTGGTCACCGTGAACGCGACCTATGGTTTCCTGCCGGCGAGCCTTTTGGAGGCGATTCCGGCGCTGACCCTGAGCGCGCAGGCGAGCTATACGATCCAGAACTGAATTGGCGCCGGAATCGCTGAAATATCAACCAAAAGTAGAATTTTCTTGAGCCCGGACAGGAGGTTCGCGCCCGATTCCGGCGCGGGTTTTGGCCGTCTCCGCCGCAATCGTCGCAAAAATAATCCCAAGCGTTAACGTTTTGCAAACCCTCCTCATGGTTGAGTGACCTCGGCGCGCAATGCCCGAGTGGAGGGGGATTGGCCTGCCGGGCAAAAGGTCCGCGTGTTGCGCTTTCCGCGCGAGAGATCGCGCATCAAACACCGGAGGAGTGAACGATGCTTTCCTATCTCAAAACCTGGCTGGCGCTGAAAACCGACCGGCGCGCGGTGACGGCGCTGGAATACGGGCTGATCGCGGCGGTGTTGGGGGCCGTAATTGTTACCGCATTCACGTCGCTTGGTACCGGGCTTACCACTGCTATCGGCAAGGCGGTAACTGCTCTCAGTGGGTGAGCACCCTAACCGCTTCCAACTTCGTCCGAAAGCAAATCCTCGCAACGGAACACAGCCAAGACGGGGTGTTCGGTGTCGCAAAACGTTTTCCCGCTGATCACCACGAGCCTGACCGCCGGCGGCATGGCGTTGCTGCTTGCCGCCGGCGCCGAGGACATCGCGACCCGCCTGGTCTCCAACCGGCTCTCGCTCGCCCTCGCCCTCTGCGGCGTGGGCCTGCGCTGGCGGGAGGGCGCGCTTTGGATCGCCGTGCTCGCAGCACTCGCGGTGTTCCTCGCCGGAGCGTTCTGCTGGCGGCGCGGCTGGCTCGGCGGCGGTGACGTGAAGCTGCTCGGCGCCGCCGCGCTCTTCGTCCCACCGGCGCGGATCCCGGCGCTGCTGCTGGCGACGTCCCTCGCCGGCGGGGCGCTCGCACTGCTCTATCTCGCGCTCGCCGCCCTGCCGCCCGCCGCACCGGCGCGGGGGAAGGGGCCGCTTCCCGCCCGCCTCCTCCGCATCGAGCGCTGGCGCATCCGCCGCCACGGCCCGCTGCCCTACGCCTCGGCGATCGCCGCCGGCGCCGTTTTCACCCTGTTCCGTTAGGGCGCCGTCATGGCCCTCCGCCTCGCCCTGTTCGTCCTCATGGCGCTCGGCCTCGCCGGTTTCGGCGCCGTCGCCTGGATCGGAACCCACCCCCAGGCGCCGCGCGCCGTGGCCGTTCCGCCGGAGAAAATCCTGGTCGCGGCGCGGCCGCTCCGCGGCGGCAGCCTGCTCAAGCCGGAAGACGTCACCACCGCCGATGTCGCCCCCGGCGCCGCGCCGGACGGCGCCAGCGATGATTCGCCGGCGGCGCGCGCCAGCCTCTACGGCGCCATGGTCCGCCGCAGCCTCGCGATCGGTGAGGCGATCCTGCCGGCCGGGATCATGCGCCCCGGCGATCACGGCTTTCTCGCCGCCGTGCTCGGGCCGGACATGCGCGCCGTCACCGTCGCGGTCGATATCGTCACCGGCAGCGCCGGGCTGATCTGGCCCGGCGACCGCATCGATCTCATCCTGACCCAGACCCTCGATCCGCAATCGGCGCCGCCGAGCCGGCGCGTCGCCGCCGAAACCGTGCTCGCCAATGTGCGGGTGATCGCGATCGACCAGCAACTGGTGCAAGGCGCCTCGCCGGACGCGCCGGATCAGAAGGCGGCGCGCACCGTCACCCTGGAGGTCAGCCCGCAAGGGGCGGAGGAGGTGACGGTGGCGGCCAAGCTCGGGCATCTCTCGCTGGTGGTCCGCGCCGCCGACCCCGGCACCGCGCCCACCCCAACCGCCGCCCGCCCCTCCATCACCTGGGCCGGCAAAGTGTCGCCGGCGCTGGTCGAGGGGGATGTCCCGCATGGCGCGAGCAAAACCATGCGCGTCTATCAGGGCGGCGCCGACGGCAAGGAATTCCATTTCTGATGGCGACCGATCGCGCCTTCACCGCGCTCGCCCTTCTTCTGGCGCTGGCCGTCGCCGCGCCGGCCCCGGTTTTCGCCCAAGCCACGCCGGCCCCGGCACCAGCACCCGCGCCGGCCCCGGCACCAGCGGCCCATCCCGGCGTCATTCAGCTTTCGGCCGGCAGCGGCCAGGTGGTCTCGCTCCCCGGGCCGGCGACCAGCGTTTTCGCCGCCGACCCGAAAGTGGCCGAGGTGCGCCCGGCGAGCCCGACCTCGCTCTTCGTCTTCGGCGTCGCCCCCGGCCGCACCACCATCGCGGCACTCGACAGCGCCGGGCACCAGGTCGGCACGTTCACGGTCATCGTCAAGGCGTCGGGCTTTGGCGCCGGCGAGGCCGAGAGCGCCATCGCCCATCTGTCGCCGGAGAGCCATGTCACCATCGCGCCGACGCCGCAGGGCATGATCCTGAGCGGCGAGGTGCCGACGGCGGCGGCGGCCGAACAGGCGATGGCGATCGCCAAGCAATACGCCGCCAGCGGCCAGAAGATCGAGGACCGGCTGAGCGTGCGTGACGGCGTGCAGGTGGGATTGCGGGTGCGGATCGCCGAGATGAACCGCGTCGTGGTGCGCGAATTCGGGGTCAACTGGTCGAAACTGGGCAATTTCGCGTCCTTCACCACCAATCTCGCGACCAACCCGGCACTCGCCACCGCCGGCCTCGGCATGCCGACGCTGGGCAAGGGCATCGACGGCGCCGACGCCATTCTGGATGCGCTGGCGCAGGATAATCTGGTGCGCATCCTCGCCGAGCCGACGCTGGTGACGATGAGCGGGCAGACCGCGAGCTTTCTCGTCGGCGGCGAATTTCCCATCCCGATCGCCCAGGAATTCGGCCAGATCTCGATCCAGTTCCAGCAATACGGCGTGCAGCTCGCCTTCGTCCCGACGGTGCTCAGCAATGGCCGGATCAGCCTCCATGTGCGCCCCGAGGTGAGCGAGCTGACCAACCAGGGCGCGGTGCAGCTCTCGGTCGGGCCCGGCTCGGTCTCGGTGCCGGCGCTGACCGTGCGGCGCGCCGAGACGACCTTGCAGCTCGGCAGCGGACAGAGCTTCGCGATCGCCGGCCTGCTCGAGGACCGCTCGACGCAGATCGACAATTCCGTGCTCGGGCTTGGCGAAATCCCGATCCTCGGGGCGCTGTTCCGCTCCGACAGCTTTCAGCGCAACCAGACCGAGCTGGTGATCATCGTCACCCCCTATATCGTGCGCCCGGTGAGCGATCCCAACGCGCTGGTCGCGCCGACCAGCGATGTCTGGCGCGCGCCCAATGATTTCGAGCGCATCCTGCTCATGCGCCAGCTTGCCCGCGGCGAGCCGCCGACGCCGGTGCATATCCCCGGCGATCCCGGATTCATCGTGCAGTGAAGGGCATCCCCATGGCCGCATCCCGCCGCTGGCGCCTGTCCCTGCTGCTCGTCGCCCTCGCCGCCGCCGGGTGCGACGCGATCGACCCCTATGCCCGCCCCGGCGTCTGGACCCCGACCGGTGCGAGCGAGGCCAATCTCCGCGCCATGGTCGCGAACCCGGCCGATCTCGTGCGGGGCGCGGACGAGCAGGGCACCCAGGGCCAGCCCGCGGCGGATGCGGTCGCGGCGTGGCGCGCCGGGCACGCCAAGCCGCTCCCCGCCGGCGACACCGCGCAGCCCGGCCAGCCGCCGGCCGACAGCGGCGCCGGCGGCGCCCCGCCGGGCATGGGCGGGGCCCCCTCTGGCGCCCCCTCTGGCGGCGGGGCCGGCGTTGGCGCGGGCGGCGCCGGGGTTGGAGGCAATTGATGCCCGATGACGCCCGCATCGCCGCCCTTCCCGAGGACGGCGCCGCCGGAAGCGGCGACCGCGCGCCGCTCCTCGCCTTCATCGCCGATGGCGCGAGCGAGGCGATCCTGCGCGAGGTTCTGGGCGAAGTGGCGCTCGCCGGCGTCACCATCCGCCGTGGCAATGTCCGCGCCGCCATCGCTGCCCTGACCAAGACGCCGACCCCGCAGGCCCTGATCGTCGATGTCAGCGGCGAGGACCGGCCGCTGACCGCGCTCGGCGATCTCTCCGAGGTGGTCGAGCCGGATGTGCGCGTTCTGGTGGTCGGCGAGGAGGAAAGCCTGAATTTCTACCGGCTGGTCACGCGCCATCTCGGCGCGCTCGAATATCTCTACAAGCCGCTGACGCGCGACATGGTGGCGCGGCATTTCCTGCCGCTGCTGACCGGCGCCGAGCTTCCCGCCGACAATTTCCAAGGCGGGCGGATGGTGACCATCACCGGCGTGCGCGGCGGCGCCGGCGCCAGCACCATCGCGGCGCACCTCGCCTGGCATTTCGGCGTTGCCGCCGGACGTCACACCGTGCTCCTCGACGCCGATCTCCATTTCGGCACCGCCGCCCTTCTGCTCGACGGCAAGGCCAGCGCCGGGCTGCGCACCGCGCTGGAAGCGCCACAGCGCATCGACGAGCTGTTCGTCGAGCGCGCGGCGCAGCCGGTTTCGGGGCGGCTCTTCGTGCTCGCCGGCGAGGAAACGCCCGACGCGGCGCCGGTCTATGCCGAAGCCGCCGGCGAGAAGCTGATCGAGGCGCTGCGCCGGCGCTATAATCTGATCATCGCCGATGTCCCGCCGGCGCCGCTCGCCTTCAACCATGACCTGCTCGGCCTCGGCCATCACCGGGTGCTGGTGCTGCCGCCGACGCTCGCCGGCGTGCGCGACACGCTGCGGCTCTTGGCACTGCCCCATGGCCGGCTGCAACCGCGCCGGCCGATCCTGGTCCTGAACCGCCTCGGCGCGCCCGGCAGCCTGACCCGCGCGCAGATCGAGGCGGCGCTGAAGCTCAAGATCGACGTCGTCATCCCCGATCTGCCGCGCCAGATGGCGCGCGCGACCGCCCTCGGCGCGCCCGCCTCGGGCCTGCGCGGCGGGTTTCGCGCCGGCATCCTGGCGCTGGCCAAGGAGGTCGCCTTCGTCAAGGTGCCGGATGAAATCCCCGCCCCGGGCAGACGGCGGCGCTGGTTCGGCTGGCGGCGATGAGCGAGACGGTTCCCCGCGGCGCGGCATTCGGGCGCCGCCGCGCGACCCCTGACGCGGCGCCCGCGCCCCTCGGCGCCGAACCCGCGCAAGCGCCGCCGGACACCTCGCTCGGCACGCTGCGCGGCCTCTGTCTCGAACAGCTCGACCCCGCCGCCGCCGCCGGCATGCCGCAGGAAAAGCTCGCCCAGGCGGTGGAGCGGCTGATCGCCGAGATCGCGACCGAGCGGCGCATTCAGCTCAATGCCCGCGAGCAGCGCGAACTCGCGTTCAGCCTCGTCGACGACATGCTCGGCCACGGACCGTTGCAGCCGCTGCTCGAGGACGAGGCGGTGACCGACATCATGGTCAACGGTCCGGCGCGCGTCTTTGTCGAGCGCGGCGGCAAACTCACGCTCTCGGCGGTGCGGTTTCGCGATGCCGGCCATGTCGCCAATATCTGCCAGCGCATCGCCGCCGCGGTCGGACGGCGGATCGATGAAGCGAGCCCGATGGTCGATGCAAGGCTGGCCGATGGCTCGCGCGTCAACATCGTCTTCCCGCCGCTCGCCCTCGATGGGCCCTATCTCTCGATCCGCAAATTCGCCAAGAAGAAGATCGATTTTCCGAAACTGATCGAGTTCGGCTCGCTGACGCCGCCGGTCGCGCGGGTGCTCGAGATCGCGTCCCGGATCAGGCTCAACGTCATCATTTCCGGCGGCACCGGCTCGGGCAAAACGACGCTGCTCAACGCGATGTCGCGGCTGATCGACGGCGGCGAGCGCATCGTGACGGTCGAGGACGCCGCCGAACTGCAATTGCAGCAGCCGCATGTCGTGCGGCTCGAAACCCGGCCGGCCAGTCTCGAAGGGCGCGGCGAGATCAATCAGCGCGATCTGGTGCGCAACGCGCTCCGCATGCGCCCCGACCGCATCATCGTCGGCGAGGTGCGGAGCGGCGAGGCCTTCGACATGCTGCAAGCGATGAACACCGGCCATGACGGCTCGATGTCCACGGTCCACGCCAACACCGCGCGCGATGCGCTGACGCGCATCGAGAGCATGGTGCAGATGGGCAATATCGGCCTTCCCGCCCGTGCCATCCGCACCCAGATCGTGAGCGCGATCGATCTCATCGTGCAGGTCGAGCGCCAGCGCGATGGCGGACGGCGGGTGCTGCAGGTCTCCGAAGTCTGCGGCATGGAGGGCGACGTCGTCACCATGAACGACATCTTTCTCCTCGAGGTCGAGGGTGAGGGGTTGGATGGCCGGCTTCGCGTGCGCTACCGGGTCAGCCGGGCGCGGCCGAATTTTCATGACCGGCTGACCTATTTCGGCCTGGAGCGTGCCTGGACGACGGCGCTCGACGATGCGGAGCGCGGCTGATGCTCGATCTCCGCCTGATGCTCGCGGGCTTCATCGGCTTGACCGGGCTCGGCATGAGCGCGCTTTTGCTACAGCGCGGCCATGAACGCGAACAGCTTTGGCAGGCGCGCGTCCGGCGTGTGCTCGACCCGCACGCGCGACAGCCGCACGCGGCCGAGGCGCCGCCGTTCCGGATCGGTCTCAGGAGCAGCGGCGCCAAACCCTGGCAGCGCGCGGTCGCGCTGTTTGGATTTCATCCCGAGCGGCGCGATCATTATCCGGTGCGCTGGTGGATTGTCCTGCCGGCCGCCTTGCTCGGCGCCCGGCTGGTGGCCGGGGTCATCGCCAATCTGCTGGGCGGGGCATCGCTTTTTCTCATCGTTCCGATCTGGATCCTGCTCTGCCGGCAGATTTTCAAATGGTTCGACGACCGCCGGCGCGACGCCCTGTTTCGCCAATTTCCCGATGCCCTGGCAATGATCGTGCGTTCGGTCAGGGTCGGCATTCCGGTGAGCGAGGCGATACGACTGGTCGCGCGGGAAAGCGTCGATCCGACGCGGCGGGAATTCGCCATCATCGCCGACAAGATCGCGATCGGTATGCTGCTCGATGAAGCGCTGCGGCAGATGGGGGGGCGCAACGATTTGCCGGAATACCGGTTCTTCGCGACGGCGCTTTCGTTGCAGAGCCAGACCGGCGGCGGTCTCGCCGAAACCCTCGAAAACCTCGCCGATGTCATCCGCAAGCGTGTCGCGATGCGCGAACGCGGCCACGCCTTGGCGTCGGAGGCGAAAACCAGCGCCGGGATTCTGGCGGCGCTTCCGGTTTTTGCCGGTGCTGGACTTGCCCTGATCAATCCCGGCTATATCGGTGTGCTGTTCTTCGACCCCAGCGGCAAACGCCTGATGGGCATCGCGCTCGGCATGCTCGCGGGCGGCATCATGGTCATGCGCGGCCTGATCCGGCGCAGCCTGACATGAGCGCCCCGCCATGAAAAATCTCTCGATCCTTGTCTTTACGGCGGCATCCTTTGCAACGCTTCTGGCCGCGAGCGGCGTTCTGCTATGGCGGATGGCCGGCCAGGAGCGGATCCTCGCGCGCCTTCGCGCCGTCCAGCCGGGCGCCGAGCGGCGACAGCGTGAGCGATCCGGAAATGTAGCCCTCCGGCTGATCGCGGCGATCGGCAATGCGATCTCGCGGAGTGGCCTGCTTTCCGGCCGGACCCGCGCCGAACTCGAGCACACGCTCGCGCGGGCCGGTTTCCGCCGCGGGCATGGGTTGGAGTTATTCGTCGGCGCGAAGCTTCTGCTGCTGGTGACAATGCCGTTGCTCGGCCTCGTGGTTGCGGCACGTCTCGGTCTCGCCGGCGTCTCGCGCGATATCCCGCTCGCCGCCGCCGCTTTGGTCGGGCTTTTGGCGCCTGATTTCGCCTTGCGCAGTCTGCGGAAAAACCATTTGAAAGCGCTCGAGCGCGGGCTGCCGGACGCGCTCGATCTGATGGTGATCTGCACCGAGGCCGGGCTCGGCCTCGAGCCGACGATCCTCAGGGTCGCGACCGAAATCCGCCATGCCCACGCGGCGGTCGCCGATGAGTTCGCACAGACCGCGAGCGAATTGCGCATCACCTCCGACGTCCGCAGCGCCTTGCTCAATGCCGGCACCCGGACCGGGCTCGATGGGATCAAGCGTCTGGCGACGACCCTGGTGCAGACCATCCAATATGGCACGCCGCTCAGCCAGGCGCTCAGGACTTTGGCGGCGGAGATGCGCCAGGAGATGCTGACCCGGTTCGAGGCGCGGGCGGCGCGATTGCCGGTGCTGCTCACGGTGCCGATGATCGTTTTCATTCTTCCTTGTGTTTTTCTGGTCGTCGGCGGTCCGGCGATGGTGCAGGTGATGCGGATGATGAGCCATTGAGGCATGAAATGATCAAGCTTGGTCCGTTGTTCACGGTATTGCTCGGCCTTGCGGCCTGTGGCGGGCCACGTCCGGCCGCGCTCAATCTGCCGCCGCAATCCCCCGCCCTCGGCAGCGGCGAGCCGACCATAAGGGTGGCCGACGCGGCGCTGCTGGGTGGCGCACCGGCGATGGCGCTGGAGGTCGCCGACGGGATCCTTTCAAAGAATCCCGCGGATTTGTCGGCACTTTTACGCAAGGGAGAGGCTTTGTATCTGCTCAAGCGCTATGACGAATCGGAAGCTACCCTCGATCGGGTGCTCAAGATCAGCCCGGCCAATACGGCGGCGTTGCTCGGCCTGGGGCGTATCGGGCTCGCGCGTGACCCCGCAAAGGCGGCGAAACTGTTTTCAGAGGTGCTCGCCAGTGATCGACGCAACGCGGTGGCGCTGAACGATCTTGGTATCGCGCGCGACCTTCTGGGACAGCATTCGGCGGCGCAACTCGCCTATCGGACGGCACTCGCGATCACGCCGGACATGCTTGCGGCGCGGGTCAATCTCGGCGTCTCGCTCGCGGTGTCAGGGCACGAGAAGGAAGCGCTCGAAATATTGCGCCCGCTTGCCAATGCCCCGGACATGATCCCGAGGGTACGCCAGGATCTCGCAACGACGCTGGCTCTCGCGGGGGAAGATGGCGCCGCCCGCGAATTGCTGGCCAAAGATCTCTCATCGGCACAAGTTTCCGAAGCAATGTCTGGCGTGATGCGCCTTCGTGATTAGCCCGAGCTTCCGATTTGTTTTTCTTGTAACTCGTTGAAAATACACGACCGAGACGGAGCCGGTGCGGCTATCGGTGGACGCGGGCAGGCTGGCATGGTCGTTGGCGGCCGATAGACTGACGGCAACCTGGCAACTGTCCTGTTTGCCGAGTTGCCCGCAGTATTGCCGCGCCACCCCAACCGAATGGGTGCCCTTCTTCGGGATCCCCGTGTCGTCGACGATCAGTGCGCGGATCGCGCCATGCCGTTCGATGACAGGCAGCACACAGGCTCGCACGGCCGCCAGTGCCGCATCGTCAGACCAGTCGGCCTTTGCCACGAAGTGATGCAGCGACTGATGCGCCGCGCGACCGGCATGCCCCAGCACCGGCGTCAGTGCCTCGACATAGGCAGAAAAATGTGATTGAGCTAAACTGCAACTACCGCGTTGGCGGTTTAGTTCAATCTATAAAGAAAAGTCGTTTTATCACACACCCCTGACCGATTTGCAGAATAGCCGGCTGCGGCATAGGACGCAACTCAATTGCACCTGCCGTTCTTTTTTTCAACATGGCGCGGGGCAACCTTCCGCGCTCCATCTTGGTTTCTCGGGCCCCTCCTGCGGCGAAGAGGGGAAGCCGCAGGCCATAAGAGCGTGCACAGCAAAAGGCGAACGCCCGATTTTGGCAGACAGGTGATGGCTAGGAATTTCGGAACAGATCTGGACAAGATCGATCTTTCTGCCAACGAGAGCCCGCTTGGCCCTGCTCCCGGCGCCATCCGCGCCATCATCGAGGGCGCGCTGAGGGCGCATCGCTATCCCGACGCCAATGGCTTGGCGCTGAAGGCGGAGCTGGCCGAGATTCTGGGGGTGGCGGCCGAGCAGGTGGTTCTCGGCAACGGCTCGTGCGAGGTCCTCGATCTGACCGCCCGCGCCGTTCTCGGCAAAGATGACGAGGCGATGATCGGCTGGCCCTCGTTTCCCGCCTACCGATCGATGGTTGACCGCGCCGGAGCCAAGGCGGTGCTGGTGCCGCTGAAGGACCATGCCTACGATCTCGACGCGATGGCCGAGGCGGTGACCGGTCGGACACGGCTGGTTGTTCTCGGCAATCCCAACAACCCGACCGGGCTGACATTCGGGCAGGCGGCCTTCACGCGCTTTCTCGAACGCCTCCCCGGGGAGGTCGTCGTCATCATCGACGAGGCCTATCACGACTATGTCGGGCGCGCCGACCGCGCCAATGCCCTCGATGAGATCGCTGGTGCCCACGCGCTGGTGGTGACGCGGTCGTTCTCGAAGGCGCACGGCCTGGCCGGCCTGCGCCTCGGCTACGGGGTTGCGCCGGTGCGGCTGGCGCGCCAGATCGAGGCTCAGCGCCAGCGTTTCAATACCAGCGGGATCGCCCAGGCGGCGGCCATGGCAGCGCTCGCCGACCACGAACACTTGGCACGTTGCGTCGCCCTCAACGGCGCCGGCCGCCAATGGCTGGAAAACCGGCTGGCGGCACTCGACCTCTTTTTCCTGCCGTCCGAGGCCAATTTCGTGATGGTGCGGGTGGGCGAGGGCAAGGCGGTCCACGAGCATCTGCGGGCGAGGGGGGTTCTGGTCAAGCCGCTCGATGCCTTTGGCCTGCCCGACTATATCCGGGTCAGTGTCGGCCGGCCCGAGGAGAACGAGCGGTTCATCCAGGCCCTGATCGCCGTTCTGCCACAGACCCTCCCCGGGGAGCCGGCATGCTGCACGCCGATATAACATTTCACCAACTGCGGATTTTTTGTGCCGTCGCCCAGGCGGCAACCTTGACGCGCGCCGGCAAGCAACTCAGCTTGGCGCAGCCCACGCTCTCACAGCAACTGGCGAAGCTCGAGCGGAGCATCGGTGCCAAGCTGTTCGACCGCACCCGGAACCAGATGGTGCTGACCGAGGTCGGGCGCTTTTTCCTGCGCCAAGCGCAACTCATTCTCGATGAGGTTGACCAGGCGCAAATCGGCCTTGGGGAATTCGCGGCCGGGCTGCGCGGCGTCATTCGCCTCGCCGGCCTCAATTCGATCATCCGCGTGCTGGTGCCCAACGCCATCGCCCGACTTGCCGAAACCCATCCGGACGTCGAATTCGACATTCACGAGACCGCGCCGGCCGAGGCGCTCGACCTGCTTTACAACCGCGCCGTCAATATCGGGCTGATCGCGGCAAATTCCGTTGCCCAGAGCAGCGTCTCGTTCAAAAAAATTCCGCTCACGGAGGATCCGTACGTTTTTGCGGTGCCGAGCGGGCTGCGACTGGCGGAGGTTCTAGATCCCGATGCCAGCCTGTCGCCCGCGGAAAGGAAGATCGTCAACAGCTGTATCCAGTTCAATTTTGGCACACAGCATACAAGGCGGATCGCACATTGGTATCAACGGGTGCTGCCGCGCCATCGGCTGGTCACCCAATGCCGCAGCTACGAAGTGGCGCTCGGCATGGTGCGAGCCGGCCTCGGCGTTTGCCTGGTGCCGGCTTTGACCGCGCATGACGGTCATGCCGGGATGGCCGGCATCGACCTTTACGCGACCGACCAGCCCTCCCGGAAGACGGTGGCCTTGGTGCCGGCGCAGTATCTGCGGGTCGAACCATACAAGGCATTCCTTCGGGCATTACAGGCAGCGGCCGGCACGGTACGTCTGCCCCATATTCTGCCGCCGCCACCCTTCATCGAGTTAGCCGCGGACTCTCACCAGGCCGATCTCACCTCGGCCTGATTTTTACCGCCGTAGCTGATCATGGAACGCATGTTCCGTGCCGGCGATTCCGCGCCTTCGCAGGCGCACGATGAACGGTTCTCAACGTTCCCCTGCCTGGCTATTTAAAATCACAATCACGGCTATAGGTTCCCGGCCGGTGAAGGCGCCGCTAGCATCGCTCGCAACGTGATCACGCCGGGGAGGATTTCGCATGGTGATGATGATGGCGCCCGGGGGTACCGGGGAAATGGCCAGGCTGGCGCTCGACGAAGGCGCCGATGCGGTTTACGTCGGGGTTCTCGGCTGGAGCCGCCGCGGCGCGGAACACGAACTCAACGACGACGAGATCCGGGGAATCATCGACTATGCCGGTGCGCGCGGCAAGGAAGTGCGCGTCGTCGTCAATACCCTGCCGAGTTCGACCGAAATCCCGATGTTCCTTGATCGCATCGATATGTATGCCGGCTGGGGCGCCAAGGGATTCATGATCAGCGACGTCGGCTGCATGCGCCTCGTGCATGAGCGACTGCCGCACGTCGCGATCCACACCAGCGTCGGCTGCGGCATCACCAACTTCCAGGATGTCCGTTTCCTCGCCGAGAGCGGGGCTACCCACATCGTTCTGCCCTATCGCATGACGGTCGAGGAAATCGCCGAGATCAAGGCCAAGACCGGGATCGGCATCGAGGTATTCATGTTCAAGACGCCTTCCGGCGGCAAGATCTGCCCCGGCAAGTGCATGATGAGCAGCTATTTCAGCTATCGCCACTGGCTGGACGAGAACGGCAAGGATCACTTTTTCGGCAGCGCCAGCCGAGGCGGCGATTGCCTGCGGGTGTGCCAGTCCAACTGGGAGTTCGGTACCGACGAGGAATCGCTCGGCCAGCCGATGACCATCAAGACCAATCCGGCGCTGTGGGTGGAGGAACTGCCGGCCTATCTGGCGGCCGGCGTCGATTGCCTGAAGGTTCCCGGTCGCGACCGTTCGGCGCAACTGGTTCGGGACATCGTGCGCTTCTATCGCACGGTGCTCGATCGCATCGCTGCGGGCGAGACCATCGATTTCACCGCTTACCGCCCTTTGCTGGCGAGCTTCCATGAGCGCTGGAAAACCGAGCGGGGATTGCGTGACCGGCGGCTGATCGCCGAGGCCCGGCGCGAAGCGCTTCGTGCCGATCGCCTCACCGCCGCTTCCCCCGTCTGCGTCCCTGCGCAGTAACCGTCATGACCTCCGGATCGCAAGGAATGTCCATGTTCGAATTGTCGACCGACGTCACCTCGCCGAAGATACTTCGCCGCGGCGACTATTCCGCCTATGATGCCCTGTATCTTGGCGATTTCTCATGTCCGGACACGCTGGACAATTTCAGCTCGCACCCCGAATACCTGGTTGAAGGGGTTGAAGCCGTCAAGCTGCAAGGCAAGAAATGCTATCTCCGGCTCCACGCCGTTCCGAGCAACCACGAACTCGGTTCGGTGCGGACAATTATCGAAACGGCGATGCGGCTGCCGTTTGATGCCTTCGAGGTGCATAATCTCGGTCTCCTCAAGATGCTGCGCGAAATCGGCTGCAACAAGCCGATCCATCTCGGGGTGTTCGGCAATCTCTACACTGACGCGACCGCGCGCGTGGTGAAGGATTATGGGGTGACGCGCGTCTATCCCAATCCCGAACTCAGCCTCAAGGAGGCCATCTACATCCGTGATCAGACACCGATTCAGGTGCTGATGCCGGTGCATGGCAAGATTCCGCTGGTGATCTCGGAGACCTGCTTCATCCTTGAGCATTCCGACCGCCGGCCGGATACGGGCTGTGGTTATCTATGCACCCGCGAGCATTGGCTGACCCGCCGCGCCGCTGGCGGATGGTCGCTCAAGGATACCGGCCGCATGACCCTGAGTGGCAGCGATCTCTGCATGCTTGAGCACGTCGACAAGCTGGTCGAGGCGAAGTTCGACGCATTTTATGTCCAGAGTCACGGGGAAAGCGGCGAATATGTCGCAACCGTCGGCCGCGTGTATCGCGATGCGCTGACCAAGGCCTTCGCCGGCGCGCCGGCCGAAGATCTCGCCGACGCCCTGCGCGAGGTCGGCGCATTCGCCAAAATGGGTCTGTGCAACGGTTATTACTTCGAGAGCGCCGGTCGGCGCTATGTCGGAAGGGCCTGACCATGCCAACCCTGTTGGCGCCGGGCGGCAGCCGCGAGATGGCCATTGTCGCCATCGATGAAGGGGCCGACGTGATCTACGTTGGACCACTGGGCTGGAGCCGGCGGCCAGCTGAATCGGAGATGGACGACGACGACATCAAGTCGGTGATCGACTATGCCCGCGACCGCAATCGTCAGGTTCGCGTGGTGCTCAATACTTTTCCCAGTCCGTTCGAGATGGAAGGCTTCATCGCCAAGATCCGTCGCTATGCGGAGTTCGGTTGCTCCGGATTCATCATCACCGATCCTGGCGCGATCGCGGTGGTGCGCCGCTTGCTGCCGCAGACGGTGATCCATGTCAGCATCGGCAGCGGCATCACGAATGCCTGGGATGCGCGCTTTTACCGGGATCTCGGGGCGGACATGATCATTCTGCCCTATCGCTGGGACGAAAGCGAGATCGAGCGGGTGAGCCGGTGCGCCGATATCGGGCTCGAAGTCTTCCTGTTCGAGACCGTTCAGACAGGAAAGATCTGTCCCGGCAAGTGCATCATGTCGAGCTATCTCAAGTTCCGCGACTGGCTCCCGGTGGAAGGCAAGGACGCATTTTTCGGCAGCGCCAATCGCGGCGCTAAGGAATGCTATCGGGTCTGCCAGGTGCCGTGGGAGTTCGCCAGCGGGCAGGGCGTGGCACAGAGTCTGAAATTGCGCCGCGATGCGCGGCTGATGCTGGAACAGTTGCCGCGCATGGTGGCTCTCGGCGTGGAGTGCTTCAAGCTGTCGGGCCGGGAGCGGCCGGTGCCGATGATCCGCGACCTCGTGCGTTTCTATCGCAAGGTGCTGGACGGAATCATCGACAAGAGCGCGCTGGATATGAGCGTGTATGCCGGGGAGGCGGCACTTCTCGGCGCGCGCTGGAAGATCGAGAAAAATAAGCGCGTCGACAGTCTGATCGACCGGGCCGTCCCGCACGAGGCCGAGCCCATGCGCTGGGCAACCGCGTGACGTCCGCGCCACCTGCCTTGCGCTGCGCCTTCGAGGCTACCGGCAGCCCGTCTTGGATCATGCGCACGATACAGGAATACGCGCTGGATCGCCGGCACGGATTTCGCCTCGCGCTCGCCCTCGGCCACGACCGTGGCACACGGACGCGACGGGCGACCGAAACGGCGCTGGTCGAGGGCACGGCCGATCTTATCGACACCGACTGGATTTCCTTGGCGCGCCATCGCCACGCAGGGATCGGTTGTGCCGCGGTCTTTCCTTACGGGCGCGTCATGGGTGGGATCGTCGTCGCCGCGGGATCGGGGATCACCGATTTCGACGGTCTGCGCGGCCGGAGGGTCGGCGTGGTGCGCCGCGACGACAAGAACTGGTCGGTGGTCCGTGGAGCCTGCCTGCTTGGCCGCGGCTTCGACCCCGATACCGAGGCGGAGGTCAGCGAGGCCCTATCGAAGACGACGCTGGTCGAATGGCTTGAGGCTGGCCGTGTCGATGCCGCTCTTGTTTACTGGCATCTGGTGCCGCGGCTGACGACGACGGGCCGTTTTCGCCAATTATACGACGTTCTCGACTTGCTCGATCTCCTCGGCGTCGCCTCGCCGCCGACGACTTTCTTCACCTGCCGCGACGAATTTATCGCCGAGCAGCCCGACGTCATCACCGGCTTCATCGCCGCGTACCGCGAAGCGGTGATGCTGATGCGCGCGGATGGCGCGGTGTGGGATCAGGCGGCGGCACAAACCGGTGACCCACCAGAGGTTCTGGACGGCCTGCGCGCCGCCTGGTGCCGCCGGGTGTGCATCGATTGGCGCTCCGACGACCTGGACGATCTCGATCGCCTGTTCGAACGGCTGAAATCTCTCGATGGCGAAGGCGCCCTTGGCATTGGCGCCATTCCCGCGGGCACGTTCGCCCTCTTTCCGACGCATTGAAAGGAGCAGCCAGCATGGTTGCATTGATGGGGCCCGGTGGCACCCTGAACATGGCCGTTACCGCGCTGGAACAAGGATGCGATTCCGTGTTCGTTGGTCCCAAGGGCTGGAGCCGGCGACCGGCGAGCGATGAACTCGACGATGGCGAGATCAACGAATTGATCGCCTGGAGCCGTCCGCGGGGCAAGGACATCCGCATCGCCATCAACGTGATGCCGTCCCCGCAGGAAATTCCGACGTTCCTCTCGAAGATCGAGCGCTATGTCGGCTGGGGAGCCGGGGGAGTGATGATCTGTGATCCCGGCTGCATCCGGTTGGTGCATCAACAATTCCCCGATCTCGACATCCATGTCAGCGTCACCGCCGGCATCTTCAACAACGAGGACATTCATTTCTACCGTGCTCTCGGCGCCAACATCGTCGTCATTCCCTATCGCTGGGGGACGGCGGAACTCGCGGAGATCCGCGACCAAAGCCAGGTCAAGCTGGAGGCGTTTCTGTTCCAGACCATCAAGCGCGGCCGCATCTGTCCCGGACGGTGCTATTCCAGCAGTTATTTCCGCATAACCCATCAGCTCGATGCCGACGGCAAGGACCATAATCTCGGCAGCGCCAGCAAGGGCGGAAGTTGCTACCGGGTCTGCCGGGCGAAGTGGAATCTCGACATCGACGATATCTCCCAGGGCGTGGTGGCCGATCTCAAGGCCACGCCGGAACTGCTGCTCTGGGAAATGCCGGACTATGTGAAGCTGGGGGTTGACCGCTTCAAGATTCCCGGCCGCGAGCGTTCGGTCGAACTGGTCGGCGCGATCTGCGGTTTCTATCGGCGGGTTCTCGACCATGTGCTGGCCGGCAGCGACGACGTCTCAAGATTTGCCGAGGAATGGCACGAGATGCGCGCCCGCTGGGCGCAGGAGCGCGGCCGTCGCGACAATGCCCGCATCGATGACGCGCAAATGGTTCTGGCACAGTAGACGCGACGACAAGGAGCGCCACCATGCACATTGCCGCCCAGCGCGCCGTGCCTGGCGCGTTCATCCGCGACCTGGCCGATATCGGCGCGGAAGATAGGGCGCTGGTTGGCGGCAAGGCGTTCCATCTCGGCCGGCTGATGCGCTGTGGCTTCAATGTTCCCCGCGGCTTCTGCATCACCAGCCTGGCCGCGCGCGGCGCCGGCCTGGCCGATGGCGGGCGGGCGTGGCTGTCCGCGCCGCTGCGTGCCACGGTGGTCGAGGCGTGGCGGCGGGCGGAATTCACGATCGCGGCGGTGCGCAGTTCGGCCAGCGAGGAAGACGGCCGCGAGGCGAGCTGGGCCGGCATTTTTCCCACCCTGTTGCCGATTACCGATGAGGAGCAACTGCTCGACGCGGTCGCGCAGTGTTTTGCCGCTCTGCACGCGCCGGAGGCGGCGCTCTATCGCGACTCACGGCGCGGGACGGTTCGCCCCACCATGTCGGTGCTGGTTCAGGAACTGGTGACGGCGCGGGCGGCGGGCATCATCTACACCGCCAATCCGCTCACCGGAGAGGATGATGATATCATCGTCAATGCCGTCCACGGCCTGGGCGAGCCTCTGGCGGCCGGCCGTGTCAGCGGCGACGTGTTCGTGCTCGATCGCGATGGCAGGCTGAAGGAAACGCGACTGTCGGCGCAGCCATTCATGCTGACGCCCGTCGGCGAAGTGCCGCTGGCCGGCCAGGGATCCCGGCAACCGGTGATTTCGCCGGACGAAGCCGCAACCCTGGCGCGGCTTGCGGTCGATATCGAAGCGGTGTTCAGCCGCCCGCAGGACATCGAATTCGCCATCGGCGACCAGGGCATCCATATCGTCCAGTCGCGGCCGATCACCCGATCCGCCGCCGGGGCCACCATCACCAGCAGCGATATCGATGCCTATGTCGCGCGCGAACGCCGCGCCTTGGCCGCGCGTCTGGCCGCCCGGCGCCGGGACGACCACCTTTCCGACCGCCCGGCGGTGTTCAGCAACGGCAATATCGGCGAGTTGCTGCCCACCCCCTCGCCAATGAGTTTCGGCCTGTTCCGCGCCATCTTCGCCGCGCGCGACGGGGCGATCGTCGGCGGCCGCCGCGCGCTCGGCTACCGGCTCGCCGATGATGGCGCCGAGAATCTGTATGAGATGATCTGCGGCCAGCCTTATTTCAATGTCGAGGTGGACGCCGGCACCTTCGATATCGGGCTGCCGATCGATATCGACGAAATCCTGGCCGGCATCGCCCGGGATCCCGCCCGCGCCAATTATCCTGAGTTCGGCCTTTACCGGCAGGGCATCAGCCTCGTGGAAGCCATCCGTCGGCACGGTGCCGCTGAGGGACAGCGCCGGCACGACAGGCTATGGGGATTCCACGCCGACATGACGGCCTTCGCCCACGGCTTCCGCGCTCGTTTCGCGAGCGGCATCGAACCACGCCTCCGCGCCGGCATGAAGGAGGCGAAGCGGTACCGGCCGGCGGCGATGACCGAGGCGAAGCTGCTGGCCTCGTTTCAGGAACGGCTGGACTATCTGCGGCGGTATGCCTGCGTCTGGTTCGTGGTGGCGGCGCGGCTAGCTTTCTTCTTCGCCGACATGGTGCGCTGGCGGCTCGATCATCATCTCGGCGACAGCGGCGCGGCCGCAGCCTTGTTGCGGGGGCTTGCCGGCAGCCGCATCACGCGACAGGCCCTGGATCTCGAACGTCTGTCCGCAGGGCGCCTGACCCGTGCCGCCTTCCTCGCCCGCTATGGCCACATGGCCTCGAACGAACTGGAAATCATGCGGCCGCGCCTCGTCGAGGAACCGGCGGTGATCGACCGGCTGCTCCATGACCTGACCCTGTCGGGGCGACGGCCGGCTGAAGAATTCCGCCAGCAGCGCCAGCGCCGTCTGGCGACGGAGCGGGAACTCCGCGGCCGGTTGCGGGCCGCCGCGGCGCCGGCCGGAGAGATCACGGCGCTGTTCGCCGATCTGCGGTTGGCGCAAACCTTCCTGCCGCTGCGCGAGACCATCAAATACTATTTCGCCGCCGAATACGCGGCGCTGCGCGCCATTCTCGTCGCCATTAACCGGCGCCTGAGCTGGGCGGAAGACGATGTCTTCCATCTGTACCCCGAGGAAATCGCCGAGTGTTTCGGCACTTCTCGCGATCTGGCCGGGACCGTCGCGCGGCGCCGGCGCGAGCGCCGGATCGCCGGTTTGCTGGCGCGCCAGCGGCGGCTCCCGGCGGTGGTGTTCGAAGCCGATCTTGCCGCGCTCGGCGCCTGCTCGACCGGGCTGGCGACAGGGCGGCTCGCGGCGGTTCCGGTGGCGCCCGGCGCGGCCGTGGGCGTGGTCAGGGTGCTGGACGACGGCGGTGCTTTGCCGCCCGCGGCACTCCATGGCGGCGAGATCATCGTGACCCGCTCGGCCAATCTCGGGCTGGCGCCCCTGCTGCGCATGGCGGGCGGCTTGGTGGTCGAGGTTGGCGGCATCCTTGCCCATGCCGCTTGTCAGGCGCGCGAGAGCGGCATTCCCGCCGTGGTGCTCGCCGATGCCACCGCCCGGCTTACCGACGGCATGACGGTCAGCCTCGACGGTGATCGCGGCTTCGTCGAGATCGTCGACCCGCCATAGGCAACACGCGCGACCAATTGGGAGGCATCATGCGATTGCTGCGCTATGGCCCGCCCGGGGCCGAAAAGCCGGGCCTGCTCGACGAGGCGGGACGGCTGCACAGTCTGGCCGGGCGGCTCGCCGATCTCGACGGCCCGGCCCTGGCCCCCGATCGTCTCGATTGGTTGCGCGCCGTTGATCCGGCCTCGTTGCCGCTGGTCGAGGGCACGCCGCGGCTGGGCCCGCCGGTGGCCGGGATCGGCAATGTCATCGCCATCGGCGTGAATTACCGCGGCCATGCCAGCATCGTTGCGCTGCCCAACGAACCGATCATCTTCTCCAAGCATACCGGCGCGATATGCGGCCCTGATGATCCCATCCGGATTCCCCCCGGTGCCAGCAAGGTCGATTGGGAGGTTGAGCTGGCGCTGGTGATCGGCCAGCCCGCCCGCCGGGTGCCGGTGGCGCGCGCGCTCGAATACGTCGCCGGCTACATGGTCGGCCACGACATTTCCGAGCGGGATTTTCAGAGCGAGCGCGGGGGCCAGTTCATCAAGGGCAAATCGTGGAGGAATTTCTGCCCGCTGGGCCCCTGGCTGGTGACCCGCGACGAGGTCGCCGACCCTCAGGCCCTCCAACTATGGCTCGACCTCAACGGTGAACGGATGCAGGAGTCATCGACCGACGATATGGTCTTCTCCTTGGCCGAGCTGGTCAGCTATGTCAGCCATTTCATGGTGCTGCAGCCGGGCGACGTGATGCTCACCGGCACCCCGCCTGGCGTCGGCATGACCCAGGGGCGCTATCTCCGGGCCGGCGACGTGGTGCGCCTGGGCGTGGCCGGCCTGGGCGAGCAGTGCCAATTGGTGATGCCGGACGGCGATTAGAGCGGTCTAGTTCAATCAGATTTCAGCACGGTTGGGAACCCCATTCCGATCCAAACAGCTCGGCTACCGCTCTAGCCCGCTCGCCTTCGAATACTCCGCCTTCGCGGTCGACGGACGGACGGATCTCAGCATGGGGGTCTACAATCCGGCGACGCCGGGGGATGCGGAAAAAATCCGATTACGGATCGGCTCGATGCCATAGGCGAACCTCGTCGGATTTCCCGGGCGACACATGAGTCGTGCGCTCCCCTCTCCGCTTCACTCGCTCAGCCGGCCTGCGCCTGAATTGCCATGCGACGCTGCAACCGTCGTTGCAGCTGATCCAGCACCACGGCGGCGATGATGACAACTCCCTTGATCACCATCTGCCAGAACGAACTGACCCCAAGCATCACCAACCCGTCCCCGAGGATTCCGATGACAAAGGCGCCGATGATCGTGCCCCAGATGGTGCCGCGCCCCCCGGCTAGCGACGTGCCTCCCAGCACGGTCGCCGCGATCGCGTTCAGCTCGAACGTCTCGCCGCTCGCCGGATGCGCGGCCACCAGTTCGGAAGCGACGATCAAGCCGGCGAAGGCGGCGCAAGCGCCGGAGATCATGTAGACGATGAATTTGATGCGATTCACCGGCACGCCGGATAGCAGCGCCGCACGCTCATTGCCGCCAACCGCGTAGACGCGGCGGCCGAAGGGGGTGCGAGCCGCCAGATAGGCCGCGATCGCGCCCGCCACGGCCAGCGCGATCACCGAGACCGGCACCCCGAGAACCGTCCCCGCGCCCAGAATTGGAAAGCCGGTGTTATGGAACTGCGGCCGTCCGACGAGATTGGGGAACGTCTCGCCGCCGGAAATCAGCAGCGCCGCGCCACGCGCGATATAAAGCGTCCCCAGCGTGGCGATGAACGGCGCGACACTCAACCAGGTGACCAGCAGCCCGTTGATGGCGCCGACCAGCACACCGGCCGCGATCACGGCCAGGATCACCACCGGCACGTCGGGGAACAGCGTGACATGCCAGAAGGCCAGCGGCAGCCCGCGGTCGATCAACGCGCCGGCGATCATGCCGGCAAGGCCGACGATCGAGCCGACCGACAGGTCGATCCCGCCCGTTATCACGACGAAGGTCATGCCGATCGCCAGGAACGCGTTGATGGAAACATGCTTGGCAAGCAGCACCAGGGTTTCCAGGGCCAGGAAATTCGGCGCGGTGGCGCTGAAGAAGGCGAACACCACGAATAGCGCGATCAGCGTGCGCAGGCTGAGCAGCAGCAGCAGCGGCGAGGTGCGGCGCGGCCGGGAGGGCGAGGCGATCGGAATTTGCGCGCCGCCGCTCATCGCATGCCCCCGGCAGCCGCCGCCCCGCCCAGATTGGCCGCGGCGACCAGCCGTTCCTCGGTCGCCTCGGCACGCGCGAAATCGCCGCTGATGCGGCCACCGGCCATCACCACGATACGGTCGGCCACGGCCATCACCTCCTTGAGATCCGAGGTTGCGAACATCACGCCCAACCCCTCTCGCGCCAGTGCGCGCATCGTGCCGAACACTTCGGCCTTGGCACCGACATCGATGCCGCGTCCCGGCTCATCGAGCAGCAATAGTTTCGGCCGGGTCAGCAGCGCCTTGCCGATCACCACTTTCTGCTGATTGCCGCCGCTCAGCGCCGTCACCTCCACGTCGGGCGACGACACTTTGATCAGAAGGTCGCGTATCATGCGCGCGACCGCCCGCCGCTCCTCCGTGACGTCGATCGCGATGCCGCGCAAGAACTGCCACAGGCTGGCGAGCGTCAGATTGACGGCGACCGACAATGTTTGCACCAGACCTTCGCGCTGCCGATCCTCCGGCACCAGCGCGATGCCGGCTCGGATGCGGGTGGCGATCGGCAGGCCGAAGAGTTCCTGACCGGCGAGTTGCGCCGAGCCCGTGGCATCCGGCTGCGCGCCGATCAGCACCTCGAACAATTCCGACCGGCCGGCGCCGAGCAGGCCATAGAGCCCGACCACCTCGCCGGCCGCGACGTCCAGACTGACATGATCGACCAGGAAACCGCCATGCGGATTGGCGAGGCTGACCTCGGAAATCCGCAGCAGGCCGCCGGCGCCGAGGCTCGGCGGGGGGTGTGCCGCGGCCTCCGCCATCGTGCCGACCATCTGCGCGATCAGCCATGGGATGTCCACGTCGCGCATCTCGGCTCTAGCCTGCAGCCGGCCATCGCGCAGCACGGTGACGGTGTCGCCGATGCGCACAAGCTCTTCCAGCCGGTGGGAGATATAGACGATCGCGACCCCTTCGGCCGTCAGTTCGCCGATGACGCGGAACAGAATTTCCACTTCGGTTGCGCTGAGCGCGGAGGTGGGCTCGTCCATGATCAGGATGCGGACGTCGCGCGCCAGCGCCTTGGCGATCTCGACGATCTGTTGCTGGGCGATGCGCAGGTCGCCGACCAGGGTGTGCGGATCGATATCGTGCTCCAGCCGGCGCAGGAGAGCGCGCGTCTCGGCGGCGTGGCGGGCGGCATCGATGTCGATGCCCAATCGCAACGCCGGCTGGCCAAGAAAAATATTCTCGGCGACGCTGAGATTCGGACAGAGATTCATCTCCTGGAAAATGATACCGATGCCGTGCGCGGCGGCGTCGTTGACGGAGGCGAAGGCGACCTCGCGCCCGTCGAGGAACAGGCGGCCGGAACTCGGCTGCTCGGCGCCGGCCAGGATTTTCATCAGCGTCGACTTGCCGGCGCCGTTCTCGCCCAGGAGGACGTTCACCACGCCACGCCGCACGGCGAAATCGACAGCATGCAGTGCCGTGGTGCCGGGATAGACCTTGCCGATCCGCTCGGCGCGCAGGACGATGCCGTCCGACGCTGGCATGGCCTCGGCAGTCATGGGGACGCGGCGCCAAGCGCGCGCAGGCGCACGACCGTGACCTGCGGCGGGGTCGAGGCCGACATGGCACCGGTGAACGCAACCCCGCGGCCCGGGGTCAGCGCGGCGAGGTCGAGGCCGGCGTGAGCGGATGCGGTCGCGCGATCGTTCAGCTCGCGCGAGACCTGCGCGAACTGGATTTGGTTGACCACCTCGTCGAAAGAGATGAACGGCAAGCTGTCGCGCAGCGTGGTTCCGAAGATCACCGGCCCGATCTGCAATTCCACGTCCTGCCCATCGATCTCCACGCTCAGCGTCGCGTGCCGCAGCGTCGTCTCGGCAGCCTTGATGCGCCCTTCGCCGCGGACGATGAAGTTCCACGGCCCATCCCCGGCACGGGGGCGATGGCCGTAACTTCTGCCCGCCGCGTCCGGATCCTTGGCGAGCGCCTGCAGCACGGTGCCGATGTCGGTGGCCTTGTCCTGCATCAGGGGCAGCACGCGCGATACCCAGAGCGACGCCACGAACTGCTTGGCGTCAAATGTCGGGTTGCCGGCAAGATCGGTGCGGGCAACCTCCCGGTCCGGGACGACGGCGATGCCGCGCGCCACCAGCACGCCGGCGACGGCGACAACCGCAACGCTCAGCAGCGCGGACCGTCGCCGCCGCGGGGTGTGGCTCCGACCGTTTGCCACGCTTGCGTCTCGTGCCACACCCACGGCAGTCCTCTTATTTCGCGAGCGTGAAGTTGTTGAGTTTGCTGGCGTTGGCCTTGGTGATCAGGACGCAATCGACCAACTGCTTCTCGGGTTTGCCGGTGGCGCCGGTGCGCAGGTACTGGTCGGCCTCGTCGACCGCCATGGTCGCGATCTGGGTGATCGGCTGCAGAACGGTCGCGTCCATCTTGCCGGAGAGCACGGCGTCACGGGCGTCATTGCTGCCGTCGAGGCCAACCACGATCACCTTGGTCTTGCCGGCGGCCTGCAGCGCGGCCGAGGCGCCGAGCGCCATCGTGTCGTTGCCGGCGATCACGCCCTGCACGTCGGGATGCGCCTGCAGGATCGATTCCATCTTCGTGTAGGCCTCGGTCTGGATCCAGTTGGCGCTCTGGCGGTCCAGCATCTTCATGTCCGGATACTGGTCGAGCACGTCGTGATAGCCCTTGGAGCGCACACCGGCATTGGTGTCTGCCTCACGGCCGACGATCTCGACATAGCGGCCCTTCTCGCCGAGCGCGCGCACGAACTCCTGCGCCCCGAGGGTCGCGCCCTGGTAGTTGTTGGCGACGATCTGGGCGACGGCGACTCCGGTCTTGTTGATCTCGCGATCGACGAGGAACGTGGGGATGCCGGCCTTCTTCGCTTTTTCCACCGCCGCGATGCTGGCGTCGGAACCCGCATTGTCGAGAATGATCGCCGCAGCCTTGCGCGCGATCACGTTGTCGATCTCCTGGTCCTGCTTGGCGGCGTCATCGTCGTTGGACAGCACCAGCGTGGTGTAGCCGAGCCGCTTCGCCTCGGCGTCGGCGGCGTTCGCCACCTGCACGAAGAACGGATTGTTGAGCGACGCGGTGATGATGGCGATGAGCTTGCCGTTGCCCTGCGCTTGCGCCGGGACGCTCCCCGCCGCCGCGAGCGCGATCGTTGCGGCTCCGAGTATGTGAAACAGCTTCATGACTGGTCTCCTCCTCCTCATTGTTGTTGTGCCCTCAGCCCGGGGCATCAGAGAGTTAGCATCTCATCACACCAGTGGCCCGGGCACAAGCCCCGCCGTCGTGACCTTGCCCGTCTGTGCCCCCGGCGCCGCGCCCGTGCTTGACCTGGCCGAAGAAATCGGCGCCGCCGATCTGTCCGCCCTTCAGCGCGATCTCGATCGGCCTCAGGCCGCGCCGATGGCCGAGGCAGAGAGGCCCCCCAGGTGCCAGCGGCATCGCCGCCTCCAGCGCATAAAGGCCGAGCCGGCTCGTCGCCGCGCCCGAGGTATCGCCGCCGGCCACGACCAGCCGCGACACGCCGCTCCACGACGTCACCGTGGCCAGCACCTCGCCCAGGGCGTCGGCGACCCTTGCCTGCAACGCTCCGACCGGCTCGCCGCCGCGCGCGGCGGCCTCACGCAATTGACCGATCGACATGTCCTCTGGCCCCTCGGCGGAGAACACGATCGCATCCCGCCCGGCGGTCAGCGCGGCGGCGGCGGCGGCAACGGCGCGCGCGATCTCCCCGCGCGCCGTTGCCGAATCGACAACGGCGCGCACGTCGAGCCGGACCGGAACGAAGCCGTTCCGCACCCCCCAGTCGATCTGCCGCGCCGTGATGGGCGAGCAACTGCCGGAGACCACGAGCAGCCGTTCGGCGGGGCCGGTTTCCGGCGCCGGAGGTGCCGGCGGCAGCAGACCCGCGGCGCGCCAATGCGCAACCAACCCGTAGGTCAACCCCGATGACGCGACCGCGAACACCCCGTCGCCGCGTGCCCGCCAGATCGCGCCCCCGGCCGCTTCCAATGTCTCGTCGTCGATCACGTCAAACAGCATCGCGCGCAAGCCCGCGTTCCGCGCCGCCGCCAGCGCCGCCGCGCCGCGCCCCTGCTTCAGCGCCACCAGATCGACGAGGCCGATCGCCTCTCGCGTCTGCGCGGCGAGATGGAGACGGAGATCGGCCTCCGCCATCGGCGTCACCGGATGGCGGGCCATGGTCGGATGCCGGTCGAGCCGGTAGCCAACGCCATCCACGGCGGCAAACAGGTTGCCGAATGCCTGGTAGCGGCGCAGCGCCGGCACCCCCACCACCATCGCGCACCAGGCCCGCCGTGTCGCCGCCAGCCCGATCTCCAGCGCGCAGCCGATCGAACCGGTGGTGGGGCTGGAATCGAAGGTCGAGCAGATCTTGTAGTGCAGCACCGGCGCGCCGAGCGCATCCAGCGCCGTCAGCACCGGCGGAAGATGGGCGCGCATCCATTCCGGGGAGCGGCTCCGCGCCGTGCCGGCCACGCCGATCCCGCGCCGTCCGGGAAACCGCGCGAGATCGCCCGGTGCCGGCACGTCGAGGAACAGCACCGTCGGCAGGCCGGCGAAGGTCAGCACCTCCATCACGTCGGTCGAGCCGGTGAAGTCGTCGCCGTAATAGGCAACCAAGAGACCGTCGGGCAGCGTATTCATGCGCGGTACCGCGCCAGGGCCTCACGCAGCTCGCGATGGTCACGCGCGTAGGTCTCGGCGGGGATGCCGGCCATCGCCGCTTCCCAGGCCTGCCGCAGGCTCGCGACCCCGGCCGCGATGCCACCGGGATGCGCCATGATGCCGCCACCGGCGGCATGGATCAGGTCCGCCGAGCCGAGGCGCTGCCACGTCGCCGCGACCTGTCGCGCCGACTGGCCGGAGGAGAACACCGGCATGGCAAGCAACGAATGTTCCGGCCGCAGCGGCGCAAGGCAGGCGCGGGCCGAAGCCATGACACTGTCGTCATCCTCGCAGAACTTGTTGCCGATGCCGTTGACATGCAGGTGGTCCGCCCCGGCTAGCCGCCAGAGTTTTTGCCAGGCGACATAGGACCAGCCGAGCCAGGGGCACCGCGATAGCGCCCCCCAACCGTTGCGATGGGCGTGGAGGCATAGTTCGGCATGGCGACGCAGCGCCAGCATCCCGCTCAGGCCGACGCTGTTGAGGCTCGCCATCACGCAGGTGCCGCCCTCGGCGCGGACCAGATCGTGGCGGGCACGCATCTCGTCCACCTCGCCGGTCAGATTGAAGGCCACCATCACCTTGCGCCCCGTCCGCTCGGCATGATCACGCACCACCGCCATCACGGCGCGCACGCGGGCCGTGAACGGGCAATGCGGTCCATCGGCCTGCAACTCGTCGTCCTTGATGAAGTCGATTCCGCCTTGGCACAGCTCGGCCACCAGGGCGGCGGTGTCCTCTGGCGACAGGCCGACGCTGGGCTTGATGATGGTGCCGATCAGCGGCCGGCCGGCGACGCCCGTCAGCGCGCGCGTGCCTCCGACGCCGAATTGCGGGCCGGGCTGGGCGGCGACGAAGGCC
This sequence comes from Pseudomonadota bacterium, assembly GCA_021851785.1. Taxonomy (GTDB): domain Bacteria; phylum Pseudomonadota; class Alphaproteobacteria; order Acetobacterales; family Acetobacteraceae; genus Acidibrevibacterium. The sequence goes on from JAJZBV010000001.1 coordinate 99,058, forward strand.
GCCGGCAGATGCACATCGAGGAGCCTGAGCCCACTCACCTCGCGCAATTCGAACAGATTGCCGGCGACGGTGGCGAGCAGATTGGGCAGCGATGGACCGAAATTGCCGAGCGGCCAGGAGATTTCGATCTCGCCACGCCGCCAGCGCCCGCTGCCGTCATTGCCGGCGCCGGGCAGGGTCGGCTGCTCGACCTCCTCCAGCAACGTGATCCGCTCGACGCGCGCGCCGGCGCGTTCGCGGAGTTCCGCCGTCTCGCCGGGCACGGCGACGAATGTGCCGCTCGATTGTTCCCCGGCGATGACCCGCGCCGCGTGGTCGAGGGCATAGCCGGACTCCAGCCGATAGACTGCGCGCACACGGTCGTCCAAACCACCATCCTCCCTTGCCGCCGGGATGTTATTATCTCATCATACCATAACGCAAGACTAGCCGGTGCCCGTCCCGAGGTCGAGATGTCAGGTGGTCGCTTGTGCGACATCTTGACTTCGCGGCGCGACACCGGATCATCGTCGCGTGACCAACGGTGACACATCCGCTTCCCCCGCGCCGGAACCGATCATGCGGCGGAAGCTCTCCCATGAAGTGCTCGACCGGCTGATACACATGATCCAGTCGGGCGAGCTGGCACCCGATGACCATTTGCCCTCCGAGCGGGATCTGATGCAGCGCTACGGCGTCGGCCGCCCCGCGATCCGTGAGGCGATGCAGGCTTTGCAGCGCATGGGCCTGATCCGCATCACGCATGGTGAACGCGCCCGCGTGACGCTGCCGACGGCGGACGCGATCGTCGATCAGGTTTCCGGCGCGATGGTGCAGATGCTGGGCCGCATGCCCGGCGGGTTGGACGAGCTGAAGGACGCGCGGCTGCTGTTCGAGGTCGGGCTGGCGCAGGTGGCCGCGCGGCGCGGCACACCGGCAACCGTCGCCGAGCTTCACGCGGCGCTGGCGGCGTGCCGGCAGGCCAGCGGCGACCATACCCGCTTCGTCGCCGCCGATATGGCATTCCATCGGCAGATCGCGGCCATGTCGGGCAATACGCTGATTCGCGCGCTCAGCCAGGGCATGCTGGACTGGATGACGCGCTTCCGCCGCGACCTGGTCACGGCCCGCGGGGCGGAGCGGCTGACGCTGGAGGAACATGCCCGCATCGCCGACGCCATTGCCGCCGGCGATCCGGCGGCGGCCGGGGCGGCAATGAGCGACCATCTGACGCGGGCGAACCAGCTCTATTCGGTGCTGATGGCGGAACCGTCCGCGCCCGCGTCTCGGCCGCGCCGCCGAAAAGCGTCGGTCCATGGTTGACTGATTATACCAGTATCCCATAGGCTGCCGCAGCCACCGGCACACGCGCCGGCACAAGGGGTGAGCATGACCGGGATCGCATTGTTCGGCGCGGGCGGGAAAATGGGCTATCGCCTGGCCCGCAACCTGAAGACCTCACCGTTCGAGGTTCGCCATGTTGAGGTCAGCGAGGCCGGGCGCGCCCGCCTCGCCAACGATCTCGGCATTGCCGCGGTGTCGCCGGAGACCGCGCTGCAAGGCGCCGAGGTGGTGATCCTCGCCGTGCCGGACACGCTGATCCGCGAGGTCTCCGCCGCCATCGCGCCGCGCCTCGCGCCCGGCACGATGCTGATGGTGCTGGATGCCGCCGCCCCCTTCGCCGGGCATCTGCCGCAGCGGCCCGATCTGACCTATTTCGTCACCCATCCCTGTCATCCGCCGATCTTCAACGACGAGAGCGAGCGTGCCGCCCGCCACGACCATTTCGGCGGCATCGCGGCGAAGCAGCATATCGTCAATGCGCTGATGCAGGGGCCGGACGAGACCTATGTCCTCGGCGAATCCATCGCGCGCGTGATCTGGGCGCCGGTGATGCGCTCGCATCGGGTGACGGTCGAGCAGATGGCGCTGCTGGAGCCTGGCCTGTCGGAAACCGTGTGCGCCTCGCTCTTGGACGTGATGCGCGAGGCGATCGACGCGGTGGTGGCGCACGGCGTGCCACGCGAGGCGGCACGCGACTTCCTGCTCGGCCACATGAACATCCTCGCCGCGGTAACCTTCGGCGAGGTCGAGGGTGTGTTTTCCGACGCCTGCAACAAGGCGATCCAGTTTGGAAAGCCGATTCTGATGCAACCGGACTGGAAGCGCGTGTTCGAACCCGACGAGATCGCCGCCAGCATCCGCCGGATCACCTGACACCATGCCGGACGCGCTGCGCGGGGCGCTGATCAGCTGCGGCTTTTTCGCAAACAATCACCTGCACGCCTGGCACGATGCGGACGGGGCCGGGATCGTTGCGTTGTGCGACACGGATGCGTCGCGTCTGCACGCGGTCGGCGCGAGGTTCGGCATCGAGCGGCTATACGCCGACGCCGAGCGAATGTTCGCCGAGGAGCGGCTCGATTTCGTCGACATCGCGACCACGGTCGGCAGCCATCGCGCCCTGGTGGAGATGGCCGCGCGACAGAAGGTTGCCGCCATCTGTCAAAAACCGTTCGCCGCGACGCTCGCCGATGCGGAGGCGATGGTCGCCTGCTGCGCGCACGCCGGTGTAACCTTGATGGTGCATGAGAATTTTCGCTGGCAGACGCCGATCCTGGCAGTGCGCCGCGTAATCGACTCCGGACGCATCGGCGCGCCGTTCTGGGGGCGGATCAGCTTCCGTTCCGCCTATGACGTGTTCAGCGGCCAACCCTATCTGGCGCAGGGCGCGCGGTTCATCATCGAGGATCTCGGAATCCACATCCTGGACGTGGCGCGCTTCCTGCTCGGTGAGGTCGCCTCGGTCACCGCGCGTACCCGCCGCGTCAATCCGGCGATCCGCGGCGAGGATGTGGCAACGATGCTGCTCGGCCACGACGGCGACGTGACCTCCGTGGTCGATTGCAGCTATGCCACGCGGCTGGAGCGGGATCCGTTCCCCGAAACCCTGGTCGAAATCGATGGCACGCGGGGATCGGTGCGGTTGTCCCAGGGCTATCGTCTGACCGTCGCGGACCGCGACGGCGCGATCACGAGCGACGTGGCACCCCTCTTGCTCCCCTGGGCGACACGTCCCTGGCACAACATCCAGGAGAGTGTGCTGAGCATCCAGCGCCATTGGGTGGCGTGCCTGCGCGCCGGGTGCGAGCCGGCAACGTCGGGACGTGACAATCTGCGAACCCTCGCCCTCGTGCAGGCGTCCTACGACAGCGCGGCCACCGGCCAGACGGTCAGACTGCCCGCCCCCGCGCTCTGATCCGGGTTCGCGGTGAGTGGGCAGACGCGGTGACTCTGTGAGCATTTTCAATGGCTTACGGCGGGCCGATTCGGGGCGGGTGTCAATCGGCATCCACAAGGAACCCCTCTGAGGCGTTGGGACAGGCTTGTCCCGGTAGCGAACGGAAGGATCCGCGCGCGACGGCAGCAAGCGGCTGGCAACCGACGTCATCGACCCCGGATTGCTCCCGGCCGCCGCGGCCATCAGCCCTACACTCGAAGGCAAAACGATGCGTCAATCCCGTAGGTCTGATCTCGCAGCACAGGTCATTGTCGCTGGCGGTGTCGTTCCGATTGCGGATTAAGAAGCACCGGGCCAACGCACTTGACGCCATCAAATTAGTCCATTAATAAAAGCGACAACCGGAGGAAAGCGATGTCCGAAACACCGCCAAGCAATGCCCCCCAATCGCCCAACCGCGGTGGCCGCAGGCGACGGGCGGATTATGCCCTTGGCGGCAGATCACGACGCGCTGGATGGATAACGACGTCTACGGTCACGTGAACAACGTGGTGGACGCCACCCTGATCCGGCAAGGGCCCCTCGATCCAGAGGCCAGCGAGGTGATTGGTTTGGTGGTTGAAACAGGTTGCCGATACGCCGCTTCGTTGGCCTTCCCCGATGACGTCGACGCAGGCATTCGCGTGGCCCGTCTCGGCAATTCGAGCGTGCGCTACGAGGTTGGTTTGTTTCGTGCCGGTGAAGAAGACGCTGCTGCCGAGGGGTATTTTGTCCACGTTTATGTGGATCGCCACACCCGGCGGCCAACCAAGTTGCCGGCTGACCTGCGCGCCTTTCTTGAAACACTGTAAATCGGGGACGGCCAATGAGCGTCGAAGGCATCGACATCTCGCGTGATGGAGGCATCGTCACCGTCACGTTCAATCGCCCCGAACGGCGCAATGCTATCACGTTTGCGATGTGGAAGGCATTGGCGGGACTTTTCACCGATTTCGCCGCCGATGAGACGCTGCGCGGGGTGATCCTGACTGGTGCGGGGGACTGCTTCTCCGCCGGGGCCGACATCGCCGATTTCGCGCAGACTCGTGCGACGATGGAGCAGGGTATCGTCTATGAGGAATGGGTTGATGCGGCGTGTGACGCCATCGCTGGGCTCGGTCGGCCGGTGATCGCGGCCATTCGCAGCTTCTGCTACGGCGGGGCATGCAATCTGGCGATGGCCTGTGATTTCCGCTTTGTCTCGCCGGATGCCCGCATGGCGATTCCGGCGGCCAAGCTGTCGATTGTATATGGCGTGCGTGGCACAGCGCGGCTGCTGGCGTTGGTGGGGTTGGCCGAGGCCAAGCGGGTGTTCTACGCCGCCAAGCCGTTCGATGCGGAGCACGCTCTTCGTGCCGGATTTGCTGATAGCATTGATGCCGATCCTGTCGCCGCGGCCCAAGTGTGGCTGGCTGAGACCGCATCGCTTGCCCCGCTCTCGATTGCCGGAGCCAAGGAAATTTTGACCATGCTGGCCATGCCGGACCGCCCGTTCGACGCCGACAAGGCCGATGCGGCGATCATGCGGGCGCTGACGAGTGACGATTATGCCGAGGGTCGGGCCGCGTTCGGAGCCAAGCGCGCGTCGCGGTTCCAGGGACGTTGAGATGAAGCCCGCGCTGCTGTCCTATCATTGCGCCACCTCTATCGAGGATGCCGTGGCGGCTCTGGCGGCGGCTGGTGGTGATGGCAAGATCATCGCCGGCGGGCAGAGCCTGATGCCGATGATGAATTTCCGGCTCGTCAGACCGTCGGTGCTGGTGGATATCAATCGCATCCCTGGGCTGGATACCATCACCCTGCGCGGCAATCGCTTGGGCGTCGGCGCTCTGGTGCGCCATCGGATGACGGCAAGCGACGAGACGATCCGCAGCCACATCCCCATCCTGCACGGCGTGATGCAGCATGTGGCGCATCTGACGGTGCGCAATCGTGGCACTTTCGTCGGCAGTCTCTGCCATGCCGATCCGGCGGCGGAAATGCCGATGATGACGCAGTTCCTCAACGGCACCGTGCATGTCGCAGGGCCGCAGGGGCGCAGGCAGGTGGCGGTGGGTGATTTCATCACCGGCTCGCTGACCACCGATCTGGCATCGGACGAGATGGTCTACGAAGTCGATCTGGATACTTTCCCCGAGGGCACCGGCTGGGGTTTTCACGAATTCGCCCGCAGGCATGGCGATTATGCTTTGGCAGCCGTCGCCGTCACGCTGGAGCGCGAGGCTGGGGTGGCGCGGCGGGTGCGGTTGGCGGTGATGGGGCTGGATGACCGTTCGCGCCGACTGGCCGAGGTGGAGGCGGCGCTGGAGGGTGAAGCGCCCGATGCGGCGGTGCTCGACCGCGCCTTGGCGGCTTTGCAGGCCAATATCACCCCGAATGGCGACCTCAACGCGTCGCCGGAATACCGTCGTCATCTGGCCAATGTGCTGGCCAAACGCGCGATTGCCGATGCCTGGGCGCGTGCCGGGGAAAGGAGCCGCACATGAGCGGGAAGGTGGACGTTGCGGTCTACGTCAACGGCGTGATGTACGCGCGCCATGTCGAGCCGCGCATGTTGCTCAGTGATTTCCTGCGTCATGAACTCGGCCTGACCGGCACGCATGTCGGCTGCGAGCATGGTGTCTGCGGGGCCTGCACCATTCTGCTCGAAGGCCGCAGTGCGCGCTCCTGTCTGTTGCTGGCGGTGCAGGTGGATGGTGCGGAGATCGAGACCATCGAGGGCCAGGGCAGTATCGACCAACTCGGTCGTGTGCAGCAGGCGATGCGTCAGCATCACGGCCTGCAGTGTGGGTTCTGCACGCCGGGTTTCGTGATGACGATCACCGATATTCTGCGCAACCACGATGTGCGTGGCGAGACGGAAATCCGTGAGGCGCTGTCGGGCAATATCTGCCGCTGCACCGGCTACGAACATATCGTCAACGCCGTCCAAGAACTCCTCAGCGAACAGGAGCGCGCAAGATGAGACTGCATCTGCTCTCGGGCGGCCGTCTTCGCATGCGCCGTTTTGTCTACGAGCCCTCCGCCTCGCGTGAAGAGACGATCGAATTGCCGGTCTCCTGCGGCCTGATCCGCCACCCACAAGGCAACGTGCTGTTCGACACCGGCTGCAACCCGGAAGCGGCCACCAACCCGGAGGCGCGTTGGGGCGGGATGGCGCGGGCGATGGTGCCGATTTTCACGCCGCAGGACACGGTCGATGCGCAACTCCCACTGCCGGGTCTGACGGCAGACGACATCGACGGCGTCGTCTGCTCGCATCTGCATCCCGACCATTGCGGCTGCAATGACCGCTTCCGCCGCGCCACCATCGTCTGCCACGCCGCTGAAGTGGCGGCGGCCCGCGCCGAGGGGGCGGAGAAGATCGGCTATCTGCCCAAGGAATGGGACCAGCCGCAAGGCTTTTCCACCTTTGATGGGCAAAAGGATCTGTTCGGCGATGGCCGCATCGTGCTGCTGCCGATGCCTGGGCACACGCCGGGGATGACCTGCGCCCTGCTCGGTCTGGATGGCACGGGCCAAGTGCTGCTCGCCTCCGATGCTGCCCCGCTGGCGAGCAATCTGGAGAAATGTCTGGCGCCGAAAAACAGCTGGAATGTCGCCCTCGCCACCCAGGCTTTGCAGGAAATCCGCCGCCTGCGCGATTCCGGCACGACCGTCATCCTCGGCCATGACGATGCGCAATGGCAGAGCCTGCGCAAGGGCGAGGAGTTCTTCGCATGACCGGCGAGAGCCTGTCGGCTGATCGCTCGGTCGAGCTGCGCCCGAAAATGGTGGGCAAGCCGATCCGCCGTACCGAGGATCCGCGCCTGCTCACCGGCTCCGGCCGTTATGTCGACGACATCACGCCGCAGGGCACGCTGCATCTGGCTCTACGCCGCAGTGACGTGCCGCACGCGACGATCCGCAGCATCGACATTTCTGCCGCTCTGGCCACCCCCGGCGTGCTGGCCGTGTTCGACGCTTCAGCGTTGGAGGGTGAGATTTTGCCCGCCATTCCGACATCGCGGATGAAAGGCTACTACGCCACGCCGATCTGGCCGCTGGCCCGTGGCAAGGTGCGTTATGTTGGTGAGCCGGTGGTCGCCATCGTCGCCGAAAGCCGCTACGCCGCCGAGGACGCGCTGGAAGGCGTGATCATCGAATATGATCCGCTGCCGTTTGCCATCGACCCGTATGACGGCGCCGCACCGGATGCGCCGCTGATCCATGAGGAGGCGGGCACCAACACAATCATCTCGCGCGAATTCGCCCGCGGCGAGGTGGATCGGGTGATGGAAGAGGCTCCGGTCCGGGTCAGCGGCCGTTTCCGCATGACGCGCAAAACCGCGCTGGCCATGGAACCGCGTGCCTATCTGGCCGAGTGGGATCGCCGCCAGCGGGCACTCACACTGCACACCACGAGCAACATTCCCGGCGTCATCCGCGACGTGCTGTCCGAATGCCTGGATCTGCTCGGCAACCGGCTGCGGGTGATCGCCCCCGATGTCGGCGGCAGTTTTGGCGGCAAGGGATCGCTCTATCACGAGGAGATGCTGGTCTGCGCGCTCGCCCGCAAGCTGGAGCGGCCAATCAAGTATACCACGGACAGGCTTGAAGACCTGACCGCCACCAGCCAGGCGTTCGAGGAGGTGATGGACGCCGAACTGGCCATCGATCTCGACGGGCGCATTCTCGGCCTGCGCGCCGATGTGGTCGGCAATATCGGGGCCTATTCGATCTATCCGTGGACGGCAGCGCTTGAGCCTGTCCAGGTGGTCAGCTTCATGCCCGGCCCATATCGGTTCGAGCATTATCGCGGCCGGATCCGCGGCGTGCTGACTCCGAAGCCTCCCACAGGCCCCTATCGGGGCGTGGGCCGCCCCTCCTCGACGATGGCGATGGAGCGCCTAATTGAGATGGCGGCACGCAAGATCGGCATGGACCCGGTGGAGATCCGCCGCCGCAATCTGGTCAATGACGACGAGTTCCCCTACCGCACCGCCTCGGGGATCATCTGGGACAAATCCGCCTTCCAGCAATGCCTCGAAGCGGCCTGCGCGAAGGTCGATTACCCCGCCTTGGTTCGGGCACGCGATGCAGCGCGGGCGGCGGGGCGTTGGGTCGGGATCGGGCTTGCGTCCTATGCCGAATTGACCGGCATCGGCTCGCGCATCTCGGTGGCCCCCGGCATGCCGATCAACACCGGCGTCGAGACCGCCAATATCCGCATCGATGCCACCGGCGCGATCACCGCAGCCTTCGGTATTGCATCACATGGCCAAGGTCTGGAGACCACGCTCGCCCAGGTGGTCGCCGACGAGATGGGCTGCAAAATGGAAGACGTGCAGGTGCTGCACGGCGACAGCGGTCTTGTCGCGATGAGCAGCGGCACCTTTGCCAGCCGCTCGGCGGTGCTCGCCGGTGGCGCGGCCACGCGCAGCGCGCATGTCGTCAAGGCCAAGGTGCTGCGTGCGGCGTCCATTCTGCTCGATGTGCCGGTGGATGACCTGGATGCCTATGACGGCGTGGTCCGCGCCCGCTCCGCGAACGCGACGCTCACCTTCAAGGAGATCGCCAAGGCGGTCTATTCCCAGATGGGCCGCATTCCGCGCGAGCAGCGCGAGGAGCTTACGGCGTCTGAGACCTACGACCCGTTTTTCGGCACTGCCTGCTCGTCCACCCATCTCGCCATGGTCGAGATCGACCCGGAAACCTATGGCGTGACGATCTCCACCTATGTCGTTGCCGAGGATTGCGGCCGGGTGATCAACCCGCTGATCGTTGACGGTCAGGTGCATGGCGCGGTGGCACAGGGTGTCGGCGCAGCTCTGCTCGAAGAGATCATGCACAACGAGGACGGTCAGATCCTCACCGCCAGCCTTGCCGACTATCTGGCGCCGCTGGCCAGCAATATGCCGCGCATCCAGATCGTCCATGTCGAGGCCGATCTGCCTGCGACCATTGGCGGGTTCAGAGGCATGGGCGAAGGCGGCACGATCGGTGCCCCAGCCGCCATCGCCAACGCCATTTCCGATGCGCTCTCCCCGCTCGGCATCGAGATCGACACGCTTCCCGCCACGCCCGAACGCCTCTTCCGTCTGGTCGAGGCGGCGCGGTCCCGCTCTGCTATCTGAAGGATTTCATGCAATGAACCTGTCTCTCGACAACAAGATCGCGCTGATCACCGGCGGCGGGCGTGACGTGGGGCGCGAAATCGCACTCACCTTGGCTGCTGAGGGGGTGAAGGTTGCGATCAATTATCGGACCAGTGCGGCGGCAGCCGAAACGGTGGTGGCCGAGATCACCGCGGCCGGCGGCAGCGCGCGCGCCTGGAAAGCCGATATCGGCAACGAGGCCGACACGGCGGCGATGGTCGAAGACATCGTGGCGACGTTCGGCGGCATCGATATCCTGGTCAACAATGCCGGTGTTGCCGAGCGCGTCGGCTTCCTGGAGACCACCGAGGCGCAGTGGCGCCGTCATATCGATGTCGGTCTGATCGGCACCGTCAACACGTCCAAGGCCGCCCTGCCGCACATGGTCAAGGCCGGTCGCGGCGGGCGGATCGTCTCGCTCGGTGGTGACAGCTCGCGTGTGGGCGAGGCCAATCTCTCGATGGCCGCAGCGGCGCGGGCGGGCACGATCGCGTTGATCAAGTCGCTGGCCAAGGAGTTCGGACGCTATGACATCACCTGCAACGCCGTCACGCTGGGCATGATCCAGAGTGGGCATTCCGATCCGGCGTGGCTGGCCGAGAACCTGCCGAAAATGGTCAAGAATTACCCGCTCAAGCGGATTGGCAAGCCCGGCGATGTGGCCCCGCTGATCGCTCTGCTCGCCTCCGATGCCGCCAGCTGGATCACCGGCCAGACGATCAGCATCAACGGCGGGTTCGCAATGATCTGAGCCGCGCAGGGAGGAAACGTCACATGCTCAGAACCGATCTGATCGCGCCGCTGGCAACCCTGCTGGCGCGCCACGCGACGGCCCGTCCGAAGGCCGTCGCCTTCGAGGACCGCACACGCGCGTTGACCTATGCCGAATTGGCGGACAGCACGGCGCGCATCGCCGTCTGGCTCGCTGCGGCGGGCGTGCAGGAAGGTGACAGGGTGGCGATCCATCAGCCGAATTCGGTGGATTGGGTTGAACTGGCGCTGGCGATCAATCGCGCCGGGGGGGTCGCGGTGCCGATCAGCTTCGCCGCCACGCCGGGCGAGATCGCCTACCGGTTGGAAGATGCCAATTGCGTCCTCGCCTTCACCCGCGCCGAGACCGCCGACAGCCTGCGCAGCCTGTGCGCCACGCGGGGCATAGCTGCCGCCGTGTCCGCCTTCGCGAACGGCGAGGGCGAGGCGGCGCGGGGAGGTGATCCGTCGGCCGCGCCGCGCGATCCGGACGACATCATGCAGCCCGCCTTCATCGTCTACACCTCCGGCACCACCGGGCGGGCAAAGGGCGTTGTGCTGTCTGTGCATGGCCTGCTGTGGGTGACGGCTGCGTGTTGGGCACCGATCGTGGGAATGAATGAGAACGACGTGGTACTCAACGCGCTGCCGTTGTTCCACAGCTACGCGCTCAGCTTCGCGGTGATCACCATCGTTGCCACCGGCGCACGTGAATACACCATGGAGAATTTCTCCAACTCGCAGATGATCGAACTTCTGGCAGAACGCTCGTTCACCGTGCTGCCGGGCGTGCCGACGGTGTTTCATTACCTGCTCGACAAGGCAAAGAACGAAGGCCGCCAATCGCTGGGCGGCATCCGCCTCTGTCTGTCGGCCGGTGCGATCATGCCCGGTCCGTTGAACCAGGATTTCGAAAGCTGGTTCGGCGTCAAGCTGCTCGACGGCTACGGCATCACCGAAACCTCGACGATGGTGACGATGAACTGGCCTGCCGGCGGGCGGAAAATGGGCTCGTGCGGCATTCCGGTGCCGGGGCTGACGGTGCGCGTGGTTGATCACGAGGACCGTGATGTGGCGGCCGGCGTGGAGGGCGAGCTGATCGTGCGCGGCCCGAATGTGATGCTGGGCTATCACGGCAATCCGGAGGCGACCGCCTCGGCGCTCAAAGATGGCTGGTATCGCACCGGCGATCTGGCCACCTTCGACCGGGACGGTTTTCTGACCATCACCGGCCGTCTGAAGGAAGTGATCATCCGGGGCGGGCAGAATATCTCGCCCGCCGAGGTAGAGGAGGCGGTGAACGCCTTCCCCGCCGTGCTGGATTGCGCGGTGGTCGGCGTCAAGCACTCTTTCCTGGGCGAGGTTCCTGCAGCGTTTGTCATCCCCCGACCGGATCAGGAGATCGATGTGGCGGCACTGACGGCGCATTGCCGTGAAAAGCTATCATCCCACAAGGTGCCGCAGCATTTCTACGTCGTTGATGCGATCCCACGCACTGGCTCCGGAAAGGTGCAGCGCTTCAAGCTGCGTGAGCAGGCCGAAGTCGGCTGAGGCAGCATGGTTGATGGTGTGCGGTATTTCGAGCTAGGCCTCGATCATGCTGCATACGTCACCAACCTGCGCCACAGTTTCCTATGATCCGGGCAAGCCGACCGTGCGCCATCTGGCCCGGCATTGCTCGATGGATCGCACGTTGCGCATCCTCTCCGATGCGTGGTCGTTCCTGGTTCTGCGTGAAGTCTATCTGGGCGCGCGCCGCTTTGAGCAGATTCAGGGCGTGTTGCGCATGCCGCGCAGCACGCTGAGTGAGCGGCTGTCGCATCTGGTCGAGACCAATGTTCTGCGCCGTGTTCCCTATGGCGAATCGACCTCACGTTTTGAATACCGCCTGACCGAACGCGGGATGGATTTGTATCTCGTCATGTTGGCGATGCTGCGCTACGGCGACGATTGGCTGGCAGGCGATGCTCCGCCGCCGTTGGTGCTGACCCACACGAAATGTGGCCACGAAACGCACCCCGAAACCATCTGCTCGCACTGTAAGCAACCGATCCAGATCCATGACGTCACCTACCGCGACGGCCCTGGTGCGGGATTTTCTCCGGTGCCGGACGCCCCGCAACGTCGGCGCTCGCGCGGGGCCGAGTCGTTCGAACGTGGGCGCCCCTCCTCGGTATCACGCACATTGGGCATTCTCGCGGATCGGTGGACCTTTCTGGTTCTGCGCGAGACGTTCTTTGGCGTTCGCCGGTTCGACCAATTTCAGGACAATCTGGGCATTGCGCCCAACATCCTCACCGACCGGCTCAACCGCCTGGTCGAGCAGGGCATCCTGACGCGAGAGAAGTACCAGGAACTGCCGGATCGCTACGAATACCGCCTGACCGATGCCGGGCGCGATCTGTATCTGCCGTTGATCCAGATGCTGCGTTGGGGTGATCGATGGCTGAGCGAGGCACCGCCCCTCTTGCTGCATCACAAGCTGTGCGACCACGATTTCCAGCCTGTGATCGCCTGCTATCACTGCCATGAAGCCATCGATCCGCACGATATCCGCTATCGTCTGACCTACCCCTGGATGCGCCAGGACAAGCCGCCCGCGCTGCTTGGTGGCCCCGGCGATCCACCGATCGAAGAGAAGCAAGGGAATTGATGCGGATCTCCATATGATGGGAAGCATCAGGATCTCGGGGTCCATCTGACAGCATGGTGTGGCGTGGCAGAGCGGTAGCCGATCAGTCTGGATCGTATCCGGCGGATACGAAGGAGGTGATGCCCTCGGTCGGTGTGAATGTTTGGCTGATCTTTCCGATGGCCGCCTTGTGGCTGCTGAGGTTGGCCATGATGACGGTGCCCCCGGAGTGTCAATCGGCACGCAAAAGGGATCCCTCTGAGGCGTTGGGACAGGCTTGTCCCGGTAGCGAACGGGAGGATCCCGCGCGGCGCGCGTGGGAGTCGCCGCCCGCCGTCAGCGCCGGCAGGTGCGGTTCACCACGGCGACCGCGCGGATTGCGAGGCCGGTTTTGCGCAACGCGGTCGCGGCAATTGTCTGTCCGTTGATAAAGATCGGGACGAATTGATGGGACAAATCCGCCTCCGTCACGCGCGCAACGGCGCGTCCGTCGCCTGCTCCGTGTCGCTCAGACGCCCAAGAACGGATTGCATCCTTGCTCCTCCCGAACCCATGCGCGTGAACGCTCTCCGTCGTCACATCGCGACATATCGTACGCTGCATTATCATCTGGGCCAACCCGCCCCTGCTCCTCGCTTCGAGCAAAGTGGCCTGACCTTCGATCTTGAGACGGGTCGGCATGCCCGGTTGACGAATCTAGTCAATCAGATATAGTACGTATGTGTATGACTATCGGAGGCTGCGCGGCCGACAAGCGCCGCCGGGAGCGAGGGGGGAAGCTTCGTGGGGCCGCTGCACGGAATCAAGGTGGTCGAAATGGCCGGCCTCGCGCCGGGCCCCTTCGCGGCCATGATGCTCGCCGACATGGGAGCTGAGGTGCTGCGGGTCGAACGCCCCGGGCAATCGGCCCCGTCCGGCCATCCCACAATGGCGCTGCTCGAGCGCAACCGCCGCTCGATTGTGCTCGACCTGAAGTCCCCCGCCGGCGGTCGCGTCATGCGCAGACTGCTCGCTGGCGCCGACGCCTTCATCGAAGGGTTCCGGCCTGGCGTCATGGAGCGCCTCGGCTTCGGCCCCGAGCCCTGCCTTGAGCTCAATCCGCGGCTCGTCTACGGCCGCATGACCGGCTGGGGGCAGGATGGACCGCTCGCCCAGGCCGCCGGCCATGACATCAACTACATCGCGCTGACCGGCGCGCTGCATTCGATCGGTCGGCCCCATGGGCGACCGAGCGTTCCGCTCAATCTGGTCGGAGACTTCGGCGGCGGCGGCCTCTATCTTGCCTTCGGAATCGTCTGCGCGCTCCTAGAGGCGCGCAAATCCCGGCGCGGCCAGGTCGTCGACGCCGCCATGATCGACGGCGCCGCTTCGCTGATGACCTATGTTTTCGCGGCTCTCGCCTCGGGCGCGTGGAGCGACAAGCGCGGTGAGAACCAGTTGGACGGCGAAACCGCGCCCTGGTACGGCGTCTACGAGACCGCCGACGGGCGCTACGTTAGCATAGCCTCCGCCGAGCCGGCGTTCTACGCGGAGATGTTGCGGCGCACGGGTCTTGCGGAAGAGGCGCCGGATCAGAACGATCGCCGCGGCTGGCCGGCGCTGCGCGCGCGGTTAGAAGATATTTTCCGCAAGAAGACCCGCGACGAATGGTGCGCGATCATGGAGGGGACCGACGTCTGTTTCGCCCCGGTGCTGACGCTGCCCGAAGCGGTGATGCATCCTCACAACCGCGCCCGCGGCGTCTTCATCGATGTCGAGGGCATGGCGCAGCCCGCCCCTGCGCCGCGCTTCAGTCGCACTAGGCCTGACACGCCGCGCGCGCCCGAGCGGGCGCCCGGCGACCCCACGGACGCTCTGCGCTCGTGGGGTTTCGCCGACGCGGAGGTCGCCGAGTTTGCGCGCGATGGCGCGTTTGGAGCGCGTCGAGCGTGACATCTCCCTGTTCCGAGATCGTCACTCTTGTACGCCGGGCCGTTTGCATTCAGGACGCCAATACGGTAAGCTGCTTAACTAAATAACGCCGCGCGAGCGGCGACGAGGGCGGAGGAAGCGTGCATGAAGCTGCCACGCGATTGCAGGGCCCTGGACGGGCCGCGAATGCAGAACCACATCCCTCATGACAAATGCGGGCGCATGGCGTGATCGCGCTGTTGATCGCAAACTCGCTCGCGCTCGCCTCGCTGCTCATTATGCTGTCGAGTGGGCTCGCGCTGATTTACGGACTTCGCGACGTCATCAACTTCGGTCATGGCGCGCTCTATATGCTTGGCGCCTATCTCGGCTACTCGATCGCCCTGATCGGCGGATTCTGGACCGCGCTCGTCGTTTCGCCGCTCCTGCTTGCATTGCTCGGGATCGCCTTAGAATATCTGGTTCTGCGGCCGTTGCGCGGCCGCTCGCATATCGAGGTGGCGCTGGTTACGCTCGGGCTCGGCATCATCCTGGGCCAGGCGCTGATCTTCGTCTATGGCGGCGAGGCGCGCGGCGTCGACGCGCCGCCGGCTCTGGCGGGCTCCGTGCGCATGTTTGGCCTTTCCTATCCGCTCTACCGGATCTTCCTCATCGCGATGGGCCTCGGCTCCTGCACGGCTCTGGCGCTGTGGCTGCGCTTCTCAACCTCCGGTCTTTATGTGCGCGCGGTCAGCCAGGATCCGTCCGTCGCGCGCATGATGGGCGTCAACGCCGACCGGCTCAGTCTGCTCGTCACCAGCCTCAGCGCGGCTTTCGCGGGCGTCGCGGGCGTGCTCGCGGGGCCCTATCTTTCGGTCGATCCCGGCATGGACGTAACCATGATCGTCAATTGTCTCATCATCGTGGTGATTGGCGGGACGGGCAGCATCGCCGGCGCGATCATCGCCGCGCTGCTGTTCGGCTTCGTGCAGGTTGCAGGCTCCGTGTTCCTGCCCGACCTCGCCGCGCTCGCGCCCTACGTTCTGTTGTTCGTCGTGCTTCTGATCGCGCCGCGCGGCATCGGTCGCGGCCGGGCGCCGGCATGAGCGGTGGGACGACGACGCGCGTGGACGCCCGGGGCGGCTCCCTCTTCGCCGGCAGCGCTTCGGTCCGCGCGCTCGTCTATGTCGCACTGGCGGCGCTGCTGTTCGGGTTCGGCGCCATCGCTCCGACCCATCTGGCGAGCGAATTCGTGCTGCGCATCGGCGCCGGCGGCCTGCTGCTCGGGATGCTCGCGCTCAGCGTGGCGTTTCTCATGAGCCAGGCCGGCCTCGTGGTGCTCGGCGCGGCAAGCGTCTACGGCGGCGTCGGCTATCTGTTCGCGATCGCCATGAGCAAATGGGATCTGTCGCCGACGGCGGCGCTGCTCTTCGCCTTCTGCACGGTCATCGCATACGCCGCGGTCCTCGGAGCTCTGATCGTCCGCACAAATCCGCTCGCTTTCATGATGCTGACCCTCGCTGCCGGCGAAATGATCAGCCATAGCGTGATGCTGGAAGGTTTGCGAGACTACACGTCAGGCGCAGACGGGCTGGTCGTCACTTTCAAGGGCGCCGTCTTCGGCATGACCGCCGCCGATTTCGCGAACGCGACGCAGTTCTGGCCGATCGCCTGGAGCGCGGCCTGGATTCTCGGCTTTGCGGCGTTTGCGGTTCGCCGCTCGCGGTTCGGCGCGATCCTGCGCGCTATTCAGGAGAACGAGGAGCGCATGCGGTTCTCCGGCTTCGGCACCTACCTGCCGCGCCTCGCCGCTTTTGTATTCGTGAACGCGATTGCCGACGTTTGCGGCCTGCTGCATGTGCTGAATTCCGGCTTCGTTTCGCCGGAGAGCCTCGGTCTCAGCGTCAGCACGAACGCGCTCGTAGCGGCGTTGGTCGGCGGCGTCGCGAACTCGACCGGGCCGATCGCCGGCGGAGTCCTGTTCGCGTTCGCTCAAGATCAGTTCGGCGCGCACGGCTTCACGCAATTGCTGACCGGCCTCGCGGTGGTGGTGTTCATCGTCCTGCTCCCGCGCGGCGTCATCGGCGGCCTGATTGAAGGGGCGCGGCGGCGCAGTGTTCTTTCGTCCAAGCGCCGGAGGACTGCCTGACATGCTCGAGATTGCGAATCTTTCGGTGAGCTACGGCCGCGTCCGTGCGCTCGACGGCGTCGAAATCGCTATTAAGGGCGCCGGCGCGCTGCATGGGATCATCGGGCCGAACGGCGCGGGCAAGTCGACACTGCTCGACGTCGTGACGGGCCGTCGGAGCCCAAGCGGCGGCGCGGTCCGCTATCGCGGCAAGGACGTCACGCGCAAGTCGGTCGCGTGGCGACGCCGCCACGGCATGGCACGATCGTTCCAGCGCACCAGCATATTTCAGGATCTCACCGTACGCGAGCAGCTTACGCTGATCGCGCGCCATCTCGGCGACGATCGGCTCGGCGACGTAATCGAGGTGATGAACCTCGGCGATTGCCTGGACGAAAAGGCCGGCCGCATCGCCTATGGCGTGCAGCGGCGCGTCGACGTGGCGTTGGCGCTGATCGGCCGGCCGGAACTCCTGCTGATGGACGAGCCGGGCGCCGGGCTTTCCGCGGAGGAGACGCTCAACCTTTTCCTTCACCTGCGTGACCTCGTGCGCGACCGCGGCATGGCGGCGGTTGTCGTCGAGCACGACGTCGACGCCGTGTTCGCCTGCTGCGACGTGGTGACCGTGCTGGATCTAGGCCGTCATCTCGCGACTGGCGCTCCCGCCGAAATTCGCGCCGACGCCCGGGTGATCGCCGCCTATCTCGGAAGCGCCGCGTGACCTCGCTGGAGATTCGCTCGCTCTACGCCGGTTACGGCGCGTCCATGGTGCTGCGCGGCCTCGATCTCACGATCGGCGAAGGCGAATCAGTCGCGCTGGTCGGCCGCAACGGCGCTGGCAAATCCACGCTGCTGATGTCGCTGTTCGGCGAAACACGTATCTTCTCCGGCGAAATCCGGGTAGGCGAGACGCGCATCGACGACCGGCCGGGTTATGCGGCCGCCAAGCTCGGCATCGCCATCTCGCCGCAGGGGCGGCGCATCCTGCCGAACCTGACCGTCAAGGAGAATCTTCTGCTCGGCCGAGCCACTGGGCGATCCGGCGCTTGGAGTCTGCGGGCGGTCTACGACCTGTTCCCGGTCCTAAACGAGCGCGCCAATAGCGCCGGCACGATGTTGAGCGGCGGCCAGCAGCAGATGCTGGCGATCGGCCGCGCGCTGATGGCGAATCCCGATCTGCTGCTGCTCGACGAACCTTCGGAGGGATTGTCGCCCGTTCTCATCGACGACCTTGCCCGCGGGCTCAACGAAATCCGACGCGCCGGCGCCGGCGTGCTGATCGTCGAGCAGCATCTGAGTCTGGTGAAACGGGCGGCGGACCGCTTCGTCATTCTCTCGAAGGGACGGATCGTCGGGGCAGGCCCGATTTCCGAGATGGACAGCCGCGAGAACCATGCGCTGATGGCGCTTTGAGAACTTTGGAAAGGAGAGGAAACATGAAGACCCGACTTGCGAGCCAGATCGTCGGCGCGACGCTTGCCGCCATGATGGGCGCCGCGCCCGCCTACGCCGCCGATACAATCAAAATTGGCGTGCTGCTGATCGATTCCGGCCCGCTCGCCGGCCTCAAGGAGACACAGACCAAGGCGGTCAACCTGGCCATCGAACAGATCAACGCCGCCGGCGGCGCCGCGGGCAAGAAACTGGAGGCCGATTTCATCACCTATCCCGGCACGCCCGACACGGCCGTCGATGGAGCCACGCGGGCGGTGCAGAAGGACGGTGCGTTGTTCCTTACCGGCATGGACACCTCCGCCGTATCGCCGGCGCTTTCGGCCAAACTCTCGGCGCTGAACGCCCTGATGGTGGAGGTATACGCCCAGGCCGACGCGATGACGGGCAAGAACTGCGCGCCGAATTACTTCCGCGCCAACGTCAACGATTCGATGCTAATGAACGCCGCCGGGCAGTTCCTGGAGGAGAATCCCAGCGTCAAGAAATGGGACATCATCGCCGTCGACTATTCCTCGGGGCGCGACTCGGCGCAGAAATTCCAGGCGCTGGTCAAGTCGCAGGGCGGATCGATCGGCAAGGTCTTGTTCACGCCGTCGGGCACCGCCGACTTCGGCGCGAAGATTTCCGAGCTGGGCGCCGACCCCGGCGACGGCCTCTATGTCACGATCTTCGGCAGCGACGCCATCAATCTCGCCAAGCAGCAGGCGCAATTCGGGCTGTTCCAGAAATATAAGCTCGTGCTCGGCAATTCCTTCGTGATCCCGCAGGTTCTGCCCGCGATGGGCGATACCGTGCTTGGCGTCTATCAGACGCTCGGCTTCGTGCCCGGCGAGGCCGGCGCGGGCGCGGAAGCTTTCGTCAAGGCTTACAAGGCGAAGTACAACGGCGAGCTGCCCGCCTACACGAGCGCGGACCAATACGCCGCCATCCAGTTGATGGCGGCGGCGATCGACAAGGCCAACTCCACCGACGTCGCGGCGGTGCGCGGGGCGCTGGCCGGCCTGAAGACGGATACGGTGCTGGGCCCCGTCGCGGTGCGCGCCGAGGACCATCAGACCGCGCGCCCGATCCTGATGAACCTGATCGCCAAGAACGCTGACGGCAAGCCGGGCTATGAGATCAAGCAGGTGTTCTCCGGCGAAAGCTTGCTGCCGCCGGTGGACAAAGCCTGCAAGATGTAAGCGCGAAAGCGGGAGGGCGTTCGCCGCCCTCCCCCAGCGAAGTCAAACGATCAGCGAAACCTTGCCGAACTGGGCGCCGGCGCTTAGCCGATCAAGCGCCGAGCGGACATCTGCGATCGCGAATTGACTGTCGATCTCCGGCTTCACGAGCCCGCGCGCGAACACGTCGAGCAACTGGCGGAATTCGCCGACGCTGCCGCCGGTCGATCCGTAGATCTCGAGCTGGCGGATGAACATCCGCTGCAGATCGGCGGGCGGGTTGGCGCCCGACGTCGCGCCGCAGGTGACGAGCCGGCCTCCCCGACGCAGCGACTTCAGCGAGTCGGCCCAGCTCGACGCACCGACGCTGTCGATCGCCATATCGACGCCGCCGTTGCTCATGTCGAGGATCGCCTTCGCCACATTATCCTTGGTGTAGTTTACGCCGCCGGCCGCGCCGAGCGCCATCGCGCGCGCGATCTTGGCGTCGCTCGACGAGGTGACGAAGGCGCGCGCGCCGATCATGGTTGCGAGTTGCAGACAGGCGACCGCGACGCCGCCGCCGATGCCGACGATCAAAACGCTTTCCCCCGGCTGCAAGGCGCGCTTGCCGAACAGCATCCGCCACGCCGTCAGATGGCCGGTCATCAGCGCGCCGGCGGCGACGAGATCGGAGTCGTCAGGCAAGGGGAAGAAACACTGGCTCGGCATGGCGACATATTCTGCGAAGCCGCCATGCCGATGCTCGCCCATGATCTTGACGCTCTCGCACAACGGCTGATCGCCCGCGAGGCAATAGCGGCAATTTCCGCAGAACACCTCGGAATAGAGCACCGCCTTCATTCCGGGCTTCAGACCGCTGCCAGGCGCGCTTTCTGCGATCACCCCGGCGGCCTCGACGCCCATCACTTGCGGCAGGCTGTGGGTTATGCCGGCGCCGCTGTCGCGCATGTAGAGATCGACGCGATTAGCGGAACTCGCCGCGACGCGCAGCACGGATTCCCCTTGCGCCGGCGTGGGATCGGGAAAGTCGCGCCAGCTAACGCCATCGGCTCCGCGCCACTTGAGCACCGCCGCCTTCATCCCGCCTCCCGTCGTTTTCGCACGAAGCGGAGATTATTCGTACGGAGCCTTACTGTCTACCGTCGACTTGGCTTCGGCGCCTGCGGGTCAGTCCACGGAGCCTCGAGCATGCCGACCATAGCGTCGATGAAATTACGCAGCGGGTCCGGGCTGCTCCACGGCTTCGCGAAACCGCCGCCGTTCTCGCCGTTCTCGAAGGGGCCGCGAAGCCGGGCGGCGGCGATGATGTCGCGCACGGCGACGCCGTCGACACCGTTCAGCGCGAACAGCCGGCGGGCCGCGCGCTTGATGCGCTCGTGCGGGGACAGATCCACTCGCATCTTGCGTCTCTAATGCAACCGCATTAAGCGATCTCACCACACCGCGCAACCGGAGCGTCGCCTAATATCCTTCGTCCTGACCGAGGACCAGAACATCGCGCGGCTGGCCGCCGCCGGTTTCGCCGAAACCCACGCCAAGGCGGCGACCGGCGAGGGCGGATTCCTGTTCGTCGCCGACCGCGTCAAGGACATGATCGTGTCCGGAGGCGAGAACGTCTATTCCATCGAGGTCGAGCGCGCGCGGTTCCTTCTCCCGGCCGTGCGCGAGGCCGCAGGATCGGAATTCCGAGCGAGCAGTGGGGCGAGAGCGTGCATGCGGTGATCGCCCTCAACGAGGGCGCGTCGGCAACGGCGGAGGAGCTGACGGCGCCCACCGCTTGCGATTGCGGCCAATCTTCGCCAGTGTCGCGAATCGTAAATATGTGATCCATCGCTTTGCTAGCGAACAATCTCCGCCGGAAATCCGGCTTTGAGGTTCAAGATATGGCGCCAGATTTGAACTGGGAACTTCGGCTCGGTTTTCTCGTGCATGACGTATCGCGGTTGCGGCGGCGCGTCGTCGACAAGGCGCTGAAGCCGCTCGGGGTGACGCGCTCGCAATGGTGGGTGCTGGCGTTTCTGTCGCGCTCGGACGGCATGAGCCAGGTCGCGCTGGCCGACGAACTCGATCTCGGCAAGGTCGCGCTCGGACAATTGATCGGCCGGCTGGAGAAAACCGGCTTCGTGTCGCGCCGCGCCGACGAAGAGGACCGCCGGGTCAAGCGGGTGTTCCTCACCCGCCGCGGTCAGTCGCTGATCGCGCGCATTCGTGAGAGCGTCTCGGTCACCGAGAAGGAAATTCTCGAAAAGATCGAGGAGGCGGACTTGCGGGCGACCGGCCGGGCCTTACGCTTGATGAAGGAAAACCTGCTCGCGATGATCGTCGACGGCGAGGAGAGCGACGCCACCGACGCGGCCTGACGTCACGCGAGCCCGATCTCGCCGCGATCCAGCACCAGGACGTCGCGCTCGACCGCCCGCGCGCGAAAGCGGACGCCGCCGTCGTCGAATAACTCAATGCGGATCGTGTCGCCGGGATAGGCAGGGGCGGCGGCGCGCCGAAGCCGCCGGCGCCGCCGTCATCGCGCAGGAATTCGGCGGCCGTCATGTCGGCGAGCGGCGCCCCGGTCGTCTGATCTTTGATGTCGTGCCCGGTGTAGAGCACAGCGCCGCGCCCCGCCCCCTTGTCGGCCAGCGCGATGACGCGGTGCTCGGCTTCGACGAGCCCCTCGGCGAGAATCGGGCGATGAAGGACGAACCGCTGTTCGCCGTGCAGGATGCGCCGCCACGCGATGCCCGTGGCGGGCTCCCTGTGCCAGAACGGCGGCCAGCACAAGGTCACGCATTGGCTGGGCGCGGCGAGCGGACCGCGCCCCTCGTAGACGTAGGGAAGTTCGTCCTCGTCGGTCGGGTCCGAGCCCATGCCAAGGCTCAGCGCATAGAGCGCGGAGTCTCTCGCGTCGTAGGCTTGAGCGATCGGCGCGAATGTCAGCGCGCGCACATAGTCGATATTCACGCCGTTCCCTCCGTTGCGCACGTCGGCGCCAGCAGACATTCCTGTGTCGCGCTCGCGACCATTTCGCCCGACCGGGCGTAGACCCGCGCATCGTCAGACCTCGGCCGTGCGCGGCGCGCGGGCTCACGCAGTCGAACAGCAGCCAGGCGTCGGCGCGGAACGCCAGCGGCTCGGCGATCTCCTGCGCGCGCCGCGTCGCGGCAGGTCATCCATGGAAGCGGACGGCGTCGTCGACAGCGGCGCGCCCGACGCGGGCGGCATTGGCCTTGACCGCGACGTCCTCGTAACCGAACGAAACGCCGAACAGCAGCTTCTGGCTTGGGCTCACGCCGAGATGCGCACGCACGATGTCCGGAAACAGACTAAGAGCCCCCATCGCGCAGGAGGCAACGCCATGCGCCGTCAGCGCCAGCATCAGCGTCTGCGCCCACATGCCGATATCGGTCGCCTCGCGCTCGCCGAAACTCTCGTCCATGAAGATGAACGCGGCATGGGGCGCGTCGAAGCACGCGTGATTGCGCACGTAAGCCATTTTCCGGCCGACGAGATCGCGCCGCTCGACCCCCATCGCGCCGTAGAGCCGATGCGCCGCGTCGACCTGTCGCTCGCGATGCACGCCGGTGAATTTGCGGTCGGCGACGAAATCTGGCTTGATCGGTTTGTCCCGCATGCCGGCGTCAACAAGCGCGGCTTTCAGCTTCGCGAGCGTTTCGCCAGAGACGACATGGGGCGTCCAAGGCTGGACGTTGCAGTTCGACGGCGCCCATTGCGCGAGTTCGAACGCCTCGCGGATGATCGGCTCTGGCACCGGGTCGGATAGGAAGCCGCGTACGGAACGGCGGCGGCGGATCGCCTCGGCGACGCTCATCGTTGCGGACTTATGCCGGCTCATGGCTCCTCCTCGATCAGCGCCAGCCCACGCGCCGCATAGGCCCGCGCGAGATGTCGTCCCACCCGCGCCGCATTTGGCAAAACCCCGATTACGCGGGGTTCGGCCTTGTGGAACATCACGTTGGCGATACGGAAGTCGCCGTGACACAAAGCGAGGGTCTCGCTTTCCGGGACGCGCTTGGCGAGCCAACTCACGACGCGATCGAGATCCGGATTATCCTCATCGCCGCGTCGATACTGGCCCCACAGTCCCGGCCAGCGGCTGATCTGGCGCTTGAAATAGTTGCCGGCGTGACCGGGCTCGGTCAGGCCGAACGAGAGATGTTTCTTGCCGGTGATGATGCCTTCGATATAGGTCTTCTGCTCGGGCGTGCCGTAATCCGCAATCGCGGGAATGATCGGAAAATTGCCGACGATCAAGGATTCGTCCTGCAGATCGTTGTGCAGCCCAAGTCCCTTCGCGGCCAGATGCTCGCGGATCGCCGCAATGGCGAGATTGGAGGCGGCCGAGCCGCCGCAGGACTTCGGCAATCCGTAACGCAAATGGCCGACCTTGTCGGCGCGGCACTCCATTTCCGAAATGAGTGCGCGCCATTCCGCGCGCGGCCGCCCGTCGTGATCCCAGTCGGTTCGGGCGTGCTCGCGCCGATGGTCGAAGAACTGCCGATTCTCATGCTCCATCGGCTTGATCTCCGCTTCGATGAACGCGTCCAGCTCGGCGAGCTTCTCCGTGATTTCCCTGGGTAGATCGAAATCCATGGCAACGCCTCCCTCGCGTTATCTTGTCTGTTCAGACTTGTCGTGCGTCAGCTCACTTTCATCGTCAAATCATTTGGGCAGCGCTATGCGGCCGTAGGGATGCGTGCTGCTGACGCCGCCGTCGACCGAGAGTAATTGCCCGTCGACATAAGAGGAGTCGTCGCTGGCGAGGAAGGCGGCAGCGGTCTCCTCCGCGCGGCCCGGCCGCTTCATGGGCGTTACATGACCGAGTTTATGCGTCACGCCCCTCGCGCGCGCATCCTCGAATACGCTGCGGGTCAACTGGGTCTCGACAAGACCCGGCAGCACGGCGTTGACGCGCACGCCGGTTCCGGAGAAGGCGTTCGCCCGCAGCGACGCGGCCGACGAAGTCAATATGATCGAACCATAGCCCTGCGCCGTCATGTGCCGGCCGGCGTATTTGATGGCGAGGAAGCAACTTATGACGTTGATGCGATAGACCTCCGCCCATTCCTCGGCGGTCTGCTCCAGGAACGGCGTGTTGGTGCCGGTGACGCCGATATTGGCGACGTTCTCCTCGACGGAGGCGCCGGTGACGAGGCAGAGGCGGTCCTTCAACCGCGGGGTCATGTTTTCACCTTCTCGAGGATGTCGTCGAACGCCTTGGCCTGTTCGCGCAACAGGAATTTCTGGATCTTGCCGGTCGGTGTCTTTGGTAGGTCGTCCGCGATCACGATGCGTTCGGGCCAATATTGCTTGGCGACCTTATGCTCCGCCATGTAGGCCTGCACGGCCGCCAGATCGAGCGTATGGCCGGGGCGCAACGTCACGAATGCGCAGGCGCGCTCGCCCAGGCGCGCATCGGGATAGCCGACCAGCGCCGCGGAGAGAACGGCGGGATGTTTGAACAACAGGCCCTCGATCTCGACGATCGGCACGTTCTCGCCGCCGCGAATGATGATGTCCTTGGTGCGGCCGTTGATGCGGATGTAGCCCTCGTCGTCGATGTAAGCGAGGTCGCCGGTGTCGAACCAGCCATCGGCGTCGAACGGTTGCATGTCCGGACGCTTGTAGTAGCCGAGCGCCATCTGCGCGCCGCGTACCTTCAAGGCGCCGGTCTCGCCGACAGACGCGGGCGAGCCGTCGGTCCGCACGACCTTGACATTGACGCCGTCCAGCTCCCGTCCGTCCGAGGTCGCGGACTTGATCAGCGCGCGCTCCGGTTCCGTCAGCGTGCTGGACAAGGATTCCGTCATGCCCCACAGCGAGCAGACGACGGCACCGAGTTCACGATGCACGCGCTCGATCAGCGCCGGCGGAATCGGCGCTCCGGCGCACAGGAATTTGCGCAGGCACGCCGGTTTGGGCGCTCCGTGGATGACCGCCTCGCACATGTCGGTGAGGAAGGTCGCGGCGCCGGCGGAGAAGGTGACGCCCTCCTGCGCCATGATCGCGACGCCGCGCTTGGGCTCCCACACGTCCTGAAAAATGACGCTCGCGCCGATATTCAGTCCGAGCAGCATGCCGGCGGCGAAGCCGGTCATGTGACCCAACGGCGAACAGACCAGCATCGTATCGCTCTCGTCGAGTCCAAATCTTCCGGCGAGCGCGATATTGCAGGCCATCAGAGTGTTGAGGCAATGCATGACGCCCTTGGGCGAACCGGTCGTTCCGGAGGTAAACATCAACACGGCCATCGCGCCGCCCAGAAGCGGGCCAATGTCGCCGACGGGCGGCGGCCCGAGCCGCTCCTCGCCGGAGAGCAGCGCCGCGTCGAAGGCGTTCGGGCCCGCGCCGTCGACGACGAAAACGTGCTGGAGTTTCGCCAGCACGGGCGTCAACGCCGCCGCCATCGCTTCGTGATCGAAGCCGCGAAACGTCTTGGGGACGACGAGCACCTTGCTCTCGGCGCATTCGAGCATGTAGCTGAGTTCGCGCTCGCGGAAGATCGGCATCAGGGGATTGACCACCGCGCCAACGCGAAACGCCGCGAGCGTCACGACCGCGAACTCCCACCAGTTCGGCAGTTGCACGGAGACGACGTCGCCGGGACCGATCCCGCGCCGCCGCAGCGAGGCGGCGACGCGGGAGATCACGTCGCCGAACTCAGCGTAAGTGAAGCGACGCCCGTCGGGGCGATCCTGGCGATAGGCCAGCAGCGCAAGCTTGTCCGGCGTGCCCGCGATTGTCCGTTGAAGGAACTCGTCATAGCTTTTGTCGATCCAGAAACCCCCCGCACGCATCGCCGCGGCGTGCGCGACAGGATCGAAACGCGTTGCCGTCATGGGCTTCTCTCCTTGGCGTCTAATTCGTTAGTTAGCGTATCGTTTGCGCCGCCGCCCCTTCGAGTCAAGTGGCCCCGAACGCGTGAGGGCCGCCGAGATAGGCGGGATAGCCCGCCTGCCGCACCGCCGCGTAATCGGCGATCCTGAGTTCCTCCTCGCTGCGGCCCGCTCCGAGCGGCCTGACCGCCTCGCCGATGCGCGCGAGCGCGGCGCGTGCGATCCTCGCGCGCGCGTCGTCGCTGTCGATCCAGTAGCCCGGCAGACAACGCTGGCGTGCCGGCGCGGCCTCGCCCATGCCGGCGAAACCCGCGGCGGCGAGCGCGGCGGCGTCGCCCCGGCTGCGATCAAGCTCGCCTCGCACGGCCGCAATGGTCCTTTCGACAATTTCGGGCAACTGGCCCTTGCGCTCCAGCCGCTCGTAATCGAGGCGACCGATGAACATGGTCTGGATCATCGCGCGCGGCTCCGGGCGCAGCACGAGATGAACGAAGCTCGTCATCTCGCTGCGAATGCCGCCTTCGAGACTCTGCGGCAGCCCGAACTCGACGCAATCGAGAATAGCGAACACGGCCGGGTAGTGCCCGAGGGACGTTTGCAGCGCCGCGCGGCGCACGGGCGCCAGCGCCGCGCTGACCTCGGTCGGCGACGGCGCGACCCAGTTGTCGCGATCCCAGGGTTGCAGGGGCGCGGGCGAGGAGAGCAACCAGGCCTCGGCGGCCGCGATCTCCTCGCCGGGCTTGACGACCCTGTGCGCGATGCCGGCGGCGACCGCCGCTTCGCCCGCGAAGCGCTTGCCGTCGAGCAGCGCCGGCATGGCCGCCTCTACGCCGACCAGGCGCGGCAGCCGCTGCGTGCCGCCGGCGCCCGGCAGCAGACCGACGAGCGATTCCGGCAGGCCGATGGCGGCGTACCTGTCGTCGGTCAGGACGCGATAGTGCGAGGCGAGCGCCAGCTCGCCGCCGCCGCCGAGCGCTAGGCCGGCGACGGCCGAGGCGACCGGCTTGCCGCAGGTCTCCAGCGCGCGCAGCGCGGCGCCGAGGCGGAAGAAGTGCTCGTAGGCCGCAGCGAAGCGGCGTGGCTTCGGCGTCGCGAGGATCGTGTCGTAGGCGGCCCAGATCTCGGGCAGATTGGCGCCGGCGCAGAAGCCGGTCGGCTTGCCCGACCGGATCAGCGCGCCCTTGACGTCCGCCTGCTCCAGCCAACCGGCGACGCGACCAATGTCGAGGATGGCCGCTTCCGAGAACACGTTCATCGAGCGGCCCGGAGCGTCGAACACAATGTGCGCGAGCCCGTTGCCGGGAAATTCGACGTGAAATTCCGAGAGGGGCGGCGGCGTTTTCATTTCTGCGTTTCCTTAAGCATGGCTTTGCGCGCCTTTCCGGCGTCGTCGCGCGCCGGAGCCGTCTGGATTTCGAGCGAGCGGGGGTGTTTGTCGCGACTGAGATGGGGCGCCAGGAAATCGCGCAAGGTCGCGAGGCTCAACCCCGTGTCGTCGGCTTCGACGATAGCATGCACGCGCTCGCCCATGTCGTCGTCGGGACGGCCGACCCACGAGATCGTGCGAGCCCTCCAGCATCTTCGGCTCCCACTCGTGCTTGAACTCCTTGTAGCGCTTGAGCATCGGGAACAGGCCGAAATTCATCGAGCCCATGTTGCGCGAGGCGATCTCCGGCCGCCACTTCTTGGCCGGCCGAACGCGCTCCTCGACCGTCATGTAAGGCGAACCGCCGGTCGTCAGATTGACGACGACATTCGAGGACTGCTTGATGACGCGGAGAAACGGCTCGAACGCCTCCGGACTCTGGTCGGGTCGGCCGTCCTGCGGGTTACGCGCGTGCAGATGGACGATGGCGGCGCCCGCTTCCGCCGCGCCGATCGCGCTTTCCGCGCTTTCCTTCGCCGTCACGGGCAGGTGCGGCGGCATCGACGGCGTATGGATCGAGCCAGTCACCGCACAACTGATGATAACTTTGCGTTGTGCCACGTCTTTCCTCCAATGTCCGTTTGCTTTTCAGAACTTCCGCGCGACCTCCCGCCATTGCTCGCCAAGACGGTCGCGATGGTCAGGTGGCGCAATCGTGATCAGCGCGCGCGCACGCTCATGGTGATCGAGCCCGCGAAGATCCGCGGCCCCGTGTTCGGTGACGACGATGTCGGTGTCCATGCGTCCGAGCGAGACCGGACCCTGCGCCGCGCCCGGCGCGACGATACGGCTGATGCTGCCCTTCGCGGCCGAGGCGGCAAGCGCGACGATGCGCAGGCCTCCGGCGGCCCAGACGCCGCGCGCGAAATCCGACGCGCCGCCCGGTCCCGACATGAGGCCGCCGGCACCAAACTCGGCGTAGGCATGTCCGAACAGATCGACCTCGAGCACGGAATTTATCGCAATCGGGTTCTCCAGCCGCATCAGCACGCCCGGCGCGTGGGTATAGGAAACCGGCAGGAAGCGGTAGGCGGCGCCGTGGACGCGGCCATACAGGCGCCGCGATCCTATCGCCACGCCGCCGGTGACCACCGTCCCCTCGGCCAGCGCGTCCGCGTCCTCGAGATCGCAGACCGCCTCGGGGATCAGGCCGGAATGTATCTTCAGGCCGCGCCTGTTGCGTAGCGCCCGCAGCGCGGCGCCGGGGATCTTGCCCAGACCCGTCTGAATGGTGGCGCCGTCGGGCACGAAACGGGCGATATGCTCGCCAATGGCGCGGGAGACCTCGTCGTCCGGCGCGTCGGGGATTTCCAGTAGGTCCTGATCGGCCTCGACATAGGCGGTCAGTTGCTCGAATGGAATCCGACAGGGACCGGCGACTCGCGGCAGCCGTTGATTGATATGCGCGATCCGCACAGGGATCCGCGGCCAAAGCGCGGCGAGGAAATCGACGATGGGGCCGAACCCGCAAAACCCTTCCGCGTCCGGCGGCGTCGCCATGAACAGCGCGGCGTCGATGCGGATCGTCTGCAGCCGCGCGAAAATGTCGGCGTAGCAGAGCGGCAAAAATTTCGCGGCTTCGCCCGCGGCCTTGAGCCGCGGCGTCTGGAAGAACGTTTCGACGCGGCAGAGCGGGTTAGCGAGATAGGCGCGCGTATTGAGACCGGGCACGAACACGCCGGTGAACGTCATCGGCCCCAGTGCGGCGCCGGCCCACGCGACCGCCTCGCCCAGCACAAGCGATTCCCCCGAGCACGCCCCGACCAGCACGCGCCCGCCGCACGGCAGCGCCGCGGCGAGATTGTCGGGATCGAGGCGGCGCGGGGCCACCGCGTTATTTCACATATTTGTGGAAGTCGGGCTTGCGGCGCTCCTTGAACGCGTTCACGCCTTCCTTGGACTCTTCTGTCTCGTAAAACAGCTTGACCGCATTGAGCATCGCCAGGCTGATGCCTCTGATATTCTCGCTGTCGGCGTTGAACGAGCGCTTGGCGAGCGCAAGCGCGGTCGGCGAACGCTCGGCGAGAATGTCGGTCCAGGCCTTGACGGCGGCATCGAGGTCGGCGAGCGGCACGACCTTGTTGACGAGGCCCATCTCATAAGCCTGTTGTGCGGTATATTGTTCGTTGAGATACCACATTTCTCGCGCGCGTTTGTCGCCGATGTGGCGCGCCAGCATCGCCGTGCCCCAGCCGCCATCGATCGAGCCGACCTTGGGACCGACCTGTCCGAATTTCGCCGTTTCGGCGGCGATGGTGAGATCGCACAAGGTCGCGAAGACATGACCGCCGCCGATGGCGAAACCGTTGACGCGCGCGATCACCGGCTTCGGCACGTCGCGGATGACGGATTGGAACTCATCGATGGGCAGGCCGACGATGCCGCGCCCGTCGTACTGTCCCTCATGCGCGCTCTGATCACCGCCGGTGCAGAAGGCCTTGTCGCCGGCGCCAGTCAGCACGATCGACGAGACCGACTTGTCATAGCCAGCCAACTGGAAAGCCCTGATCAGATCCTCCATCGTCTGGGCGCGGAAGGCGTTGTAGAGCTTCGGCCGGTTAATGATGATCCAGGCGGCGCGATTGTCGCGCTTTTCGTAGAGAATGTCCTCGAAGGCGGAGGCGTTGGCCATATCGGACTCCTTTGTCAGATCATGTTCATGCCGCCAGCGACCGAGAAGGTCTGGCCGGTTATGAAACTGGCGTCGTCGGAGGCGAGGAAAGCGACGATGCCGGCGTAGTCGTCGGGTTCGCCCATGCGCTTCAGCGGAATGCCGCGCACCATCGCATCCTTCCACTTCACAGCCTGCTCGCCCTCGCCCAGAACCGACGCCATCATCGGCGTATTGGTCGGGCCCGGGCAGACGGCGTTGAGCAGCACGCCCTTGGTGGCAAGCTCGCGCGCCAGCGATTTGGTGAAGCTGATGACGCCGCCCTTGCAGGCGGAATAGACAGCTTCGTTGCTCGTGCCGACGCGCGCCGCGTCCGAGGCGATGTTGATGATGCGACCGCCGCCGCGCTTGACCATCAGCGGCGCGACCGCGTGGTGCGTGTTGAGCGGACCGTAGAGATTGATGCGGATGATCTTGTCCCACAACGCCTGATCGGTGGAGAGGAACGGCGCAGGCCGATCCCAGCCGGCGTTGTTGACGAGGGCCCAGATCGGGCCGAGTTCGGCCTCCACTTTCGCCACCGCCGCGGCCACCGCGCCATAGTCGCCGACATCGAGTTCATAGCCCTTCACGCGCCCTTCCGGCGCCAGCTTCTCGGTCTCGCGCGCGGCCTCCAGCTTGAGGTCGAAGATCGCGACCTTGCAGTCCTCCTCGGCGAGCCGCAGCGTCAACGCCCGCCCGATTCCCTGACCGCCGCCGGTGACGACGGCGACTTTGTCCTTCAATCCACGCACAGATTTATCTCCTCTCAAGCCAGGTTCTCTATTTCGACCGTCGTACCCGCCTCGGGCTCGCCGCCGAGAATTTCCAGCAAAGTTTCCTTGAGCGTGCGCAGCGTTTCGGTCGCTTGCATGAGCGCCTCGTCGGGAACTCGGCTCAGGATGTCGAGTTCGACCGTCTCGACGCTCTCGCGGATGGCGGTCACCATCTTGGCGCCCGCGCGCGTCAGACAAACCCGCCGCGCGCGCCCGTCGCTCTGGTCGGCGCGCCGCTCGACGAAACCCGACGCCTCCATGCGGTCAAGCAGGCCGCCGACCGCGACTTTGGTCAGATCGAGATCGGCGGCGAGCGCCGTCTGCGTCATGCCGTCGCGCCGCGAAAGAAAGGCTAGCACCCACCATTGCGCGCGCGTGATGCCGAGCGGCTTCAGCGCCCGGTCCACCGCCACGCGCCGCAGCCGAGAGACGTCGTGGATGAGGAAGCCGAAGCGAAGGCCGGTGTTGAGGTCCCTGGTCAAGATCTCGCCTCAGTCGCGCCGCGCTCGCTGCGCGAGCCGCCCCTTGAACATGTCGCGCGCGATGATCGTCTTCATGACTTCGACCGAACCGCCGGCGATCTTGACGACGCGCGCGTCAGCATAGGCGCGGCAGATCGGATATTCCCACATGTAGCCCCAGCCGCCGAACAATTGCAGACACTTGTCGACCGCCTCGCAGTGCAGTTCGGAGGTGACAAGCTTGGCCATCGCGGCGTCGACCGCGTCGAGCCTGCCCTGCCGGAACAGATCGACACATTTGTCGGTGAACACGCGCGCCATCGTCGCGCGCGCCTTCAAATCCGCCAACACAAACTGCGTGTTCTGGAAATCGGCGATCGTCTGCCCGAACGCTTTACGTTCGGCAGTGTAGTCGGCCGTCCACTCGATGACCGTCTCAGTGACCGTTGCCGAGCGGATCGCCTGCGCGAGGCGCTCCTGCGGCAGCTTGGTCATCATCAGCGCGAAGCCCTGCCCCTCGCCGCCGAGCATGTTGGACGCTGGGATGCGCACGTCCTCGAAGAACAGCTCCGACGTGTCTTGCGCCTTCATGCCGAGCTTTTCGAGATTGCGCCCGCGCGTGAAGCCCGGCCGGTTCGATTCGACCAGGAACAGGGTGACGCCCTTGGCGCCTGCTCCCGAATCCGTCTTGGTCGCGAGCACGATGACGTCGCAGAGCTGGCCGTTCGAGATGAACACCTTCTGACCGTTGATGATGAATTGGCTTCCGTCGCGGCGCGCGTGCGTCCGCACCGCCTTCAGGTCGCTCCCGGCATGCGGCTCCGTCATGCCGAGCGAGCCGATCGCCTCGCCACGCACCATCTTCGGCAGCCAATGACGTTTCTGCTCCTCCGAGCCGAAGGAGAGGATATAGGTTGCGACCAGATCGGTATGGATCAAAAAGCCGGGGCCGCTGGCGCCCACCCGCCACAGTTCCTCGAAGACGACGACGTCGAACAGATAATCGAGCCCCATGCCGCCGTATTCCTCCGGCACCGTGCAGCACAGGAGCCCTCTCTCACCCGCCTTCAACCAAAGCTCGCGCGGCACTATGCCTTCCTCCTCCCATTTCGTGTGATGGGGGACGATCTCCTCCGCGACGAACCGGCGCACCGTCGCGCGCCAGATTTCGTGCTCCTCGGAAAAAAGCGATCGTTCGATCATATCTGTTTCATCCTGAACTTAGGCGCCCGCCCGCTGCGCCTTGTCGCGGTCAGAAGCACGCCGAATCGCCTCGCGCGCCGCGCGCCATTGCTCGTCCGTAAGCCTGCCGAGGTCGGCGAAGGTCGCCGGCCCCGCGAGGTGCTGGCCGCCATCGATCGCGATCGTCTGGCCGGTTAGAAACTCGCAGGCGTCAGACAACAGAAATACGATGAGGTTCTGCAGTTCCTCAATGCGTCCGTAGCGTCCGAGCGGGATCGTCTCCGCCCCCGTCGCCGAGGAGCCGACAGCGGGAAGCGGGTTCAGCTTCTCCCAGGCGCCTTCGGTGGGGAATGGCCCCGGCGCCGTGGCGTTCAGCCGGATGCCGTAGCGCCCCCACTCGACGGCGAGCGACATCGTCATCGCGTGCAGCGCGGTCTTCGCCATCGCGGAGGGCACGACATAGGCCGAGCCGGTCCACACCCACGTTACGAGATTGCTGACGACGGCGCCCTTCAGTCCGCCGGCGATCCAACGCTTTCCGGCGGCGAGCGTCGCATGGAAACTGCCGTCCATCACGGTGGAGGTCACGGCGCGGAAGCCGCGCGGACTCAGATCCTTCGTCGGCGTTATGAAGTTGGCCGCGGCGTTGTTGACGAGGCCCGTGAGCGGGCCCTCGCTCCAGATCGCGTCCATCATCGCTTCAACCCGATCGGCGTCGCGGACGTCGCAGACGTGGTGCGATGCCGGGAGGGCGCCGCCGGCTGCGATCGCCTCGGCCGCGGTCTCCAGCACCGCCGGCCTGCGCCCGCAAATGTGAACCTTCGCGCCCTTGGCCGCGAGCGCCTTGGCGATCTCCAGCCCAAGACCGCCGCCGCCGCCCGTCACCAATACGGATTTGCCGGCTAACGCGCCCTCACGAAAAATATCCTTGCTCACGAGGGCCAGCCTCCCGCATTTTGCTCATCTCTGCGCCTTGCCGACGCGAGTTCGTAAGCTAGTTTACAAAACCGGAGAAAGCTGTCAAGGTTGGAAGCGACAAACGGGAGCGAGCGCTTGAGAGCAGAGGAAGAGATGCGAG
This sequence comes from Pseudomonadota bacterium, assembly GCA_021851785.1. GTDB lineage: Bacteria > Pseudomonadota > Alphaproteobacteria > Acetobacterales > Acetobacteraceae > Acidibrevibacterium. The sequence continues at coordinate 132,893 of JAJZBV010000001.1, forward strand.
GCGTTGCGCGAGTCGGCGTCTATGCGCCATTGCTGCGGCTCGATTGCGCCGCCGCGGCGCGCGCGCTCAAGTTCTCCGGTCTGGCCGGCCGCCGCGACGGTTATCGGGCGGTTGGCGGTTGGGACGAGGACGCCTTCACTTTCGCGGTGGAGGCCGCGCGGGGCGGCGCCGCTGCGCTGGATACGTTGATATTCGCCTCCACCTCCGCGCCGTTCTTCGAGCGACTGCACGCGACCTTGGCCGTCGATGCGCTGGGATTGCCGCGCGAGACGCGAACTCGCGATGTCGCGGGCTCACGCAGATGCGCCGTGTCCGCGCTGCTCGACGCCTTGCTCGCGCGGGGATCGGCGTTGATCGCCGCCGGAGAGCGCCGGCCGGCGCGGCCCGGCGCGGCGGCGCACCTCGCCCAGGGCGACGGCGGAGCGGCCGCCTGGGTCGCCGACGAGGCGCCGGCGCGGTTCATCGGTTGGGCCAGCCTCTCCTATGATCTCGTCGACACCTACGCCTCGCGCGAACATCCGGAGCCCTACCCGGCCGAAGAGCGTTTCGTGAAAGAAGGCGCCGCCGCGCACGTCCTCGTCCCGACGATCCGCCGCGCGCTCGAATCCGCCGGCCTTTCTGGCGGCGACATTCATCACGTCGCGGCGCCTGAACCCGTTGCGGGCCTCTGGCGCGACATTTCCCGCGCGACGAAGATTTCCGCCCCCAATCACGCGAGCGAGATCTCCGCCAAACTCGGCGATCTCGGCGCCGCGCACGCTTTGTTCGCCTTCGCGCTCGCAACCGCGCGCGCCAAGCCTGGCGAGCGCATTCTGCTTACCGGCTTCGGCAGCGGGTGCGATGCGCTCGTATTCGAGACGACAGGGTCCATGCCGGGCGCCGAGCTGGCCGAGGCGGCGCTGAACGAAGGCGCGCTTCTGGCCGATTATGTTCGCTTCCTGAGCCTGAATGGCGCGCTGGATCTCGACTGGGGCGTCCGCTCGGAGTTCGAACAGAAAGCGCAGGCGACGGTGCTCGACCGCTACGGACGCGACACGCTCGGCTTCATCGGCGGACGCGACTGTGCCGGCAACGTTCAATTTCCCAAGAGTCGGATCCCGGTGCGGCCCGACGCGGACGGCCCGGAGGCGATGCAGGACGTGCGGCTCGCCGACGAACCCGCGCGCATCGTGTCCGTCACCGCCGACCGGCTCAACTACACGCCGGATCCGCCGTTCTGGTTCGGCCTCGCGCAATTCAACAATGGCGCGCGGGTGATGATGGAGTTCACCGACGCCGACGCGCGGGGCTTCTCCGTCGGCGACCGGGTCGCCATGCGCTTGCGCATCAAATCGCACGACCGGCGGCGTGGGTTTCGCACCTATTTCTGGAAGGCGGCGCCCGCTGAGCGCCCGACGCTCGGAGGCTGAAACATGGCGAGCGGCATCAAGGACAAGGTCGCCATAATTGGCATGGGATGCACGGCCTTCGGCGAGCATTGGGACAAGGGGCCGGAAGATCTCATTGTCGATGCGTTCGAGCAGGCGTTGGCGGACTCAGGCGTCGCGCGCTCGGACATTCAGGCCGCCTGGATGGGCAATGCGCTCGACGACATCAACGTCGGCAACAGTGCGCTCCCGCTCGCGCACGCGCTGCGCCTGAAGACAATCCCCGTCTCCCGCGTCGAGAACATGTGCGCGACCGGCACGGAAGCCCTGCGCGCGGCGGTTTACGCCGTAGCCGCCGGCGCCGTCGACTTCGCGCTCGCGCTCGGCGTCGAGAAGCTAAAGGACACCGGCTATGGAGGCCTGCCGCTACGCACGAAAGGGTTAGCCAACGATCTCTGGCTGCCCTACGGCTCCGCTCCGGGCTCGTTCGCGCAATTGGCGGGCGCCTATACTGCGAAACACCGCCTGAATGGCGACGACCTCAAGCGCGCCATGGCGCATGTGAGTTGGAAAAGCCATCAGAACGCAGCAAAGAACCCGCGCGCGCATCTGCGCAAGGCGGTCGACATGGATACGATCTTGAAGGCGCCGATGATAGCAGACCCGCTCGGCCTCTACGATTGCTGCGGCGTCTCCGACGGCGCCGCCTGCGCCATCGTCACGACGCCGGACATTGCAAGGGGGTTGGGCGTTGCCAATCCCGTGACGGTGAAGGCCGTGCAGCTTTCCGCGAGCCACGGTTGGGAAATGAGCTACGGGGCCTGGGACGGCTCTTATGTCCTCAACACCCGCGAGGCGGCGCGGCGCGCCTATGCCGAAGCGGGCGTCAAGGAGGCGCGCAAGGAGCTTTCGTTGACCGAAGTCCATGATTGTTTCTCGATCACCGAACTCGTCACGATGGAGGATCTCGGACTCTCCGACGAAGGCTGCGCGCCGGCTGACATCCTCGCCGGACGTTACGACAGCGACGGCACCCAGCCATGTCAGATCGACGGCGGGCTGAAATGCTTCGGCCATCCTGTCGGCGCGTCGGGCCTGCGCATGGCGTTCGAAATCTACACGCAATTGCTCGGCCGCGCCGGCGAGAGACAGCTTGCGGCGCCCCGCCTGGGCCTCACTCACAACCTCGGCGGCGCGCCGTTCAACAGCGTCGCCGCCGTTTCAATCTTCGGACGGCTGCACTGAGGAGGCGTGTTTGGCTGGCAAGTATTTTGAGCAGTTCGAGGTTGGCCAGACTTTCGTGCATGAGATCCGCCGCACCGTGACCGATATGGACAATATCCTGTTCTCGTCGTTGACTTACAATCCGGCGGCGATCCACATCGATCACGAATACGCCAAGACGACCGAGTTCGGCAAACCGCTGATCAACTCGATCTTCACACTCGGCCTCGTCGTCGGTTTGTCCGTCCAGGACACGACGCTCGGCACCACGGTCGGCAATCTCGGCTGGGAGGAGGTCGCGTTTCCGAAACCTGTGTTCGCCGGCGACACCATCAGGGCCGAGACGAAAGTGGCCGCGCTGCGCGAGAGCAAGTCGCGCCCCAACCACGGCATCGTCACCTTCGCGCACAAGGGATTCAACCAGCGGGACGAGGTTGTCTGCACCTGCCGGCGCGTCGCGCTTATGCTGAGGAAGCCCGCGTGAAGCTACGATCCCTTCTCTTCGTTCCCGGCGATTCGGAGCGCAAGTTTGCGAAAGCGCAAGCGGCGGGCGCTGACGCGCTCATCCTCGACCTGGAAGACTCGGTCGCGCCTCAGCAAAAGGCCAAAGCGCGCGAGCATGTCGCCGCGCTACTGGAAAGCCCCGCCGCGCGCGACTGGTCGTTCTTCGTGCGCATCAACGCCCTCGACACCGCCCTGACGCTCGAAGACCTCGCCGCTGTGGTGAAGCCGGGTCTCGACGGGCTCCTCATTCCGAAAGCCAACGGCGGCGAGGACATCGCGCGCTTCGGCTATTTTCTTGACGCGCTTGAGGCCAAGGCCGGCATGGCCAACGGCTCTGTCAAGCTCGCGGCCGTCGCCACCGAGACCGCGCGGGCGATGTTCGGCCTCGCGAGCTATGCGCCCGCCCATCCGCGTCTTGTCGCGCTCACCTGGGGCGCGGAAGATCTAGCCGCCGCGGTTGGCGCGACCGACAATCGCGAGAGCGACGGCGCGTGGACCGAGCCGTACCGCATGGTGCGAACGCAATCTCTGTTCGCCGCCGCCGCCGCCGAGACGACACCGATCGACACCATCCACGCCGACTTTCGTGATTCCGACGGCCTGGAGCGCGACTGCCGGCGCTCGCGCCGCGACGGTTTCCTCGGGCGCATGGCGATCCATCCCGATCAGGTCGCCATCATCAACCGCTGCTATACGCCCTCCGAGGCCGAGATCGCCCATGCACGACGCATCGTCGACGCTTTCGCCGCCGATCCCGGCGCGGGCGCCCTCGGGATCGACGGCAAGATGGTCGACATTCCGCACCTCAAGGCCGCACGCAAGGTTCTCGCGTCCATCTGATAAGGGGAAGACAAGCTATGACCGTGAGCCGGTCCCTGCCGACGGAAGACGAGCGCAACGCGATCCGCGACGGCGTCCGGGCCGTCGTGACAAAATTCGGCGACGATTATTGGCTCGCCCGAGACGATGACGGCGCTTTTCCACGCGAATTCCACCGCGCGATGGCGGAGGCGGGCTGGCTCGGCATGACCATGCCGGAGGAATACGGCGGCGCCGGGCTCGGCGTCACAGAAGCCGCGATCATGATGCATGAGGTCGCGAGCCACGGCGGCGCGATGGCGGCCGCCTCGACGGTGCATATCAACCTGTTCGGGCCACATCCCATCGTCGTCAAAGGCACGCCCGAACAGAAGGCGCGATGGGTGCCGCGCCTCATCGCCGGCCAGGATCAGGTCGCGTTCGGCTTCACCGAGCCCGACGCCGGCCTCAACACGACGCGCATCAAGACCTTCGCCGAGAAGGTTCCGGGCGGCTATGTCGTGCGCGGCCAGAAGGTCTGGACCTCGACGGCGCAGGTCGCCAATAAGATCATGCTGCTGACGCGCACGACCAAATATGAGGACTGCAAGCGCCCGACTGACGGCATCACCATTTTCTACGCCGATCTCGACAGAGCCAAGATCGACGTCCAACGCATCCCGAAGATGGGCCGCAAGGCGGTCGATTCCAACGCCATCTTCATCGACGGCCTGTTCATTCCCGAGACAGATCGCATCGGCGAGGAGGGCAAGGGATTCTCATACATTCTCCATAGCCTGAATCCAGAACGCATTCTGATCGCGGCCGAGGCGATCGGCATCGGCCAGGACGCTCTGCGGCGTGCGACCCGCTACGCCAAGGAGCGTGTGGTATTCGACCGGCCGATCGGTCAGAACCAGGGCATACAGCATCCGCTTGCCGAAAAGTGGATGTATCTCGAATCCTCCTGGTTGATGACAATGCGCGCGGCCGAGCTTTACGACGTCGGGCGTCCCTGCGGCGCCGAGGCCAACAGCGCCAAGTTCCTGGGCGCTCGCGCCGGCCACGACGCCGCCTGGCAGGCCGTCATGACGCATGGCGGTTTCGGCTACGCCAAGGAATATCACGTCGAGCGTCTCTATCGCGAAGCGTCGCTGACGCGCCTCGCGCCCATCACCGAACAACTGATTCTGAGCTTCATCGCCGAGAAGGTGCTGGAGTTGCCGAAGAGCTATTGAGGACCGCTTACATGGGAATGATGGAAGGCAAGGTTGCGATCGTCACCGGCGCCGGCCGTGGCGTGGTGCTGGAGCTTGCGCGCGCCGGCACCGCGGTCGTCGCCGAGATCGAGGCCCCGGGCGGCCGCGCCGTGGTTTGCCCTGTCAGCTTACGCCGCGACAGACCCTTTGAGACAGGGGCCATTCGGAACCCATATTTTTGCACGCCTGCGATTCCGGTCAGAGTGTTCGTGCTCTAAAGCGCGAACACCGGCTTCAATGTCGCCTGCACGCCGTCGATGGTGATCTGCGTGCCGATGCAGAGCAGCACGAAGGCGATGAGGCGGCTGAGCGTCGCGACCCCGGTCGGGCCGAGAAACCCGATCAGCCGGTCGGCGGAGCGATACATGACCCAGATCACCACCGACAAGGCGCAGGCGGCGAGCGAGACGCCGAGAAAGAACCCGCCGACCGCGACCCCCTCATGCGGCCGCTCGGAGGCGAGCGCGATCGCGACCGAGATCGCGCCCGGCCCGGCGGTGAGCGGCATGGTGAGCGGGAAAAAGGCGATCGCCGCAGCTTCCCCCTCGGGGGCTTGTGCCCGCTCGGCCGGCCGCGCCTTGTGCTCGGGCCCGGAGAGCAGTTCCCAGGCCTTGACCGCGATCACCAGCCCGCCGGCGATGCGGAGCGCGGCCAGCGTGATGCCGAAGAAATTGAGGATGTAGGTTCCGGCCAGGAGCGAGCCCAGCATCACCAGGGTGGAATAGATCGCGATCCGGCCAGCGATCCAGGCGCGTTCCGCAGGGCTGCGCTCGGCGGTCGCCTCGCGGAAGATCAGCGCCCCGCCGATCGGGTTGACGATCGAGAACAGCGCCGGGAAGGCGAGAAGCAGGCTGTGGCTCGCCGCGGACCAGAACGCCATGCGGACACCTCGGCTATGGGGGTGAAAAAACCCGGCATGCCCGTTCGCGCCGCGCGCGGCAATGGCCGGCGCGACATTTCCCGGGAAAGTGTTCGCGCCAAGTTCGCCCAGATGGGCGTGGTCAGATGGGCGTGGTCAGATTGACGCGGTCAGATTGGCGCGGTCAGGTGGGCACGGGTCAGGATTGGGCTTCCGGCGAGAGCACGAGGCAATGGGTGTGGCTGCGCGCCAGGCGCTCGCAGGCATCGATCGCGCCGGCGCGCGACAACCCGGTGAGCCGGGCGCGATAGAGCCGCGCCCGCGCCTGCTGCACCATGCCGACCAGCGGCTGGCCGGCGGCGAGATGGGCGGCGTCACGCGCGGCGAGGGCGGCGCTGTGCGCTTGCGCGGCACTGGCGAAGGCGCCGACCTGGATCGCCCATTCATGCCCGGCCGCCTCGTCCCGCCGCGCCGGCAGCGGCTCGGCGACGGCCTGGGAGATCAGGTGAAAGCCCGAACCGCCATGCCCGCCACTCGCCGGGGTGGCGGCGGCGAATTCGCCGGCGGCGAGATTGGAATGGGTCGGCGCCGCCGCCGGGATCGGCGGCAGCGGCGCCGCGGTGACGGGTGCGACGGTGATGGGCGCGATCAGCGAGCGGCTGGCGACCGGCACCGGCGCGGCGAGCGGCCGCGGTGGCGCGGGCTGCGGTTGCGACGGCGGACGGTTCCAGGCGAAGAGCGCGTGGCTGCCGCGCCGTCCCGGCGGGACGACATCGGGGATCCGGTTATAGGCGAGCTGCTCGGCCGGCGAGCGCCGGGCCGGATAGGTGCCGGCGATCGCCGGGGCGATCATCGCGACATAGCGCCTCGCCTCATCGGGCAGCGGCGCATTGCCGGCGAGATAGCCATCGAGCCGGCGCGGGCCGGCGTTATAGGCGGCGAGGAAGGCGGGGATGCCGTAGAGGTCGTACATCGCCCGGAGATAGGCCGTGCCGGCGAGGATGTTGTTGTGCGGGTCATAGGGATCGTCGCCGAGATGGTTTTCGGCGCGCATTTCCCCGTAGGTCGCCGGCATGAGCTGCATCAGCCCCATCGCCCCGACCGGCGAGGTGATCGGCCGGCCGGCGAGGAATTCGTGGCCGCCGGATTCGACCTTCATGACCGCGCGGATCCAGCGATCCGGCACATCGAAACGCCGCGACGCCTCGGTGATGTAAGGGCCCCAGGGGTCGCTCGGCGGGCCGGGCGGCGGATAGTTGTGGCGCGCCTCGGCGGCGAAGCGCGCGGCCTCTTGCTGGGCGTTCATCGAGGAATGGCCGGCGCAGGCGGCGAGGAGAACGGGGAGCAGCAGCAGCGCGGCGCGGATCAGCGCCCTCTTCCCCGATCGCGCGGCGGAGGGACAGATCCGCCGCGATGGGCGGCGAGAGCAGGCGCGAACCGGCATCCGGGCAACTTCCCCCGCGGTGACCCGCCACCCGAAAATGCGTCGAGCGGCGCGGAAACGCCCCGCTCCTCATCGCCCACGCGCCCGTGCTTGCGCGTGTCGCTGATAAACTCGATAAGGAACGGCCCCTAACGCTCTATATGAAAACGCCTCCTTGGGTCAAGGCTTGTTTTCCGCCGCCGCCGTCTCGCGCGCCAGCAGTTCGCGCTTGCGGTCAACCCCCCAGGCGTAGCCCGAGAGCGCGCCGTCGCCGCGCACCACCCGATGACAGGGGATGGCGACCGCGAGCCGGTTCGCGGCACAGGCTCCGGCGACGGCACGGGCGGCGCCCTTTGCCCCGATGCATTCGGCGAGCGCCGCATAGGACGCCGTCGCGCCGGGCGGAATGGCCTGGAGCGCGCGCCAGACGCGCTCCTGGAAAGCGGTGCCCCTGATGTCGAGCGGGAGGTCGGCGGTCGTCTCCGGGTGCTCCACCAGGGCGACGACGCGGGCGATCAGGCGCTCGAATGCCGCATCACCGCCGATCAGCACCGCCGCGGGGAAACGGGCCTGGAAGCGCGCAAGCAGGGTCTCCGCGTCGTCGCCGAGATCGATCGCGGCGATGCCTTTCTCGGTCGCGGCGACCAGGATCGCGCCGAGGCTGGTCTCACCGAGGGCGAAGCGGAGGCGCGCATGGGCGCCGCCGTCGCGCCAGGCCCGCGGCGCCATGCCGAGCCGGCCCGAAGCCTCGGCATAGAACCGGCTGCTGGCGCCGAAACCGGCGTCATAGAGCGCCGCCGTCACCGAGGCACCCGCGGCGAGTGCTGCGCGGGCGCGCCGGGCACGAAGCCCGGCGGCGTAGGCTTTCGGCGTGAGCCCGGTCGCCGCCTTGAAGACGCGGTGGAAATGAAACCGGCTGAGGCCGGCGCAAGCGGCGATGGCGTCGAGAGCGGGCGGCTCCTCGGCCGCTTCGATCAGGCGGCAGGCGGCTTCGACCCCGGCCGCGTGGCGGCTCACAGCCGGCGGCGCGTCGGGCCGGCAGCGGCGGCAGGGGCGAAAGCCGGCCCGCGCCGCTTGCGCCGGGGTGGCGAAGAAGCGGACATGTTCGGGCTTGGCGCGCCGCGCCGGGCAGCTCGGCCGGCAATAGACGCCGGTGGTGGTGACGGCATAGACGAAGGCGCCGTCGGCGGCCCGGTCGCGGGCGGCGATCGCGTCTCTCCGGGCTGATTCGGTGGGGAAAGCGTTCATGCGCGCTCCACCCTCGCCGCATAGCAGCCGGGGGCGGCGAAATGGATGTGCAGATAGGCGGTCTCCTTATCCGCCAGCAGGCGAACGATCTCCGTCTCGACCTCGCGCCCGTCGACCAGGGCCCAGCCGCGCATCATCCCCGCCGCGTCGAAGCCGCGGACGGCAAGGGTGCGAAGCCGAAGCTGCTCGGGAACCTGGTTCACGGCGTCGAACCGCGTCTCTCCTTCGCGCACATAGATGGCGAATCGCATGCGGTAGGGGGAGTCGACGGCATGGTGCTCGTGATTGATCAGCAGCAGGGTATCGCCCGGATGTGAGTCGGTGAGGCTGACGCGGCACGGATAGCCGGGAACGCGGTCGTCGGCGATCCGGCGAACCGCGCCCTGCGCGGCGAGTTCGGCGTCGCTCATCGTGAAAAACGGCGCGAATGGCTCGGCCGGGAGGCCGAGAATACGGAAAGAGGGGGTGGTGTCCATGGCAAAGGCTCCACTGATCGGTTGCGGAGCCTGCCTAGCGCCTCGCGCGAGGCGGCGCGTTCGGTTTCTTGCGGTCGAATCAGCGGGGCCATTTGACGCTGATGGCTCCCGCAAGGCGGTTTTTCCGGCTCAGTCTCCGAGCAGGCGGCGGCGCTCCTCGAACTCGTCCCGGTCGATTTCGCCACGGGCGAAACGCTCCTTGAGGATATCGAGCGCCGTCCGGTTCGGCGGCGGGGTGTATGGCGGCCCCGCCGCATGCCATGGCCCGCCGATCCAACGGACCACCACGACGACGGCGACGATCACCACGACGAGCGGCAGGATCATGAACACTGGCCCGAACAACATGCCCGGCCATCCCCACATCATGCCCGACATCATGCCCGGCCCATATCCGTAGGGTTCGGCCGTTGTCTGCGCCCATGCCCAGATGGGCGCCAACGCGATCGTCGCGCCCACCCCGGCGCCGGCTTTTTGTCGCCATGTTGGCCCTCGCCAGAACATTGCTTTCTCCATCGGTTGCCGAATCCTCAGGCGGTCGGTTTCTCGAAGATCGCGCCGTAGTGGTAGGGCGGCAGTTCGACGACGCGCGCTGGACGAAAACCGGCCGGGGCGACCGCTGCCGCCACTTCCTCCGGCGTCATCCGCATCTCGGTCCGTGGTCCGCGCCACTGGCCGAGGACGGTCGTCTCCTCGCGCGGGCGCCGGTGCCAGTTGACCACGATAAACCAGCCGCCCGGTTTCAGGACGGCGGCAATGCCGCGGGCCAGCCGTGCCTTGTCAGGCACGCCGTGAAAAGTGTTCGCGATCAGCACGAGATCCGCCGGGCGGCGCACCAGCCTGGCGATGTCGTAGGCGTCACCTTCGACGAAGTCGCAGGCCCCAGCGTCGCTGACCGCCGCCACTTTCTCCCGTGCAAGGGCCAGCATCCGCGGATCGTTGTCGATGGCGACGATATGCCGGGCCAGGCGCGCCAGCGGCGCGGTGAACAGGCCATCGCCGCAGCAGAGATCGACGGCCATCCCCGTGCCGGGTGCGATCCCGAGGCCGGCGAGCACCTGGCCGGGTTGGGGCCAGAGTGCCTGCCACCAGTCGGGATCGGGCATTACCGTCGCCGGGAAGCTCTCCGCGGTCATTTCGAAGCCTTTCCCGAAACCTCTCACGACGCATGGGGGACTTCCCCGCGTAAAAGGGCTTTGATCCAAATCAACCGGATTTCGGCACGTTCATTTGACGCTGGCGACGCGGAGCGCGTTGGTGGTGCCGGGTTTGCCGAAGGGGATGCCGGCGACCACCACGATCTCCTCGCCGGGCCGCGCGAACCCCTCCTGCTGCACGAGGCGGACGGCGCGCGAAACGGTCTCGGTCATGGAGTGGGTGAGCGGCGTGATCAGCGCATGCACCCCCCAGGTGAAGGCCATCCGCCGCGCCGTCGCGACATCCGGGGTGAGGCCAAGCACCGGGCAATCGGGCCGCTCGCGGGCGACGCGGAGCGCGGTGCTGCCCGAGGAGGTGAAGGCGGCGATCGCTTTCGCGCCGATGGTGTGGGCGACGCCGCGGGCGGCGGCGGCGATGGCGTCGGCGGAGGAGTGTTCCGGCGCCGGGCGCGCGGCCTCGGTGATCGCGCGCCAGCCGGGATCGCGCTCGACGCGGGCGACGATGCGGTCCATGATGTTCACCGCCTCGAACGGGTATTGCCCGGCGGCGGTCTCGGCCGACAGCATCACCGCATCCGCGCCCTCGAACACCGCCGTCGCGACGTCGGAGGCCTCGGCGCGGGTCGGCGCCGGCGCGTTGATCATGCTCTCCAGCATCTGTGTCGCCACCACCACCGGGCGGCCGAGGGCGCGCGCGGCGCTGATGATGCGCTTTTGCGCGAGCGGCACCTCCTCGGGCGGCAATTCGACGCCGAGATCGCCGCGCGCCACCATCACCGCGTCCGAGAGCGCGAGAATGGCGTCGAGATTGTCGAGCGCCTGCGGCTTTTCGAGCTTGGTCATGATCCAGGCGCGCCCGGCGGCGATCTCGCGCGCCTCGGCGACATCCTCGGGGCGCTGGACGAAGGAGAGGCCGATGCAATCGGCGCCGTGATCGAGGGCGAAGGCGAGATCGGCGCGGTCCTTCGCGGTGAGCGCCGGGATCGGCAGCACGATATCGGGGACATTGACGCCCTTGCGGTCGGAAAGCGGCCCGCCGACCACGATCTCGGTCTCGAGATGATCATCGCGCGTGTGAGTGACGCGGAGGCGCAATTTGCCGTCGTCGAGCAGGAGCATGGTGCCGATCCGCGCGGCGGCGATGATTTCCGGATGCGGCAATTCGACGCGACGGGAATTGCCCGGCGTCGGGTTGAGGTCGAGGCGGAATTCCTGCCCGGTCTGTAGATGCACACGCCCGCCGCCGAACCGCCCGACGCGGAGCTTCGGCCCCTGGACATCGGCGAGAATGCCGATCGGCCGACCGAATTCCGCTTCCAGGGCGCGGATCGCCTGGATCCGCGCGGCGTGGTCCTCATGCGTGCCGTGCGAGAAATTGAGCCGGAACACGTCCGCCCCGGCCTGGAACAGCCGCGCCAGAATTTCCGGCGTCGAACTCGCGGGACCGATGGTGGCGATGATCTTGGTGCGGCGGCGGCGGCGGAGATGGGGGTGGGGCTGTGAAATCATCCGGTCTGTGGCCTTCCCGTCATGCGATCAGGATCGCGCGGATATCGTTGACGTTGGTCAGCGTCGGGCCGGTGACGACGAGATCGCCGAGCGCCGCGAACAGGCCGTAGCTGTCATGCGCGGCGAGGACAGCGCGCGGGTCGAGCCCGCCGGCGCGGGCGCGGGCCAGGGTGTCGGGGGTGATGATCGCGCCGGCCGCGTCCTCGGTGCCGTCGATGCCGTCGCTGTCGCCGGCGAGGGCGAAAATGCCGGGAGCCCCCGCGAGCGCGATGGCGAGGCCGAGCAGGCATTCGGTATTGCGCCCGCCGCACCCGGGGGCGGCGTCGGCGGCGAGCGTCACCGTCGTCTCCCCGCCCGAGAGCAGCAGCGCCGGCGGCGCCAGCGGCAGGCCGTTCCGGCGCACGCTGGTCGCGATGCCGGCGAGCACGGTGCCGAGTTCGCGGCTTTCGCCCTCCAGCGCATCGCCGAGGATGAGCGGCGCGAGCCCGGCTTCGCGCGCGCGCGCGGCGGCGGCGGCAAGGGCGAGGGCCGGGGTCGCGATGAGTTGGAAGGCGGCGTGGGGCAGATCGCCGGGCTTGGGCGTCTCGGCGCCGGCGCCGGCGAGATGGGCGGCGACGCCGGCGGGCGGGATGATGCGGTAGCGGGCGAGAATTTCACGCGCTTCCGCGGTGGTGGAAGGGTCAGGGACGGTCGGGCCGGAGGCGATGACCGCCGGATCGTCGCCGGGGACGTCGCTGATCGCGAGCGTGACGAGGGGCGCCGGGCGCGCGCAGGCGGCGAGACGCCCGCCCTTGATCGCCGAGAGATGTTTGCGCACCGTGTTCATCTCGCCGATCGTGGCGCCGGAGGCGAGGAGCGCGCGGTTGATCGCCTGTTTATCGGCCAGCGTCACCCCCGGCGCCGGCAGCGCGAGCAGCGCCGAGCCGCCGCCCGAAATCAGCGCCAGCACCAGATCCTCGGACCGCAAGCCCCGCACCAGGCCGAGGATGCGCCGGGCGGCGGCCTCGCCGGCGGCATCCGGCACCGGGTGGGCGGCCTCGACGACCTCGATCCTTCGCGTCGGCACGGCATGGCCGTAGCGGGTGACGACGAGGCCGGAGAGCGAAACCTCCGGCCAGGCCGCTTCCACCGCCTGCGCCATCAGCGCCGCCGATTTGCCGGCCCCGACCACCACCACGCGGCCGCGCGGCGGCGCCGGCAGGTGGGCGGCGAGCGCGCGGCGCGGATCGGCGCTGGCGACGGCGGCATCGAACACCGCCCGCAAAACCTCTCGCGCCGCCTTTTCCTCCCACGCCATGCCGTTCCTGCCTCCTGATCCGCCGCCACTATGGCGAAACCGCGCGCGCCGCGCCATGTTGGAGAGCAATCTTTCGTCTCAGGAGACCCGCCATGACCCAGCCGATCGCCGATGACGCGACGCGCATAGCGCTCGAGGCCGCCGCCTTCCGCCGTCTCGTCGCCCATCTCCGCGAGCGCAGCGATGTCCAGAACATCGATCTCATGACCCTCGCCGGATTCTGCCGCAACTGCCTCTCGCGCTGGTATCGCGAGGCGGCCGAGGAAGCCGGCCTCGCGCTCACCGACCCCGCGGCGCGGGAGATCATCTACGGCATGCCCTACAAGGACTGGCAGGCGAAACATCAGACCCCGGCGAGCGAGGCGCAGCGGGCGGCGCTGGCCAAATCGCATCCCGGCCATTGACCCCGTCATTGACCCGTCATTGACCCTGGGGCGCCGGCAAGCTACCCCGGCCCCCGATCAAATACGCGGCATGGCGGAGGCGGCATGGCTCTCAGGGATGTGACCAAGGAGACCCCGGCGGACACCACTACCGGCGGCATCGCCGGCGAGCGGTTGCGCAGCCTCGTCGAGCGGATCGAGCGGCTGGAGGAGGAGAAGAAGGCCCTCGCCGACGACATCAAGGACGTGTTCGCCGAAGCCAAATCGGCCGGGTTCGACGTCAAGGTGCTGCGCCAGTTGATCCGCCTCCGCCGCCAGCAGCCGGCCGAGATCGAGGAACAGGAGACCCTGCTCGATCTCTATCGCCGCGCGCTCGGGATGTAGCGGACGTCGCGGTTGCGGGAGGCTCGGAAACCCGGCAGATTTGCCGGCATGGACGCGATGGAGGAGATTCTCGCCCTGCCCGGCGGGCCGACCATGGTGCGCTGGCGCCGGCACGCCCAGGCGCGGCGGGTCAGCCTGCGCATCGATCCGCGCGGCGGCGGTGTCGTGGTGACGCTGCCGGCGCGGGCCGGGCGACGGGCGGGCATGGCCCTCCTCATGACCCATGCCGATTGGGTCGCCGAGCGCATCGCCGCCCTGCCCCGCGCCGTCGCCTTCGCCGATGGCGCCGAGATCCCGATCGACGGCGTCGCCCATCGCATCCGCCATTTGCCGAAGGGCGACCCCAACGGTGATAACCCCAGTGGCGCGCGGGGCAGCGCCTGGGTGGCGGCGGGGACGCTTTACGTCACCGGCGGGACGGAGTTCCTGACCCGGCGGGTCGGCGATTTCCTGCGCGCCGAGGCGGGCCGGCGCCTGACCGCGCTGGCGGTGGCCAAGGCGACGATGATCGAGCGGCGTCCGGCGCGCATCGCCGTCAAGGACACCAGAACGCGCTGGGGAAGCTGTGCCCGCGACGGGGTGTTGAGTTTCAGTTGGCGCCTGGTCATGGCGCCCCCCTTCGTGCAGGATTATGTCGCCGCCCATGAGGTCGCCCATCTTCGCCACATGGATCACGGGCCGCGTTTCTGGGCGCTGGTCGAGACATTGACGCCGTGGCGGGCGGAGGGCATGCGCTGGCTCACCGGCGAGGGCGCGCGCCTGCTCAGGATCGGCTGATCGGCGCGCCGGAAAATCCGCCCGATGCGCGGCATTGTGGCTTGCCAAGCGGCCGGCCTGTGCTCTGATAGGCGCCACAAACTCCGGGGGAGCGAACGCCATGAAGGCCGTCGTCTATACCCATTGCCGCCCGATCGACGCCGAAGACGCCCTGCTCGACACCACCCTTCCCGATCCCGCGCCGCGCAAGCGCGATCTGTTGATCGAGGTCAAGGCGGTCGCGGTCAATCCGGTCGATACCAAGCTTCGCCGCCATGCCGACCCGGTCGGCGAGCCCCGGGTGCTCGGCTTCGACGCCGCCGGGGTGGTGCGCGCGCTCGGCGCCGGGGTGACGCATTTCGGCGTCGGCGACGAGGTCTGGTACGCCGGCGCCATCAACCGCGCCGGCGCCAATGCCGAATACCAGCTCGTCGATGAGCGCCTGGTCGGGCGCCGGCCGCGCCGGCTCAGTCCCGCCGAGGCGGCTTCCATGCCGCTGGCGACGATCACCGCCTGGGAGATGCTGTTCGACCGCCTCCAGGTGCCGCGCACGGCGGCGGGAAGCCTTTTGATCATCGGCGGCGCCGGCGGGGTCGGCTCGATGGCGATCCAGCTTGCCTGCCGTCTCACCGCTCTCACCGTCATCGCGACCGCGAGCCGTCCGGAAAGCGTCGCTTGGTGCCATCGTCTCGGCGCCCATCACGTCATCGACTATCAGGGCGACATCCCGGCCCAGCTCGGCGATCTCGGTTTTCGCGCCGTCGATTTCATCTTCGCGACCAACGCCTCCGACCAGCACTGGCCGGCGATGGTCCGCGCCATCCGCCCACAGGGGCGGATCGGCCTGATCGACGATCCGGCGCCGATCGATGTCCGCGACCTCAAGCAGAAATCGGTGTCGCTGCACTGGGAGGCGATGTTCACCCGCGGCCTGTTCGAGACCCCGGACATGGCCGAGCAGCAGCATATTCTGGAACAAGTGGCGGCCCTCGTCGATGAGAGGGTCGTGGACACGATTTTCGCCGAGCATCTCGGTCGCATCAACGCCGTCAATCTGACCCTCGCCCATCGCCTCATCGAAAGCGGCAAGATGCGTGGCAAAATCGTGCTGGAAGGCTTTTAGCGCTTGTTGAGAAATAAATGCGTCATTTTCACAGTCTCCGGAAGGCGCGGGGCAGAGTCATCATTTAGGCCAGGGGTTTCACCCCTGGACCCGAGCAAAGGCGGAGCCTTTGCAATCCTTTCCGGGATGCGGGTCTGGGGCCGCTGGCCCCAGTTTGTCCAGGGCAGCGCCCTGGCGTTGGCTTGATGCGATAAATTCTCCACAAGCCCTTAGCGCCTTATACCTCGCGGGGCGCTGACCCTGGCGGGGCGAAGCGGCCGGGGTCGATGCCGGCGATGATCTCTCCGGCGTCGCCGGCATCGCGCCCGAGGACCATCGCCGCGACCAGCGCGCCGGCCGCCGGCGCGGTCTGGATGCCGTAGCCGCCCTGGCCGATGCACCAGAAAAACCCCTCCGCGTCGCGGTCCCAGCCGAAGGCGAGGCTGCCATCTCGGGTGAAGCTGCGCAAACCCGCCCAGCTCCGCTCGATGCGCCGCACCTCGATCGCCAGCGCCTGCTGCATGCGGTCGATCCCGATCGCGATATCGATCTCGTCCGGCTGCACGTCATGCGGGTGGGTCGGGGTCGCGTCCGCCGGCGTCACCATGAGCCGGGTGCGTGCTTCCGGACGCACGTACCAGCTCTGCACCACGTCCTGCACCAACGGCCAGTCGGCGACCGCGAAGGGGGCGGGGTCGATGATCGCGCCGGTGCGGCGCTTGGGCACCAGGCCGAGCGGGGCGACGCCGGCGGCGCGCGCGACCTCATCGCCCCAGGCGCCGGCGGCGTTGACGACGATCGGGGCGAGGAACCGCTCGCCGCCTTCGGTCGCGACCCGCCACAGCCCCTGGCTGCGTTCCATCGCGCCGGCACGGGCATGGAGCGCGAGTTGGCCGCCGGCGCGGCGGAAGGCGCGCAAGAATCCCTGATGCAAGGCGGCGACGTCGATATCGAAGGCGTCATCCTCGATCGCCGCGCCGATGGCATGGCCCGGGCGCAGCGCCGGCACAAGGCGCGCGACCTCGGCGAGCGCGATCTCGCGCACCGCGTCCCCCGCGAAAAGCAAGGTCGCGAGCGCCTGCGCCTGTTCGGGCGGGGCGAGAAACAGCACGCCACGGCGATGGGTCAGCGGGTGATCGGCGAAGCCGGGCGGCGGCGTGTCGAAAAAACCGCGGGAAAGCCGGGTCAGGACACGGACATCGGGGGGACCGTAATTGAGGATCCAGATCGCCGCCGAGCGTCCGGTGCTGTGATAGCCGGGCGTGTCCTCGGCCTCGATGAGGGCGATCCTGCGCCCGCTTTCCGCCTTCGCGAGCGCGGCGGCGGCGCTGGCGCCGGCCATGCCGGCGCCGATGACCAGGATATCGACGTGATGCTCGTCCATAGGTGAAGGTTTCACCGTGCCGGAAGATTTGGCAAGGGCATGGAAAGCGGACCGGCAAGGCGCCATGCCGCAACAAAACGGTCATGAAAACGACACGAAACCATGCACGGCCGCACCCGCCAGCCCGCGCTACAAACGCCAGGGAAGCGGGTTTGGTCCGCCGGCGGAGAGAATGGGTCGCCGCGGTCGGAAAAATCCAGACCCTTGTTTTCACTTTCCTGTGCGTTACGGAGAAGTTTCGATGCGTCTCGCTGTTCTCGGCTGCCTTGGCCTGCTGGCCGCCACTCCGGCCTTAGCGCAATCGTCGGCCAACGGGGCCACGGCGCCATCCGGACAGGCCATGACCGCCAACACCGTCATGCCGGTCGCCGCCCAGCCGATGCCGACCGCGAGCCCACTCGATATCCACAATCTCCGCGACCTCGCGCTCGCTTGCACGCTCCGTAACGACAATCCCTATTACGTCGCCGGGACCAGCCTCTGCGCCGGCTATGAGGCGGCGGTGCTCGATTTCCATCTCCTCGATACGATGGGGTCGCGCCACAACAAGCGCAAAGTCTGCCTGCCCAATCCGGCGCCGACGCGGCGCCAATCCGTCGCCGGGCTGGTGTCCTGGGTGCAGAGCAATCCGCAATATCTCGACGAGCCGGCGGCGAGCGGGGTTTTGCGCTATTTCATCAACACCTACCCCTGCCACCGCAAAACCTTCCAGTGGTCGCCGCCGGGGCCGATGCAATAACCCTCAGGTCCGGTAACAGACCCGCAAGCCGCCCCAGATCCGGCCATTCACCCGGATCGGGGCGGATGCGTCTTTCATGAGGGCGAATTTGCCGCCGCCCATGTCGCGGCGATAGGTCTGCAGCAGAAACGGGGCCGCGTTCGTCGTCACCGCATGCGCTGTTTTGTCGTTATAGCGGCGGCGGTTGCGGCCATTGGCGGCGTTCCAGACCGGATCCGCCCCGTGCGGCTTGCGATATTGCGGGTTATGGGTCGGGATCAAGAGATTATGGTCGGTGCAGGCGCACCAGACGATGCGCGGATCGAGCGCCAGCACCGGATCATGGATCGGCGGCAAGACGCGGTCGAGAAACGCGATGTAGCGGGCCATGAATTGCTGCGGATCGGTGCCGGGGATGGGGCGGAGATCCTTGTCGAAAAGATCGGCCTCGGTGATCGCCCCGGCGCTCAAGGCGTCGGCGAAAGCCGCCTCGATTCTTGCTGCGGTGTCTTGCGCGGCGGCGATGAATTTGCTGTCCACCGTCTCATAGCCGGAATCCGCGGTGCGGGCCATGATCCGCTCGCTTGCTTCCAGGAGCTTGTCGCCGCGGCCGGCGGCCGTCGCGAGCGTTGCCGCCGAGCGGGTGATGCCGGATTGCATCTCCTCGACCAGGATCGCGAATTGCTCGCAGCGGGCGGTGATCTCATGGGTCGCGCCGCCGATCCGCCCGGCATTGGTCTCCACCGCCGCGACCGCGCCGCTCACCGTCTGCATCGCCTGATTGATGACATCGGCGCTTTTCCCCACCTCATGCGCCTCGCGGGCGCCGTCATCGGCGTGGCGGAGCAGGAGTTGCAAGGCATTGGTGAGGGCGGCGAGGGTCGCGCCGATTTCGGCGGTGGCGGCACTGGTCTGCTTGGCGAGCGCCTTGACCTCGCTGGCGACGACCGCGAAGCCGCGCCCGGCCTCGCCGGCCCGTGCCGCCTCGATCGTCGCGTTCAGCGCGAGAAGATTGGTCTGGCGGGCGATGCGGTCGATATTCTGGGAGACCTTGCCGACCGTCGCGATGGCCTCCCCGAAAGCGCCGACCTGGCTCCGGATCGTGCCGGCGGCGGCGACCAGCCGTTCGATCGCGCCCAAGGAGGCCCGCACCTCGGCGGCGGACATCTCGGTATCCTGGCGCGCCGCCGCCGCCATGCGGGCATTTTCCGCCGCCGTCTCGGCGATCAGGCGGTTGCTCGCGACGATCTCGGCGCTCGCGGCGCCGATCGCGCCGACCTGCCGGGACTGCCCCTCGAGATGGGCGTTGACCTCCTGCACATCGCCGACGAGATCGGCGATATCGACCGAAAGCCGGCCAATATCCTCGGCGATGGCGGCGATGATGCGCGCCGGGGCGGGCGCCGCGGCACCCGCGGCCAGTACCTCGCCCGGCCTATCGATCCCTGCCCGATCAGAATGAGCATCCAGAGGCATTGTCCCCCTCCTTGCGGCCGGGGAACAGTTTAGCGTCGAAGTGCTACATTTCGATTAATGGCGCTCAGGTCATGTATTGGCCGCCATTGATGGTCAATGTCGCGCCGGTGATGAAACCGGCCGCCTCGCCGGCGAGAAACACCACGCTGCGGGCGATCTCCTCGACATCGCCGAGGCGGCCGACAGGGATTTTCGCGATCACCTTCTGCAGCGCCTCCTCCGGCACCGCGCGCACCATCTCGGTATCGATGTAACCTGGGGCGATGGCGTTGACGGTGATGCCATGGCGGGCGCCTTCCTGGGCCAAAGCCTTGGTGAAGCCGATCATGCCGGCCTTGGCGGCGGAATAATTCACCTGCCCATATTGTCCGGCCTGGCCGTTGATGCTGCTGATATTGATGACGCGGCCGAATTTCAGCGTCCGCATCGCATCGAAGGTGAGCTTGCAGAGGTTGAAGCAGGAGGTGAGATTGGTCGCGATCACCGCGTCCCACATCTCGCGCGTCATGCGCGCGAGTGTCGCATCGCGGGTGATGCCGGCGTTGTTGACGAGAATGCCGACCGGCCCGTGCGCCTTGACGATGTCGGCGACCGCGACCTCGCAGGCGCCGTAATCGCCGGCATCGAAACGCAGCACCGAGATCCCGGTTTCCTCGGCGAAGGCTCTCGCGGCGGCGTCATTGCCGGCATAGCTCGCGACCACGCGGCACCCCGCCGCCTTGAGCGCCCGCGAAATCGCCGCCCCGATGCCCCGTGTCCCGCCGGTGACCAATGCGACCCGTTCCATGCTTGCCTCCCGTTATGAACCTCTCGCGGTTTCAAGCCTAGCACGCCCTGCGGGGATTATGTTGAGCGAAATCAATGTTGCGGCACAGCAAATCGCGCCCCCTCCCCACCCCGACGAGGATGGGGAGGGGAGGGGTCAGCGTTCGACGCACATGGCGACACCCATGCCGCCGCCGATGCAGAGCGTCGCCAGGCCCTTATGCGCATCGCGTCGGGCCATCTCGGCGAGCAGCGTCACCAGGATGCGCGCGCCGGACGCGCCGATCGGGTGGCCGATCGCGATCGCGCCGCCATTGACGTTCACCTTCGCCGGATCCCAGCCGAGATCCTTGTTCACCGCGCAGGCTTGCGCCGCGAACGCCTCGTTGGCCTCGATCAGATCGAGATCCTCGACGCTCCAGCCGGCGCGCGCCAGCGCCTTGCGCGAGGCCGGGATCGGGCCGGTGCCCATCAGCGCCGGATCGACGCCGGCGGTCGCGAAGGCGGCGATGCGGGCAAGCGGGGTCAGGCCGCGCTTGGCCGCCTCGCTCGCCGCCATCACGACGAGGGCGGCGGCGCCGTCGTTGATGCCGCTCGCATTCGCCGCCGTCACCGTGCCGTCCTTGGTGAACGCCGGACGCAGCTTGGCCATCGTCTCGGCGGAGGCGTCATGGCGGATATATTCGTCCTCGCTCACCACCACGTCGCCCTTGCGGCCCTTCACCGTCACCGGGGCGATCTCGCTTTGAAAGCGGCCGGCCTTCTGCGCGGCACTCGCCTTCTGCTGCGAGGCGAGGGCGAAGCCGTCCTGCTCCTCGCGGGTGATCTGATAGGCGCGGGCGACGTTCTCGGCGGTGACGCCCATGTGATAGCCGTTGAAGATATCCCAGAGCCCATCCTTGATCATGGTGTCGACGAAGCCGAGATCGCCCATTTTCACCCCGGCGCGGAGATGCGCCGCGTGCTGGGCGAGGCTCATGCTTTCCTGGCCGCCGGCGACGACGATCCTGCTCTCGCCGCTCAGCACCTGCTGCGCCGCCAAAGCGACGGCGCGGAGGCCCGAGCCACAGACCTGATTGATGCCGAACGCCGTCTTGTCGTCGGGGATGCCGGCGGCGCGGGCCGCCTGGCGGGCCGGGTTCATGCCCTGGCCGGCGGCGAGGATCTGGCCGAGGATCACCTCGTCGACGTCACCCGGGTCGAGTTTCGCGCGGCCGATCGCCGCCGTGAGCGCGGTCGCGCCGAGCGTGTGCGCCGGCACCGCCCCGAAGGCGCCGTTGAAGCTGCCGACCGGGGTGCGGGCGGCGGCGACGATGACGATGTCTTCCATGATGTCACTTCCTCCTGAAGCCGTGATCGACCCAGCGCTCGCGGGCGGGGCGCCGAGGCGGCGCGTCACCCCGGAAAGGCGGGTCACTGGGAAAAGCCTAAGCCGCCCGCGCCCCGCCCGCCAGGGGGTGGATCAAGAAGAAGGCCGGCGGGGGCGAAAGACGGCGGGGGTTGGCGCGGCGCCGCCGGCGCGATACGAGCAGGCGGTTCGCAACCCCGCGCCGGAGGATCCCTCATGCCCGCCACCGCGCCGCACAGCCCGGCCCCTCCGGAAAGCTCACCGGAAAATCCGCTCGCGAAGGCGCGCACGCGCCCCGTCGCCGATCTTTCCTTCGAGGACGCCATGGCCGAGCTGGAGCAGATCGTGCGCGCCCTCGAGGAAGGGCGGCAGACGCTCGAGGACGCGCTTGCCGCCTATGAACGCGGCACCGCGCTCCGCCAGCATTGCGAGGCGCGGCTGGCCGAGGTGGAGGCGCGCATCAACGCCATCGTGGTGACCGAGGACGGGCTCGCCACCCGCCCGGTGGCGTGATGACGAAAGTCCCGCCCGCAGCACCGGCGGCGCCGGAGGACGCGCCCGATCCCCGGCTCGCGGCGGCGCTCGGCGACGCGGCGGCGCGGGTCACGGCGGCGCTGGAGACCCTGCTCGTGGTGCCCGAAGGGCCGGAGGCGCGGCTGTTCGAGGCCATGCGCTATGCGACGCTCGGCGGCGGCAAGCGGCTCCGCGCCTTCCTGGTCTTGGAGAGTGCCGCGCTGTTCATGGTCAACGCCACCTGCGCCGCCCGCGTCGCCGCCGCGGTCGAGATGCTGCATGCCTATTCGCTGGTGCATGACGATCTGCCGGCGATGGATGACGACGATCTCCGCCGCGGCCGGCCGAGCGCCCATCGCGCCTTCGACGAGGCGACCGCGATCCTCGCCGGCGATGCGTTGCAGACCCGCGCCTTCGAGGTGCTGGCCGAGCCCGACACCCATTCCGACCCGCAGGCGCGCGCCGAGCTGGTGATGGCGCTGGCCCACGCCGCCGGCGCGCGCGGCATGGTCGGCGGCCAGATGATCGACATGATGGCCGAGGGCCAGAGCCTGGCCGCGACCGAGGTGGCGCGGCTGCAGGCGCTGAAAACCGGGCGGCTCATTCAGTTCAGCGCCGAGGCCGGCGCCATCCTCGGCCGCGCGCCGCACGCCCAGCGCCAGGCGCTGGCCTGGTACGGGCGCGATGTCGGCGCCGCGTTCCAGATCGCCGATGATCTCCTCGACGCCCTCGGCACCACCGAGGAAACCGGCAAGACCGCGGGCAAGGATCAGGCCGCCGGCAAGGCGACGCTGGTCACCATCCTCGGCCCCGAGCGCGCCCGCGCCCAGGCCCTCCTGCTCGCCGAGCAAGGGGCGACCCATCTCGACATCTTTGGCGAGCGCGCCGCGAATTTGCGCGCCCTCGCCCGCTTCGTCGTCGCGCGGCGGCACTGAAGGCGGCGCGGAGGCGAGGCAGTCGGAGGCCGGGAACATGGCCAAGATCCGCGCCGATCAACTGGTGCTGGCGCGCGGGCTGGCCGAAAGCCGGGCGCGGGCGCAGGCGCTGATCCTGGCTGGAAAAATCCTCTCCGGCACACGCCGGATCGACAAGCCGGGGACACCGATCGCCGAGGACGCGCCGCTCGCGCTCCGCGGCGAGGATCACCCCTGGGTGTCGCGCGGGGGGGTGAAGCTCGCTTACGCCCTCGATCATTTCGGCCTCTCGCCCGCCGGCCGGGTCGGGCTCGATATCGGCGCCTCCACCGGCGGCTTCACCGATGTCCTGCTGGCGCGCGGGGCCGCGCGGGTCCATGCCGTCGATGTCGGGCACGGGCAGCTCGCCTGGAAGCTGCGTCAGGACGCCAGGGTGGTCGTGCATGAGCGCACCAATGCCCGCCATCTCGACACGGCGCTGATCCCGGAGGCGGTCGGCGTGGTGGTCGCGGATGCGAGTTTCATCGGGCTCGAGATCGTGCTCCCGGCGGGTCTCGCCCTCGCCGCGCCGGGGGCGTTTGCCGTCGCGCTGGTCAAGCCGCAATTCGAGGCCGGGCGCGCCGGCGTCGGCAAGGGCGGCATCGTGCGCGATCAAGCGGTGCATGACGCGGTCTGCGCGCGCATCGCCGCCTGGTGGGCGGCGCTGCCGGGCTGGCGCGTGCTCGGGCTCACGCCGAGCCCGATCACCGGCGCCGAGGGCAACCGCGAATTCCTGATCGCCGCCAGCCGGGGGTGAGCGGCCGGCGGCGGCCCGGGGACGAGCGGCGCCGGCTCAGCTTTTCGCGGCCTTGTGCCGCGCCGCCTCCTCGGCGCTGGCAACCCCGCCATGCGCCGCCGACCACGCGACCGGGTCTTCGAGGAAGCGCCGCACCGCGGCGAGTGCGGGCTCGGAAAAATGGTCGCGATCCTTGCAGGCATCGAGCACGTCCCACCACGTCGCGAGATGGTGCAGCGTGACCCCCATGCCCGCCAGGGTTTGCAGGCTGCCGGGAAAGACCCCGTAGAAAAACACCACGAAGGCGTGCTCGATGATCGCGCCGGCCTCGCGCAACGCCGCCGCGAAATGGATCTTCGATTGCCCGTCGGTGGTCAGATCCTCGACCAGCAGCGTCCGCTTGCCCTCCGGCACGTCACCCTCGATCAGGGCATTGCGCCCGAACCCCTTCGGCTTCTTGCGGATATAGGCCATCGGCGCCAGCATCCGATCGGCGATCCAGGCGGCGAACGGAATCCCCGCCGTCTCGCCGCCGACCACCGCGTCCACGCTCTCATAGCCGACATGGCGGCCGATCTTCTCCACCGCGAGGGCGCAGATCTTGGCCCGCGCGCGGGGGAAATAGATGATCCGCCGGCAATCGATATAGACCGGGGATTTCCAGCCCGAGGTCAGGGTGTAAGGCGCCTCGGGGCGGAAATTCACCGCCTCGATCTCCAGCAGAATCCGCGCCGTGGTCAGCGCCGCGCAACGATCCCAATCCGTCATCTCATTCCCCGCCATCTCATTCCCCACCAGCGCCCGCCGAAGCGGTGACGGTCTAGCCGGATTGCCGGCCGTGGTCCATCATCGGCGAAGGCCGGGGCGGCGCCCTGGCCGGTGGCGGCAAGGGGAGGAAGACATGGCGCGCG
This sequence comes from Pseudomonadota bacterium, assembly GCA_021851785.1. GTDB lineage: Bacteria > Pseudomonadota > Alphaproteobacteria > Acetobacterales > Acetobacteraceae > Acidibrevibacterium. The sequence goes on from JAJZBV010000001.1 coordinate 157,443, forward strand.
CCTATCGTATCGCGGTGATCCCGGGGGATGGCATCGGCAAGGAAACCGTGCCCGAGGGTTTGCGCGTTTTGGACGCGGCGTCACGCCGCTTCGGCTTCTCGCTCGCCCTCGATCATTACGACTGGTCCTGCGCGACCTATCAGCGCACCGGCGCGATGATGCCGGAAGATGGCATGGAACGTCTCGCCGCCGCGGACGCGATCTTCCTCGGCGCCGTCGGCTGGCCCGGGGTTCCGGATCACGTCTCGCTCTGGGGGCTCCTGATCCCGCTTCGCCGCGGCTTCGACCAATACGTCAATCTCCGCCCCTGCCGCCTGTTGCCGGGCACCACAACGCCGCTGGCCGGGCGCGGGCCGGCGGACATCGATTTCATCGTCGTGCGCGAAAACACCGAGGGCGAATATTCCGATATCGGCGGCCGCGCCTTCGCCGGAACCGCGCGCGAATTCGTGACCCAGCAGAGCGTCTTCACCCGCCACGGCGTCGATCGCGTGCTCCGCCACGCTTTCGAGCTGGCACGAAGCCGGCCGCGCAAGCATCTCACCTCGGCGACCAAATCGAACGGCATCACCGTCACCATGCCCTATTGGGACGAGCGCTTCGCCTTGATGGCGAAGGCATATCCGGACGTGACCACGGCGCAGTTCCATATCGACATCCTCTGCGCCCATTTCGTCCAGCACCCGGACTGGTTCGATGTCGTCGTCGGCTCCAACCTGTTCGGCGATATCCTGAGCGATCTCGGCCCCGCCGTCGCCGGCTCGATCGGCATCGCGCCCTCCGCCAATATCAACCCCGAACGCCGCCATCCCTCGATGTTCGAGCCGGTGCATGGCTCGGCGCCGGATATCGCGGGGCGGGGCATCTGCAACCCGATCGGCCAGATCTGGTCGGCGGCGATGATGCTCGACCATCTCGGCGAAAAAGAAGCGGCCCACAGCATCGAAACCGCGATCGCCGATCTCCTCGCCGAACCCGGCCCGCGCACCCGCGATCTCGGCGGCACCGCCAGCACCGAGGACGTCGGCCGAGCCCTCGCCGCGCGAATGGCCGGGTAAGAAAGGCGGGGGCTCCGCCCCTCGACCCCGCCAGGGACCAAAGTCCCTGGACCCTATTTTGATAAGGGTTTTCTGGGCGGGGCGCTGGGAGGAATTGGCCAGCGCACGACATCGCCCCGCCCAGAAAACCCTTCAACAGGATGGGGGTCTGGGGCCTCAGGCCCCAGCGGGTCCAGGGCAGAGCCCTGGCCTTTCCTTCCCCGGCTAATCCCGGCGCGCGATGCGGATGGCGGCGCCGTTGCGGCTTTGCGGCAGGCAGGCGATCCGCGACCCGGTGCGCTCGAACGAGAGGTCGATCCGGTCCTTGCCGAGCGGCAGGCCGCGCAGATGGAGACGATCGATGCCCTCGGGCAGCGCCGGGCGGTCGAGCACAATGTCGCCTTGCCAGCCATCGATGGTGATGCCGAGGCAGGATTGCAGCAGCATGAACACCGCGCCCGCCGACCAGGCCTGCGGCAGGCAGGCGACGGGATAGGCGATCGGCGCCTCCCCTGGCGCGCGCGGGAAGCCGCAGAAGAGTTCGGGCAGCCGCATGTCGAAATGGACGGCCGCCTCGAACATCTGCCCGGTGAACTGCAAAACCGCTTCTTGCAGGCCGTAGCGCGCGAGCCCGGCGACGCAGAGCGCGGTATCATGCGGCCAGACCGAGCCGTTATGGTAGGACATCGGGTTGAACCGCGGCGCGCCGCGCGCCAGGGTGCGGATGCCCCAGCCGCTGTCGAAGCGCGGCGCCTGGAGATGGCGGGCGACGCGGGCGGCGCGTTCCGGCGCCGGCAGGCCGGAGAACAGGATCTGGCCGGCGTTGGAGGTCTGCACCCGGCAGAGTTCGCCGGCGCCGTCGATGGCGATGCCGTAGCTGCCGGCCTCCGGCATCCAGAATTTGGCCTCGACCGCCCGGCGCAAGGCCGCGGCGCGGGCCCGCCATTGTTCGGCGCGCGCCGTCTCGCCGCGCCGCTCGGCGAGATCGGCCATGGCGCCGAGGGCGGCGAAGACGTAGCCTTGAACCTCGACCAGGGCGATCGGCCCCTCGGGAAAGCGGCCATCGGCGTGGAACACCGAATCCTCGCTATCCTTCCAGCCCTGATTGGCGAGCCCGCTCGCGGCGCCGCGGGCATAGGCGAGAAACCCGTCCGGGTGCTGATCGGCGCTGCGCTCGATCCAGCCGAGGGCGGCGAGCAGCGCCGGCCAAAGGGTCGCGATGAAGCCGAGATCGCCGCTCCGCGCGGCATAGGCGCCGGCGAGGATGAGAAACAGCGGCGTGGTATCGACGCCGCCGTAATAATGACCGAACGGCAATTCGCCGAGCGCGGTCATCTCGCCCTTGCGCGCCTCGTGCATGATTTTGCCCGGCTCGGCATCGCGAAACGCCGAGGTTTCGGTCGCCTGGTTCTTGGCGAGGAAGGCGAGCACGCCCTGGGCGAGGCGCGGGTCGAGCCAGAGCGTCTGCAAGGCGGTGACGATGGCATCGCGCCCGAAGGTGGTCGAGAACCAGGGGATGCCGGCGTAAGGGTAGGGGCCGGTCGGCAATTCGGTGGTGAGGAGCGCGAGATCGGCGGCCGAGCGGTCGATCCAGGCGTTGAAGAGGCGGGTCGGCGTCGCGAGCCGCGCGGCGCGGCGGCGTTCGCGCCACATGGTGGCCCGCGCTTGCGCGGCGGCGGCGCGAAACCGCGCCGGCGACGGCGACGGCTCGTCCCCCGGGCCGATCGCGAGATGGAGTGTGGCGCCGCCGGCCGGCGCGAGATCGACGTGGAACTCCGCCCGGCCGGCAGCGAGCGCGCCCGGCCGGGCCGAGAACGCGATCAGGGATTGCCGTTCCACCCCGTCGAGGCCGCGATAGGCGAAGCGCACCGCCGCCTCCTGCAATTCGGGCTCGCGCATATCGCCACGGACGTCGCGATGGCTGCCGCGGACCTCGAACATGTCGCGGAAATCGGCCTCGAACAGCAACACCAGCGGCACCACCGCCGGGGTCTCGCCATAATTGGTGAACTGCAATTGCTCATAGAGATGCCGCCGCCAGAGGAAGCGGCGGCGTTCGATATGGATCACCCCTTCTGGCAGCGGATGCCCGCCGAGCGGCGGCAGCGGCCGGTTCGACATATTGGCGGTGAAAAAAACATTGTCGTGACTGATCGCGGTGCTGAGGAGGGACGGCGTGGTGTCGCCCAAAAGCAGCCGGAAGCGTGACAAAAGCCGGGTGTCGTCGTCGAACAATCCGTCGCCGTCGCCGAGGATGTCGCCGAGGGGGTCGCTGACGATGAAGGTATCGCCGCGTTTGAGGGCATGCAGGCGAAGCGGCTCACGCGCCGGCGGCGGCTCGGCCGTGGTCATGCGCGCCGCCGAACGCGACCGCCACGGCGATTTGGCATGGCACCCTGATCCTCGATCCTGCGCATGGCGATCGTGCTCCTCTGATGGCAGACGAATTTCTGCATGGCTTTCGGCGGCTTGTCACGGAGGGATGGCCCGGCGCCACGCCGGGGCGCGGCTTCGGTCGGCGATCCCGCGGATTAGTGATGGCCGGCACGCATCGCCGGCTCCCGGGAACGCGATCCCGAGGTTCCGCGGCGGAAGACATGCGCGCCTGAGTAGAGGCACCACGGCGCCAGCGGCCTTGCCCCGGCTGGCCGGTGGCGATTGTCCACCGCGGGAGAAATCCTCAAGATTTCCAAGGCCGTGGCGAGCGACGTTAAAAACCTCACGCGCTCCCGGTAATAGAATTCAATAAAATCAATGGATTAATCTATATCCGCGCGATCGGGCTGATTTTACCGAATGGCGGAAACCGGGCATTCCGCGCCGGTCCGGGGCGCTCTGCCCACAAACTTATCCACAAGCCGCGCGGCGGCGGCGCGCCAGCGCCTCACAACCCTCGGCGGCAGACCCGGCTTGGGTCTTGAGCGCGCGCGGGCCAGCGCCTATCCCCAAGCGGTGTCTGAACCGCCCCCTCCCGCTCGGCCACGCGCCGCCGCGCCCAGCCCCACGCCCAGCCCCCCGCCCAGCCCCGGCGGGGCGGGGGTGATTACCGCCGCGATCGCGACGCTGCCGGAAGCGCCGGGGGTCTATCGGATGCTCGATGGCCGCGGCAACGCGCTCTATATCGGCAAGGCGCGTAGCCTCAAAAAGCGGGTGCCGGCCTATCTCCAGGCGGCGCGCCTCCCTGAGCGGCTGCGGCGGATGGTTGCCGAGACCGCGTCGCTGGAGATCATCGTCACCCATAGCGAGGCCGAGGCGCTGCTTCTGGAAGCGACGCTGATCAAGCGCCTGAAGCCGCGCTACAACATCGTGCTCCGCGACGACAAATCCTATCCCTGGCTGCTGCTGACCGAGGACCACCCCTTTCCCCAGATCACCAAGCATCGCGGCGCCCAGACACGGCGCGGGAGTTATTGGGGGCCGTTCGCCTCGGCGTGGTCGGTCGATCAGACGCTCACCGAATTGCAGCGGGTGTTTTTGCTGCGAAGCTGCGCCGATACCGTGTTCGCCCATCGCGCCCGGCCTTGCCTCCTTCATCAGATCCGGCGCTGTAGCGCGCCTTGCGTCGGGCGGATCAGCGCCGAGGATTATGCCGCGCTGGTCGAGCAGGCGAAGGCCTTTCTCGGCGGCGCCGGCCTCCAGATCCAGCGCCAGCTCGCCGCCGAGATGGAGGCGGCGGCGGCGGCGCTGGATTTCGAGCGCGCGGCGATGCTGCGCGACCGCATCCGCGGCCTCACCCAGGTGCAGGGCCACGGCGCCATCAATCCCGCGGCGCTCGGCGACGCCGATGTCATCGGCGCCTGGCAGACCGCCGGGCAGACCGCGATCCAGGTGTTTTTCATCCGCGGCGGCCACAACAACGGCAACCGCGCCTTTTTCCCGAATCATGCGCAAAACGACGAAATCGGCGCCGTGCTCGCCGCCTTCATCGCCCAGTTCTACGACGACAAGCCGCCGCCGCCGCAAATCCTGCTCAGTGACGCGGTCCCCGAGCCGGCGCTGATCGCCGAGGCGCTGAACCTGAAAGCCCGGGGCTTGAAAGCGGGGGACTTGAAAGCGGGGGGCTTGAAAGCGGGGCGGAAGGTCACGCTCGCGGTGCCGCGGCGGGGCGAAAAGCGGGCGGTCCTGGATCTCGCCCGGATGAACGCGCGCGAGGCGCTGGAGCGCCGTCTCGCCGAGGCCGCCGGGCAGGCGGTGCTGCGCGAGGGGCTCGCGCGGACCTTCGCTCTCCCCGCGTCGCCGCGCCGGATCGAGGTCTATGACAACAGCCATATCATGGGCACCAGCCCCTATGGGGTGATAATCGTCGCCGGGCCCGAGGGGTTCGAGAAATCCGCCTATCGCAAATTCGCCATTCGCGGCCCGATCACCCCGGGCGATGATTTTGCCATGCTGCGCGAGATGCTGGAGCGGCGCTTCGCCCGCCTCGCCGCGGCCGACGCCGAAGACGCCGCCGCCAGCCGCCCCGATCTCCTGCTCATCGATGGCGGCGCCGGGCAGCTTTCGAGCGCGCTCGCGGTGCTCGACGCCCTCGGCCTCGGCGCGCTTCCGGTGATCGCGATCGCCAAGGGGCCGGATCGTGACGCCGGGCGGGAATGGTTCCACCGCGCCGGCCATGCGCCGATGCAATTGCCGCCGCGCGACCCGGTGCTTTATTACCTCCAGCGGCTCCGCGACGAGGCGCATCGTTTCGCCATCACGACGCACCGCGCCGGGCGCGCGAAACGCCTGATCCGGAGCGAACTCGACGAGGTCTCCGGGATCGGGGCTGCGAGGAAGCGCGCGCTGCTCAATCATTTCGGCTCGGCGCGCGGCGTCAAGCAGGCCGGGCTCGCCGATCTCGAGGCGGCGCCCGGGATCAACCGCGCCACCGCGCGGCGGCTTTACGCGCATTTTAATCCCGGCGCGCGGCTCGAAGACATTTCCCCGCCACGGCGGAAAGGCTAGTTTGGCCCTCCCATGCTGACCGATTTGCCCAATATCCTGACCTTGTCGCGGATCGCCGCGATCCCGCTGCTGGTGGTGCTGCTCGCGCTCCGGCTGCCTTGGGCCGATCTCGCCGCGACGATCTTGTTCGCCGCCGCCGCGATCACCGATTATTTCGATGGCTGGCTCGCGCGGCACTGGCGGCAGATGTCGGATTTCGGGCGCATGCTCGACCCGATCGCCGACAAGCTCCTGGTCGGCGCGGCGCTGATGATGCTGGTCGGCACCAGCCGTCTCAGCCGCTTCGGCCTCTATCCCGCGATCGTCATCATGCTCCGCGAGATTCTGGTGAGCGGGCTCCGCGAATATCTCGCCGCAACCCGCGTCGGCCTGCCGGTGACCCGGCTCGCCAAGTGGAAGACCGGCATGCAGCTCGCGGCCCTCGGCGCGCTGATCGCCGGCAACGATAGCGCGCGACTGCTCGGCTTCGCTTTCGTTCCGGTCGCGGTGATCGGCGAGACGCTGCTGTGGCTCGCCGCCGTGCTGACGCTGTTCACCGGCTGGGATTACCTCACCGCCGGCCTCCGCCACGCCGCCGGGCCTGAGGCGCCGGCGGCGAGCGGCGAGCGGCGATGAAGGTGCTCGGCCTCGCCGGCTGGTCCGGGAGCGGCAAGACGACGCTGCTTCTCGCGCTGTTGCCGCTGTTTCGCGCCCGCGGCCTCACCGTCTCGACCATCAAGCACGCGCATCACGGCTTCGATCTCGACCGGCCGGGCAAGGATAGTTTCCGCCATCGCGCCGCCGGCGCCCATGAGGTTCTGGTGGCGAGCGAGACGCGCTGGGCGCTGTTGCATGAGAATGCCGGGGAGGCGATGGATTTCGCCGACCTGTTCACCCATCTCTCACCGGTCGATCTGGTGCTGGTGGAGGGGTTCAAGCGCGCGCCGTATCCGAAAATCGAGGTCTTCCGGCCCGCTCTCGGCAAGCCGCCGCTCTGGCCGGAGGAGCCGGACATCGTCGCCGTCGCCAGTGACGCCGCCTTGCCCGGCTGCGACCGTCCGCTGCTGGCGCTTGACGCGCCGGGGACGATCGCGCACTGGGCGGCGCAACATCTCGGCCTTCCCGCCCCCGCGCAATCCGCTTGAGAAGCGTGCGCGCGCGGGGCACATTGATCGCCTGACGCATCACCGCATCGACGAGAACAGCCGCATGCCCTTTTCTCCCCCCCTCTCCCTCTCGCGCCCGCGCGGCTGGCTGCTCGGCCTTGCGCTGCTGCTGCCCGGATGTTCGGGGTTCGGCACTTTCCTTGGCGATACCTACGGGTTTCACGGCGACGAGCATCTGCCGATCGGCGACTCGGAAAATGTCCGCCGCGTCGAGGGGCAGCCGGCCAACGAAGCGCCGCTGACCACGGAGCCGGGCAATGTCTGGCCGGGCCCGATCCCGACCGAGCCGACGCTCTCCGATCTCGAACGCGCGCAGGATCAGGACATCAAGCAATACCGCTCGAGCACGCCAGCGCCGGGCGCCGGCGGCAAATCCGCCCCGCCGGCGATCAGCGGCGGCAACACCTCCGCGCCCGGCGGCAATATCGTGATCCCGAACGGCGACGGCACCAGCACCGTGATCATGCCGGATGGCAGCGTCCGCACCATTCCGACGCCAAAATGAGACCCGGCGCCCAAACGAGGCCCGACGCCCAAATGAGGAGGGAGAACCGCGCATGACCGGGTTTCGGGTGCATCTCCTCTATTTCGCCTGGCTGCGCGAGCGCATCGGCCGCGGCGAGGAGGAGATCGAGGTGCCGGGTGACATCCGCACCCTCGGCGCCCTCAGTGCCTGGCTTGCCGCCCGCGGTCCTGGCTATGCGAGCGCTTTTGCCGCCGGCAAAGCCGTTCGCGCCGCCGTCAACCAGAGTTTCGCCAGCCCCGAGGCGGCGATCGGCCCGGGCGATGAGGTGGCGTTCTTCCCCCCCGTGACCGGAGGCTGAATGCTGCGCATCCGCGTCCAGGAAGCGCCTTTCGACATCGCCGCCGAATTCGCCGCACTCGCCGCCGGGCGCGCCGATATCGGCGGCATCGGCTGCTTTCTCGGAACGGTGCGCGGCGAGGTGGGGGGCCGGCCGCTCGCGGCGATGACGCTGGAACACTACCCGGCGATGACCGAGCGGGCGCTCGCCGCGATCGCCGCCGAGGCGGAGGCGCGTTGGGCGCTGCTCGGCGGGACGATCCTCCATCGCGTCGGGCGTTTGCCGCCAGGCGCGCCGATCGTTCTGGTGCTGGCCGCCGCGCGCCATCGCCAAGCGGCGCTGGATGCGACCGGGTTTCTGATCGACTGGCTGAAGACCAGGGCGCCGTTCTGGAAAAAGGAAAGCTTCGCCGATGGCGGCGAAGCCTGGGTCGAGGCGCGCGCCGAGGACGACGCCGCGGCGGCGCGGCACGACACCACGAAATAAAGTTTTTTGGTTCTTTTTTACAAAAAAGATCCGTTTTCCCTTGTTTCCTCTACTCCCGCGCGGCGCGACGGCGGGTCGGGACGGGGAGCGGGGCGGTTTCCTCGGGCGACGCCAGGGCTTCGAGGAGGGCGGAGCGGAGCTGAGCGAGTTTCTGCTCGTTCTCGATCTTCAGGCCGAACACATCCTTGACATAGAACACGTCCACCGCGCGCACGCCGTAAGTGGTGACATGGGCGGAGGCGATCTGGAGGCCGAGGGCGCTGATCCGGGCGGTGACGTCGTGGAGCAGGCCGGGGCGGTCGCGGCCGTTGACCTCGAGCACGGTGTAGGTGCTGGAGGCGTGGTTATCGACGACGACGCGCGGCGGCACGTGGATCGCGCGCATCCGGCTGCCGATGAGGCCGCGCGAGAGCTTGCGGATTTCGCTGGCGAGGCGGAGCCGCCCGGACAGCGTCTGCTCGATCAGCACCGAGAGCCGTGCCAGGCGGTGCGGGGCGTCGAAGGCGCCGCCGCTGGTGTCCTGGATCCAGAACACGTCGAGCGCCATGCCGTTGGTCATGGTGTGGATGCGGGCATCGACGATGGACGCGCCGGCGATGGCGAGGGCGCCGGCGATGCGGCTGAAGAGGCCGGCATGGTCTTCGGTGTAGATCGTCACCTCGGTCACCGCGCGCGCCGGCAGCGGCTCGGAGGAGACCACCAGCCGCTCGCCGCGCGCCTCGGCGGTCCGGATCATCGCGGCGTGGCGGGCATGGGTCGGCGGGTCGAAGGAGAGCCAGTAGCTCGGATAGCCAAGACCGAGGAAAAGATCGAGATCGGGTCGCGGCCAATCCGCCAGGATCTCGGCGAGGGCGGCGCGGGCGCGATTGACCCGGGCATCGCGTTCGGTGGTGGCGAGCCCGCCCTCGAGCACTTCCATCACCCGGCCGAAGATTTCGCGCAAGAGCGTCGCCTTCCAGCCGTTCCACACCTTGGGCGAGACCGCGCGCATATCGGCGACGGTCAGCACCAGCAAAAGGCGCAGCCGCTCCGGCGACTGGATGGTGTCGGCGAGGTCGAGGATGGTTTTCGGGTCGTCGATGTCGCGCTTGAAGGCGGTCTGGCTCAGCAGCAGATGGTGCAAAACGAGCCAGGAGACCATTTCGGTCTCCTCCGCCGAGAGGCCGAGCGCCGGGCCGACATCGAGGGCGATCTCGGCGCCGATCTCGGAGTGATCACCGCCGCGCCCCTTGGCGATGTCGTGCAGCAGCATCGCGACATAGAGCGCGCGGCGCGATTGCAGGTGATCGACGAGGCCGGTCGCGACCGGGGCGATTTCGGCGAGGTCGCCCTGTTCGAGCTGGTTGAGCACCCGCACCGCCTCGATGGTGTGCTCATCGACGGTGAAGACGTGATAGGTGTCGAACTGCATCTGCCCGACGACGCGCGCCCAATCGGGCAGAAAGCGCGAGAGAAATCCGGTCTCGTTGAGCACGCCGAGCCAGCGCGCGCCATCCGGCCGGGCCGGCGCGCCGCGATAGGCGGAGGGTGTGCGCCCGCAGAGGAGATCGACGAACAGCGCCGCCGCCTCGGGATCATGGCGGAGCAGGAAGCCGGCGCGTTCATGGCGGATCAGGCCGCGGAGCGCCAGCGGATGGAGATCGAGCCCGCGATCACGGGCGATCTGCAGGAGGCGCAGCGTCTGGCGCGGCTCGCGGTCGAAGCCGCGCCCCGGCGCCGGCAAAAGCCTGCCGTCGGCGAGCACGAAACCGGCTTCGAGCAAGGCCGGATCGGTTTCCGCCGCGAGTGCCGGCGGGCCTAGGGCGGCGCGCAGCAAGGCGGGTTCGAGGACGCCGGAGATGCGAACGATTTCGCGCGCGGTGAGGAAATAATGCCGCATGAAGCGCTCGACCCCATCCTGGCGGCCGTGTCTCGTGTAGCCCATGCGGGCGCCGACCACCGGCTGGAGATCGAAGGTCAGCCGCTCCTCGGCGCGGCCGGCGACGTAGTGGAGATGAAACCGCAGCGTCCAGAGGAAATTCCACGACCGCCGCGCGAGACGCAGCTCGGTTTCGGTCAGCAGATGGCCGCCCGTGCCGCGATCCAGGGCGAGATCCTCGAAACGCGCGATGCCGAGGGTCGCGCGCGCGATCCAGTAGAGCGTCTGGAGATCGCGGAGGCCGCCGCGGCCCTCCTTGATATTGGGCTCGACGAGGAAGGGGTTGTCGCCGAAACGGCGATGGCGGGCTTCGCGCTCGGCTTGCTTGGCGGCGATGAACTCGCCCGGCGAGGCGGCGCAGAAGGCGCTGAAGCGGGCCTGGAAATCATCGTAAAGGGCGCGTTCGCCGGCGAGGAAGCGGGCGTCGAGCAGCGTCGTGCGGATGGTGGTGTCATCGGCGGCAGCATCGAGACATTGCCCGACCGAGCGCGTCGCGTGGCCGACCTTGAGGCCGAGATCCCAAAGGAAATACAGCATGAACTCGACGACGCGCAGCGCTCCCGGGCTCGGCTCGCTTTCGGTGATGAAGAGCAGGTCGAGATCGGAAAACGGCGCCAGCATGCCGCGTCCGTAGCCGCCGGTCGCGACCAGGGCGAGGGGTTCGGGGACGCCGCTGACCTGGACGGCATGGGTATGGAGGGCCGAGACCAGCCCGTCGGTGAGTCCGGCGAGCAATTGCGCCGCTTGCAGGCCGGCGAGCCGCCCCTGCTCGAACACGTCGCGGACATGCGCCTGAATCCGGGCGAGATGGCGGCGGAAGACGCCGAACGCCGCGTCGCGCGCGCGCGCCTCGCCGCCCTCCTCGCTCCCTTTGCCAGGGCCGAGATCGGCAAGGGTCCGCGCGAGTTCGGAGGAAGCGTTTTCCGGGGCGAGTGGCTGCGATGAGGTCAACATCATCTTATCGTCATATTCCATCGGACGGGGCTTTGTCCGCAAGCATTTCGCGCATGCGATAGAGTGTTTCGAGCGCTTCTTTCGGCGCCATCCGATCGGGATCGATCTCGGCCAACTCGGCCAGCACGCCGGCCGCGGCCGGCGCCAGGGCCGCGACCTCCGGCTTCGCGTTCGCGACCGCGGCGAAAAGCGGCAGCTCGGCGCCCGCGGTGAGGCCGGCGGCACGTTTTTCGAGGGCGGCGAGCACTTCCCCGGCGCGGCGCACCACCGGCGCCGGCACCCCGGCGAGCCGCGCGACATGGACCCCCCAGGAGCGGCCGGCGACGCCGGCGATGACCTCATGCAGGAACACGACGCTGCCCTTGTATTCCACGACCCGCATGGTGTGCGGCGAAAGCCGCGGCAATTCGGTGGTCAGGCGCGAGAGTTCGTGGAAGTGGGTGGCGAAAATGCAGCGCGCCCGCAGCGTCGAGTGCAGCGCCTCGAGCACCGCCCAGGCGATCGCGAGGCCATCCAGCGTCGCCGTGCCGCGGCCGATCTCATCGATCACGATGAGGGAATTCGGTCCCGCCTGATGGAGGATGGCGGCGGTTTCGGTCATCTCCACCATGAACGTGCTCTGTCCGCGCGCCAGATCATCGGCGCCGCCGACGCGGGAAAAGAGCTTGTCGACGATGCCGATCTCGGCTTCGGCCGCCGGCACCGGCAGGCCGGCCTGGGCGAGAATGGCGGCGAGCGCGTTTTGGCGAAGATAGGTCGATTTGCCGGCCATGTTCGGCCCGGTGAGCAAAACCACGCGCCGCTCGGGCGAAAGATCGCAGTCATTGGGCACGAAACGGGCCCGACCGGCGAGCGCCGCCTCGACCACCGGGTGACGGCCGGCGGTGATGCGAAACGCGCCATCCTCGTGGATCACCGGCCGGCACCAGGCGCCGGAGGTGGCGAGGGCGGCGGAGGCGAGCAGGACATCGAGCCGCGCGAGAGCGCTAGCGCAGGCGGCCAGCGTCTCGGCCACCGCCCCGGTCTCGGCGACCAGTGCCGCGAACACCTCCCGCTCGCGCGCCATCGCCCGCGCCGCCGCCTCGTTGATGCGACGGTCGAGATCGGCGAGTTCGCTGCTCGTGAAACGGGCGCCATTGGCCATGCCCTGCCGCAGGATGAGATCGGGATGCCCGGTCAGCTTTGCAACCGCGTTGGCGCCGACCTCGATGACATAGCCGAGTTGCGCGTGATGGCGGATTTTCAGCCCCGAGACGCCATAGCGCGCGGCGAGATCGCGCTGCAACGCGGCGACGACCTGGCGGGTGTCGTCGCGCAGCCGGCGCGCGTCATCGAGCGCCGCATCGAACCCGGGCGCGATCACGCCGCCCTCCTCGAGGCGCGCCGGCAGGCTCTCGGCGAGGGCTTGGGCCAGCCGCGCGGCGAGATCGGGCACTGGGCGAAGCGCGGCATGGATCGCGGCGAGCAGCGGCGGGTGCGCCGCGGCGGCGGCGAGATTGGCGTCATCGAGATTGGCGGCGGCGGCGCTTGCGGCGGCGAGCGCGTCGCGCACCGCGGCGAGGTCGCGCGGCGCGGCGCGGCCGAGCGAGAGACGGGCGAGGGCGCGGGCGAGATCGGGCGCGCCCCTGATCGCGGCGCGGAGACGCTCGGCAAGCGCCGGCTCGGCGAGCAGCCACGCCCAGGAATCCTGGCGGGCGATGATCGGGGCGGCCAGGGTGAGCGGCGCCGAGAGCCATTCACCGAGCAGGCGGCCACCGGCGGCGGTGCCGGTCCGCTGCACGGCGGCGAAGAGCGTGTGCTTCGTCCCGCCATCGCGGGCGCGGAGAATTTCGAGACTGGCGCGCGTCGCGGCGTCGATCAGCATGGTGCCGCGCCGCCCTTCCGGCGCCGGCGGGGCGAGGCGCGGCAACGCCCCGGCCTGGCTGCGGCGGACATAGGCGAGGGCCAAGGCCGCCGCCATCGCCTCCGGGTCGGAGAAATGGCCGAAAGCGTCGAGGCTGGCCACGGCGAAGGCGACGGCGATGTCGCGCCTTGCCTCGGCCGGCGGCGGCGGCGCGGCGTCTTCGGGCGCGCGCCTTGCTGCCCAGTCGCCGAGCGCGACCCCGTCCGCCGCGAGAATCTCCGCCGGCTCGAGCGCGGCGAGCAGGGCGGAGAGATCGGCGGCGGGAAGTGCTGCCGTGCGAAAATCGCCGGTCGAGACATCGAGCCAGGCGGCACCCAACGTCACACCGTCGCGGGCCGCGCCGTCGGTGGCAAGCGCCAGCAGGAGATTGGCGCGCGTCGGCTCCAGCAGCGCCTCTTCGAGCAGGGTTCCCGGGGTGACGAGGCGGACCACTTCGCGATGGATCGGCGTCTTGGCGGCGCGGCGGGCGCGTGGATCCTCCATCTGCTCGGCGATCGCGACCCGGAAGCCTGCGCGGATCAGACGGGCGAGATAGGAGTCCGCGCTCGCCACCGGCACGCCGCACATCGCGACCGGCGCGCCGTCATGGGTGCCGCGGGTGGTCAGCGCGATAGCGAGCGCGGCGGCGGCGGCTTCGGCGTCGCCGAAGAATAATTCATAGAAATCGCCCATCCGAAAGAAAATCAGCGCCTCGGGGTGAGCTGCCTTGGCGGCGAACCATTGCGCGAGCGCCGGGCTCGCCCCGGCGGGGTTGGGCATGGTTGCGAGCGGTTGCGAAATCGCGGCGGTCATGACGAGAGGTTTAGCGAGCTGCGTCCGTGCTGCGAAGCATGATCTCGCAGATCCCCCCATCGGCGGCCGCATGGGAAGAGATGGCGCGCGGCCTTTCCTTCCGCGGGGGGAATGGCGCATGATGGGCAAAAGCCCGCTCTGGAGGAAACGACGATGGCGCAAGGCCAATCTGATACCCGCACGGCCGATACCCGCACCGCCCGAGTGTCGGCCGAGGAGGCGCTGGCGCTGCATGCCATGGGCCGGCCGGGCAAGCTCGAGACACGCCTGACCAAACCGCTCGCGACGGCGCGAGATCTCAGCCTCGCCTATTCGCCGGGGGTTGCCGCGCCGTGTCTGAAGATCGCGAAAGAGCCAGATCTCGCCTATGATTATACCACGCGCGGCAACATGGTCGCGGTGATCTCGAACGGCACCGCCGTGCTCGGCCTCGGCAATCTCGGGGCGCTGGCGAGCAAGCCGGTGATGGAAGGCAAGGTCGCCCTCTTCAAGCGTTTCGCCGATATCGACGGCATCGATCTCGAACTCGCGACCGAGGACGTCGATGAATTCGTCAACGCCGTGCGCTTTCTCGGCCCGAGCTTCGGCGGCATCAACCTCGAGGACATCAGAGCCCCTGAATGTTTCGTCATCGAGCAGAGGTTGCGCGAGCTGATGGATATTCCGGTGTTTCACGACGATCAGCACGGCACCGCGATCGTCGCCGCCGCCGGGCTGATCAATGCCTGCCATCTGACCGGACGCGAACTGCGCGCAACCCGCCTCGTCGTCAACGGCGCCGGCTCGGCGGCGATCGCCTGCGCCGAGCTGGTCAAGGCGATGGGCATGCGGCCGGAAAATGTCATCCTCTGCGACACCAAAGGGGTCATCTATCAGGGGCGCAGCGAGGGTATGAATCAATGGAAATCGGCGCATGCGACGGCGACCTCGGCGCGCAGCCTCGCCGAGGCGCTGGACGGGGCGGATGTGTTTTTCGGGCTCTCGGCCAAGGGCGCGATGACCAAGGAGATGGTGCGCGCGATGGCGCCGCGGCCGATCATCTTCGCGATGGCCAACCCCGATCCGGAAATCACCCCGGAAGAGGCGCGCGAGGCGGCGGCGGATGCGATCATCGCCACCGGGCGCAGTGATTATCCCAACCAGGTCAATAACGTTCTCGGGTTTCCCTATATCTTCCGCGGCGCGCTGGATGTGCGGGCGCGCACCATCGACGAGGGCATGAAGGTCGCCGCCGCCGAAGCCTTGGCGCAGTTGGCGCGCGAAGACGTCCCCGACGAGGTGCATTCGGCGTCCGCGGGCGGGCGACTTTGTTTCGGTCCGGAATACATCATCCCGAACGCGTTTGATCCGCGCCTGCTCTCGCGCATCCCGCCGGCGGTGGCGCGAGCGGCGATGGCGAGCGGGGTCGCGCGGCGGCCGCTGGCCGATCTCCGCCGCTACGCGCGGGAATTGTCAGGGCGGCTCGACCCGACGGCGAGCGCACTTGATGCGATTATGGAACGAGTTCGCGCAAGCCCCTGCCGCGTCGTGTTCGCGGAGGGCGAGGAGGAAAAAATCGTTCGCGCGGCGGTCGCGTTCCGCAACGCCGGCTACGGCACGCCGGTGTTGATCGGCCGCGAGGCGCGGGTTCTCGCCTCCATGGAAGCGCTCGGGCTGGGGCATGTCGAGGGGATCGAGATCCACAACGCCCGGCTTTCGGGGGCCAATCAGCGCTATGCCGAATTTCTTTATGAGAAACTGCAACGCCGCGGATTTCTCGCGCGCGACTGCCAGCGCATGGTCAACCAGGACCGCAACGTCTTCGCCGCCTGCATGGTGGCGACCGGCGATGCCGACGCGATGGTGACCGGGGCCACCCGCTCGACCTCGGTCTGCATGGAGGATATCGGCCATGTCATCGAGCCGGCCGCCGGGCGGCTCGCCTTCGGCCTCACCTTGCTGCTCACCAGCCGGGGCGGCACGATTTTCATCGCCGATACGCTGCTCCACGAGCGGCCGAGCCCGGAACAACTGGTCGGCATCACGCTCGGCAGCGCGGCGGCGGCGCGGAGCCTCGGGCATGAGCCGCGCGTCGCCTTGGTTTCGCATTCGACCTTCGGCAACCCAATGCACCCCACCGGGCAGGCGATCCGCGATGCCGTCGCGATGCTCGACCGGCGGGGGGTCGATTTCGAATATGACGGCGATATGAGCCCGGATGTGGCGCTGGAGCCGAGCTTGCGCGCGCTCTATCCGTTCTGCCGCCTGACCGGGCCGGCCAATGTGTTGATCATGCCGGGCTTGCATTCGGCGCACATCGCCTCGCGGTTGGCGCCGCGGGTCGGTGGCGGCAGCACCATCGGGCCGCTGCTCATCGGGCTCCAGCACGCGGTGCAACTGGTGCCGATGGATGCGTCCGTCAGCCAGATCGTCGATATCGCGACACTGGCGGCGCATCAAGCGTTGGAGCTGCGGCGGTAGGGGGGCGGGATCGGTATGCCAGGCGGTGGGGATCAGTCCGCACCGCCCTCGGTCTCGTCACGGCTGAGCAGAGCGACGATCCCGTCGAGCTGATCGAGCGAGCGATAATGCAGGCGGACGGTGCCGCCTTGGCCGTTGAACGCGATATCGACGCGAAGGCCGAGGCGTTCGGAGAGCGTCTGCGCCAAGGCCGCGGTTTCCGGATCTTGCGGCTTGGCTGGCACGGCGCTCAACCCAGGGGCCGTGGTGGCCCGCTGTTTGGCGAGCGCCTCGGTCTGGCGGACGTTGAGCCCGCGCGCGATCACCTGCAACGCCGCTTTTTCCGGCTCGGGATGAGCGAGCAGGGCGCGCGCATGGCCGGCGGAGAGCGTGCCGTTGCGCAGTTCGCCTTGAACCGAAGCGGGAAGGTTGAGCAGACGGAGCGTATTGGCGATATGGCTCCGCGACTTGCCAACCGAGCGGCCGAGATCGTCCTGGGTCAGGCCGAATTCGTCGAGCAGCCGACGATAGCCATCGGCCTCCTCGATGGCGTTGAGATCCTGGCGCTGAAGATTCTCGACCAGCGCCACCATCATCGCGTCGTTGTCGGAGAGATCGCGGATGAGGGCCGGCACCTCATGGATGCCGGCGATTTGGGCGGCGCGCCAGCGGCGTTCGCCGGCGATGATCTGATAGCGCCCGCTCGCCGCCGGATCGGGGCGGACGAGCAGCGGCTGCAGCACGCCGCGCGCCGCGATCGAGGCGGCGAGTTCCTGAACCCCCTGCGGATCAACGGTTTTGCGCGGCTGAAACGGCGAGGGATGGAGATGGGCGACGGGCAGGCTATGCACCGCGTTGCCGTCGGCGCGGTTTTGCGGCGCGGCGCCATCGCCGAGCAGGGCGGCAAGGCCACGTCCGAGGCGGGGGTTGGTTTCCTTGGCGCTCATGATGAGGTCTCGTTCATGGTGTGATGGCGGGCGGCGAATTCCTCGGCAAGACGTAGATACGCGACGGCGCCGGCGGAACGCGGGTCATAGGTCAGAACCGGCTTGCCGTGGCTTGGCGCCTCGGAGATACGGATATTGCGGGGGATCACCGTCTCATAGACGCTTTCGCCAAAAAATCCGCGCGCATCCGCGGCCACCAGATCGGAGAGATTGTTGCGCCGGTCATACATGGTGAGGACGATGCCATCGAGGCGCAGGCTCGGATTGAGCGCCCGCCTGACGAGATCGATGGTGCGGGTGAGCTGGCTGATGCCTTCCAGCGCGAAAAACTCGCATTGCAGCGGCACCAGGACGGAATCGGCGGCGACCAGGCCGTTCAGCGTCAGCAGCCCGAGGCTCGGCGGGCAGTCGATGATGATGGCGCTATAGCGCGCGATCTCACGAAGCGGCGCGAGCACCTCTCGGAGCTGGTATTCCCGGCGCGACGTTGCCGCCAACTCGATTTCTGCCCCGGCGAGATCAGGATCGGCCGGGATGAGGGCGAGACCGTCGATCTCGGTCGGTTGGATCAGGTTTTCCGGTGTATCGGTGTGAGAGAGGAGCGCATAGGTGCCGCCGCGCCTTGCCGCACGCTCAAGGCCGAGGCCGGTGGACGCGTTGCCCTGGGGGTCGAGATCGACCAGCAAGACCGTTTGGCCGGCGGCGGCAAGGGCGGCAGCGAGATTGATGGACGTTGTCGTTTTGCCGACGCCGCCCTTCTGATTGGCCACCGCGACGACGAGCGTCCGGCCTCGCCGGGGCGTGGCGGAGGGGTCAGGCGCTGGGGCATTGGAGGGGACGGGCACGCGTGACCCCGCTGATCTGAAGAATAGTCCCCGAAGGATCAGTTCGGCTTGGGTGGCAGACGACCTTCATCTGCCATTGATGGCGGGCTGCCGTCAACTCGACCGGGGCATTTCGCCCTTTGTAGAAGAGGCAAAGACCATCGGGCGCGAGTTTCGGGGCGGCGAGGGCAAGAAGCGCTCCCAGGGGAGCGAGGCCACGGGAGGTAATCAGCCGGAGCGGTGGGAGCGCCACGGCTTCGATTCGCTGCGGGTGGACGCTAACCGTGGCGCCGGTTGCCCGCGCGGCTTCGATCAGGAAGGCGGCTTTACGGGTATCGGATTCGATCAGATGGAATGGCTGATCCAGCGCAATCGCGAGGGCGAGGCCAGGGAACCCGCCGCCGGAGCCGAAATCCGCCGCCGGCGGGGCTAATTCGCGGAGAAATGGCAGGATTTGCAGCGAATCGAGGACGTGGCGCTGCCAGACGAAGGCTTCGTCACGCCGTGATATCAAGCGGATGACCGGAGACCAACGGAGAACGAGGGCGACATAGATCTCCAGCCGGGCGATGGTTTCACGTGAAACACCGAATTGCGCCAGAGCCTCACGGTCGAAATGTTTCACGTGAAACGAGGCGCCGCTCATTGCCGGCGGGCAAAGGCGAATAACGCCGCCATCGCCGCAGGCGTCATGCCCTCGATCCGCGCCGCCATTCCCAGCGTCTCCGGGCGACTATGACTGAGTTTTTGCCGCAATTCCCCCGAGAGCCCCCCAATCCGGGCATAATCGACCGCCACCCCGAGCGGCACGCCCTCTTCTTTGCGGAAGCCGCTTATCTCCGCTGATTGCCGGTCCAGATATCCGGCATATTGCGCTTCGACACGCAATTGCTCGACAACCCGAAGATCGAGCGCCCCGAGCCAGGGAAATGCGCCCTCGCACGCCTCGAACGAAACGCCGGGCAGGCCGAGAAGCGCCATCACCGAACGCCGGCAACCATCGGCTCGGACGGCAATGCCACGTCGCGCCAATTCCGCCGGCGTCGCGCCCTCCCTTTCGGCGCGCGCCCGCGCCGCTGTGACGGCCTGCCGATAAGCCTCGAACGCCGCGCGCCGTGGCGCTCGCACACAGCCCCAGGCGATCCCTTTCGACGTCAGCCGCAAATCGGCATTATCGGCGCGCAAAGTGAGCCGATATTCCGCCCGCGAGGTGAACATCCGGTAGGGCTCGGTGACACCTTGCGTGACCAGGTCATCGATCATGACCCCGATATACCCATCGGCCCGATCGATCGACGCACCGCCCTGCCCGCCGGCCAAGCGCGCCGCGTTCACCCCGGCGACCAATCCCTGCGCTCCCGCTTCCTCATAGCCGGTCGTGCCGTTGATCTGGCCGGCGAGAAAAAGCCCGGGCACTGACTTGACCTGCAAGGTCCGGAGGAGGGCGCGCGGATCGATATAATCATATTCCACCGCATAGCCCGGCCGCAGCATACGAACCCGCTCCAGCCCGGGGATCGTCCGCAGAAACGCGATCTGCACCGCCTCGGGCAAGCTGGTCGAGATGCCGTTCGGATAAATCGTCTTATCGGCGAGGCCTTCCGGTTCGAGAAAAATCTGATGGCGCTGGCGATCCGGGAAGCGAACGATCTTATCCTCGATCGACGGGCAATAGCGCGGCCCCCGCCCGGCGATCTTGCCGCCATAGACCGCCGAGCGCGCCAAATTGGCGCGAATGATCTCGTGCGTCGCCGGGGTCGTCGCGGTCAGATGGCAGACGGTTTGCGGGGTGGTGATCGCCTCGGTGAGGGTGCTGAAGGGAAGCGGCGGGTCATCGCCATGGTCCACGGTGAGCCCCGACCAATCGATACTGTCGCCATCCAGTCGCGGCGGGGTGCCGGTTTTCAGCCGCCCCATCGGCAAACCGAGGCGTTGCAGCGCCAGCGCGAGCCCCACCGCCGGCGCCTCACCCACCCGCCCGGCGGGCGTCTCTGTCTCGCCGATATGGACCAAACCGCGCAGGAAGGTGCCGGCGGTCAAAACCACCGCGCCACAGCGGATGCGGGCACCATCGCTGATCGTGACGCCCTGAATTTGTCCCTGGTCGTTGAGGACGAGATCGCTGACCTCGTCCTCGCGGATTTCGAGATGGTCGTAGGCGGCCAGCAAATCCTGGATGGCCTGGCGATAAAGCGCCCGGTCGGCCTGCGCGCGCGGGCCGCGCACGGCCGGGCCTTTGCTGCGGTTGAGCAGCTTGAAATGGATGCCGGCGCGATCGATCGCGGCGCCCATCAACCCGTCAAGCGCGTCGATCTCGCGCACGAGATGGCCTTTACCGATCCCGCCGATCGCCGGGTTGCAGGACATCTCTCCGAGCTTCTGCCGGCTATGGGTGACGAGCAGCACGCGCGCCCCGACCCGCGCCGCCGCCGCCGCCGCTTCGCAACCCGCATGACCGCCACCGACCACCACCACGTCAGGCATCATTCGTCGTATCCTCATCACCCAGATCAGGGATTTCTGCTATTCCATCTATTTCCCGATGCAAAATCGGGAAAAAATCTCGCCGAGAATCTCCTCAACCCCCCAGCGTCCGGTCACCCGCCCGATCATCCGCAGGGTGATCCGCAACTCCTCCGCTCGCAACTCCTCGCTGCCTTCCGCCATGGCCCGCGTCAATGCCGCCAAAGCCGCCTCGAGCGCGGCGCGGTGGCGGGCGCGGGTCAAGGGCGGCGGGCCGGCGCGCGCGGTGAGCCTCCGCCCGGCGGCGATCAAGGCTTCGCGCAGGCGATCCAGCCCCTGCCCGGTCAGCGCGCTGACGCCGATCGCACCGTCGGCGGCACGCCCTGCCGCGAGATCGACCTTGTTGGCGACCGGAATCACCACCCCCGCCCCGGCCACAATGGCACCGGCGCCCGCCGCTTCCCCCGGCGCCGAGACGTCACGCACGGCGAGCACGATATCCGCCTCGGCGGCGCGGGCGCGGGCGCGGCGCACGCCTTCGGCCTCGACCCGGTCCGCGGTCTCGCGCAGCCCGGCGGTATCGATCACCGTCATCACCATCCCGCCGAGCACCAACCGCGCCTCCAGCGCGTCTCGGGTCGTGCCCGGGAGATCGGAGACGATGGCGATGTCGCGCTCGAGCAAGCGGTTGATCAGGCTGGACTTGCCGACATTGGGCGGGCCGGCGATGGCGATCCGAAGCCCTTCCCGGGTGCGCTCGCCGCGGCGATCATCATGGAGATGAGCACCGATCTCCGCCGCCAAGACCGCCATCTCGGCCTCGAGCGCAACCGCGACATCCGCCGGCAGCCCCTCGTCGGGGAAGTCGATGAGCGCCTCTTGCTGCGCCAAAATCCGCATCAGCCGCCGCGACCAATCTTCATAGAGCGCGCCGAGCGCCCCCTCCATCTGCCGCAGCGCCTGGCGCCGCTGCTCGGCGCTTTCCGCCTCCACGAGATCGGCGACCGCCTCGGCCGCGGTCAGATCCATGCGGCCGTTGAGAAAGGCGCGGCGGGTGAATTCCCCGGCCTCGGCCGGACGCGCGCCGGCCCGAACGAGCGCTTCCGCCACCGCCTCGATCACCGCCGGCCCGCCATGGAGATGCAGCTCCGCGCCATCCTCGCCGGTATAGGTGCCGGGTCCGGGAAGCCAGAGTGCCAGCGCCCGGTCCAGCGTCTCGCCGCGCCCATCCCGGACCCGCCGCAAACTCGCCCGGCGCGGCGGCGGGCGGTGGCCGCAGAGCGCATCGAGCAGCGCCCCGCTGCCGGCGCCGCTGATCCGCAAGACCGCGACCGCCGCGCGACCGCCGCCCGAGGCGAGTGCGAAGATGGTATCCTCGTGATCCGCCAAATCCTCGCCCCTATTCCTTCCCCGCCGTCGGGAGCATCAGCTCCGGCACCCGCTGGCCGTCGCGCACATGGCGCTCCAACACACGGTCGATATCGGCCGGGGTCGTGATCGTATACCATACCCCCTCTGGGTAAATGACCAGGCAAGGCCCGGATTCGCAGCGATCGAGGCACAGCGCGCCATTTACCCGCACCCCGCGAAGCCCCATTTCCTTGGCGCGTGCCTTCATATAGTCGCGGAGCCGCTCCGATCCCTTTGCCGCGCAACTGCCGCGCGGATGGCCATCGGGCCGGCGGTTGCAGCAGACAAAGAGATGGGCGGCAAAATAGAGCGGCGGATCATCCACGAAACGGCCAGCCATGATGTCGAGATTCCCTACCACGCCCACGCCGAAACCCGGGCGGCTTGCGTTTATCTAACGGATGTTATGAACTTTCCAAGGCGCGAGGGCGAAGGAAAGAGTCGTTCTTTTTTGAAAAAGACCTTTTCCCCATCGGGCAGTGCCTGCGGCACTGCCGCTCCGAGAAAACGGGAAGAAAGTCTTTTTGCTTCTTTTTCAGAAGTCAAAAAAGGCTTTTTTCTAAAAGACCCGCGAAAAGGAAATAACACGATGACCGATCCCGGCAATCAGCTCCGCGACGCGCGTTCCCCCTATCTGCTCCAGCATGCCGATAATCCGGTCGCTTGGCGCCCTTGGGGGGAGGCGGCACTCTCCGAGGCGCGGGCAAGCGGGCGGCCGATCCTGCTCTCGGTCGGTTACGCCGCCTGCCATTGGTGCCATGTCATGGCGCATGAATCCTTCGAGGATCCGCACATAGCGGCGCTGATCAACCGTGATTTCGTCGCCATCAAGGTCGATCGCGAGGAGCGCCCGGATATCGACCATCTCTACATGCAGGCACTGCATGCGATGGGCGAGCAGGGCGGCTGGCCGCTGACCATGTTCCTGACCCCGGACGGCGCGCCGTTCTGGGGCGGCACCTATTTCCCGCCGGCGCCGCGCTGGGGCAAGCCCTCCTTCCGCCAGGTGTTGGAGGCACTCGCCACCGCCTGGGAAAAAGACCGCGCCGCCATCGCCAAAAGCGCCGCCAGCATGACCCGCGCCCTCGCCGCCATGGCCCATGCCCATCCCGGCGGCGGGATCGCGCCGGCGGCCATCGCGCGCGCCGCGGCGCAGCTTCTCGCCGCTTGCGACCCGATCGAGGGCGGGCTGCGTGGCGCGCCGAAATTCCCCAATGCGCCGATTTTCCGCTTTCTCTGGCAGCAGGGGATCACCCGTGGCGTGGCGGACGGCATCGCCATGGTCGAATTGCTGTTGCGCAAAATGGCCTTGGGCGGCATTCACGATCATCTCGGCGGCGGCTTCGCCCGCTATGCGACAGACGATATCTGGCTGGTCCCGCATTTCGAGAAAATGCTTTACGATAACGCTCAAATTCTTGATCTCCTGAGCCTCGCCGCGGCGCGCGCGCCAGATCCCCTGTTCGCCGAAAGCGCCGCCGGCATCGTCGCCTGGCTCACGCGCGACATGCGGGTCGCGATGCCCGGCATTTCGAGAACTGGCGGCCATGCCTTCGCCGCCTCCGAGGATGCCGATAGCGAGGGCGAGGAGGGAAAATTCTATGTCTGGCGCGCGGCCGAGATCGATGCCGCGCTCGGCGCCGATAGCCCGGTCTTCAAGGCCGCCTATGACGTGACCGCGGCCGGCAACTGGGAGGGCCAAACCATTCTCCGCCGCGTGACGGAGCGCGGGAGCGAGGCCGAGGAAGCCCGCCTCGCCGCCGCGCGCGAGCGGCTCCGCGCCCAGCGCGCGGGGCGCGTCCGCCCGGGGCGCGACGACAAGGTGCTGGTCGACTGGAACGCCCTGATGATCGCCGCCCTCGCCCGCGCGAGCAGCGTTTTTCGCGAGCCCGATTGGCTCGTCGAGGCAAAATCCGTCTATCACGCGCTGCTCGCCAATCTCGCCGGCGCCGACGGGCGGATGGCGCATGCCTGGCGCACGGGAGAAATTTTCGCCGCTGGCCTCCTCGACGATCAGGCGGCGATGGCCCGCGCCGCCCTCGCTCTGTTCGAGGCCAGCGGCGATCCCGCCTATCAGGCCGATGCCGAACGCCTCGCCGAGGCCGCCTGCCAATGGTTCGGCGATGGCGCCGGCGCCTTCTACGCCACCGCCGCCGATGCGACCGACATCCCTCTCGGCGCCGAGATCCGCCCCCGCATCGTCGCCGACAACGCCACCCCCTCCGGCAACGGCCTGATGGCGGAGGTTTTGGCGCGGCTATTCCATGTGACCGGGGCACCGCTCTGGCGCGACCGCGCGGCGGCGGCGCTGGCCGCGTTCAGCGGCCGCGAGGAAATGCTCCAGGCCTTTCCGACCCTGCTCGCGGCCGCGACCTTGCTCGCCGAGGGCGGCACGATCGTCGTCACCGGCGCCGCTGGCGACCCGGCGATGGCAGCCCTTCTCGCGGTGGCCCGCGCGAGCCCCGATCCGACGCTGGCCGTGCTCGCGGTCGCAGCGGGAACGCCGCTTCCGCCCGCCCATCCGGCATCGGGCAAGACCGGTGTGAACCCGGCGGCGATGCTCTGCCGGCGCCAGACCTGCGGCCTCCCGGTCACGACGCCGGCGGCACTGGCCGCCTCGATCGCCCCCGGCGCTTGACAAGCGGCGCGCGCGGGGCTGGCATCCGGCCTCGTTCGGCGCCGGATGATCGGCGCCGGGCCAAAGAGAGGGGGAAAGAGCGACCGATGCCGCAACTCTCGCTGCATACGCCGATCGGCGACCTCACCCTTTCGGAGGAGGACGGGGCGCTGGTGGCTTTGGATTGGGGCTGGGGGCGTGATCAGACGCCGACGAAGCTGCTTACCCGGGCGCGCGAGCGTTTGCAGGCGTATTTCGATGGCGTGCGGCCGGCGGCGGATTTCGGTTTGCCGCTCGCCCCAAGCGGCACCGCGTTTCAACGTCGCGTCTGGGCCGAACTCCGCCGCATTCCGCTGGGCGCGACCCGCACCTATGGCGAACTCGCGGCAATGGTGCAAAGCGCCGCTCGCGCCGTAGGCCAAGCCAACGGCGCCAATCCGCTGCCCATTCTCATCCCCTGTCATCGCGTGGTGGCGGCGGGCGGGCTCGGCGGCTATTCCGCCCCTGGCGGGCTCGAGACCAAGACCTGGCTGCTCGACCATGAGCGGCGCCTGACCCCATCCCTTCCCTCCGGCGCGACCGCCGGGCATTGACGGAGATCGACATGACGCACGCGATCCGCATCCACACCCATGGCGGCCCGGAGGTGATGCGCTGGGAGGAGGTGCCCTTGCCCGAGCCCGGCGCCGGCGAGGCGCGGGTCCGCCATGAAGCGGTCGGCCTCAACTATATCGACGTCTATTACCGCACCGGGCTCTACAAATCCCCCGCCATGCCGGCGACCCTCGGCATGGAGGCCGCCGGTGTCGTCACCGCGATCGGGCCGGGGGTATCGCATCTCGTGGTCGGCGATCGCGTCGCCTATGCCTCCGGGCCGATCGGCGCCTACGCGACCGAGCGCTGCATCGCCGCCGATCGCCTGGTCAAGCTTCCCGATGACATCGATTTCCGCACCGCCGCGGCGATGATGCTGCAAGGCATGACCGCGCAATACCTGCTGCGCCGCACCTATGTCGTCAAACCCGGGGACACCCTCGTCGTTCACGCCGCCGCCGGCGGGGTCGGCCTCATCATGTGCCAGTGGGCGAAGCATCTCGGGGCGCGGGTGATCGGCGTCGTCTCAACGGCCGCGAAAGCCGACCTCGCCCGCGCCCATGGCGCCGCCGAGGTGGTGATCGGCTATGAGCGCCTGCCCGAGGAGGTCAAGCGCATCACCGGCGGGGCGATGGTGCCGGTGGTCTATGACAGCATCGGCAAGGACAGCTTCATGGCCAGCCTCGACAGCCTCGCGCCGCTCGGGCTGATGGTCAGCTTCGGCAACGCCTCCGGCCCGGTCGGCCCGATCGATGTCGGGATGCTCGGCGCCAAGGGCAGCCTCTATCTGACCCGCCCGAGTCTCGCGACCTACACCGCGAAACACGCCGATCTGGAGCGGAGCGCGCAAGACCTCTTCGACGTGGTGCGGAGCGGCGCGGTGAAAATCATGGTCAACCAGACTTTTCCCCTGCGCGAAGCCGAAGCCGCGCACCGGGCGCTCGAGGCCCGCCAGACCACCGGCAGCACGGTGTTGCTGCCTTAAAAAAGCAAGGTTTTTTGCTTCTTTTTTACAAAAAGAAGTGCTTGCCTTGGCTTTTCGCCCGCGCGTTCAGTGCCGGAAATGCCGCATACCGGTGAACACCATGGCGATACCGGCGGCATCGGCGGCGGCGATCACCTCGGCATCGCGCAGCGAGCCGCCGGGCTGGATCACCGCCGTCGCCCCCGCCGCGATCACCGCTTCCAGCCCGTCGGCGAAGGGGAAAAACGCGTCGGACGCGGCCACACTTCCCTCCGTCAGCGGCGCCGCCATCCCCGCCGCCTTGGCCGCTTCGGCGGCTTTCCAGGCGGCGATGCGGGCGGCATCGACGCGGCTCATCTGCCCGGCGCCGATCCCGACCGTGGCCCCCTCCCTGGCATAGATGATCGCGTTCGA
Organism: Pseudomonadota bacterium; assembly: GCA_021851785.1. Taxonomy (GTDB): domain Bacteria; phylum Pseudomonadota; class Alphaproteobacteria; order Acetobacterales; family Acetobacteraceae; genus Acidibrevibacterium. The sequence goes on from JAJZBV010000001.1 coordinate 184,097, forward strand.
TTTCACGTGTTTGCAGACGCGGAAGGCGAATAGGAGATCGGCGATCTCCCGCGGCGAGGGCGCGCGCTTGGTCACGATCTTGAGATCCGCCGCCGCAACCCGGCCATTATCGCGGGTCTGGGCGAGAAACCCGCCGGCGAGGGATTTGACCAAAACCCCCGGCGCCGCCGGATCGGGCAGGCCGCCGGTCAGCAGCAGGCGAAGATTTTTCTTCCGCGCCAGGATCGCCCGCGCCTCGGGGTCAGCATCGGGGGCGATGATCACCTCGGTGAAGATCGCCGCGATCCGTTCGGCGGTATCGCCATCGAGGGGGCGGTTGAGGGCGACGATGCCGCCGAACGCCGAGACCGGGTCACAGGCCAGCGCCTTCTCCCACGCTTGCGCCGGGTGCTCGGCGAGGGCGACGCCGCACGGGTTCGCGTGCTTGACGATCACCACCGCCGGGGCGTCGAATTCGGCGACGCATTCGAAGGCGGCGTCGGTGTCGTTGAGGTTGTTGTAGGAGAGTTCCTTGCCCTGCACCTTTCGCGCGGTCGCGATGCCGGGGCGCTCGCCGCTCCGGTAAAACGCCGCCTGCTGATGCGGGTTTTCGCCGTAGCGGAGGGTTTCGGCGCGCACGCCGCTCAGCGTGAGGCGCGGGGGGAAAACCTCCTCGCGGGCGAACCAGGCGGCGATCGCGGCGTCATAGGCGGCGGTCGCGGCGTAGGCGCCGCCGGCGAGGCGGAGGCGATCGGCGCGCGTCAAGCCGCCATTCGCCGCGATCTCGGCGATCGCCGCCGGATATTGCGCGGGATCGGTGAGCACGGCGACGAAATCATGGTTCTTGGCCGCCGCCCGGATCAGCGCCGGGCCGCCGATATCGATGTTCTCGACACAGTCTTCCGCCGCCGCGCCGCGCGCGACGGTGGCCTCGAACGGATAGAGATTGACCACGACGAGGTCGATCGGCGCAATGCCGTGCGCCGCCATCTCGGCCTGATGGGCGGGGAGATCGCGACGGCCGAGAATGCCGCCATGAATTTGCGGCACCAGGGTTTTGACGCGGCCATCGAGGATTTCGGGAAATCCGCTATGGGCCGAGACCTCGCGCACGGTGATCCCGGCCGCTTCCAGCGCCCGGGCGGAGCCGCCGGTGGAGAGGATTTCGACGCCGCGCGCGGCGAGGGCTTTGGCCAGCGCGATCAGACCGGTCTTGTCGGAGACCGAGATCAGGGCGCGGCGGATGGGAACGAGATCGGTCTCGGTGGTCATGTCTGGTCTCCGGCTTCGCTGCGGGCGGCATAGACCGAGAGGCCGAGATGCTCAAGCGTGCGCGCGATCACCTTGGCCTCGTCATAGAGATCGACCGCCTGCGCCCGCGCGGCCCGACCCATGCGGGCGCGGAGCGCGGGATCGCCGGCGAGGCGCGCAAGTGCGGCGGCGAGCGGGGCGATCTCACGCGGCGGCACGAGAAATCCGGTTTCCCCCGCGATCACCTGCTCGCGCGGGCCACGGATAGCGGTCGCGACCACCGGCAGGCCGGCCAGCATCGCCTCGATCACCGACATCGGCAGGCCCTCGAAATGGCTGGGGAGCGCGAAAATATCGGCGCTGGCGAGCAGCGCCGGGATATCGGCACGATAGCCGAGCCGGCGGAGCCGCGCACCCAGCCCGGCCTGGGCGAAATAGGGTTCGAGATCGGTGCCGTGATCGGTGGGAAGGCGATCGCCGACCACCCATAATTCCGCGTCCGCGACCATGCGCATCGCCGCCAGCAATTCGGGATGGCCCTTGTGGCGGACGAGGCGCGAGATGATGATGACGACGACGCGCGCCTCAGGGATTCCGAGTTCGGCGCGGATCCGCGCCCGCGCCGCGGGGTCGGGGCGAAACCGCGCCGGGTCGCGGCCATTGCCGATCGCGATCGGCGCGCGCGCGATGCGAAGGCGCCTGGCATCGGCGGCCTCCTCGGAGGAGACGGTGAAATAGATGTCGGTGACGCGCCCGCCGAGCCATTCCAGCGCCAAGGCGAGGCCGCGGCGCCAGAGCGGCCCCGGCTGGTTGAACAGAAACCCGTGGCAGGTATAGGCGATGCGTGGCACGCCGGCGAGGCGGGCGGCAAACCGCGCGAGGAGGCCGCTGATCGGCATATGGCCATGCACGAGATCGGGTTTTTCCGCCCGCAGCAGGGCAAAAAGCGCCCGAAACGCCCGCCATTGCGCGGCCGGGGAGAGGCTGCGCGCCATCGGCACGGCAAGGATGCGAAACCCCTCGGCCCGCGCGTCGGCGAGATGCGGCCCCTCGGCGCAGACGCCGATCACCTCGTGCCCGGCGTCACGCATGGCCCGCATCAACGGCATCACGAAATGCCAGAGGGCGTAGTCGACACTGGTGATTTCGATGATTTTCACGTGCCGGGATTTTCACGCGCCGGGATTTTCACGCGCCGAGCGAAACTCAGCCGCCGCGAAAGGCGCGATAGCCGGCTTCGCGCAATACGCAGGCGGGACAGGTGCCGCAGCCATGACCCCAGTCATGCCGCGCGCCGCGCGCGCCGAGATAGCAGGTATGCGTCTCCTCGATGATCAGCGCGACCAGCGCCTCGCCGCCGAGATCCTTGGCGAGATGCCAGCTCTCCGCTTTGGAGAGCCACATCAGCGGGGTTTCGAGCACGAAGCGCCGCGCCATGCCGAGATTGAGCGCCACTTGCATGGCCTTGATCGTGTCGTCACGGCAATCGGGATAGCCGGAATAATCGGTCTCGCACATGCCGCCGATGAGGCGGCGAAGATCGCGGCGGGCGGCGAGCGCGGCGGCGAGCGTGAGAAAGAGAAGATTGCGGCCGGGGACGAAGGTGTTGGGAAGCCCGTCGGCGCCGAGCGCGATCGCGGCGTTCCCGGTCAGCGCGGTCTCGCCGACCGCCGCCATCGCCGGCCCGAGATCGATCACATGATCCGCCCCGAGCCGGCCGGGAAACCTGAGGCCCGCGAGTTTTTCCCGGATCACCGGCCGGCAGGCGAGTTCCACCGCATGACGCTGGCCATAGCGGAAGCCGATGGTTTCGACATGCGGATGGCGCGCCAGCGCGAGCGCGAGACAGATCGTCGAATCCTGCCCGCCCGAGAACAGCACCAGCGCGTGATCGGCGTTCGCGTTCATCGCGCCTTCATGCCGCCCTTCGATCCCGCCTGGCAATGCCCTATATCTGGTCTCGCAACCTCGGCGGCGGGAAAGCGGCATGACCCTCGATTTCAGCGAAGACGAACTCCAGCGCTATTCCCGCCATATTCTCCTCGGCGAGATCGGCGCGACCGGCCAGGCGCGGCTCCGCGCGGCGAGCGTCCTGATCATCGGCGCCGGCGGCCTCGGCTCGCCGCTCTTGCTCTATCTCGCCGCCGCCGGGGTCGGGCGGATCGGCCTCATCGATGACGACCGGGTGGAATTGTCCAATCTCCAGCGCCAGATCGCGCACGCGACGGCGCGGATCGGCATGGCCAAGACCCGCTCGGCGGCCGAGGCGGCGCGCGATCTCAACCCGCTGGTCGCCGTCGTCGAGCATGATTTCCGCCTCACCGCCGAAAACGCTCTCGCTCTGGTCGCGGGCTACGATATCGTCTGCGACGGGTCGGATAATTTCACCACCCGCTTCCTCGTCGCCGATGCCTGCGTGCTGGCGAGGCGCACGCTGGTTTCCGCCGCCGTGCTCCGTTTCGAGGGCCAGCTCGCGGTGTTCCGCCCCGATGGCCCCTGCTACCGCTGCCTCTACCCCGAACCGCCGCCGCCCGGGCTGGTGCCGAGTTGCAGCGAGGCCGGCGTCCTCGGCGCCGTCACCGGGGTGATGGGGACGTTGCAGGCGACCGAGGTTCTGAAGGAGATCACCGGCATCGGCGAAAGTCTCGCCGGGCGGCTTTTGCTGTGGGACGCGCTGGCGGCGCGGTTTCGCACCATTGCCCTGCGGCGGGATCCGGATTGCGCCCTTTGCGGCGCGCATCCGACCATCACCGCCCCGATCGCGGCGGAGGCGGTCTGTGTCGGTTAAGCCGCTGGGGCCGGCTGAACCGCTCGGGATTCTTCTGCTCGCGGGCACGCATGAGCGGGCGCATTACGCCTTCGTGCTCGCAACCGGCGCGGCGGCGCTCGGGCGCGCGGTGGTTCTGTTCGCGACCAATGACGGCTGCCATGCCTTGTGCGCCGATTGGTCGGGACTCGCGGACGCGGCGCGGGATGCGGGGATCCAAAGCCGGGGCGTCGCCGGGCTCGCCGAATTGCGCGCGGCGGCACGCGAGCTTGGCGTGCGGCTGATCGCCTGCGAGGCCGGGCTTGCCGCCGCCGACATCGCCCCGGCGGCGTTGCTCCACGACGTCGAGATCGCCGGGGTTGCGACGTTCTTCGCCGCGATCGGCGCCGGGCAGGTGCTGACGCTCTGAGCGCCCCAAGCCCTACTGCCCCAGGCTCTACTGAAGATGCAGAAGATGCCCGACCCCGCGGATTTCCCCAGGGGTGATCAGCGCGGCGGAGGCGACGCGCACCGAATGGAGCCGGCCCTCGATGTCGCGGCGCCAGAAATCGAGAAAGCGGTGCAAAACCGGAAAGCGCGGCGCGAGATCGAGATCCTGCCAGATGAAGCTTTGCAGGACGCCGGGATGGTCCGGCATGTGGTAGAGGATTTCGGCGGTGGTCAGGCGATAGTTCCGCAACTGGCTGGATAGATTCATGCTCGGGTCTCCGGCTGGATCTTTGGCATCCCCGCTCGCGCTCGGCACGGCGCCCGGCCCGGGCGGATCGGGCGATGGTAGCCGAACGCCGCGCCGTTTCAATAAAAAATATCATGAAATCATGAACTTATCACTCACCCGCGGGGAGTGCTGCCATGCGCTTGACAGGCCAGCGCAAGTCTCCTACATCGCTGGCACTCTCCAAGGGGGAGTGCCAACACCTCCGGCTCCCGAGCGGGTGAGCCTCGCGGGTTGGCCCAAACGCAACAGAAATTTCAGGAGCGATCCGCATGAAGTTCCGTCCCCTGCACGACCGGGTCGTGGTCCGGCGGCTCAACGCCGAGGAAAAGACCGCCGGCGGCATCATCATCCCCGATACCGCCAAGGAAAAGCCGATGGAAGGCGAGATCGTCGCCGTCGGCCCCGGCGCCCGCAACGAGCGCGGCGAACTGGTGGCGCTCGATGTCAAGGCCGGCGATATCGTGCTGTTCGGCAAATGGTCGGGCACCGAGGTCAAGCTCGACGGCGAGGAGCTGCTGATCATGAAGGAGTCCGACGTGATGGGCGTGATCGAGGGCAGCACGGCCAAGAAGAAGGCCGCCTGACACATCCCGCCGCGTAACGCTCATCCCACTACGTAAGGAAACCAACGAAAATGGCTGCCAAGGACGTTCGTTTTTCGGCCGATGCCCGCACGCGCATGTTGCGCGGCGTCGATATCCTGGCCGATGCGGTCAAGGTGACGCTCGGCCCCAAGGGTCGCAACGTGATCCTCGACAAGAGCTTCGGCGCGCCGCGGATCACCAAGGACGGTGTCACCGTCGCCAAGGAGATCGAGCTTGCCGACAAGTTTGAGAACATGGGCGCGCAGATGGTGCGCGAGGTCGCGAGCAAGACCAACGACATCGCCGGTGACGGCACCACCACCGCGACGGTGCTGGCGCAAGCGATCGTGCGCGAGGGGTTGAAGGCGGTCGCCGCCGGCATGAACCCGATGGATCTGAAGCGCGGCGTCGACAAGGCGGTTGCGGTCGTCGTCGAGGAGATCAAGAAGCACTCGAAGAAGATCACCACCCCGGCGGAGACCGCCCAGGTCGGCTCGATCGCCGCCAATGGCGAGGCCGAGATCGGCAAGATGATCGCCGAGGCGATGCAGAAGGTCGGCAACGAGGGCGTGATCACGGTCGAGGAGGCCAAGGGCATCCAGACCGAACTCGACGTCGTCGAGGGCATGCAGTTCGACCGCGGCTACATGTCGCCCTATTTCATCACCAACTCGGAAAAGATGATCACCGAGCTGGATCAGCCCTATATCCTGATCCACGAGAAGAAGCTCTCCGGCCTGCAGCCGATGCTGCCGCTCCTCGAAGCGGTGGTGCAGTCCGGCCGGCCGCTCCTGATCATCGCCGAGGATGTCGAGGGCGAGGCCTTGGCGACGCTGGTCGTCAACAAGCTGCGCGGCGGCCTCAAGGTCGCGGCGGTGAAGGCGCCGGGCTTCGGCGATCGTCGCAAGGCGATGCTGGAAGACATCGCGATCCTCACCGGCGGGCAGGTGATCAGCGACGATCTCGGCATCAAGCTCGAGACCGTGACGCTCGCCATGCTCGGCAAGGCCAAGCGCGTCCTGATCGAGAAAGAGAACACGACGCTCATCGAGGGCGTGGGCAAGAAGGCGGACATCACCGGCCGCTGCAACCAGATCCGCGCCCAGATCGAGGAGACCACCTCGGATTACGACCGCGAGAAGCTGCAGGAGCGGCTGGCCAAGCTCGCCGGCGGCGTCGCGGTGATCCGCGTCGGCGGCTCGACCGAGGTCGAGGTGAAGGAGCGCAAGGACCGCGTCGATGACGCCCTCCACGCGACCCGCGCCGCGGTCGAGGAAGGCATCGTCCCCGGCGGCGGTGTCGCTCTCGCCCGCGCCTCGCTCGTGCTCGCCAAGCTCAAGGCCGAGAACGAGGATCAGCGCTTCGGCATCGACATCGTGCGCAAGGCGGTGCAGACGCCGCTCCGCCAGATCGCCGAGAACGCCGGCGAGGACGGCGCGGTGATCGCCGGCAAGGTGCTCGACAAGGACGAATACGCCTGGGGCTTCGATGCCCAGTCGGGTGAGTTCAAGGATCTGGTCAAGGCCGGCATCATCGACCCGACCAAGGTCGTGCGCTCGGCCCTGCAGGATGCCGCCTCGGTCGCCGGCCTGTTGATCACCACCGAGGCGATGGTGGCGGAGAAGCCGGAGAAGAAGGCGCAGCCGTCGATGCCGCCGGGTGGTGGCATGGGCGATATGGATTTCTGATCGAACCCCCGGCCCCGCCGCCATCGCGCGGCGTGGCCGGGATCGCGCGGACGCTCAACGGCGGACCTTCGGGTCCGCCGTTTTCGTTTCCGCCCGGGAAAGCCCCGCCGGCCCGGATTTTCCCCGGCGGCAAGCGGTTGTGATTGACAAACGCGCCGGAGTCTGCGCGAGATAAGATGCGATCGCCGTTTGGCTTCTCTTGCTGCGCTTCCGTCTCCGGGTGCCTTCAAGACGTTCAACCAGCCCGATTGCCTCGCGCCCCGCGCTGTTGCGGGGCGGCATAGACGGAGAGTGAGAGAGAGATGGCTACCGGTACTGTCAAATGGTTCAATGCCACCAAAGGCTTCGGCTTCATCGTGCCGCAGGATGGCGGCAAGGATGTTTTCGTGCATATCACTGCCGTTCAGGCGGCCGGTCTGCGCGGCCTGAACGAAGGCCAGAAGGTGACCTATGAGGTCGTGATGGAGCGCGGCAAGGCCGCGGCCACCAACCTCCGCGTCGCCTGAAGCGTCTTTCGTTCGCAGCCGAGGCTGTCGTTGTCTTGTCCTCGGAACTACGGCAATCCGGGCGCGGCGGGTCGAACCTGCCGCGCCGGGGGCTTTTTCGTCTCGCGCGCCGGCCAGGCTATGCGGCCGGCCACGCGACATCACCGAGCGAAAGCGGCCCATGACACCCGCCGGCTCAGAGCGTGGGCTTTCGTTCAGTGATGTCAACGATCTAAGGGAGCGCGTGGATGCCAACAGGTACGGTGAAATGGTTCAATGCCACCAAGGGTTATGGGTTCATCATGCCCCAGGATGGCGGCAAGGATATTTTCGTGCACATCACCGCGGTGCATGAAGCCGGCCTGCAAGGGCTGAATGACGGCCAGAAACTGTCCTTCGAGATCACCACGGAGCGCGGCAAATCCGCAGCGACCCAGCTCAAATTACTCTGATCGCCGGCTCTGCTCCCCCCGCCCTGGCGGCCGGCTTGTTGCCAGCCCGCCGCATCGGCCCGTCTGAACCGATCTTCTGATCGCACCGTGGCGAACGCCGGGGTGGATATCCTCCGACGGATCGGGCAAGGCTTTTTCGTGGAGCAGTGACCGCGAAGGAAACCATGTTCGCGCCCAGGCGGGACAATGAGGGTTTGCCGATGACGAATATTGTCGAGCCAGATGCTTCCCCTGTCGTGCCTCCTCTTGCCGTGCCTCCTCTTGCCGTGCCCCCTCTTGTCGTGCCCACTCTTGTCGTGCATTGCCAGGACTGCGCGTTCTGGCTTTCCTTTGGCAAAGAGGCCGGAAGCTGCCGCCGCTTTGCCCCGCCGCCGAGCCAGCACGTCGATGATACCGGCTTCTGGCCGGAGACGCTGGCGGTCAATTCCTGCGGCGAGGGCATCGTCAAGACCGATCCCGGCGTGCCTGGAACGGTATCTTGCGGGGATTGCGCCTACTGGCATCGCCAAAACCCCGACCAGGGGGTGATTCCACTCCGGCGCACCGATCTGCCGGCGGATTGGTGGCGAGCGGCGGGGTTTTGCACCCGCCATGCGCCACGCGCGGAATATCAATCGCAATGGCGCACCGTCACCCGGGCCCATTGGCGCGCGACCCATGTCACCGATCATTGCGGTGAGGGCGCGCGGCGTGTAGCCTCCCCGCCCGGGGAAGAGCCCGGCTGACCAAGGTGTTGCGCCATGTCTCTCGTCACGTGCCGGACATGCGTGTTCTGGAGATCCTTTGGTGCCGCGGAGCCGCTGAACGGCACGTGCCGTCGCCACGCCCCCATGCCCGGCCAACACGTCGACGATACGAGCTATTGGCCGGAGACCGTGGCCGATGATGGCTGCGCCGAGGGGGTTGCGGCGGCTAAAAATCCCGAGAGTTCGGCTCCCGGGCGTTCGGCGATCGTCGCCTGCCTTGACTGTGTCTTTTGGTTCCGGCGCGGCAGCCAGCAGGGGCTGATCCCCGAGCGCCGCGGCGATCTGCCGCGCAGTTGGTGGCACGACGCCGCGTTTTGCGCCCGCAACGCCCCAACCCCGGCAAGCAGCGTGACCCGAGCCCGCTGGCGCGCGACCCATGCCAGCGACGGTTGCGGCGATGGCCAGAGGGCCTGATCAAGACGGCCTGAGACCAGGGGTCATATTCCCGGCAATGGACGCGACTTTGCTTGACATTGCGGCGAGTTGGTTCACCCTCACCGGCAAGACGACTGAGGATTTGCCTGATGAGCCATCTTGACGCGATCTTTCTCGCCCGTCTCCAATTTGCTTTCACCCTCGGCTTCCACATCGTCTTTCCGGCCTTCTCGATCGGGCTCGCGAGCTACCTCGCGGTGCTGGAGGGGCTTTGGCTGCGCACCGGGCGGCAGGTGTTTCTCGACCTGTTCCATTACTGGATCAAAATATTCTCCATCGGCTTCGCCATGGGCGTGGTCTCCGGGGTGGTGATGTCCTACCAGTTCGGCACCAACTGGGGCAGTTTTTCCGACAAGGCCGGCCCGGTGATCGGGCCGCTGATGGGCTATGAGGTGCTGACCGCGTTCTTCCTCGAATCCGGCTTTCTCGGCGTCATGCTGTTCGGCATGAACCGGGTCGGGCGGGGCCTGCACTTCCTCGCCACCTGCCTCGTCGCCATCGGCACCCTGCTCAGCGCGTTCTGGATCCTCGCGGTCAATTCCTGGATGCAGACCCCCGCCGGCTTCACGACGACACCGGATGGCCGCTTCCTGCCGGCGGATTGGTTGGCGATCATCTTCAACCCGTCCTTCCCCTATCGCTTCGTCCACATGGTGCTCGCGACCTATCTCAGCGTCGCCTTCCTGGTCGGCGCGGTCGGGGCGTGGCATCTGCTGCGCGACCGCGCCAATGAAGGGGCGCGGGTGATGTTCTCCATGGCCCTCTGGATGGCGCTTTTCGTCGCGCCGATCCAGATTTTCGCCGGCGACGCGCATGGCCTCAATACGCTCTTGCATCAGCCGGTGAAGGTCGCGGCGATGGAAGGGGACTGGGTCGATCCGACCGGCGATGAGGGTGACTCCCTGGTGCTGTTCGCCTGGCCGGACGAACAGGCGGCGGCCAACCGCGCCGAGATCGCCATCCCGCATCTCGGCTCGCTGATCCTGACCCATAGCTGGTCGGGCGCGATCAAGGGCTTGCGTGACTGGGCGCCGGCCGAGCGGCCGCCGGTCGCGGTGGTGTTTTATGCCTTCCACATCATGGTCGCGCTCGGCTTTCTGATGGCCGGGGTCGGGCTGCTCGGCGTTTTCCTGCGCTGGCGCGGCCGGCTCTATGACGCGCCCTGGCTGCATCGGATCATGGTCGCGATGGCGCCCTCGGGATTTCTCGCCGTGCTCGCCGGCTGGACGGTGACCGAGGTCGGGCGCCAGCCCTATACCGTCTATGGCCTGCTGCGCACCGCCGATAGCGCCTCGCCGATCGCGGCGCCGGGGGTCGCGACCTCACTGCTCGCCTTCGTCATCGTCTATTTTCTCGTCTATGGCGCCGGCATCGCCTTTCTCCTCCGCCAGATGGCGCGCCCGCCGCTGCCCGGCGAAGGCGGCGTGCCGAAATCGCCATCGCACGCCGCCGGGCTGATGCCGGGCCCGGCCGGCGCGATCGAGGATATCCCGCCCACCGCCGCGGAGTGAACCCCATGGCCGATCTCCTTCCGCTGATCTGGGCCGGATTGCTGGCCTTCGCCATTCTCGCCTATGTCGTGCTCGACGGGTTCGACCTCGGCGTCGGCATCCTGTTTCTCGTCGAGCATGACGAGGCCGATCGCGACGTGATGATGAACACCGTGGCGCCGGTCTGGGACGGCAACGAAACCTGGCTCGTGCTCGGCGGCGGCGGGCTGTTCGCGGTGTTTCCGCTCGCCTACGCGGTGGTGATGCCGGCCCTCTACGCCGCGATCATCGGCATGCTGCTGGCGCTCGTCTTGCGCGGCGTCGCCTTCGAATTCCGCTTCAAGACCCGCACCCGCCTCGGGCGGCGGCTGTGGAACATCGCCTTCACTGCGGGCTCGCTGATCGCCGCGATCTGTCAGGGGCTGGCGCTCGGCGGGCTGGTGCAGGGCGTTCACATCGCCCACCGCGCCTATGCCGGGGGATGGTGGGACTGGGTGACCGGGTTCACCATTCTCTGCGGCCTCGCGGTCGCGACCGGCTATGCGCTGCTCGGCGCGACCTGGCTGATCTGGCGCACCGAGGGCGAATTACAGGCGCGCTGCCGCCGCCATGCCCGCGCCCTCGGCGTCGCCGTGCTGGCGCTGATCGTCGTCGTCAGCCTGTGGACGCCGATGCTCAATCCGCGTTTCATGGCGCGCTGGTTCGCCTGGCCGGAGATCGCGCTGACCAGCCCGGTGCCGATCCTTGTCGCACTTCTCGCCTGGGCGTTCTGGCATGGCCTCTCGCGCCGCCATGACGCAACCCCGTTCCTCGCCGTGCTCGGCTGGTTCGTGCTCTGCTATCTCGGGCTCGGGATCAGCCTCTTCCCCTACATCGTGCCGCCCGACCTCACTCTCTGGCAGGCCGCGGCGCCGCCGGCGAGCCAGGGGTTTCTGCTCGTCGGCGCGGTGGTCCTGGTGCCGATCATTCTCGCCTATACCGCTTATGCCTATTGGGTGTTCCGCGGCAAGGTGCGGCCGGGGATGCATTACCATTGAGGCCGCCATGCCGCGCCGGCTGATCTGGTTCGTCCTGCTCTGGGCGATGGGGGCCGGGGTGAGCCTCGCGGTCGCCTTCGTGCTGCGCTGGGCGCTGCTCGGCCAGGGGTTGTGACGAAACAAAAAACACCCGGAGGAAACCATGTCCGCGACCGCCGCGATCGATGCCGTATTGGAAAAAGCCGTCGCCGCCGGGGATGTTCCCGGGGTCGTGGCGCTGGCCGCCGATGACCGTGGCGTGGTCTATCAGGGCGCGCATGGGCGGCGCGTTCTCGGCGGCGAGGCGGCGATGACGCCGGATAGCGTGTTCTGGATCGCCTCGATGACCAAGGCGGTGACCTCGGTCGCGGCGATGCAGCTCGTCGAGGGAGGCCTGCTCACGCTCGACGCGCCGATCGCGCCGGTTCTGCCCGAACTCGCCGAGCGCCCGGTGCTGGAGGGCTTCGACGCCGAGGGGCGGCCGCGCCTCCGCCCGGCGAAGCGGCCGGTGACGCTCCGCCATCTCCTCACCCATACCGCCGGCTTCGCCTATGACATGTGGAACGCCGATATCAAGCGTCTCATGGAACGCGAGAACGTGCCCGGGGTCATTTCCTGCCGTCAGGCGGCGTTGCAAACGCCGCTCACCTTCGATCCCGGCGAGAAATGGCATTATGGCATCAATATCGACTTCGTCGGCCGCGCCGTGGAAGCGGTCTCCGGCCGCTCGCTGCAGGATTATTTCCGCGCCCATATCCTCGACCCGTTGGGCATGGCCGATACCGGCTTCACGCTCGGGCCGGGCCAGCGGGCGCGCCGGGTCGGGATGCATGCGCGTCTCCCCGATGGCGGTCTCGCGCCGATCGATTTCGAGGTGCCGCAGCAGCCGGAATTTTTCATGGGCGGCGGCGGGCTCTACGGCACCGGCGTCGATTATCTCCGCTTCCTCCGCATGCTGCTCGCCGGCGGCGGCCTCGATGGCGCGCGGATCCTAAAACCCGAGACGGTGGCGATGATGGCCGAAAACCAGATCGGCGATCTCCAGGCCGGCGTTTTGCAAACGGTGCAGCCGACCGCCTCCAACGATGTCGATTTCTTCCCCGGCATGAGCCAGAAATGGGGGCTCGGCTTCCTCATCAATAGCGAGGACAGCCGCCACGGCCGCAAGGCCGGCAGCCTCGCCTGGGCGGGGCTCGGCAACACCTATTTCTGGATCGACCGCGAATCCAACCTCACCGGAGTGATCCTGATGCAAATCCTGCCCTTCGCCGACCAGAAGGCCGTCGCGCTCTATGGCGCCTTCGAGCAAGCGCTCTATCAGGGGCGGATGGCGTGAGCGCCGGCATCGCGGCGCTGCTCCACCACGCGACCGAGAGCGGTGGCGTGCCCGGCGCCGTCCTCCTGCTCGGCAACGCCGAGGGGGTGATCGCCGAACTCGCCGCCGGGCGGCGCGCCCAGGGCGGGGCCGCGGCGATGACGCCGGATACCGTGTTCTGGCTCGCCTCGATGACCAAGCCGATCGTCTCGGTCGCGGCGATGCAGCTCGTCGAGGCCGGCAAGCTCGCGCTCGATGAGCCGATCGCGCGGGTTCTGCCGGCGCTGGCCACGCCCCAGGTGCTGGAGGGGTTCGACGATTCCGGCCGGCCACGTCTCCGCCCGGCGACGCGGCCGATCACCCTCCGCCATCTCCTCACCCACACCTCGGGCTTCGCCTATGATTTCGGCAATGCCGACATCTTGCGCTATATCCAAGACAATGATCTGCCGCGCGGCGCCAGCGGCCAGCTCGCCGCCCTCGCCCTGCCGCTGGTCTTCGACCCCGGCGAGCGCTGGGAATACGGCATCAGCACCGACTGGCTCGGCCGCGCGGTGGAGGCGGCGAGCGGCGAGCGCCTCGATGCCTATATCGCCGAGAACATCACCGGCCCGCTCGGGATGGCCGATACCGGCTTCGGCCTCGATCCCGGCCGCGCCGCGCGGGTCGCCGCGATGCATAGGCGCGGCCCCGATGGCGCGCTCGGGGTGATCCCCTTCGCGCCGCCGCCGGCGCCGGAATTCCACGCCGGCGGGCATGGTCTCTATGCCACGCCGCGCGATTATCTGCGTTTTACGCGCGCCTTGCTGCGCGGCGGCGAACTCGATGGCGCGCGCATCCTGAAGGCCGAGACGGTGGCGCGGATGGGGGAAAACCAGATCGGCGATCTCCGGGCCGGCATCGTGCGCAGCGTGATCCCGGAGATGGCGCTCGAAATCCTGCCGCCGCCGGGGATCGATTTCGGCTGGGGGTTCGGTTTTCTCATCAACCGCCAGCCCCTGCCGACCGGGCGCGGCGCCGGCAGCCTGTCCTGGTCCGGGGTCGCCAACACCTATTTCTGGATCGATCCGGGGCAAGATCTCACCGGCGTCGTGATGACCCAGATCATGCCGTTCGGCGATCCCGCGGCGTTCACTCTCGCCCTCGGCTGCGAGATCGCCGCCTATCAGGCGCGCGCGGCGCGGGCATAAGCCTGGGCGCCGCGCGCCGGTTTCCCTACCAGCGCAGCGCCGGGATGGCGGCGATCGGCGCGACACCCTCGCCGGCGGCGGCTTCCTCGATCGCCGGCGGATTGCCGAGCAGCGCGTTATGGATGCCGCCGATCACCCAGCAGCTCGCGAGCCCCGCCGCCTTCGCCCCGGCGATGTCGGTGCGGAGCGCGTCCCCGATCGCGAGCACGGCGGCGGGCGGACAGCCGAGCCGCGCCAGCGTCGGCTGGTAGATGGTCGGGTCGGGCTTGCCGATCCAGCGCGCCTTGCCGCCGAGCGCCTCATAGCGCTGGGCGAGCGCGCCGGCGCAGAGCACGGCGACGCCGTCCCGGATCACCTCGAGATCGGGGTTGGCGCACAGCATCGGCAGATCGCGGGCGCGCGCGGCGCGCAGAATCTCCTCATAGGCGGGGAGATCGACCAGGCCGGCGGTCTCGTCGGGCCCGGTATTGAGAACGAAATCGGCGTCCTCGGGCGTCGCGACCGGGGTATATTCGAGCCCGGCGAAGACGTTCCTGTCGCGGGCCGGGCCGAGATGATAGAGCTTCTGCCCCAAGGCGGCGAAGAACGGGTCGTCGCGGCGCGCGAGCAGGTCGCGGGTCGCCTCGCCGCTGGTGATGATGTCGTTATAGAGATCATCGCCGATCCCCATCTCGCGCATCGCCGCTTGCGCCACGGTCGCGACGCGCGGCGCGTTGGAGAGCAGCACCACCCGCTTGCCCGCCCGCTGCAAGCGCTCAAGGCAATCGACGGCGCCGGGATAGGGCCGGATCCCGTCATGCACCACCCCCCAGAGATCGACGATGAATCCGCCATAGCGCGGGGCGAGGGGGGCGAGGCCGGTCAGGTGTTCCATGATGTCTCCGCGAGAGAGGCGCTATCGATGCCGCGCGCCGCCTCCAGGCTTGCGAACCCGCCCGCATCCAGCGCTTGCCCGAGTTCGCGCCGGAGCCTCGGGATCAGCGTCGTCCCTTGATAGACGAAGGCGGTGTAGAGTTGAACCAGGTGGGCGCCGGCGCGGATCATGGCGAGCGCCTCGGCGCCGGAGCCGATGCCGCCGCAGCCGACGAGGACCAGGCGGCCGGCGGCGAGGCGGGCGGCGCGGGCGAGCATCGCGCGCGCGTGCGCGAACAGCGGCGGGCCGGAGAGGCCGCCGGTCTCGCCGGCCAGCGGCGAGCGGAGCCCCTCCGGCCGGGCGATGGTGGTATTGGCGATGATCATCCCCGCAGCCCCCCCGGCGAGCGCGGTCTCGACCACCGCCGCGAGCGCCGCCTCGCCGAGATCCGGGGCGATTTTCACGAAGAGCGGCGGCGGTTCCGGCAACGCCCGCGCAACCGCGGCGAGAATGGCGGCGAGCCGCCCGCTCGCCTGCAAATCGCGGAGCCCGGGCGTGTTCGGCGAGGAAATATTGAGCGTGAGGTAATCGACATGCGGCGCCAGCGCCGCGGCCAGGGCGGGATAATCGCGCTCGGCGACGGCGCCCGCCTTGTTAAGCCCGATATTGGCGCCGAGCGGCACCGGCCGCGGCCCGAGCGCCGCGAGCCGCGGCAGGATGCGCGCCAATCCCTCGCCGGGAAAGCCGAGGCGGTTGATCAGCGCGCGATCGGCTTCGAGACGAAAGAGGCGCGGCGGCGGATTGCCCGGCTGCGCAAGCGGGGTCACGGTGCCGATCTCGACGAAGCCGAAGCCGAGCGCCATCAGCGGGCGGACGGCGACCGCATTCTTGTCGAAGCCGGCGGCGAGCCCGATCGGGTTGGGAAAATGCCGCCCGAACAGGGTCTGGGCGAGGCGCGGATCGGCGGGCGCGCGATCACGCCCGGCGAGGCCGAGGCCGAGGCCGCGCAAGGCGACGGCATGGGCGGTCTCGGGCGCGAGGCGGCGCAGCACCGGGAGGGCCAAGGCGGGCAGGGCGAGGGCGGGAAGCGGGAAGATCATCGCCGCCATAATCGCGGCAAAAACGCCGGACGGCAAAACCCCGCCGCCACGGTGCCGCCAGCCTTGCCATTTCCTGGCATCACGGCAAAGTCGCGGCGATGTGGTCCGACCCCTATCTCGAGAGCTGCTGCCGCGCCGCCCTGCACCGGCTGTTCCTGAGCGGCGCCGCCGGCCGGCCAGGGGGTGAGCCAGGGGGTGAGCCAAGAGGCGAGCGAGGGGGCGGGGTCATGAAAGACACGCCCTGTCTCGCGCGGCTGGCGCACCTGGCGCTCGTCGCGCGGCGTGGCGGGCGGTTTTTTCTCACCCCGGCCGGGGCCGCGCGTCATGCCGCCGAGATTCTGCGCGCGCCCGAGAGCGAGCGGGGGCGCGAGCGGGGCTGATATCGGGCAATGAGGGTTTCATTGCCGGGAGAGGCATGCCACATGGCGCCTCATGATCGATCGCCGCGCCGCTCTCGCGCTCCTCGCCCTCGGCCCGCTGCTCGCCGCACGCCGCGCCCGCGCGATCAGCGCCATGACGCTGACCAATGAGGATCGCGCCGATGTCCAGCGCATCGAGGCCTATCTCAACGCCATCCACACCCTGAAGGCGCGTTTCGAGCAGATCGCCCCCGATGGCGGCGACAGCCACGGCACCGCCTGGCTCGACCGGCCGGGCAAGCTCCGTTTCGAATACGACCCGCCGGTGCCCTATCTCCTGGTCGCCAATCACGGCGATGTCTATTTCCATGACTCGCAGCTCGGCCAGACCAGCGAGGTCGCGCTCGGCGATACCCCGCTTTCCATCATTCTCGCCCCCGAGATCAAGCTCTCCGGAAATATCCTGATCACCGACATCACCCGCGTCCCCGGCCTGATCCAGGTGACGGTGCTGCGCGCCGAGCGCTGGTGGCAAGGCTCGCTCAGCCTCGCCTTCAACACCGCCCCCCTCCTGCTCCGGCAATGGATCCTGCTCGACGAGCAGCGGCGCGAAACCCGCGTCAGCCTCAGTGATATCGAGACCGGCGGTCATTTCCCGGAGGCCCTGTTCGAGTTCAAGGTGACCCCGACCCCGCCCACCGGCCCCAAGCGCTAAGCAGGCCGGTGGTTTGACGGCAGGGCCATTCAAGCCCTCTTACCCGATTGTCCCTGAGGGCTGGCCCCGGGACTGGTCACGCGCGCCGCAATGACGCCATAATCGCGGACGATTCCCTGTGCATCGCACCATGAAACCTTTGATCGGCATTTCCTGCTGCATGAAAACCTTCGGCATCTACGGGATGCCGAACCACGCCGCGTCCGACACCTATGTCCGGGCGGTGGATCAGGTGGTCGGCGGGGTGCCGCTCCTGATCCCGGCCAATGGCGCCGAGGCCGATATCGCCGCCCTGATCACCCGGCTCGACGGGCTGCTCTTCACCGGCAGCCGCTCCAACGTCGCGCCGGAAAATTACGGCGGCCCGCCGCAGCCGGAAGGCGCGCCCGAGGATCTGGCGCGCGACGCAACCACCCTGCCGCTGCTCCGCGCCGCGATCATGGCGGGCGTGCCGGTGCTCGCGATCTGTCGCGGGTTGCAGGAGCTGAACGTCGCCCTCGGCGGCACGCTGCATCAGCGGCTCCAGGATCTCCCCGGCCGGATCGACCATTCGACGCCGCTCCAGCCCTTCGCGCCGGTGCGCACCGGCCGCGCCCATCTGGTGCGGGCAACCCCGGGCGGCTGGCTCCATCGCCTCGCCGGGACGATCGAGATCGCGGTCAATTCGCTCCATAATCAGGGGATCGACCGGCTCGCGCCGGGATTGGCGGTGGAAGCCGTCGCGGTGGACGGCACCATCGAGGCGGTGCAGGTGGTGACGCGGCCGGACGGTCGGGAAGCCGGCTATGCCATCGGCGTGCAATGGCATCCGGAATATGATTTCGCGACCAATCCGCTATCGGCCCGTATTTTCGCCGATTTCGCCGCCGCCATCGCCCCCGCGCGCCGCCTCAAGACCGCGGCGGCGTAATTTCACCTATTTGTGTCGTCGCGTTCCGGCATGGTTGCCATGCGCCGCCGCTCTGGACACATAGACTGCAAATGCGTTTCTGTCGCAATTCGATCGCCTCGCCTCGGCCCAGATGACGCAACAAGACGATAGAACGAAAGGAAACGCCCGGATGCCCGCCCTCCCCGTTTCGCGCCGCGGCCTGTTATCGGCGATGGCCACCGGCCTGCCAGCAACCGGTCTGATCGCCGCCGCGAGCCCGGCGAACGCCGCTGAGGCCGAGGCGCCGCCGCCCGAGCCGCCGGTTGCGCCGCCTCTCGCCACCGATCATGGCGATTTGCCCAGTTTCAAATATCACTTCGCCGATAGCCGCAAGAAAGAGACCGCCGGCGGCTGGGCGCGGGAGGCGACGGTCGCCGAGTTTCCCGCTTCCAAAGCCCTGGCGGGGGTGAATATGCGCCTCCATGCCGGCGCCTATCGCGAATTGCACTGGCATGCGCTCGCCGCCGAATGGGCCTTCATGCTCAGCGGCCACGCCCGCACCACGGTGATCGACCCGGACGGCAACGCCGAGACCAATGAATTCGGCCCCGGCGATGTCTGGTATTTCCCGCGCGGCTACGGCCATTCCATCCAGGGCCTGGGGCCGGATGGCTGCGAGTTCATGCTGGTGTTCGACGACGGCGCGTTCTCCGAATTCGGCACGTTCAGCGTCACCGACTGGCTGGCGCATACGCCGCCCGAGATGCTGGCGAAAAACCTCGGTGTTCCCGCCGCCGCCTTCGCGAAAATCCCCGATCGCGAGCTTTATATCATGCCCGGCACGGTGCCGCCGCCGCTGCCGCTCGAGCCGCCCGTCGGCAGCCTCGTCTCGGCGCCGCAGACCCATCGCTATCCGCTGCTCGCGCAACGCCCGATCGAGGCGCCGGGCGGCACGGTGCGCATCGTTTCCTCGAAGGAATTTCCGGTCTCGACGACGATGACCGGCGTTCTCGAGGATATCAACCCCGGCGCCGTCCGTGAGCTGCACTGGCATCCGCATGCCGATGAGTGGCAATATTACGTCTCCGGCCAAGGCCGCATGACGGTTTTCGGCTCCTCGGCGCGGGCCCGGACCTGGGATTATCGCGCCGGCGATGTTGGCTATGTGCCGCGCGGCTATGGCCATTACATCGAGAATACCGGCAGCGATCCCCTCCGCGTGCTGGTGGTGCTGAATAGCGGCGTCTATGGCGACATCTCGATCAGTGACTGGCTGGCGCGCAACCCGGCGCGGCTGGTCGCCGAGCATTTCAACCTGCCGCTTGACGTGGTGGCGCGTTTCCCCAAGCGTAAGGTGATCATCGCCTGACCCCCGTTTTCCGACCCCCCGCTTCATTGATCGAGGAGCCTGGCCCATGGCCGATTTCGTCATCCCGCCGCCGCCGCAAACGGCGGTGCCGGTCGCCGGCGGCGGCGTTTTCCCGGTCCGCCGCGTCTTCTGCGTCGGGCGCAACTACGCCGCCCATTCGCGCGAGATGGGCGGCGACCCCACGCGCGAGGCGCCGTTCTTCTTCACCAAGCCGGCGGACGCGGTGGTCATCGATGGCGCTGATTGCCCCTATCCGCCGGCGACCCATGATCTCCATCACGAGATGGAGCTGGTGGTCGCGATCGCGACCGGCGGCGCCGATATCGCCGCGCGCGACGCGCTTTCCCATGTTTTCGGCTATGCCGCCGGGATCGATCTGACCCGGCGCGACCTCCAGGCGGAGGCGAAGAAAACTGGGCGGCCCTGGGACATGGCCAAGGGGTTCGACGCCAGCGCCCCGATCGGCGCCATCGCCCCGGCCGCCGTGATCGGCCATCCGGCGCGCGGGCGCATCGCGCTCAGTGTCAACGGCGCGCCGCGCCAGGCCGCCGATCTCGCCGACATGATCTGGAGCACGCCCGAGATCATCGCCGCCCTCTCGCGTCTGGTGCGCCTGGCGCCGGGCGATCTGATCTTCACCGGAACCCCGGAAGGCGTCGCCGCGGTCAAGCGCGGCGATGCGCTCGCGGGCGAGATCGCGGGTGTCGGCACGGTCGCGACCAGGATCGTCGCGTGAGCCTCCGCATCGCCACCTGGAACATCAATTCGCTCCGTCTCCGCCTGCCGCGTCTCCCGGACCTCATCGCGGCGCTCGCGCCAGACGTCCTCTGCCTCCAGGAGACCAAGGTTGCGGACGCCCTGTTTCCGGCCGAGGATCTGCGCGCGCTCGGGTTTCCCCACCTCGCCCATCGCGGCATGAAGGGCTATAACGGCGTTGCCATTCTCTCGCGCCGGCCGGTCACCGTGCTCGACGGGTTTCCCGATTGGTGCGGCAAGGGGGATTGCCGGCATCTCGCCGTCCGCATCGAGGCCGAGGGCGGGCCTCTCGATCTGCATGATTTCTACGTCCCCGCCGGCGGCGATGTCGCGGATCCGGAGGCCAACCCGAAATTCGCCCACAAGCTCGCCTTCATCGCCGAGACGCGGGCGTTTTTCGCGGCCCAGCCCCGGCTTGCGCGCACCATCCTGGTCGGCGATCTCAACATCGCGCCGCTCGAGAACGATGTCTGGAGCCATCGCCAGTTGCGCGATGTCGTGAGCCACACGCCGCCCGAGACCGAGGGGCTCGCGGCATGGATGGCAACCGGCTTCATCGACGCGGTCCGCCAGTTCGTGCCGGCGGCGGAAAAGCATTTCACCTGGTGGTCCTATCGCAACCGCGACTGGCGGGCCTCCGATCGCGGCCGGAGGCTCGATCACGTCTGGGCGACACCCGACCTTCTGCCCGCGCTCCGCGACCAGATCACCCTCAAGGACGCCCGCGACTGGCCACAGGCGTCCGACCACGTGCCGGTCGCGGTGACGGTCGCGCTTTAAAAAAGACTTTCTTCCCGTTTTCTCGGAGCGGCAGCGCCGCAGGCACTGCCCAGCGGAGGAAAAAGTTCTGTTCCCAACAAAACAGCGGCCTGTTTCCTTTTATACCCCCCCGAACACCTCCGCGAACTCCGCCGCCAGCGCCGCGTCCGCCGTCGCCAGATCGGCCTCGATGCCGAGAGCGGCGAGGCTGGTGACGCCGTGGTCGGCGATGCCGCAGGGCACGATGCCGGTGAAATGGCCGAGATCGGGGGCGACATTGAGGGCGACGCCGTGCCAGCTCACGAAGCGCGTCACCCGCACCCCGAGGGCCGCGATCTTGGCCTCGCCCCCGGCCCGGTCCGGAACCCAGATGCCGATCCGCCCGTCCCGCCGCTCGCCCCTGATGCCGAGCCGCGCCAGCGCCCGGATCAGCCATTCCTCCAACCCGTGGACGAAGGCGCGGATGTCGCGCGCGGGCACGGTTCCGTGCCGGCGGGTGAGGTCGAGCATGACATAGGCGATCCGCTGCCCCGGCCCGTGATAGGTCCATTGCCCGCCGCGCCCGGCGGCATAGGTCGGAAACCGCGCCGCATCGCGGAGATCGGCGGCCCGCGCCGAGGTGCCGGCGGTATAGAGCGGCGGGTGTTCGAGGAGCCAGACCTGCTCGGGCGCGGCCCCCGCCCGGATGGCGGCAACGCGCGCCGTCATCGCCGCGAGCGCCGCGGGATAAGGGGTGAGGCCGGATGTGTGCGTCCACTCGATCTCCGGCATCGTCTCCTCCCGGATTGAACCCAAGGCGATCATCGGCTATATCCCGCCCGCGAGCGGCGCCACGGCGCCGCGCGGGATGCGGTCGTGGCGGAATGGTAGACGCGCAAGCTTGAGGTGCTTGTGGGGGAAACCTCGTGGAAGTTCGAGTCTTCTCGACCGCATAACTCCTCTCTCGTCAGACGCCTTTCTTCCTCAAGCCGTTCCGGCCACCATCATGGCCCTGCTATCCGGAGGAGGGAACGGCGATGGACGAGGATATTCGCAAGGCGGCGTTGGATTACCACCGCCTGCCACAGCCTGGGAAGCTCGCCATCGTCGCGACCAAGCGCATGGCGACGCAGCGCGATCTGGCGCTGGCCTATTCGCCCGGGGTCGCCGCCGCGTGCGAGGCGATCGTCGCCGATGCCAATGCCGCCTATGACCTCACCGCGCGCGGCAATCTCGTCGCCGTCATCTCCAACGGCACCGCCGTGCTCGGCCTCGGCAATATCGGGGCGCTCGCCGGCAAGCCCGTCATGGAGGGCAAGGCGGTTCTGTTCAAGAAATTCGCCGGCATCGACGTGTTCGACATCGAGGTCGACGCCGCCGATCCCGAGCGTTTCTGCGAGGTCGTCGCGGCGCTGGAGCCGACCTTCGGGGCGATCAATCTCGAGGACATCAAGGCGCCGGAGTGTTTCGAGATCGAGGCGAAGCTCCGCGCGCGGATGGGCATTCCGGTTTTTCATGACGACCAGCACGGCACCGCGATCACCGTCGCCGCCGCCATCCGCAACGGGCTGCTGTTGCAAGGAAAACACCTCGCCGAGGTCAGGCTGGTGACCTCCGGGGCGGGCGCCGCGGCGCTCGCCTGTGTCGATCTCCTGGTCGAGATGGGGCTTCGGGTGGACAACGTGACGCTCACCGACAAGGATGGCGTGGTCCATGCCGGGCGAGAAGGCATGCTCCCCAACATGGCCCGCTACGCGCATCCGACCGATGCGCGGCGGCTCGCCGACGTGCTTCCGGGCGCGGATATTTTTCTCGGCCTCTCTGCGCCGCGTGTTCTGCGCCCGGAATGGCTCGGCCTGCTTGCGCCGAAGCCGCTGATCCTGGCGCTCGCCAATCCCGAGCCGGAAATCGCCCCCGACGCGGTGCGCGCCGCCCGCCCGGATGCCGTCATCGCCACCGGGCGCAGCGATTATCCCAACCAGGTCAACAACGTGCTGTGCTTTCCGTTCATTTTTCGTGGCGCCCTCGATGTCGGGGCGAGCACGATCAACGAGGCGATGAAGCTCGCCGCGGCCGAGGCGATGGCGGAGCTGGCCCGGATCGAGGCGAGCGAGGTGGTCGCGGCGGCCTATGGCGGCGTGGCGCCGGTGTTCGGGCCCGACTACATCATCCCCAAACCCTTCGATCCGCGCCTCATCCTCCAGATCGCCCCGGCGGTGGCGCGGGCGGCGATGGCAAGCGGCGTCGCGCGCCGGCCGATCGCCGATTTCGACGCCTATCGCCGCGATCTCGAGCGCTTCGTGTTCCGCTCCGGCCAGCTCATGCGCCCGGTCTTCGAAGCGGCGCGCAAGGCACCGAAACGCATCGTCTATGCCGAGGGCGAGGATGAGCGGGTGTTGCGCGCGGCGCAGATGGCGCTCGATGAGCGGATCGCGCGGCCGGTGCTGCTCGGCCGGCGCGACATCATCGCCGCGCGGGTGCGCGAGATGGGGCTGCGCATGGATCTCGCCGGCGAGGTGCGGGTGATCGATCCCGAGCAGGACAGCGAGACGATTTCGCCGCTGATCGCGCCCTATCAATGCCTGGTCGGGCGGCGCGGCGTGCCGCCGGCGGCGGCGGCGCGCCGGATGCGCAACCGCACCAGCGTCGTCGCCGCCATGCTGCTCGCGACCGGCGCCGTCGAGGCCGCGATCGTCGGTGGCTCGGGCGATTGGTGGCAGCACATGAAATATGTCCTCCCGATCATCCCCGCCCGCGCCGAGGTTTCCCGGGTCTACGCGCTCTCCTGCATCATCCTGCCGACCGGCGTCTTGTTCCTGTGCGATACCCACCTCAATATCGACCCGAGCGCCGAGCAGATCGCCGAGATGACCGCGCTCGCCGCGCGCGCGGTCGCCGGCTTCGGTCTCGCCCCGAAGGCGGCGCTGTTGTCGCATTCCGGTTTCGGCGCCTCGAACACGCCGTCGGCGCGCAAGATGCGGGCGGCGCTCGCGCTGATCCGGGCCCAGGATCCGGCCCTCGAGATCGATGGCGAAATGCATGCGGATGCCGCCCTCAGCGCCGCCATCCGTGAGCGCGCGGTGCCCGACAGCCGGCTTTCCGGCACCGCCAATCTCCTGGTGATGCCCAATCTCGATGCCGCCAATATCGCCTTCAACCTGCTCAAGGCGGCGGCCGACGGGCTCGTCGTCGGCCCGCTCTTGCTGGGCATGAGCAAGCCCGTGCATGTTCTGGTGCCGAGCGTCACCGCGCGCGGCATCGTCAATATCAGCGCCATCGTCGCCGCCGAGGTCGAGGATGCGGCCATCATTCCGCCGAAATGATCGGGGACAAATCCCCGATCGGCGAGGGAAGGAAACAGTGATTTGAAACCATTGCGCAAAGCCGTCCTGCCGGTCGCCGGCCTTGGCACCCGCTTCCTGCCGGCGACCAAGGCGACCGCCAAGGAAATGCTGCCGGTGGTGGACAAGCCCTTGATCCAATACGCGATCGAGGAGGCGCGCGCCGCCGGGATCGAGCAATTCTGCCTGATCACCGGCCGCGGCAAGACCGCGATCGTCGAGCATTTCGATATCGCCTTCGAACTCGAGGCGGTGTTGCGCGAGCGCGGCAAGACCGAGGCGCTGGCGCTTCTGGAGGGCACGCAACTCGAACCCGGCGCCATCGTCACCGTCCGCCAGCAGGAGCCGCTCGGCCTCGGCCACGCGATCTGGTGCGCGCGCGCCTTCATCGGCGAGGATCCGTTCGCCATCCTCCTCCCCGATGACCTCATCCTCGGCGAGACCCCCTGCGTCGCCCAGCTCGCCGCCGTCTATCGCGAGACCGGCGGCAATGTCGTCGCGGTGCAGGACGTGCCGCGGGCGCAAACCAGCCGCTATGGCATCCTCGCCATCGGCGCCGATGACGGGCGCCTCGCCGAGGTCAAGGGGTTGGTCGAGAAACCGGCGCCCGAGAACGCGCCCTCGACGCTCTCGATCATCGGCCGCTACGTGCTGCGCGCCGAGGTCATCGGCCATCTCTCGCGCTTCGAGCGCGGCGCCGGCGGCGAGGTGCAGCTCACCGACGCGATGGCCAAGATGATCGGCGATCTGCCCTTCCACGGCCTCCGCTTCGAGGGCCGGCGCTTCGATTGCGGCGACAAGGTCGGGTTTCTCGAAGCCCAGATCGCCTTTGCCTTGAAACGCCCCGATCTCGCGCCGATGGTGCGCGACTTCCTCCGCTATTATCGCGACGCCTGACCGGAACGAGGACGCCCCGATGAGTTTCTCCCACCGCTTCGACCCGAGCATCCTCCGCGAATACGACATTCGCGGCATCGTCGGCAAAACCCTGACCGAGGCCGATGCGTATGCGATCGGACGGGTGTTCGGCGGTATCGTCGCGCGCGCCGGCGGCACCCGCGTCGCCGTCGGCTATGACGGGCGGCTGTCCTCGCCGGCGCTGGAAGCCGCTCTCGTCAAGGGCCTGATGGCGAGCGGGATGGCGGTTTTGCGCATCGGGCTCGGCCCGACGCCGATGCTCTATTTCGCCGCGACCACGCTTGCGACCGATGGCGCGGTGATGGTCACCGGCAGCCACAACCCGCCGGATTACAACGGCTTCAAGATGATGCTCGGCAAAAAACCGTTTTTCGGGCGCGCGATCACCGCTCTCGGCGAGATGGCCGCGCGCGGCGACGCCGTGCCCGAAGCCGCCGGACGCGAAACCGCCGAGGATATTCGCGCGGCCTACATCGCCCGACTGCTCGCCGATTACGATGGTGGGGCGCGTGCGCTGACCGTGGTCTGGGATCCGGGCAACGGCGCCGCCGGCGCGGTGCTCGATCAACTCGTCGCCGGCCTGCCGGGGACGCATACGGTGATCAATGGCGAAGTGGACGGAAATTTCCCCGCCCACCACCCGGACCCGACGGTGCCCGCCAATCTCCGCCAGCTCATCGCCGCGGTGCATGGCCAAAAAGCCGATCTCGGCATCGCCTTCGACGGCGATGCCGATCGCGTCGGGATCGTCGATGACCAGGGCGAAATCCTGTTCGGCGACCAGATCATGGTGCTGCTCGCCCGCGACGTGCTGCGCGCCCGGCCGGGTGCGACCATCATCGCCGATGTCAAGGCGAGCCAGGTGCTGTTCGACGAGATCGCCAAGGCCGGCGGCGCGCCCTTGATGTGGAAAACCGGGCACAGCCTGATCAAGGCCAAGATGGCCGAGACCGGGGCGCCGCTCGCCGGCGAGATGTCCGGGCATATCTTCTTCGCCGATCGCTGGTACGGGTTTGACGACGCGCTTTATGCCGCTTTGCGTCTGCTCGGCATCGTCGCGCGCATGACCGGCCGGCTCTCCGAGGCCCGCGCCGCCCTCCCCGCGCTCGCTTCAACCCCGGAACTGCGCTTCGATTGCGAGGAGACGCGCAAATTCGCGATCGTCGCCGAGGTCGCCGCGCGTCTCCGCGAAGCCGGCGCCAAGGTGAACGACACCGATGGTGTGCGGGTGCAAACCGAGGATGGCTGGTGGCTGCTCCGCGCCTCCAACACCCAGGCGGTGCTGGTCGCGCGCGCCGAGGCGAAGGATCAGGCCGGGCTCGAGCGCCTCAAGGCGGCGATCGCCGGCCAGCTCGCGCAATCCGGCCTCGCCGCGCCGGATTTTTCGGGAAGCCACGCCGGGCATTGAGAAGAAACTGGTTCTTTTTTGTAAAACAGAACCAAAAACTTTTACCCCCAGGGCAGTGCCGCAGGCCCTGCCCAACGGGAAGAAAGTCTTTTTGCTTCTTTTTCTTCAGAAAAAGAAGATTCTTCCCTTACCCCGCCCCGCCGCCGCCCGGCGCCGGTTTCCGATGGAATGTCACCACCAGAACGTCGCGATGGGAGGCCATGCCGGCATCCACGGGGGCCACCGGGGTGACGCCGTGATAGACGCGGGGGTCATCGACCAGGGCGGCATCGAGCGGGGCGGCGAGGGTGAAGCTCCCGAGCGGCTTGCCCTCGAGGTCATGGATGCTGGTCTCGCCGCGCTCGATGTTCTCGCGCCCGATCATCAGGACGAGAACGTAATCGACCCCGTCGCGATGCAGCCCTTCCGGGGTCGGCTTGCCGGGCGCGCCGGCGCGGGCCTCGATGCGGAACTGATGCGCCTCGATATGCCAGGCGACATCGGCGCACAAAGCCTCGAAGAGGGCGCGGCAGAAGCGGAGGATGGTCGTGAAGCTCGCGCTCGCGGCGATCTCGTCCTGGACCGGCGCGAACCAGCGCGCGATGCCGCCATTGAGGGGATTATAGTCGCGTGACTGGTAATGCGGCTGATGCGCCGCGCGCCGGATCGCCGGGTCGCCGGGATCGGCGGTGAACACCGCGAAGCGGCGTTTGCGGTAGCGGCCGCCATCGGCCATGTAGGTGTCGCGGCCGAGATCGTTCCAGCTTGCGGCGAACCCCGCCCAATCATCGAGGGTGCCGTGGCGCGCGAGTTCGGCCCGCATCGCTAGCGCCGGGACGAAGGCGAAGCCGCGCGCGGCGATCGCGCGCGGCAACTCACTCATTGCGCCGCTTCCCGCCGCGATGGCGCGGCTTGCGCCGGCGCCTCCTGGCCGGGCGGGGTCAGCAGCACCACCGTCTGGGTCGGATTGGCGATCTCGATGCCGAGTTCCTCGAAGCGTTTTTTCATGCGCCGGTGGAATTCGCGCTGCACCCCCCAGCGGGCGCTGTCGGTGCAGACGATCTGGCCGGCGATGGTCACGACGGCGCCCTCGATCTTGTCCACGCCCCAGAGTTGCAGATCGCTCAGCATGCCGCGCTGATAGGCGGGATCCTTGCGCATCCCGGCCGCGACCTCGCGCAGCGCCTCGCCGACGCGATCGGTGTCCTCCTTATAGGCGACGCTGACGCTGACGGCGGCGTTGCCGAGGCCGCGATTGCTGTTATTGACCGTGGTCACGGCGCTGAAGGGAATGATATGCACCGAGCCGTCGCCGGCGCGCAGACGAATGGTGCGCACCGAAAGCGCCTCGACCGAGCCCGAAACCCCGGCCAGCGTCACCCAGTCGCCGACCTGCATCGCGTTTTCGAGCAGCAGGAAGACGCCGGTGATCAGATCCTGCACCAGTTTTTGTGACCCAAACCCGATGGCGACGCCGACGATGCCGGCGCCGGCGAGCAAGGGCGCGATGTTGACGCCGACCTCCGACAGCGCGACCGGCCCGGCGATCAGGAACAGGACCACCGCGAGGGCGGCGCGGATCATCGGCAAAAGCGTCCGCATCCGGCTCGCCCGCGCCGCGTGGCCCTGGCTCGTGAGGCGCGCGACCTGGCGGAGAATCAGCTCATTGACCCCCTCCCACACCACGAGCACGAGAAACAGCACCAAGGCGATGGTGACCAGCGCCGAGATCACCCGTTCGCCGAGCGCGCCATCGCTGAACCAGTCGAAGGCGCCGAAGCCCCAGGCCTGCAAAAGCAACACCAGGATCGTCGCGGTGATGATCCCGGAGACGATGGCGCGCAGCAGCCGGTAATAGCTCCGCGCCCGCGCCGAGATGCTGACCAGCCCCGGCACCACCTCGAGCCCGGCGATCGGCTCGGCGCCGACATGAAACATGCGGTCGAGGGCGCCGAGCAGCACCTGCCGCGCCGCCCGCCCGGCGATGAGAACGACCACGCTCAGCGCGCCGATCTTGAGCAGCATCCGGTAGCCGTCCGGCACGCCGAGCGCCCAGACCAGCCACAGGCCGAGGATGGCGATGATCGCGACATGATGCCAAAGCCGCGCCGCCCGCTGCCGCGCCAGCGCGATCGCGCCGCCATCCTCCTTGCTCGGCGCGATCCAGCCGGCGACCAGCCGGCGGTTCTTGAACACCACCACCACCAGCATGACGTGGACGATGAGGGCGATGATCTTGAGCAGCGCGTCATGGGCGTCCGCGTCGAGGCCGAAGACGAGGCCGACCTCGGCCAGCGCGTAGCCGAAGATGCTGACCGCGACCAGCCGCCGTACCCAGCGGGTGATCGCCAGCGCCGCCGCGTCGTCGAGCCCGAACACCCGCATCCCGGGGTTATCCGGCGAGATCAGCGAACGCACCGCCGCCATCACCACCTGCACCGTGACGAAGGCATCGACCACCGCCAGGATCACCACCTGCGTCGAGGCGCGACCGGCGAGCGGCGTGCTGAGCAGGCCATAGACGAAGCCGAGCAGGATCAGGGATGGCACCAGTTCGAGCAGGAACCGGAACAGGACGAAGGGCAGCCGCGAGAGCGCGATCGCGATCACCGGCGCGCCGGCCGCCGGCGGCGCCGGCGCGAGCGGCTCATCGGAGGTTGCCGGTTCGGTCTCGGACGGCGCTGCCGCGGGGCCGCCGTCGGGGGTGGGGGTCATCGCCTCGGCGCCGCCGCCGACCATCGCCTCCAGGCTGCGCCGCGGCCGGCGCAAGGCGCGTTCGGCGAGGATATCGGCGACCAGCCCGATCGCGAGGATCAGGACGAGACGCCAGAGGGCGGCGAAGAAGCGTGCCTGGGCATAGGGATCGGTCGCGGTGTCGCGCAGCCAGTCGCCGATCGCCTGAAAATCGGTCACCGCCTGGACGCTTTGGACGACCCGCTTCGAGCCCGTCTGCAACCGGTGCGAGGCATCGACCAGGATCTGCGCGCCGAGGCTGTTCGGCGCCAGCGGCAGACGGAGCGGGGTCGTCGCCGCCGCGACCGGCGCCGGTGGCGGCAGATGCGCCTCACCCGAGGCGGCCGCGAGGGCGCGGAGGGCGGCGATCAGCTTCGCCCGCTTCTCGGGATCCTGAAGATCGGCGATCAATTCCCGCGCGGTCTGCCGATCGAGCCCCGGCGTGGCGAGCCCTGGCGCGGCGAGCCCCGGCGCGGCGGCCGGCGCCGGCGGCGGTTGCGCGCCGGCACGCCAGGGGCCGGCGCAAAGCAGAAACAAAGCGAGAAACAGCGCGCGTCGCATGATCTTTCCGACCATAGCCACGGAGCAGTGTCAACGCCCGGCGCAAGGCGACCTTTTTCTGCCGCGGGGGGTGCGCGCGGCCCCCCGGCGCGCTATGTCGCGAGGATGCGAAGCTTGCTGTCGTTCTTTCTGATCCTCGTCATGGCCGGCGTGCTCAGCGTCCTCGTGCTCGGGATCGTGGGGGTCGCGCGCGGCGGCGATCCGCGCCGCTCCAACCGCCTGATGCGCTGGCGGGTGATCTTGCAGGCGGCGGCGCTTCTGCTGCTCGCCCTGCTGCTCAGCCTCGGGCGCTCGTGAGGCGAAACGCTTCGCGAACCGCCGCCGGCGCGGGTTTGACAGGCACCAAAGCCGCTGCCTAATTTCGTCCGGGCATTTCAGGGCCCGGGTATTTCAGGGCCCGGGCATTTCAAGGAACGCAACGCCGATGAAGCTTCTCGTCCCCGTCAAACGGGTAGTCGATTACAACGTCAAGGTGCGGGTGCGGAGCGATGGCGGCGGCGTCGAGACCGCCGGCGTCAAGATGTCGATGAACCCGTTCGACGAAATCGCCGTCGAAGAGGCCATCCGTCTCAAGGAAAAAGGCCTCGCCGAGGAGATCATCGCGGTCTCCCTAGGCGTCGCCGCCTGCGCCGAGACCCTCCGCACGGCGCTGGCGATGGGCGCCGATCGCGGCATCCTGGTCGAGACCGACGCCGAGCTACAGCCGCTGGCGGTCGCGAAACTCCTCAAGGCGATCGTTGCCAAGGAAGAGCCGAAGCTCGTCATCCTCGGCAAGCAGGCGATCGATGACGACATGAACGCGACCGGGCAGATGCTCGCCGCCCTCCTCGGCTGGCCGCAAGGCACCTTCGCCAGCCGCCTTCTGATCGAGGACGGGCGCGCCTTGGTCACGCGCGAGGTCGATGGCGGGCTGGAGACCGTCTCGCTCGCCCTCCCCGCGATCGTCACCACCGATCTCCGCCTCAACGAGCCGCGCTACGCGAGTCTCCCCAACATCATGAAAGCGCGCAAGAAACCGATCGAGACGCTGACCCCGGCGGCGCTCGGCGTCGACCCCGCGCCGCGTTTGACGGTTCTCAAGACCACCGAGCCGCCGCGCCGCCAGGCCGGCGTCAGGGTCGGCTCGGTCGCGGAACTGGTGGACAAGCTGAAAAACGAAGCCAAGGTGATCTGACCATGACCGCACTCGTCCTTCTCGAACATGACGGCCGGACGATCAAGCAGCCGGCGCGGAGCGCGGTCGCCGCCGCGCGAAAGCTCGGCGAGGTGCATGTCCTCGTCGCCGGCGAGGGGATCGGCGCGGTCGCCGAGGCGGCGGCGAAGCTGCCGGGGGTTGCGAAAGTCATCGCCGCCGATGCGCCGGCCTACGCCCATGGCCTCGCCGAGCCGCTCGCCGATCTCCTGGTCGCCCTCGCCCCCGGCTATACGCATCTCCTCGCGGCGGCGACGGCGAGCGGCAAGAACGTCATGCCCCGGGTTGCCGCTCTCCTCGACGTGCAGCCGATCAGCGATATCTCGGCGGTGGTGGACGCCGACACCTTCGTCCGCCCGATCTATGCCGGCAACGCGCTGGCGACGGTGAAATCCGCGGACGCGAAAAAAGTGATCACCGTGCGCGCGACCGGCTTCGATCCGGTGGCGGCGGATGGCGGGTCAGCGCCGATCGCGCCGGCCCCGGCGATTTCCACCCCTGAGATCTCGCGCTTCGTCTCGGCCGAGCTGTCCAAAAGCGAGCGGCCGGAGCTGACCGCGGCGCGGATCATCATCTCCGGCGGGCGCGGGATGCAGAGTGGCGAGAATTTCCACCTGCTCGATGCCATCGCCGATAAGCTGCACGCCGCCGTCGGCGCCTCGCGCGCCGCCGTCGATGCCGGGTTCGTCCCCAACGACTATCAGGTCGGCCAGACCGGCAAGATCGTCGCCCCCGAGCTTTACGTCGCGGTCGGGATTTCCGGCGCCATCCAGCACCTCGCCGGCATGAAGGACAGCAAGGTCATCGTCGCCATCAACAAGGATGAGGAAGCGCCGATCTTCCAGGTCGCCGATTACGGGCTGGTCGCCGATCTGTTCAAGGCGCTGCCGGAACTGTCCCTGGCCCTGGAGAACCTGTCATGAGCATCGGCCTCACCGGGATCGGCGGCGGCGCGAGCGAGCCCGCGGTCGCCATTCCGCCGATCCGCAAGATCGGCGTCGTCGGCGCCGGGCTGATGGGCAACGGCATCAGCCATGTCGCCGCCGTCGCCGGCCTCGACGTGGTGATGATGGACGCGAAGTCCGAGGCCCTGACCCGCGCCATGGAGACGATCGCGCGCAACCTCGACCGCCAGATCAAATCCGGCCAGATCACCGCCGACGACAAAGCCGAGGCGCTCGCGCGCATCAAGACCGCCGGCGATTTTTCCGGCTTCGGCGATTGCGACCTGGTGATCGAGGCGACCAGCGAGAAGGAGGAGCTGAAACGCTCGGTCTATGCCGCCCTCACCCCCCATCTCCGGCCCGATTGCCTGATCGCCTCCAACACCTCCTCGATCTCGATCACGAGGCTCGGCGCCAGCACCGATCGGCCGGAAAAATTCATCGGCATGCATTTCATGAACCCGGTGCCGGTGATGAAGCTGGTCGAGATCATCCGCGGCATCGCGACCGACGAGCCGACCTTCCGCGCCATCTGCGCCTTGGCCGAAAAACTCGGCAAGACGATCGCGGTGGCCGAGGATTTCCCGGCCTTCATCGTCAACCGCATCCTGGTGCCGATGATCAACGAGGCGGTCTATGCCCTCTATGAGGGCGTCGCCTCGGTCGCGGCGATCGATACCGCCCTCCGCCTCGGCGCCAATCATCGCATGGGGCCGCTGGAATTGGCCGATTTCATCGGGCTCGACACCTGTCTCGCGATCATGCAGGTGCTCTACGAGGGGCTCGCGGACAGCAAATACCGCCCTTGCCCGCTCCTGGTGAAATATGTCGAGGCCGGCTGGCTCGGCCGCAAGACCGGGCGCGGCTTTTACGACTACACCCAGACCCCGCCGCGCCCGACCCGCTGAGTTCGTCCGACGCGCCGCCCGCGACGAAGTTAAAAATCATGTTAATCATCGCGTTAGCGGTTCCGTAAGAATTTTACAGGCATATCGGGGGAGGAGTTATTCCGTTTCCGCCCCGCGCCGGGCAAGCCAGAGGGTGACGAGTGCTCGCCGCGAGCGATGAAGCAGGGCGTCTGGCAGCGTTACGGCAGCTCAGTCTGCTGGATACGGCACCCAGCGACGAATTCGATCGCATCACCCTGCTCGCCGCGCGCTGCCTGGCCGCGCCGATGGCGATGATCACGCTGATCGATCAAGACCGGCAATGGGTGAAATCCCGCCACGGCCTGGATTTGACCGAAACCCCGCGCGCCGCCTCGTTTTGCGACCATACCATCCGCGGCGACGAGGGCCTGGTGATCGCCGATGCCAGCGAGGATCCCCGGTTTCGTGGCAATCCGCTGGTCGACGGCGCGCCGCATATCCGCTTTTACGCCGGCGCGCCGCTGATCACCCGCGACCGCTACGCGATCGGCGCGATCTGCGTGCTCGACCAGAAGCCACGCACGATCACCGCCGCCGAGCGCCACACCCTCGAAATCCTCGCCGCCCAAGTGATGGTGCTCATCGAACTCCGCCACTCCTCGGGCCGCCTGCACCCGACCAGCCGGCTTCCGAACGCGATCCAGTTCGACGAGGATCTCGCCGATCTCACCCGCCGGCAGCGGGGCCAGAGCCGGCTTTTCGTGATGCTCGACATCGCCGATCCGGATCATCTGCCGACCCATATCAACCTCCTCGGCCCGCGCTGGGAGCGCGATTTGCCGGCGGCGATGATCCGCGGCATCCGCGCCGCGTTCGGGGAAGACTTCCCGATCTATCACCCGCTCTCGCTCCGTTTCGGCTTTCTGCTCGACCCGTCGGTGACCACCGGCTGGCAGGAAAAGCTCGACCAGATGGCCGCCCATCTCCGCCGGCCGATCAACGAGACTTTGCCCGTCGCCCTGTTTCCGAGCATCGGGGTGGTGCCGTTCCGGCTCGGCGATTTCATGGACAAGGCGCTGCTGCAGCGCGGGGTTCTCGCCGCGCACGAGGCGCGGGCGGTCGGGCGGGTGCTGACCACGGCGCGCGGCCAAAGTGCCACCGACGACTGGCACGATGCGCATATGCTGCTCGGCGAACTCCGCCGCGCCCTCGATGTGCCCGGCCAGTTGACGCTCGCCTTTCAGCCGCGCCTCGATTTCCGGAGCGGCGCCTGCCGCGCGGTCGAGGCGCTGATCCGCTGGAACCACCCGACGCTCGGCCCGGTCTCGCCCGGCGAATTCATCCCGCTCGTCGAAAACACCGCGCTGATGACCGACCTCACCTACTGGGTCATGGACGCCGCCATGCGCCAGATCGCCGAGTTTCACGAACAAGGGCTGTCGCTTCGCGTGTCGATCAATGTCTCGGCCGGGGATTTGCAGAACAGCGACATCGTCGGCCGCATCACCGCGCTGCTCCGCCGCTACCGCCTGCCCGCCGATGCGATCGAACTCGAATTCACCGAAAGCAGCCTGCTTCCCAACCGCACCGTCGTGCACCAGCAATTGCGCGCGATCCGTGATCTCGGCGTCGAGATCGCGATCGATGATTTCGGCACCGGCTACAGCAATCTCGCCTATCTCAAATCCATGCCGGCCACCGTGGTCAAGCTCGATCAATCCTTCATCCGCGTCCTCGCGACCAGCGCGCGCGATCGCGCGATCGTCAAGGCGGCCATCCTGATGGCCCATGAACTCGGCTACCGCGTCGTCGCCGAGGGGGTGGAAACGGCGGAAATCTGCGCCATGGTCGCCGGCTGGAGCTGTGACGAGGGCCAGGGCTACCACATCGGCCGGCCGATGGACGCGGAAACCCTGGCGCTCTGGCTCGCCGATCGGGAACTGCCGCCGGTCGCGGTGTCGCTGCCGTGATCCCGCCGCGGCCGCCCCAGGCGACACATGGCGGAATAGCAGCCATGCGATCAGCGCAATGGCATATCATCACCCCTGTGCGAGACTATGCTGCAATGCAGCAAACCCCGCCCCATATGACGAAAGCCACCCCCAAGGAAAGGCGGGTCATATGTTTTCGCCATCGTTTTCGCAGCCTGTCTCCCCGCCACGCCTTGCGCTCGCGCGCCTTCGCCGTGGCGTGTGGCGGCGCTGGCGGACCGGGGTCGGGCGTTTCCTGATGCCCTGGGACGGACCGGCCGAGAGCGGATGGCTCGACGTCGCGGAATTCGGCTCCAACCCCGGGCGCCTTGCGATGCGCGTCTTTCGCCCGGCATCGGCGATGCTGCCCGGCGCGCCATTGGTGATGGTGCTGCATGGCTGCGGCCAGGGGGCGGGGGAGTTCGCCGCGAGCGGCGGCTGGATCGAGGCCGCGACCCGGCATGGCTGGGTGCTGCTGTTGCCCGAACAGGCCATCACCAACAACCATGCGCGCTGTTTCTCCTGGTATAATCATGGCGATACCCATCGCGGCCGGGGCGAGGTGCTGTCGCTCCGGCAAATGATCCAGGTCGCGCTGCGGCGCTTTCGCTGCGACCCGGAGCGGGTCTTCGTCGCCGGGCTTTCGGCCGGGGGCGCGATGGCGGCGGCGCTGCTGGCCGCCTATCCCGAGACCTTCGCCGCCGGCGCGGTCATCGCCGGGCTTCCGGTCGGCTGCGCGAGCAATGCCGGCGAGGCATTCCTGCGCATGCATGACGCCGGGCCGACGAAGATGACGCCGGCGAGCTGGGCGACGCTGATCACCACCCAACTCGGCCATAAGGGGCGCTGGCCGCGGCTTTCCATCTGGCATGGCGAGGCCGATCGGGTGGTCGATCCCGGCAATGGCGAGAATCTCGTCCGGCAATGGACGGCGCTGCACGGGCTCGATGTCGCGGCGGCGGCGGAAGACCAGGTCTCTCCCGGGGTCACCCGCCGGACCTGGGGGAATGACGCGGCGCCGATGGTGGAAGCCTGGTCGATCGCCGGCCTCGATCACGGGTTCCCGGTCGGCGAAGACGCGGCGCGCCGCCGCCCGGCCTCGCAATGGGTGCTCGGCGCCGAGGTCGATGCGACGGACGCGATCGCCCGCTTCTGGCACTGACGGATTTCGGCCGCCGGCTCAGTCCGCCGTTGCGGAGGGGGATGGCGCCCTCGGGTCTTGCCGGGCGCGGCTTTGCGCCTTGCGCTTGCCGAGATTGGCGCGCAGGGCCTCGGCTTCCTTGGCCAGCCGCGCCGCCCGCGCGGCCTCCGCCTCCGCCCCCTGACACGGCGGTTTGCGGTCTTTTGCGGCGCGCGGGGCGGATGGCGGCATGGACTTAGGGCTTGTTGAGAAATAAATGCGTCATTTTCACGATCTCCGGAAAACGCGGGGCAGAGTCATCCTTTAGGCCGGGGGGTTCACCCCTGGACCCGCGCAAAGGCGGAGCCTTTGCAATCCTTTCCGGGATGCGGGTCTGGGGCCGCTGGCCCCAGCTTGTCCAGGGCAGCGCCCTGGCGTTGGCTTGATGCGATACAGTCTCCACAAGCCCTTAGACAACTCGCTCGCGGCGGCGCCGTCAATATCGCCGCCGCGCCGGCCCGCGGCGACAACAGAAAAGCCCGGGATCCGCAAAGATCCCAGGCTTTTCATCGCCGCCTTTTCCCGCTCGCCTGGAACGCCGGGAAGGAGAGCGTTCCGCGGGAGCGGTGGGGAGGATGATCAGGCGGTTTTGGTGAATTTGTCAGCCGCCAGCGTCACGCGGGCGAGCAGCGGCGCCGTCGCCTGCTCGGCGAGCTTGAAGGAGGCATCGGTGAAGCGGCCGGCTTCGGCGACCGTCTTCTCGAAGCTGGTGCGGGCGAGGTTGGATTGAAGATCGACGGCATCCTTAAGCGACTTGACGCCGCTCAGCGCCTTGAACAGCCCGACCGTCTCCTCGAACTGCGCCTGCGCCGAGGCCGCGAACTGCTTCGAGAGATCCTGCACGCCGGCCGCCCAGATCTGGCTCGACTTCACCAGCGCCTCGACATTGCCCTGACCGAAGGTCACGAAATCTTCGGTCGCCTTGATTGCCTTGTCCATCTGTTCCTTCATGGGAAACTCCATCACCGTTGTTTTTCCCTGCTTCGTCGGAGCAGCCGGGATCACTGCTTGCGTCGGCGCGGCGGCAACAGGCTCACCATGAGCCCCGCTCGCCGCGTCTCTCGCGGCCGATGCGACCGCGACTGCCTTGGGTTTCATCGCCACGTTGCATCTCCATTGACGTCTGCGGCAGGCGAGCGGGCCCGGAGCCATCCTCGGGAAACCGGTTCGCCTTGGCTGCGCCCTCGCAAGCCTGTTTCGCTGGCGCGGACCTGCCGGCGACCCGGCTTTGCTGCACTGCAACAAAGCGGATATAAATCGGCCGATAGCCGCGGTCAAGTGAATTTTGTGCGCCGCAATAAAAAGTGAGCCGCCGCGCGATTTCACGACGTTTTCCGCAAGACCTGAAAATCGTTCCTTAACTCCTTCAAATGCAGAATGAATCCTGAGGTTTCCGCCTGGACAGGAAAGCGTTCCGGCCGCTACATTCGCGGTGGCATGACAATAGGGAAGACGGGGATGGCGTTTTTGGTGGGTATGTCGGCCGGGGAGGGTCGCGATCGCGAAAGACGCGGCGTTGAGGCGCCGCGCGTCGCCGCCCTGTTCATGCTTTTGGCGCTGGTGCTGCTTCCCTTCGCCGCCCGCGCCCAGATCGGCTCCGACCGCTACAGCGCGATGGTGATCGACGCGGCTTCCGGCCATGTGCTCTACGCCGCCAATCCCGATGCCGCGCGCTATCCGGCGAGCCTCACCAAGATCATGACCCTCTATCTCACCTTCGAGGCGCTTCGCGACCGGCGGATCACGCTTCAGGACCGGGTGCCGGTCTCGGCCCATGCCGCGTCGCAGGAGCCGTCCAAACTCGATCTCCGCCCCGGAACCCGCCTCACCGTCGAACAGGCGATCCTCGCCCTGGTCACCAAATCCGCCAATGACGCCGCCGCCGCCCTCGGCGAGACGCTCGGCGGCTCGGAGGCGCGTTTCGCCCAGATGATGACGCTCCGCGCCCGCGCCCTCGGCATGTCGCATACCACCTTCCGCAACGCCTCCGGCCTTCCCGATCCCGAGCAGGTCACCACCGCCCGCGACCTCGCCATCCTCGCCCGCCACATCATTCAGGACTACCCCGATCAGTACCGGTATTTCAGCGTCCCCGGCTTCGTCTTTCATGGCCGCATGATCCCCAATCACGACCATATGCTCACCAGCTATGAAGGGGCGGACGGGCTCAAGACCGGCTATACCGAGGCCGCCGGGCATAATCTCGTCACCAGCGCGGTGCGTGGCGACGCCAGGCTGATCGGCGTGGTGCTCGGCGCCGGCTCCAATCCGGAGCGCGATCAGCACATGGCGGCGATTCTCGATCAAGGCTTTACCAGCCTCGGCGTGCCGGGGAGCGGGGCCCTGTTCGCCCGCGCCGATGGCACGAAAGCCGGAGGCACGAAATGGGGCCTGATCACGACCGCCCATGCCGCGACGCTGCCGCCGGCGCTCCGCCGCCCGGGTGGCGCCCCGCCGACCCGGCTCGCGGCCGCCTCGCGCTGGCACAAGAAGCACGCCCGCCTCGTGCATGCCGCGTCGGCCCATCTCTCGCCGCACCACAAACCCGCGTCCCACGCGACGAGCCATGCCGGGACGTCTCCGCCGGGCCATGCCCGCGCCCAGAAGCCGCTGCCGCTGCCGCCGACGCTCACCTGACCCGGCGCGGCGCCACCCCGACGTTTTTTTACCGCGCGTAAACCCTTGCGCCGTCCCGCCGGGTTGCGCATCTTTCCTGGTGGAGCGGATGGCGCGGTGTGATCGTGTCAGGCGAGGAGAGGGGTGAGAAACTATGGACGGCGGAGCCGATGCCCGGCGCATCACCCTGTATCAGGAGGCCGATTTCGCCGGCCTGCGCGCGGCTGGGCGGCTTGCCGCCGAAACCCTCGACATGATCACCCCGCATGTCCGCCCGGGGATCAGCACCGGCGAACTCGACACAATCTGCCATGAATTCATCCTCGCCCATGGCGCGGTGCCGGCGCCGCTCAATTACCGCGGCTTTCCGAAGTCGATCTGCACCTCGATCAACCACGTCGTCTGCCACGGCATTCCCGGCGAGCGCCGCCTCGACGAGGGTGACATCGTCAATATCGATGTCACCGTCATCCTCGACGGGTGGCATGGCGATACCAGCCGCATGTATGTCGCAGGCGAGCCCTCGACCCGCGCCCGGATGCTGATCGATGCCACCCACGAGGCGCTGCGGCACGGCATCGCGGCGGTCAAGCCCGGGGCGACGCTCGGCGATGTCGGCTTTGCCATCCAAAGCTTCGTCGAGGGCAAGCGTTTCAGCGTGGTGCGCGATTTCTGTGGTCACGGCATCGGCCGGCGTTTCCACGAGCCGCCCAATATCCTCCATTTCGGCCGCCGCGGCGAGGGGATCACGCTTCGCCCCGGCATGGTGTTCACCATCGAGCCGATGGTCAATGCCGGCCGCCCGGAAGTGAAAATCCTCGATGACGGCTGGACCGCCGTCACCCGCGATCGCAGCTTGTCCGCGCAGTTCGAGCACATGCTCGGCGTCACCGAGGGAGGGTGCGAGATTTTTACCCTGTCCCCCGCCGGTTACGAGAAACCGCCTTACGCCCTCCCCGGCTGAGCGGCCGCTTGCCCGCGCTCCCGCCTCCCGATCTGTTCCAAGGCGCGCCGCCGCCGCCCAAGCCTGCTGGCGCCGAGGGGCATCGGGCGCGGATGCGCGCGCGTCTCCTCGCCGCCGGGCCGGAAGCGCTCGCCGATCACGAATTGCTGGAAATGGTGCTGTTCACCGCCCTGCCCCGGCGCGACACCAAGGCGATCGCCAAGGCCCTGCTGGCGCGTTTCGGAAGCTTCGCCGGCGCCATCGCCGCCCCCCTCCCCGATCTCCGCGCGATCGAGGGCCTCGGCGAGGCCGGCGCCGCGGCGCTGAAAACCGTCCAGGCGGCGGCGCTTCGCCTCGCCCGCACCGAGATTTTGGATCGCCCGCTGCTCGATAACTGGGAGCGGCTGATCGGCTATCTCAACGCCGCGCTCGCGCGCGAGCGGGTGGAGCAGTTCCGGGTGCTGTTCCTCGATGCCCGCAACCATCTGCTCGCCGACGAGGTGCAGGCGCGCGGCACCGTCAACCACACCCCGGTCTATCCCCGCGAAGTGGTGAAGCGGGCGCTGGAACTGCACGCCGCGGCGATCATCCTGGTCCACAACCACCCGAGCGGCGATCCGACGCCGTCGCGCGAGGACATCACGATGACCGCGGAGACCCGCAAGGCCGCCGACGCGCTCGCGATCGTGCTGCACGACCATATCATCATCGGCAATGGCCGCTGGACCAGCTTGCGCGAAAAGAAGCTATTGTAACGAGATTCTTCTTTTTCTGAAGAAAAAGAAGCAAAAAGACTTTTGTCTCGTTTGCTCGGAGCGGGCCGTTTATGTCTTATTTCGGCGCGAGCAGGGTGATGCCGTAATGGCTGTAGATCCGGGCGATGGTGCCATCGGCGGCCAGGCTCGCCAGCGCCGCGTCGATCGCGGCGCGAAGATCGGCGTCGGGTTTCACCATGCCGACCGAGACGTTCCAGGCAAGGCCGGGATCGCGCTCGTCGAGTCCGATGATCTGGAGGGGGTGATCGGGGTGGTGGAGATTGTAATACCCGACCGCCGCCGGGGTCACCATCACCGCATCGACCTCGTGATTGGCGAGGCCGTCGAGCGCATCGTCCTCGAAGCCGAACACCGAGATCCCGACATGGCGCTCGCCGAGCGCCATGGCCGCCGTCGAGCCGACCAGGACACCGACCTTGGTTTCGGAATTGAGCCCGGCGAGGGATGAGATTTTGCTTCCCGCCGGAACCACGAGCGCCGCGCCGGTACGATAATAGGGCTTCGAGGTCTTGAGATTCGATTCCTCCTGCGCCTCATGGTCATCGATGGTGTCGAGCATGATGTCGCAATTGGCGGCGCGGATCTGAAAGCCGGTGACCACCCAATCGGGCTCCATGGCAACCCCGATCCTGGTCGCGATGGCGCGCGCCAACTCGATCTGAAAGCCCGGCGGGTCGCCGGCTTTGCTGGAGAAGGGCAGCGCGTTGGGATGGGCGCAGAGGCCGAGCACACCGCGGGCGCGGATGGCATCGAGCGAGCGCGCCTCGGCGTGGCTGGCGAAAACGGCGAGCAGCGCCGCGGCGACGAACAATTTTCTCATGGCTGCTCCGGTTTCAAGGCGCGGATATAGTGAATGATCTTGTCGATATCGGCGTCGTTGAACGTGCTGCCGAAGGCCGGCATGGCGCCTTCCTTGCCGTGCTCGATACGATAGCGAATGAAATCGTCACTGCGCTTGGTGTTCATCAATTGTGGCCCCTTGCCGGCGACCCGCCCGCCATCACTATGGCACCAGCCGCAGGTAGTGGCAAAGAGCTGATTGACATCCAGATGCGAGGTTTGACCGGCCGGAGTGCCGGGCGCGGGCTGCGCCATCGCGGGCAGGGCCGAGGCCAGCGAACCCCCGACGACGGCAAGGCACAGATTGCGAAATTTCATCGGTCTGACAAGATTTCCAAAAAATAACCGGCGAGGGGGTCGCCCTCGCCGGTTCCGATTGATCAGAGACTACTTCGAAAGGCTATAGACGACCAGCGCGCCGTCATCGCGCGGCATGCTTTTATAGACGCCGCCGAAGGTCGGGGCGTAGTCATCGCTCGCCATGCCGCCGAAGCCGGCGACGACGGCGACATATTGCTTGCCATGCGCGGCGTAGCTGATGATGCCGCCCTGATGGCCGGTGCCATCGCCGTGGTTCCACAATTCCTTGCCGGTCGTCGCGTCATAGGCGTGAACGGTGCCGCGGGTATCGGGGACGAAAACGAGATCGCCGCCGGTGGAGAGGACGCTGGCGAGCGGCGGCTCGGGGAAGCGAACTTCCCATTTGGTCTGCCCGGTGATCGGATCGCGGGCATCGAGATGGCCGTAGATCGGGCCGCTGGGCGGCGGCGCGATGGTGAAATTGGCGCCGATATTGAGCTGCACCTGCGGCTCGGTCACTGGCGTCGTCTTCACGATATCGAGATGCATGCACCATTCATTGCCGATCTTGTAGTAGAGCCCGGTCTTCGGGTCATAGGAGCCCGAATTCCAGCTCACCCCGCCGGAAATATGCGGGCAGAGCAATTCGGCCTGCTTGCCGGCGGTCATGTCACGCCGGCCGATCAGTTCGCCGGTCTTGGGATCGATCGATTTCACGTAGTTGATGTTGTGCGAGATCGGCCAGACGTTTTTCACGTTGGCGCTGCGGTCATAGACGAAAATATAGCCGCCCTTGTTGGGATGGACGACGTATTTCTGACCGCCGCGGTCGATCATCAGGAATTCGCCGACGGCGCTGTCGAAATCCCACACGTCGTGGGGATTTTCCTGGTGGAAGAATTTCAGCTTGCCGGTCGCGGCGTCGAGGCCGAGCACCGAGCTGATATAGAGATTGGTGCCAGGACGGGCGCCGGTGTGCATCCAATCGGGGCCGGACCAGTCATAGAGCGGCGCGCCGTTGGAGGTGCCCCACCAGATGGTGTTGGTTTCGGCGTCATAGCCACCCGGCATCCAGCCGCCGCCGCCGCCGACCCGCCAGGAATCATTGCCCCAGGTCTTCTTGGTCTCCTCGGTCGGGGCGATGGTATTGAAATCCCAGCGCGGCTTGCCGGTTGTCGCGTCGACCGCGTAGATCTTGCCGCGCACCGGCCACTCGCCGCCTTGCGAGCCGATCACCACCTCGCCATTGACATAGAGCGGCGCGCCGGTGAAGCCGATGGTGAGCTTCTGGCTGTCGATCAGCTTGGTATCCCAAACCGGCTTGCCGGTTTTCATGTCGAGGGCGATCAGCCGGCCATCGACGGTGCCGACGAACACCTTGCCCTCGCCCAGCGCGACGCCGCGGTTATAGGGCGAATGGGTCTGGCGGGCGACCAGCGCGTCGTCGAGTTCGGGGAAATAGGACCACAGAACCTGCCCGCTCGCCCCGTCGATCGCGAACACCCGGCT
This sequence comes from Pseudomonadota bacterium, assembly GCA_021851785.1. Classification (GTDB taxonomy): domain Bacteria; phylum Pseudomonadota; class Alphaproteobacteria; order Acetobacterales; family Acetobacteraceae; genus Acidibrevibacterium. The sequence continues at coordinate 227,053 of JAJZBV010000001.1, forward strand.
ATAGGAGCCCGAGTAGTAAAGAATGCCGTCGGCGACCAGCGGCATGGATTGCAGGCCGCGTGTCGAATGGCCGGGAATGTGGATCCAGGCGACCGAAAGATCCTTGACGTTCTTGGCATTGATCTGGGTCAACCCGCTATAGTGATAGGAGTTGTAGGATCCGTGGTAGGTGAGCCAGTCATTGGGGTTATTGGCTTCGATACGCTTGCTGTCGATCGTCTGCGCCATCGCGGTCGAGGCGGCCAATGCCGTCCCCATCGCGACGGCGAGCGAGAGCGCGGTCTTGCGCTGTTTTCCGTTCATCGAGACTTCCTCCCTCATCGGTTAAAAACGTAACGCAGAACTTTTTCCGTTTCCGCGCCAAACATGCCTGATATCCGTGGACGTGATCAATAGCGCGCGGACGTGATGGCCGCTTGCCGAACCATCTCCCCATCGCCGCGCGCAAAGCAAGCCTGAGCGCTGGGTCGGAGGTTGATCGCCGTGGTATATAACACGACCATGTGATCCCTGTCACGGGGGAGAGATTAAAGCAGCTCCGTCCGTGGTTTCGCCGAGCCAGTCCTGCCGCAGATGCTGGCGGAGGAAGCCGAGAAGAGGCAATAGCGGCAGGCCGAGGACGCTGAAATAATCGCCCTCGACGGCCTCGAACAATTGCGCCCCCGGTCCTTCGAGACGATAGGCGCCGACCGAGGACAATACCCGCGTGCCTTCCACGGCGAGATAGGCCGCGATCGCCGCCTCCGGGAGCGGGCGCATACGAAGGCGCGGCCGCGCGACGTGGCGCCACAGCACGGCGCCGCCGCGCCAGCAGACGACCGCGCTCACCAGCTCATGCCACCCCCCGGCGAGGCGGCGCAACTGCGCGCCGGCGGCGGCGAGATCCTCGGGTTTGTCGAACCATTCCTGGTTCTGGACCAGGATCTGATCGGCGCCGATCACCAGCGCCTCGGGTCTCGTTCGTGCCGCCCGCCGCACCTTCATCTCGGCCAGCAGCAGCGCGGTCTCGGCGGCATCGCCGTTCTCGGCCCGCGCCGCCGCCTTGATCGCCGCCTCGTCGATCGCCGCCGGCACCGCGATGACGGAAAGCCCGGCGCCCGCAAGCAAGGCAAGACGGATCGCCGAGCCACTGGCGAGAACCAGCGTCACTTCGCGCCGCCGGTTGCGGCTTCCTCGCCGCTCTCGGCGGGTTTACGCGGCCGGCGGGCGTGCCATTCCTCCATGCGCTGCAACACCGCCGCCGCCGTCTCCTCGATCGAACGGCGGGTGACATCGATCACCGGCCAGCCTTGCCGGGCGCAGAGCCGCCGCGCCCACAGCAGCTCCGTCTTCACCGCCCCCTCGTCGACATATTCGGTCGCATCATGCCGGGCCAGACCCGGGGCGCCGATCAGACGCAGGCGATGCCGCCTGATCTCGATCAGGGCCTGCGCCTCGATGGTCAGCCCGATGATCGGGCAGGACAAATCCTTCAGCACCGGCGGCACCGGCAGATTGGGGACGAGCGGCACGTTCGCCGCCTTGACGCCGCGATTGGCGAGATAGAAGGCGGTCGGCGTCTTCGAGCTGCGCGACACACCGACGAGACAGACATCCGCCTCGACGATGCCGGCCTCGGCCTGGCCGTCGTCATGGGCGAGAACATAATGCATGGCATCGATGCGGCGAAAATAATCGGCGTCCAGAACATATTGCCGCCCCGGCCGCGCCGTCGCCACCTCGCCGATCTGCTCCTGCAGCACGGCGATCACCGGATCGAGAACATTGACCACGCTGACCCCCAGGCGCTCGCAAAACACCTCCAGTTCATGGCGGAGCGCGCGATCGACCAGCGTCGACAGGATCGGCCCCGGCTCGGACTCGATCCCCTCCAAGACGCGGTGCAATTGCAGACGCGAGCGGATCAGCGACCAGCGATGATAGACGATCGCGACATGCTCGAACTGGGCGACCGTCGCCCGGGCGACGGAGTTGAGGGTCTCGCCGGTGGCGTCCGAGACGAGATGGAGGTTCATGCGCTGGTTGGTCATGGGAGCGAGGATAGCGGGGATAAGCGGGAAAAACATCCGCCTCGGTTGGCGTGCCTGTGAACAGCGGGGATAAATGCACACGGCCAGGGACGCTGTGCAAACCCGCCGTGAATTTTTTATCCCGCTCCGGATGGATGAAAAATAATATTATTTTTCAACGAATTAAAAATCCGCTCTGCTGTGGACAAGACCGCGAGGAAGAGCGGCTCTGGTGGGTACCCCGTCATCCACAGGGTTCATCTAACCCCCATATTTTCTTTTATCTCTCTTCTCTTTAAGGGAAGAGCGAAGTGATGAGAGGATGGCAGTGTGGCGAAGAAGCTGGTCTCGGTCCTGCGTGGGACACCGTCCTGGCCGCCGCCGCTCTGGCTGATGCGTCAGGCCGGACGGTACCTTCCGGAATATCGCGCCCTTCGTGCCCGCGCCGGTGACTTCATCACGCTCTGCACGACGCCGGATCTCGCCGTCGAGGCGACCCTCCAGCCGGTGCGGCGGTTCGGCATGGATGGCGCCATCCTGTTCAGCGACATCCTGATCCTGCCCTGGGCGCTCGGCTATGGGCTTCGTTTTGCCGAGGGCGAGGGGCCGGTGCTGCCGCGCTTGCAGCCCGAGGACATCGCCCGCCTCGATCTCGACCGGCTTGAGCCCGCGCTCGCGCCGGTGCAGGAGGCGATCGCGCGCCTTCGCGTCGGGCTGGATGGCGATGCGGCGCTGATCGGTTTCGCCGGGGCGCCGTTCACCGTCGCCTGTTACATGATCGAGGGCGGCGGGTCGAAGGATCACGCGCGAACGCGCGCCATGGCTTATCGTCAGCCGCGGGATTTCGAGCATTTGCTCGCGGTGCTGACCGAGGCGACGATCACGAGCTTGAGCCTCCAGATCGCCGCCGGCGCGGAAGCGGTGATGCTGTTCGATAGCTGGGCCGGTGTTCTCTCGCCGAGCCTGTTCCGCCGGTTCGTGGCCAACCCGGCGGCGCGGATCAAAGCCGCCCTTGGCGAGCGTTTTCCGGAGATTCCGGTGATCGGGTTTCCGCGTCTCGCCGGCGGGCTGCTCGGGGTCTATGCCGAAATCAGCGGTGTCGACGCGGTCGGGATGGATACCGCGACCGATCCCGCGCTCACCGCCGCCCTGGTCGCGGCGCCGGTCGCGCTGCAAGGCAATCTCGACCCGGTGGCGCTGCTCGCCGGAGGGGCTGCGATGACGGCGGAGGTCGCGCGTATCCTCGGCGCGCTGCGCGGGCGCGCCCATGTCTTCAATCTCGGCCATGGTATCCTGCCGGAAACGCCGCCGGCCCATGTCGCCGAACTCATCGCCCTGGTGCGTGGCGCCGGCGAGGCCGCTTGACGTTGTCCGGCGCGGCATTACCTGAGCGCGGCATGTCCGATGCCAGCGCCTTTCCTCGCACCGCCCCCCGCACCGCTATCGTCCTGTTCAATCTCGGCGGGCCCGACCGGCCGGAGGCGATCCGGCCGTTTTTGAAAAATCTCTTCACCGATCCCGCGATCCTCCGCGTCCCTTTTTTTATTCGCCCGTTTCTCGCCCGCTGGATCGCGCGGGCACGGCTCGCGCCGGCGCGCGCGAACTACGCGCTCCTCGGCGGCAAATCGCCGCTTCTGGAGCTGACCGAAGGTCAGGCGGCGGCACTTCAGGGGCAGTTTCCAGACCCGGCGCGGGTGTTCATCGCCATGCGCTACTGGCATCCGTTCAGCGCCGAGACCGCCCGCCTCGTTGCCGCCTGGAAGCCGGATCGGGTGCTGCTCCTCCCGCTCTATCCGCAATTTTCCACGACCACCACGGCAAGCTCGCTCGCCGCCTGGCGCGAGGCGGCGGCGCGCGAAGGGTTGGCCGCGCCGGTGACCACGCTCTGCTGCTGGCCGGACGACCCGGGCTATATCGCCGCGACCGCCGCCTTGGTCCGAAAAACGCTGGCCGAGGCGCGCGCCCGGCTCGCGCCGGCGACGCCGCTTCGTCTGCTATTTTCGGCGCATGGCCTGCCGGCAGTGATCATCGCCGGTGGCGATCCCTATCAGGCCGAGGTGGAGGCGACGGCAAGCGCCGTCGTGGCCTCTCTCGGTGAGTCCGATCTCGACTGGCGGGTCTGCTATCAATCTCGCGCCACGCCGCAAAAATGGCTGGAGCCGAGCACCGAGGCCGAGATCGCGCGCGCCGGACGCGACGGCGTCGCTCTCGTCGTCGCGCCGATCGCCTTCGTCTCGGATCATTCCGAGACCCTGGTCGAACTCGATATCGACTATGCCGAGGTCGCGAAAAACCATCATGTGCCGGGGTATTTCCGCGTCCCGGCGCAAAACGACGACCCCGGCTTCATCGCCGCCCTCGCAGGCCTCGCGCGCCGGGCGCTGGCGCGGGGCCCGGGGCTATGCAGCCATCAGGGCGGCCGGGTCTGCGCCCGCGCCCATCGCGGCTGCCCCTTCGGAGACCGTTCATGACGCTCGGGTTTCTTGCGCCGTTCTATCACTGGATCAAGGCGTTCCACGTGATGTCGGTGATCGCCTGGATGGCCGGGATGTTCTATCTGCCGCGGCTCTATGTCTATCATTGCGCGGCTTCCCCGGGATCGGCGGCCTCCGAACAGTTCAAGGTGATGGAGCGGCGGCTCCTGAAACAGATCATCAACCCGGCGATGATCGCGACCTGGAGTTTCGGCATTCTTCTCGTGCTCACCCCGGGCGTGATCGACTGGCATGCCGGCTGGTGGCACGTGAAACTGCTCGCGGTGCTGCTGCTGTCGGGGTTTCATGGCGCGCTGTCACGCTGGCGGCGGGATTTCCTCGCGGACCGCAATCGCCATAGCGCCAAATTCTATCGGATCGCCAATGAGATTCCGACGGTTCTGATGATGATCGTGGTGATCATGGTCATCGTCCGGCCGTAAGCGGCGGCGCGGGGACCGGATCTCGCTTTATTTTGTTGTGCCGGGCTTTGCCCAGCGCGGGCCGGCGGTGGCATGCTGGGCGGAAAGGGGACCGGGGCGAAAAGGAGACTGGACGGGATGGTTTTGCGGCGACGGGAATTGATCATGCTGGGCGCGGGGCTGGTGGCGCCGGCCCCGGTTTTCGCCGCGACCGCCGCCAAGACCGCGCCGGCCCCACCGCCGGGCGCCGATCTGCCGGTGCCGGCCAGCGGCGGTCTCCGCTTTCGCATCATGCGCAACGGCAATGTCATCGGCACCCATGGCCTGACTTTCACCCAGAAAGGCCGCACCGATCAGCCGCCGCCCGCCGCCGCGTCTTCCCCTGGGGGCGCCAAGCCCGCTCCCACGCCCGCGAAGCCGCCGCCGGTGCTCGGCCCGCTCACCGTTAAGGTGGTCATCGATATCGCGGTCAAGCTCGGGCCGATCCCGCTCTACCGCTACAACAACGAGAGCACCGAGATCTGGGACGGCGACATTTTGTCCAGCTTCAACTCGAAAACCAACGATAACGGGGTCCACACCAAGGTCATGGCGCATCACGACGGCGGCAAGCTGTGGGTCGAGACGATCAAGGAGAAATACGCCGCCCCCGAGGGCGCGATCGTCACCACCTACTGGAATCCGCGAACCCTGAGCGCGCTGCTGATCGACAATATCGACGGCAAGCTGCTCCACGCCAAGATTGCCCAACTCGGCCCGGAAACCATCCCGGCGGCCAATGGCGATCGCATCGAGGCGATGCATTACGCCGCGAGCGGCGACCTCAACGTCCATCTCTGGTATGCTGAGGACAAGCCCAAACCCGGCGAGACGCCGGCGCCGAAACACTGGGTCGGCCTCGCCCTGACCGGCTCGGACGGCTCGCACATCACCTATGAGATGCTCTAGATGGCCGATCGGGCGCCGCGGCCGGCACGGCCGGAAGACGGGATCGCCTGGATCACCGGTGCCTCGTCGGGGATCGGGTGGGAACTCGCGCGGCGGCTGCTCGACGAGGGCTGGACGGTCGCGCTGACCGCCCGGCGCGAGGCGGAATTGCAGGCGCTGGCGCATCGTTATCCCGCCGATCGTGCCCTCGTCATCGCCGCCGATGTCACCGACACCGCCGCCATGGCCGCGGCACAGGCCCGGATCGAGGCCGAAACCGGCCGGCCGGTCGCGCTCGCGATCGCCAATGCCGGCGCCGGGGCGCGCATGGGGATGGCGGATTTCGACGCCGCCCTCTTCCGCCGCCTGATCGAGGTGAACGTGCTCGGCGCCGCCAATATGCTCGCCGCCGTCCTCCCCGGGATGCGGGCGCGTCAATGCGGCCAGATCGCCGTCGTCGCGTCCGTCGCCGGCTATCTCGGCCTCCCGCGGGCCAGCGCCTATGGCGCGAGCAAGGCGGCGCTCATTCATATGGCGAGTTCGCTCCGCTTCGAGGGAAGGCAAACCGGCATTCTGGTTCAGGTGATCAATCCCGGCTTCGTCGCGACCCCGATGACGGCGGCGAATTCGGCGCCGAAGCCGTTCCTGCTCAGCACCGAGGCGGCGGCGGCGCGGATTCAGCGCGGGCTCGCCGGCACCGGCTTCGAGATCGCCTTTCCGGGGCCGATCGTCTGGCTGCTGAAAGCGGCGCGTCTCTTGCCCTGGCGGCTATTTTTCGCGCTCGGCGGCCTCGCCCGAAGGCGGGGGTGACGCGACCCTCGCGAAGTGAGCGGCGATGCGCTCGGCGAGCTTGCCGGCGACCTCCTCCTTGCCCATGCGTGGCCAGGCCTCCGCGCCGTCGCCGGTGATCAGCAGCACCGCGTTCTCGGCGCCGCCCATGATGCCGGTCGCCGGCGAGACGTCGTTGGCGACGATCCAGTCACAGCCCTTGCGCTGACGTTTGGCGCTGGCGTTCTCGGTGAGATGCTCGGTCTCGGCGGCAAACCCGATGACCAGGCGCGGCCGCCGCGGCCCGGGGGCGGCGATCTCGGCGAGGATGTCGGGGTTGGCGACGAGTTCGAGGATGGGCGGCGCGCCGGACGCGGTTTTCTTGATTTTCTCGCCGCCGGCCTGGGCGACACGCCAATCCGCGACCGCCGCCGCGAAGACCGCGATGTCGGCCGGCAGCGCCGCGAGCGTCGCTTCCCGCATTTCGGCCGCGGTCTCGACATGGCGGACGGTGATCCCGGGCGGATCGGGGAGGGTGACCGGACCGCTCACCAGCGTCACCCGCGCGCCGAGCGCGGCGAGGGCGGCGGCGATGGCGTGGCCTTGGCGGCCGGAGCTGCGATTGGCGATATAGCGCACCGGGTCGATCGGCTCCTGCGTCGGCCCGCTGGTGACGATGGCGTGGCGCCCAGTGAGCGGCCCAGTGAGCGGGCCTTCGGGCGCGAGCAAGGCGGCGATCGCGGCCAATATCGCCGCCGGCTCGGCGAGACGCCCGGGGCCGAATTCGTGGCACGCCATCTCGCCCACCTCCGGCCCGACGACGAACACGCCGCGCGCGCGGAGGCTCGCCAGGTTCGCGACCGTCGCCGGGTGCTGCCACATGCGCACATTCATCGCCGGCGCGACCAGCGCCTTCTTGTCGGTCGCGAGCAGCAGGGTGGTTGCGAGATCGTCGGCGAGACCGGCCGCCATCCGCGCCAGGATATGGGCGGTCGCCGGGGCGACGACCACGAGATCGGCGGCGCGCGAGAGCTGGATATGGCCGATCTCGGCCTCGTCGGTGAGCGAAAAGAGATCTTGAAAAACGGCGTTTTCGGCCAGGGTCTGGACGGCGAGGGGGGTTATGAATTCCGCCCCGGCGCGCGTTAAAACCGGAGTCACCGCGCAGCCCGCGGCGCGTAGCAGGCGGATCAGTTCCAAAGCCTTATAGGCGGCGATGCCGCCCGAGATGATCAGCAGAACCCGTTTGCCGGCGAGCGTCATCAGAGCCGCCAGCCGGAATGGATGGCGACGATCCCGCCCGAGAGGTTGCGCACACGAACGCGCGCGAACCCGGCGTCACGCATCATCTCGGCCAGCGTTTCCTGATCGGGGAAGGTGCGGATGCTTTCGGCGAGGTATTGATAGCTCTCGGCATCATGGGCGATGGCGCGGCCGAGGCGCGGGAGAACCGCGAAGGACCAGGCGTCATAGAGCGGGACCAGGGCGGCCACCCGCACGCGGCTGAATTCGAGGCAGAAAAACCGCCCGCCGGGGCGGAGCACGCGCCGCGCCTCGGCGAGGACCGCGTCCTTGTTCGTGCAGTTGCGGAGGCCAAAGGCGATCGCGACACGCTCCACCGCGCGATCGGGCAGCGGCAGCGCCTCAGCATCGGCGATGAGAAAATCGAGCCCGCGCGCGATCCCGCGCGCCCGCGCCCGCCCGCGCGCCACCGCCAGCATCGCCGGGTTGATATCGGAGAGGATCGCCCGCCCGCCGCCGGCCCTGAGCCAGCCGAAGCTGATATCGCCGGTGCCGCCGGCGAGATCGAGCAGGGTCTCGCCGGCGCTTGGTGCGAGGGCATCGATGAAAATCCGCTTCCAGGCGCGATGCGCCCCGAGCGACATCAGATCGTTCATCAGGTCATAGCGCGGGGCGACGCTTTCGAACACGGCGCGCACCATCGGCTTCTTCGCCGCGCGCGCGACGGTGCGGAAGCCGAAATCGGTGGTCTCTGGTGTCGGGCTGTTGCTCATGATGGGTTTCCTATAGCCTGAAATGCAATCATGCCGGAACTCCCCGAAGTCGAGACGGTGATGCGCGGAATGGCGGGGCGGCTGCTCGGCCAGGTGATCGCGCACGCGGAGCTTCGCCGCGCCGATCTCCGCCGCGCCGTGCCGCCCGATCTCGCGCGGGTCGTCACCGGGGCGCGGGTGATCGGCTTCCGGCGCCGCGCGAAATACATTCTCATGCGGCTCGCCGGCGGGCAAAGCGTGCTCTGGCATCTCGGCATGTCGGGCCGCATCGTGCTGTCCCCGCCGGGGACGAACGCGCCGGAGCCGGCGCATTGCCATCTGGTTTTGGTGACCGAGGCGGGGTGGCGGGTCGGCTTTATCGATCCGCGCCGTTTCGGCCTCGTCGATCTCGTCCCGAGCGCGGCGGAGGAGGCGCATCCGCTGCTCGCCGGGCTCGGGCCGGAGCCGCTCGAGGACGGGTTCACCCCGGCCCGGCTCGCAGCAAGCCTCGCCTTGCGGCGAAGCCCGATCAAAACGGTGCTGCTCGATCAGCGGGTGGTCGCCGGGCTCGGCAATATCTATGTCGCGGAGGCGCTGTTTCGCGCACGTCTCCATCCCGCGCGCCCGGCCGGCGAGATCCCGCGCGGAGGCGTCGCGCGGCTGGTCGCGGCGATCAGGGAGACGCTCGGCGAGGCGATCGCCGCCGGGGGCTCCTCCTTGCGCGATTACGTCCGGCCGGAGGGCGAACTCGGCTATTTCCAGCACGCCTGGCGGGTTTATGGCCGCGCCGGCGCGCCGTGCCCGGACTGCCCCGGCGCGGCGCGCTGCGCCGGCGTGCGGCGCTTCGTGCAAGCGGGGCGAAGTTCGTTCTATTGTCCGCGGAGGCAACGCTGATCGAACAGGGAGACATCGCCATGGCGCCGGAAATGATCGAGGTCGAAACCACGGGGCGGACGGGCCTCATCCGCCTCAACCGCCCGCAGGCGCTGAATGCGCTGTGCGATCAGTTGATGGACGAACTCGGGGCGCAATTGCTGGCGTTCGATGCCGACCCATTGATCGCGGCGATCATTCTCACCGGCTCGGAAAAAGCCTTTGCCGCCGGCGCCGACATCAAGGAGATGCTGCCGCGCCGCTATCCGGACGTGCTGCGCGAGGATTTCATCGCCCCGTGGGAGATCGTCACCACGGTGACAAAGCCGGTGATCGCCGCCGTCGCCGGCTTCGCGCTCGGCGGCGGGTGTGAACTCGCGATGATGTGCGATATCATTCTCGCCGCCGAGAGCGCGAAATTCGGCCAGCCGGAGATCAATCTCGGGGTCATCCCCGGCGCCGGCGGGACACAGCGCCTGACGCGCGCGATCGGCAAGGCCAAAGCGATGGAGATGATCCTGACCGGGCGGATGATGGACGCCCATGAGGCCGAGCGCGCCAATCTCGTCGCCCGCGTGGTTCCCGCCGCCGCGCTGATGGGCGAGGCGCTGAAGCTCGCCGAGAAAATGGCGACGCTCTCGCCGGTTTCGCTCGCGGTCGCGAAACAGGCGGTCAACCGGGCGTTCGAGACCACGCTCGGCGAGGGGGTGCGGGTGGAGCGCTCGCTGTTCCTGCCGCTGTTCGGCACGGAGGATCAGCGCGAGGGCATGGCGGCCTTCGCCGAGAAGAGAAAGCCGCGGTTTTCCGGCTGGGGCGGCGGAGACCCTGGCGCCGCTTGACAGGCCCGCCGGCGCTTTCTAGAAGGCGCTTCCTGGCTCGAAGGGGCATGCGCCCGTTCGGGGGTGTCCGGGTTAGTGTTCGCTTATCGATGGTGATGAGGGCCCATGGCCAATACCGCTTCGGCGCGCAAGCGCATCCGCCAGACGGCACGCCGCACCGAGCGTAATCGCGCCCGGAAATCGCGCGTGCGGACCTTCATCGGCAAGGTCGAGGCGGCGATCGCTGGCGGCAACAAGGATGAGGCCGCGACCGCGCTCCGTCTCGCCGAGCCGGAGATGCAGCGCGCCGCCGGCAAGGGCGTGCTGCCGAAGAACACCGCCTCGCGCAAGATCTCGCGGCTGGCCGCGCGCATCAAGGCGCTTTCGCTTTCGTGAAAATTTCGCGCCCGCGGTCTTGACGACAGCGGGTCGCGCGGCTGAAAATGACAAATCCGTGTCAGTGTGACGGCACGGAGAAGATTTTCCGCGACCAATTTCCGTGCCGCATACACTCGCCGTAAAAGTAAAAACACTTGCTCAGCAAGGGCGGGTAAGTCATTTTTTTGCTGTTTGATAGTCATTCCGCTCCATTTGCCCTAATTTTTTTGCGGCCACTTTCTTGGTTGCTTCTGTCGAACCTTCGGTCTAGTGTCCGCCCTTCTCAATTCTGTCTATGGACGACGGTTTGTTGGCGCACCCCGCCAGGGTTGCGGCGCGAGAGACGTAATAGGTGGTTTTGGGCTGTCTCCACGGTCCCCGAGCGAATGACGGGGCTGTGCTGGGGGGGGCGTTTGAGGTGGGCGAAGCAGTGTCAGGCAATAGCGGCATGGATCGGGAGCGCAACCTTGCCGCGGCTTTTGCCGGCGGTTTCGAAGCGCTGGAGGGCGCGGACAAGGCCGCGGCAACCGAGGCGCCGGTTGGCGCCGGGGTCGGTGCCGAGCTGGCCGGGCAGTGGAGCCGGGTGCGCGGCCGGCTCCAGGCCGATGTCGGCGAGGTCGAATACCGTTCCTGGCTCCGCCAGATGGTGCTCGCCGGGTGTGACGGCGACGAGGTCACCATTCTCCTGCCGACGCGCTTTCTCCGTGACTGGGTGCGCCGCCATTATGGCGAGCGTCTGGTGCTGTTGTGGCAGACGGAGAACCCGGCGGTGCGCCGGGTCGATATGCGCGCCGGCACGCTGGGCGCCCGCGCGGCGCCGGCGGGCGGTGGTTTTGCCGAAAGCCTGGCGAGCCCGCCGCGCTCTCCCGCGCCGCCGGCGGCCAAATCGGTCGCCCCGGCCACTTCCCCGGCCGGCGCCGCGCCGGAACGTCCGGCGACCGATACCTCCGGCCTCGACAAGCGCTTCGATTTCGACAATTTCGTCGTCGGCAAGCCCAATGAATTCGCCTATGCCTGTGCCCGGCGGGTGGCCGAGCATCCGGCGATGCCGGGCTTCAACCCGCTTTTTCTTTATGGCGGGGTCGGCCTCGGCAAAACCCATCTGATGCACGCCATCGCCTGGGATCTGATCGGCCGCGGCGGCGGGCGGGTTTCGGTCGCTTATATGTCGGCGGAAAAATTCATGTATCGCTTCATCGCCGCGATCCGCAGCCAGGCGACGATGGAGTTCAAGGAGCAGTTGCGCGGCGCCGACGTGCTGATGATCGACGATCTCCAGTTCCTGATCGGCAAGGACAACACCCAGGAAGAATTCTTCCACACCTTCAACGCCCTGGTCGATGCCGGCAAGCAGATCGTGGTGTCGGCCGACAAATCCCCCTCCGACCTCTCGGGGTTGGAGGATCGTCTGCGCACCAGGCTCGGCTGCGGCATGGTGGCCGACCTCCATGCCACCACCTTCGAGCTGCGGCTTTCCATTCTGGAGGCGAAGGCGAGCCGCGCCGGGGTTGCGGTTCCGGCCAAGGTCTTGGATTTCCTCGCCCATAAGATCACCACCAATGTCCGGGAACTGGAGGGCGCGCTCAACCGGCTGATCGCCCACGCCAATCTGTTCGGCCGGCCGATCACCCTCGAGACCACCCAGGAAGTCCTGCACGATATCCTCAAGGCGCATGACCGCCGCATCACCATCGAGGAGATCCAGCGCAAGGTTTCCGAGCATTGGAACATCCGCCTGACCGACATGTCCTCGGCGCGGCGGGCCCGCAATGTCGCCCGTCCGCGCCAGGTCGCGATGTATTTGGCAAAGCAGCTCACCAGCCGCAGCCTGCCCGAGATCGGCCGTAAATTCGGCAATCGCGATCACACCACGGTGATGCATGCGGTGGCGCGGGTGAGCGAGCTGATGGAACGCGACGCCGCTTTCGCCGAGGATGTCGAATTGCTGCGCCGGATGCTGGAGTCCTAAACTTTCTTCCTTGATGCGGGTCCGGGGGCGCTGCCCCCGGCGGGTCCAGGGCAGCGCCCTGGCCTTTTTTTAGTCTTTCCTGCCACACACCCGCCGCAGCCAGGCGAGGAGTGGCCGCCAGAGCACGGTTTCCGCGCTGGTGCCGGCGATCATGCCGATATGGCCGGCTTGCGGCTCGATCAGGGTGGCTTCGGGGATGAGGGTCGCGAGCGGGCGGGCGCTGGCCGGTGGCACCAGACGGTCGCGGGCGGGCGCGGCGACGAGGCAGGGCAGGCGGAGCGCGCCCGGGTCGACGGGAAGCCCGGCGACGAGCCAGGCGCCTTGCTGCGGCGTGTTGTCCCCATACCAGCCGGCGAGGGTTTCGCGCGCCACCGGTTCGGCGAGCGGCACGCCGTCGTTCAGCCAGTCCTCGAGGGCGACGAAGCGGCGGGCGCGCGGGGATAGCGGGTCGAGGGCCGCGAAAGCGCGGTATTTCGCGCCGACGCCGAAGGGATCGACGAGGGCGAACAGGGTTTGCAGCCAGTCGATCGGCAGGCTGTGGCCGAGGGCGAAGGCCGGCTCCATGAGCGGCAGCAGGCGGGCGAGGGCGCCGGCGCGGGCGGGATCGTCGGCGTGGAAATCCCACGGCGTTGCGAGCAGAGCGAGGGCGCGCAAGCGATCCGGCTGGCGGAGGGCCGCGGCGAGGGCGAGCAGGCCGCCCATGCAGTAGCCGGCGAGGATGGGCTTGTCGGCGAGCGTTCCGATCGCGCGTTCCAGCCGCCCGGCGACGTAGTCGGTGAGGGTGAAGCGCCGCTCGCGCGCGCCGGGCCAGCCCCAATCGAGCAGCAGCGGGTGGAAGCCGGCGGCGGCGAGGAAGCGGAGCAGCGAGGCGCCCTCGTCGAGATCGAGGATATGGCCGCGATTGACGAGGCTCGGGACGAAGAGGATGGGCGGTCCCTCGCCGCCGTAATCGAGGAGGCGGGTTTCGCCTTCGCGCCAGATCGCCGGCGGGTCGGGGAGGGTGCGGCGCCAGGGATGGCGGCGGTAGGCGGCGATGCCGGCGATGAGGGCGCGATCCTCGGCGAGGGTGGCGGCGAGGACGGCGCGGGCAAAGGCGTCAGGAGCGCCGCTTGCGGAGGCGAGGCGGGCGAGTTCGGGATTGCGGCGCGGGTTCCAGCCGGGCCAGGCGCCGCTCGAGGGCGACAAGCCGGCGATGGAGACGCTCGATTTCAGCATCGCGAGGGTCAGGTGGAGCAGCAGCGGCCGCGGCCCGCGGCGGCTGAGCGGTGCCGGCGCCGTGTTCTGGCTCATGAGGCGGCCCCGCTTCGTGCCCACCGGGCGGTTCCGACCGTGGTGGCCCTGGCCGTGGTGGCCCTGGCCGGGGCATCGCCTGGATGGCGCCCGCCATCATGCCGGCCCAGAGGGCGGCGAGGGTCTGCCAGGTGTCCTGCGTCTCGCGGTCGGTGATGAGGGCGGTGATTTCGCTTTGCCAAAGCGTGATCCAGTCTTGCGCGAGGGCGGCGAGATCGGGCGCGCCGGCCGTGGCTTCGCTCGGCGGGTCTTCCCCGCCGGGCGGCGTGCCGGACGCTCTGGCGGTGCTCATGCCTCATCCATTTTCCGTCTTCGCCTCGTCATCCGGTTTCTCGCCGCGGAGAGAAAATTTGCCTCCCTTCACGGAGGCGGGCAGAGTGCGGGATATAACGCGCCGCAACATAGGGAACGATCGATGTCAGAGCCAGAGCCGCCGCGCCGCGCCGCGCCGCCAGCCGCCTCCCCCCTTGTGATCAAGAAATACGCCAATCGGCGCCTCTACAATACCGAAAGTTCGAGCTACATCACGCTCGACACGCTCGCCGACATGGTGCGCGCGGGGCGGGATTTCGTGGTCTATGACGCCAAGACCGGCGACGACATCACCCGCGGCGTGCTCACCCAGATCATCGTCGATGAGGAAAACAAGGGCCGGGCGCTGCTGCCGACCGGGTTTCTGCGTCAGCTCATCGGGCTTTATGGCGAGGGTTTGCAGGGGCTTCTGCCGAGCTACCTCGAGCAGGCGATGGCGAGCTTCGCCGAGCAGCAGCAGCAGATGCGCCGGGCGATGCAACAGACGGTGGGCAGCCTGTTCCCCGGGGTCGAGGAGATGAGCCGGCGCAATCTCGCGATGATGGAGCAGGCGATGAGTTTTTTCTCGCCGTTCCAGAAGGCGCGGGAGTCACGGGCCGGCTCGGCCGAGGAAACCGCCGAGCGCGAGCACGAAATCGCGGTGCTGCAGGCCGAGATCGCGGCGCTGCGGGCGGAGCTGGCCCGCCGCGGGGCGGGCGTGACCGCAAAGACGCCCGAGGCACCATCATCGGCGCCGCAACCTGGGGGTGAAAAATCCGCCGGCAAACCCGGCTGAATGGCGGATTTCGGGGGGGAAACCACGGCGGCGGAACGATAAGGCGTTAATATATCGTTTTTCCTTTGACGATCTTTCGGAAAAGTGCCACATTCGCGCATGGAGAGACGGTCGCAGGGCATGACCCCGTGACCAGAAGGTGTGAGAATCCGCAGTTTTCCTCGTTTTCGATCGTCTCGGAGGCCGCCATGTCCAACCATGAAGCAATCCCCCCCCGCTACGACGCGGCAGAGGACGAAAGCGAGGGATCGCTGGCGCTGGACCGGCTGCACGCGGCTGGTTTCGGGGACGCGGCGCCGCGGGAAAGCCGGCCCGCCGGCCGCGCCAGCCTCGCCGACCGCCATGTCGGCGCGCGCATCCGCGAACGCCGCACCATGCTCGGCCTCTCGCAGCAGCAGCTCGCCCAGATGATCGGCGTCACCTACCAGCAGGCGCATAAATACGAACGCGGCTTCAACCGCATCTCGGCCGGCCGGCTCTATGACATCGCGGGGGTGCTCGGGGTGCCGATCGCGTGGTTTTTCGAGGGGCTGGCGCCGGACGAGGAAGCCCAGGCGGCGACCCCGCGCCAGCGCATGTGCCTGGAACTCGCCCGCAATTTCGCCGCGATCGACAATCTCAAGCACCAGGAAGCGCTGAGCAACATGGCCCGCGCGCTCGCCGCCCAATCGGCCGCGATGCACGGGCGCTGACCCCCGCCAGCCGCCGCGCCCCCTCCGGCCAAACCGGAAGAATGACCGGGGCGTCATCGGGGCGGGGCGTCACACCTGGTCGTAATCGAGCGTAACCTCGGGGCTGCGCGGCTGGGCCTGGCAGGTGAGGACGAAACCGGCCGCCAGTTCCCACGCCTCCAGCGAATAATTCACCGCCATATCGGCCTCGCCGGCGACCAGCCGCGCCCGGCACGAGCAGCACATGCCGCCGCGGCAGGCGTAAGGGAGATCGAGCCCGGCGCGCAGGCCGGCCGCGAGCACGCTCTCGCCGGCGGCGACCGGGATCAAATGGCGGCCGCCGTCGATGATCACCGTCGCCCGGCACGCGGACGCGATAGCGGCGGACGCTGCCGCGGGTGACGGCGGCGGAGGGGCGCCCGTCGAGAAGCGCTCGCGGCGGAGGCGCGCCTCGGGCATCCCTGCGGCCAGCAGCGCCGCCGTCACCGTCTCCGCCATCGCCGTCGGGCCGCAGATCAGGGCATGATCGATGGCCGCGGCGGGGATGGCGTGGCGGAGCAGGCGGGCGATCTTCTCGGCGTCCAGCCGGCCATGGAGGAGATCGAGATCCTGGTGCTCACGCGACAGGATCGGAAAGAACGCGAAGCGGCCGGGAGCGCGGTTCTTGAGAGCGAACAATGCGTCGCGAAACATCATCTCGGCGCCGCTCGGGGCGCCGTAGGCCAAAAAAAACCGGCTTTCGGGTTCTTGCGCCAAAATCGCGCGCAATTGCGAGAGGATCGGGGTGATGCCCGAGCCGGCGGCGAAAGCGGCGAAAACGCGCCTCGCGCCGGGCTCGGGGGCGAGGCCGAAACGGCCCGCCGGTGTCGCCACCTCGATCTCATCCCCGGCGGCAAGGCTTGTATTGGCCAGCGTCGAGAAAACCCCACCCGGCACCTGCTTCACGGCGATGCGGAGTTCGCGGTCGCCGGGCGCGCTGCAAATCGAATAGGAGCGCCGGATCTCGGCGCCATCCACGACGAGGCGGAGCGTCAGATACTGCCCCGGCGTGAAGCGGAACGCTTCCCGCAGCGCCGGCGGGACGGCAAAGGCGAGCGAAACCGCGGATGGCGTCTCGCGCCGCACCTCGCGAAGCGCCAGGCGATGGAAGGCGCGGCGGGTCATACCAGCCGCCGGCGACGTTGACCCATGACGTGTGGGTCAACATCGGCTGGTATCGAGTCATATTCCGCGCGCCGCCGCCGGCCAACCCGGCGCGCATTCCAGCCGGTCGGATGGTCGGAAGAGTCGGCCATTCGACCGGCTGGTATCAGTGGCATTTGAACGCATCGAAGGGTTCGCGGCAGGCGGTGCAGCGCCATAGCGCCTTGCACGCCGCCGCGCCGAACGCGGAGAGCAACTCGGTCGCCGGGGATGCACAGCGCGGGCAAGACGGCGCCCGTGGCGAGGGTGGCGCGATCCCGGCCGCGGCGAGCTTCCGCCGGCCTTCCTCGCTCAGCCAATCCGTCGTCCAGGCCGGGGCGAGCACGGTTCGCACCCGCACCGAGGCGATCCCGGCCGCATCCAGGGCACGGTGGATAGCGGCGGTGATTTCCACCATCGCCGGGCAGCCGGAATAGGTCGGGGTGATCGAGACCTCGACCCCGTCCCCGTCGCGCTCGACGCCGCGCAGAATGCCGAGATCGGCGATCGTGAGAAACGGCAGTTCGGGATCCGAGACCCGCGCCAGCGCCGCCCGCGCCCGTGCCGCGAGATCCGCGCCGCTCACCACCGCACTCCCGGATGGCTGCGGGCGAGATGCTGCATGGTGGCGAGCAGATGGCCGAGATGTTCGGAATGCCGCCCCGCGCGTCCGCCGCTCGGCGCCCATTCCCCGCCCGGGCGGGTGAGATTGGCTTCGGCGAAAACCCGCGCGATGGTCGCCTCCCAGCGCGGGCGCAGCGCCGCCGGATCGATCACCGTGCCGGCGTCACTCAGCGCCGCCTCGCCGGCATCGGCGAGAAACATCTCGCCGGTGAACGGCCAGAGCGTATCGAGCGCCACGGCGAGACGGCGATGGCTTTCCTCCGTGCCGTCGCCAAGGCGGATCACCCAGCCGGCGGCGTGGCGGAGATGATAGGCCATCTCCTTCTCGGCCTTGGCGGCGATGGCGGCGAGTGTGGCATCGCCGGCGACGACCATCGCCCGCCAATAGGGATCGGCGAAGGCGGCATAGAGGAAATGGCGCAGCATCGTCATCGCGAAATCGCCGTTCGGCTGTTCGACGAGGAGGAGATTGTGGAATTGCGGCGGGTCGCGGAAATAAGCGAAATCGCCCTCGCCATGCCCGGCCCCCTCGATTGCGCCGGCATACTCATAGAGCAGCCGCGCCTGGCCGATCAGATCGAGGGCGAGATTGGCGAGCGCCAGCTCCTCCTCCAGGAGCGGCGCGTGTCCGGTCCATTCCGAGAGGCGATGGCCGAGGATCAGCGCGTCATCGGCGCGGGCGAGGACGTGGGAGAGAAGCGGCGTCTCCGCCAGGGTGAGGGCGCTACCCACCTTCCCGCCCACCGCCTGCTCACATATGCCCGACATCCTCGGGCACCTCGTAAAATGTCGGATGACGATAAATTTTCGACCCGGTCGGCTCGAACAGCATCCCCGCCTCGTCGGGGTCGGAGGCGATGATGGCGGCGGCCGGCACCACCCAGAGCGAGGCCGCCTCGCCGCGGCGGGTGAAAAGATCGCGTGCCGCCTGTAGCGCCATTTCGGCATCGGCGGCGTGGAGCGAGCCGGCATGGCGATGGGCGAGCCCGTTGCGGCTGCGGATGAACACCTCCCAAAGCGGCGAAAGATCCGCGCTCATGCCGCTCGTGCCTTCGCCGCGCGCCGCTTTTCGGCGTGCGCGCGGGCGGCCTCCCTCACCCAGCCGCCCTCGTCATGGGCGCGGCGCCGCGCCTCCAGGCGTTCCCGATTGCACGGGCCGTTTCCGGCGAGCACCGCCTCGAACTCCGCCCAGTCGATCGGGCCGGCGCGCCAATGGCCGGTTTCGGGATCGAAGGCGAGCGCCGGGTCGGGGAGGGTGAGGCCGAGGAATTGCGCCTGCGGCACCGTCGCGTCGAGGAATTTCTGACGCAGTTCGTCGTTGGAGAAACGCTTGATCTTCCAGCGCGCAGAGTGCTGGCTGTGGCGGCTTTGCGCGTCCGGCGGGCCGAACATCATCAAAACCGGCCACCACCAGCGATCGAGCGCGTCCTGCGCCATCGCCTTCTGTGCCGCGGTGCCGCGGCAGAGGGTCAGCATGATCTCGAAGCCCTGGCGCTGGTGAAAACTCTCCTCCTTGCAGATCCGGATCATCGCCCGGGCGTAAGGACCATAGGAGCAGCGGCAGAGCGGGATCTGGTTCATGATCGCGGCGCCATCGACCAGCCAGCCGATGGCGCCGATATCCGCCCAGGTGAGCGTCGGGTAGTTGAAAATCGAGGAATATTTCGCGGCCCCGGCCAGCAGTTGATCGACCAGCGTCTCACGCGCGACGCCGAGCGTCTCGGCGGCGGCGTAGAGATAAAGCCCGTGCCCGCCCTCGTCCTGGACCTTGGCGAGCAGTGCCGCCTTGCGCCGGAGCGAGGGCGCGCGGGTGATCCAGTTGCCCTCCGGCAGCATGCCGACGATTTCGGAATGCGCGTGCTGGCTGATCTGGCGGATCAGGGTGCGGCGATAGGCCTCGGGCATGAAATCCTGGGGCTCGATACGCTGTTCGGCGTCGATCCGCGCCTGAAACCGCGCCGCCGCGGCCGTGTCCGCAGGCTTGCTTTGCGCCTCGGCGGTGTCCAAAGCCTGGGTATACATCGGCGCAGCCCTCGGACCATGGGGTCAGTGCCGCAAGATATATAACAGAATATCGTTTTTCAACGATTTTCCGTAATTCATTCGTCGCGCGCCAGGAGCAGCGCCGCGAGGCGCGCGAATTCCGCGACGCTCAGGGTTTCGGCGCGGCGGGTCGGATCGATCCCGGCGGCGGCCAGCAGCGCCTCACCGCCGAGCGGCGCGAGCGCGCGGCGCAGCATCTTGCGGCGCTGGCCGAACGCGGCGGCACTGACCCGCTCGAGCGCGGCGCGGAGCGCTGGCGGCGGCTGGCTCGGATGCGGGCGCAGCACAACCACCGCCGAGGCGACGGCGGGCGGCGGGGTGAACGCCGCCGGCGGGAGACGCAAGACCAGATCGGTCGCGCAGAGGAACTGCGCCAGCACCGCGAGCCGGCCATAAGCGGGGCTGTCCGGCGGCGCGCAAATCCGTTCCGCGACCTCGAGCTGAAACATCAGCACCAGGCGCTCGAAGGCGCCGGCCGCGCGCAGCCAGGAGATCAGCAAGGGGGTCGCGATATTATAGGGAAGATTGGCGACGATCGCGCGCGGCGCCGGCGTGAGCGCCGGATAGTCGAGGCCGAGCGCGTCCGCCTCGATCACCGCGAGCCGCGCCCCGGCGGCGGGCTGCAATTCGGCCAGCGCCGCGATCGCGCGGCGGTCGATCTCGATCGCGGTGACGCTGGCGGCTGGGCTTGCGAGCAAGGCGCGGGTGAGCCCGCCCGGTCCCGGGCCGATTTCGATCACATGCACGCCGGCGAGCGGCGCGGCGGCGGCGGCGATGCGGGCGGTGAGGTTGAGATCGAGCAGAAAATGCTGGCCCAACGCCTTGCGCGCCGCCAGGCCATGGCGGGCGATGACGTCGCGCAACGGCTCGGAGCGGGCAGTGCCGCAGGCGCCGCCCAACGGGGAAAAAGTTTTTGGTTCTTTTTCCAAAAAGAACAGCTTTCTCGTTATTCTCTCAAACCCCTCCGATGCGCTGGTCGATCGAGGCGCGGCGGTGGAGATCGCGCATCATCTGGCGCGAGATCAGTTCGACGCGCTGGCTGAAGAGCTGGTTCATCACCTCTTCCTTGGACGGCATGCCGAGATTGCGCTCCTCGCGCGCGCAGACGATGACCACCATGATGCCTTCCTGGGTCACCAGGGGTTCGCTCGGCTTGTTCTCGGTGAGTTTGCCGAGAAGGGTGCGGAGTTCCGGCGGATTGATGGCTTCGAGGCGGACATCGACCGGGTCGGGCCGCGGCGGATTGCCGGCCGCCTTGTCGGCCGCCGCCATGGCGTCGCAGCTATGCACCGTGGTCGAGATCTGTTTGGCCCGCAGCAGCATGTCGTGCTGCTGCTGGGTCGGGTTCTGGGGGTCGAGCGGGGTCGCGAATTTCAGGAACACTTGGCGGATCTTGAGCAGGGTCGCGGGGTCGTTGCCGATCTGGCGCTTGGCGAGCAGGGTGACGATGGAGAGCCCGCCGGCGACCGGCACCGGGTTGCTGATCGCGCCCGGCGGCATCTCGGTGACCAGGTGGGCGACCGGGGATTCGAGCTGGTTGGGCCGCACCCAGCCGAGATCGCCGCCCTGCAAGGCGGTCTGGCTCTGGCTGAACTGCGCCGCGACGACGGCGAACGGCGCGCCATTGCGCAATTGCTGGATCACGGTTTCGGCGAAACGCTGGGTATCGGCGGCGCGCGCCGGCTCGTCGATGGGGAGGAAAATCTCCGCGACATGATATTCCATCTGGCCGGTCTCGGCCTTGATCATGTGCAATTGCTCGTTGACGTCCTGCTCGGTGACGCGGTCGGCGACGCCGATCTGTTCGCGCAAAACGCGCGACCAGCCGAGCTGCACGCGGGTCTGGTCGTAAAGCGTGTGGATCTCGGCGCCATCGGAGGCAAGCCGGCGCGCCAGCGTCCCCGGCGGCATGTTGTTGCGCTTTTCGAGATTGCCGATGGTCTCGGCGATGTCCTTATCGGTGACGGCGATCTTGCGCCGCTGCACCTCCTGCAGGCGGAGCCGCTCATCGATCAGCTCGCGCACCACCTGCGGCGTCAGCCGGTCGAGCACCTCGCGGGTGACGGGAAGCCCGCTGGAGAGGGCGAACAGGCGGCGGCGGTTATCGACGTCCTGGGCGCTGATGACATCGCCGTTGACGACCGCGACGATGCGCGATTCCTGCTCGGGATCGATGATATCGCCCGCCGCCTCGTGCTTGGCGGGCGGCCTGGCGGCGGGGGCATTCGCGTTGCCGGGGGCGGTCGCCTGGGCGAGCAGCATCTCGGCGCGGAGCGGGCTGGCGGCGAGCAACAGGGCCGCGAACACCAGCGGGAACAGGAAGCGGGGCAGGGTTTTCCTCCAGATCGGCGGCATCGGCGGAACCTTACCTCACCACGGCATCGCTCGGCCAGCGGGATGCGCAATACGCCATACTACATCAGCGGGACGCCGAATTGTCCCAGCGTCTTGAAGGTCATGTTGACGGTCAAGGCCTGGACATTGCTGATGCCGTTATAGTTCGTGAACAGGTCGAAGTAGTTCAACGCAATGATGAAGCAATCATCCTCATAGCCGCCATCGAGGCCGTAGGCGACCAATTGGTTGAGCTGCATGTTGCGCTGGATATAGCCACCGACCCGCCAGTTGCCAAATTTCGTCTGCAACCCGGCCAGAACCTCGTTGCGCGGGAAATTGAGCGACTGATAAGGGGCGTAGGATGGCGCCGGGATGGTCGGCAACTGATTATAGAAATAGAAGGGGTCGAGGTTGCTGTAGATATAGCCGAAATCGACGCGGAAATTCGGCGGCCCGAAGGTGAGCCTGGTGTCGTTGAACTCGGTCTGACCGGTGTCGTGGTTGAGGCGGAAGCGATAGGTGACGTTGAGCCAATCGGCGGGTTCGTAGTAAGCACGACCGACGATGTCGGAAATATTGCCGCCGAGCCCGGTCCCCGGCCCCCAGAGCGCATATTCCGTCTGTGTGCGATAGGATTGGCCGATCAGCGCATCGAAGACGTGGCTGCCGTCGAACCACGCGAAATGCATGCCGAGATCGGCACGCGAGCCGCCACCCAGGCGGTCGATGCCGGGCAGGCGGTTGATCGAGAACAGATTGGCGTCGGTGAACATCTGATCGAGACTGTCCTCGTTGGGGATGAGATAGGGCGAGGTGAAGCCGTAGCCGTTGGGGCGGATGACGAACTGGGTGATCGGCTCCAGCACCGTCGTCGCATCGCCGTCGCTCCGCGAGAACGGCCAGTTCAGCCGCGCCGCCACCACCGGCTCGCCCTGGGCGACATTGGCATGGGTATAGCGGCTGAAATTCGGGATCTGGTTGAGGCTCTGGGCCTGATAGCCGGCGGAATAGAAGCGGGTGAGGAAATTCCATTCCTGCCCGAGCGGTCCCGTCTCCGGCAGATTATAGGAGAGGGTGCCATTGACGCGCTGGGTATTGGTGCCGATGAAGCGCAAAACATTGAAGCCGCCGCCATTGAAAGTAACATACCCGCCGAGGGAATCCGGGTTTCCGACATAATCATAAAGATAGCGCGGCATGACATAGGGCAGCTCCTTGTTGTTCACGATATTGAGGAGGCCCTCGTAGAACTGGGTATCGAGGCGGGAATAGGCGCCCTGACCGAAGCCCTCAAGATAAGTCGTGCTGGAAAGCACATCGTTACCATAGCCGGAGATGAAGAAATCGCGCATGTAATTGGCGGAACTGGCCTCGTTGATATTGAAGCCGTAGCGCCAGTTTTCATTATAGGTGAAATCGCCGGAGCCGAAGAACAGCCCCTGCATCGCGTTTTCGTCATAGGCGATGGCGGTTTCGAGCTTGATCTGGCCGTTATTGAATTTCTGCCGGTACAGCGTGTCGAGCTGAGGGTCCATGCCGCTGTCGATCCAGGGCGTTATCGTGATGTCCGAGTAATTATTGATGACGTAGTAATAGGGCAGCGCGAAGAAGCTGCCGATGAAGGTGTTGGAGCCGGCGTCCGGGGCGAGGAAACCGCTTTCGCGCTTCACCGAACTGTCGGCGGTGGAAAAATAGGGCATGTAGAAAATCGGCACGCCGAGCAGTTCCACCGTCGCGTCCTGGAACTCCATCCGCTTGGCCTGAAGATCATCCACCGCCGAGTAGGCGTCGATCTGCCAGACCGGCGGCTTGGTGGGATCGTCCTTGCAGAGCGTGCAGGCCGAGTAGACCATCCGGCTCAGCTCGTTGTACTGGCCGTCGGTGCGCCGCGCGCCGTTGGCGGCGATGCGGGTGTTTTCCTCCAAGAGCATGCGCATGCCGCGCAGCACCGCCTCGCGCATCCCTTGCGTCAGCTCGGCGTAATCGGCGAACAACACCTCGCCATCGGGCTCCAGCAGCACGACATGGCCGGAGGCGGCGACGACATTGGTGTTGCGGTCGAAGACGATCTTGTCGGCGCGCAGCACGTGGTCGTTCTGCCAGGCCTCGACATGGCCGGTCGCGGTGACGATGCTGGCGTCGCGGTTATAGACGATCTGATCGGCGGTGAAGGACACCGCCTCGTTCGGCTTGATCGGCTCCTTGTTCAGGCTGGTGCCGTATTGCGGCTTGGCGAACGGGGTGAAGCCGGGGATGGTGGTCTGCGCGAAGGCGCTTGTCGCGAACGTGATCGCGATCGCGCCCGCAAGGGTGGCGAGGAGACCCCCCCGGGCCCGGCGCGGCATCGCTCAGCCGTCTTCCAGATGAAGCAGAAGCGCGATCGCCAGCATCAGCCCCGCCGCCGCCGGCGCCCAGGCGGCGAGGACGATCGGCAGCGCGCCGGAGCCGCCGAATTCCTCGGCGACCTTGGAGATCAGGAACAGCGCGAAGCCGGCGGAGACGCCACTCCCGATCATCCGCGCGGTGCCGCCGCGCCGCGCCGGGCGCATCGAGAACCCGGCCGCGACCAGCGTCATCGTCGCCGCCAGGACCGGCAGCGCGAGCAGGCTTTGAAAGCGCAGCCGGTGGCGGATCGCGGAAAACCCGGAGCGTTCCAGGAGTGCGATGAAATCCGGCAGCTTCCAGAACGAGAGCGTGTCCGGCGAGGCGAAACTCTCCTCGACGCGCGCAACGGTGAGATCGGTCGGCAACAGGATCGTCCCCGCCGGATCGGGCGGCCGGTCGGCGGAGATCACCCGCGCCTCCTCCAGCCGCCAACTGCCGCGATCGAGCACCGCGCGCCGCGCCTCGATGCGCTGCAAAAGCTGGTCATGCGGCGCCAGGCGAAAAACGCTGACCTCATTGACCGAGAGCACGCGGCGGGCGAGCGCCACCTGCTCGGCGTGGATGATCGAAACGCCGTCCGAGACCAGGGCGTGGTCGGATTGGCGCAGCCAGAGCTGGCCGCCGGCGAGCGAAAGCGGCCCGCCGGTCGCGGTGAGATAGGTGTTGTCGAGCGCTTCGGCGCGGGCCAGCATCACCGCCGAAAGCGGCGTCACCGCGGCGGTCGCGGCGGCGCCGAGCAGGATCGCGCACAATACCGGGCCGGCGAGGAACTGCCACGCCGAAAGCCCGGTCGCCCGCGCGACGATCAGCTCGGAGGAGCGGGTCAGGCGCCAGAACGCCGAGATCCCGCCGAGCAGCACCGCGAACGGCAGGATCTGCATCGCCTCCCAGGGGAGACGGAGTGCTGCGATCTCGGAGACGATGGCAAAGGTCGCCTGCGGGCGGGTCGCGGCGCGGCGCAGGAGTTCGATGAAATCGAACAGGGCGACGAGCCCGGAGAGCGCCGCGACCATGGTGAGGACGGCGAAGATGAAAACCCGCGAGACATAGCGGAGGAAGGTCGCGGCGACGATCATGCCGCCGCGCCGGGGGCGAGGGTGACAAGGCGGCCGAGGCGGAGTTCGGGCACGAACAGCATCCAGGCGCAGACCACGCCGGGGGCGATGGCATGCACCCAGATCAGCGGGATCAGCGCCGGCACGCGCGCCGCGAGATTGGCGATCATCAGGCCGAGGGCGAGCAGCCCGACGACGACGAGCACGGCGAGGAAGGGCCGCAGAAGCCCGCCATGGCGCTGAAACGCGCCGCGCAGCACGGCGACCAGGGCAACGAAGGCGAAGGAGGCGGCGGTGAGCGGCGCGGTGAGGCGGCGATGCGCCTCAACGATGAATTTCGACCTATCATGCGCCGCGACCACCGCCGGGTCGGGATGCAGCAATTCGCCGAGCGACATCTCGGTCGCGTCGCGGAAGCGCTGCGCGGTCGATTTGTTGGAGGTCAGATCGATGACGTTCTGCGCGAAGGTGAGGATGTTGAGCCGCCCGGTCTGATGGTCGATCTCCTGGCGGGTGCCGTCGAGGAGCAAGACGCGGGGGGCGTCGGTGGAGGGGAGGAAGCGGCCGCGGCGGGCGAGAATCGTCGCATGCGCGTTCTTCTGGCGCGCGTCATCGATCATCACCCCGTGCAGCGTGCCGTCCGAATCGCGCTTGCGGACATAGACCGTCATGTCGTCGGAGACCTGGGTGAACACCCCGTCCTGGAGCATGAACGCGGCCATGCGGTTGCGGATGCGGAACTGTTCCTCGCGGAACGCCGCCGAGGCCGAGGGCACCACCCAGACATCGAGGACGAAGCAGGTGGCGACCGCGATCATCGCCAGCATCATCGCCGGGCGGGCGAGGGCGTAAGAGGAAAGGCCGGCGGCGCGCATCACCGTCAGCTCGCGGTCGCTCGCCAGGCGCTGATAGGTGAACTGCACCACGACATAGGTGGTGATCGGCAGGATGACGGCGACGAAGCTCGGGATCAGGAGACCGGTGAGCTGGAGGAACACCACCAGCGAGAGGCCGCGATTGACCACGAGATCGATGAACCGGAGCGACTGGGTGAGCCAGATCAGCGCGACCAGCCCGCCAGTGGAGGCCAGCAGCCCGGCCAGGAGCTGGCCCAGCAGGTAGCGGTCGATCTGGCCAAGTCGGAGCGCGGAGAGCATGGCGGCCTGCTTTGCGTCGTCCCAGATGCAGCCAGCGGATTGGCGGTTGGCGGTTTCTGGGCCAGAACCACGGCGAAAGCAACCGCCGAGCGCGCCCGCGGCGCATTTTCATGCCGGCCGATGCGCTCCAGCCACATCGCTACGGGAAAATCTTACCCGCGTTCAGCAGCCCGTGCGGGTCGAACGCCGTCTTGAGCGCGCGCATGAGGTCGAGTTCGACCCCGCCCCGCCAGTCCGGCATCAGGTAGGTCTTGAGCCGGCCGACGCCGTGCTCGGCCGAGAAACTGCCGCCGAGGCGCCGCACGACGCCGAGCACGGCGTCCATCACCGCGTGGTCCTGGGCCAGGAAATCGGCCTCCGCCATGGTCTCGGGCGGGCGCAGGTTGAAGTGGATATTGCCGTCGCCGAGATGGCCGAAGGCGACGACGCGGATGCCCGGCATGAGGGCGCGGCAGGCCGCCGGCGCCGCGCGCAGGAATTCCGGCACCAGCGAGACCGGCACCGAGACGTCGTTCTTGATGCTGGCGCCGGCGCGTTTTTGCGCCTCCGCGTGCTCTTCCCGCAGCCGCCAGATCGCCCGCGCCTGCGCCTCGCTCGCGGCGAGCGTCGCATCGCGCACCTCGCCCGCCGCCATCGCTTGCGCGATCATTTCCTCCACGTCCTCGGTAAAACCGGCCTCGGCGCGGGACGAGGCGAATTCGACCAAGGCGTAATGCTCGGCGGCGGCGGCGAGAGGAAGTTGCGTGTCCGGAATGTGCTGGAGCACCAGCTCCATGCCGTGCCCGCCCATGTATTCGAAGGCGACGAGCGCCGCCTGGTCGCGGCGCTGGCAGCGGGTGAGAAGCGAGAGCGCCGCCTCCGCGCTCGGCAAGGCCGCGAACGCGACCACGCGCTGGCGCGGCGCCGGCACCAGCTTGAGCACGGCGGCGGTGATGATGCCGAGCGTGCCCTCGGCGCCGAGGAAAATCTGGCGCAGGCAATAGCCGGTATTGTCCTTGCGCAGCCGTCTGAGCCCCTCCCACACCCGGCCATCGGCCAGCACCACTTCGAGGCCGAGCACGAGGTCGCGCGCATTGCCGTAGCGGAGCGTCATATTGCCGCCGGCATTGGTCGAAAGCACGCCGCCGATCGTCGCACTCCCCTCTGACGCGATCGAGAGCGGCAACTGGCACCCGGCCGCCGCCGCCGCGTCCTGCGCCGCCTTGACCGTCGCCCCGGCCTCGATGGTGAGCGTGAGATCGACCGGATCGATGGCGCGCACACGATTGAGCCGGGACAGAGCGAGCACCACCTCGCCGCCGCTCGCCGACGGCGTCGCGCCGCCGACCATGCTGGTATTGCCGCCCTGGGGCACGATGCCGAGGCCGGCGCCAGCGCAGATCCCGACGGCCGCGGCGAGTTCGGCGGTATTCGCCGGGCGGAGGACGGCGCGCGGCCGGCCGCGATAGAGACGCCGCCAATCCTCGGCATAGGGCGCGATATCGGCGGGGGCGGTGATCAGCCCGCGCGGCCCGAGGAGATCGGCCAGGGCGGCCAGCGGCTCGGCGGAACTCATGCCGAGTGCTGCCCCGCCTTGTGGGCTGCGAGCGCCATCAGCCGCCGGTCGCGCCAGGCCTGGCGGGCGGGCTGTTCGGCGAGCGGCAAGGCGGCGCGGCGTGGCGCATCGAGCCGGGCGACGAGGTCGGGCGTCAGATCACAGGGCGTCATCTCGTTTGCCACTTGCGCATAGAGCGTGCCGTAGCGGGCGACGTAATCGGCGAGCCCGCCGGGGGCGTTGAGGTCGATGGTCTCGAACGGCCCCATGAACGACCAGCGCAGACCCAGCCCGTGCTTGATGGTGGCGTCGAGATCCTCCTCGCTCACCACCCCGTCGCGCACCAGCCGGAAGGCCTCGCCGAGCAGCGCCATTTGCAGCCGGTTGAGGACGAAGCCGGTGACCTCCTTGTTCACCGTCGCCGGCACCTGCCCGGCGGCCTCCATCAGCGCCCGCGCCCGCGCGACCACGGCGGGGTCGGTCCACGGCGCCGGGCAAAGCTCGACCACCGGCACGAGATAGGGCGGGTTGACCGGATGGGCGACGAGGCAACGCCCGCGCCCGGCGAGATTGCCGGTGAACTGGCTCGCCGGGATGCCCGAGGTTGAACTCGCGAGGATGGCGTCGGGGGCGGCGAGGCGGTCCATCTCGGCGAACAGATCGGCCTTGTCCTCGACCCGCTCGGGGCCGTTTTCCTGGACGTATTCGGCGCCGGCGAGCGCTTCGGCGAGGCTCGGCGCGAGGGTGAGGCGCGACAGCACGACCTCCGGCGGATCGGCGAGCAGGCCGGCGGCGGCGAGTTCGGGCAGCCGCTCGGCGATGAAGCCGCGCGCCGCCGCAAGCGCGCCCGGCGCCGCGTCCCAGAGGGCTGTGGCGAAACCGGCGCGGGCGAAGACGATCGCCCAGGAGCGCCCGATCAGCCCCGCCCCGATCACCGCGACCCGGGTTTCGGTTTTTTCGTCCATCGCTTGCCAGCCCTCTCCACCCGGTTCACCGTGCCGGCACCTACCGGCAACCGAGAGGGAGAGGAAACCCGATGACGCCATTGGTCAAGATCGCGGTGCTCGATGACTGGCAGGGCATCGCCCGCGCGAGCGCCGATTGGCGAGCGTTGGACGCCCGCGCGACGGTCGAATTTTTTCACGCGCCTTTCGCCACCGAGGACGAGGCGGCGAGCCGGCTCGCGTCCTACGACATCCTGCTCCCGATGCGCGAGCGGACGGCGTTTCCGGCCTCGCTGATCGCGCGTCTTTCGTGCCTCAAGCTGATCGCGATGACCGGGCCGCGCGCCGGAACCCTCGATCTCGCCGCCTGCACCAAGGCCGGCATCCTGGTGTGCAATACCGGCAGCGACAGCTCCGGCGCGGCGACGGCGGAACTCGCGCTCAGTCTCCTCCTCGCCGCCGCCCGCTTTGTGCCGGCCGGGGATGCCTCGATCCGCGCCGGGCGGTTCCAGGAGGGGATCGGGCTCGGCCAGACGCTCGCGGGCGCGACCCTCGGCATCATCGGGCTCGGGCGGATCGGGGCGCGCATGGCCGGCTACGGCCGCGCGCTCGGCATGCGCGTGCTCGCCTGGAGCGCCAATCTGACCCCCGAGCGCGCCGCCGCCGCCGGCGCGGACTACGCGACGAAAGAGGCGCTGCTCGACGCCGCCGACGCGGTCAGCCTCCATCTCGTGCTCTCCGCCCGCAGCCGGGGAGTGCTCGGCGCCGCCGACCTCGCGCGCCTGAAACCGGGGGCGATCGTCGTCAACACCGCCCGCGGCCCGCTGATCGAGGAGGCGGCGCTGGTCGCGGCGCTCCGCGAGGGACGCATCAGGGCCGGGCTCGATGTTTTCGATACCGAGCCGCTGCCGCCCGGCCACCCGCTCCGCACCGCGCCGAACACCGTGCTCACGCCGCATCTCGGCTTCGGGACGGACGCGATCTTCCGCCAGTTCTACGGCGAGGCGGTGGAAAACATCCTCGCCTTCCTCGACGGCGCGCCGATCCGCGTGGTCAATCCCGAGGCGCGGGACGGAGCAAAGGGGCAAACATAAAACGGGAAGAAAAGTTCTTTTTTGAAAAAAAGAACCAAAAAACTTTTGTCTGTGCATCAGCGCCTGCGGCGCTGATGCGCCGAGACGTCGCCCGCTTGACGGCGGAGATGCGGCGTTCTCCCATGCCGGCAACCGAGACCGATTTAAAGGAGGAAAACGATGCGCGCCTGGGCCGTGGTTGCCAACGGGGCACCGCTCAAGGAAATGGAGTTCCCGACCCCGGAGCCGAAAGGCACCGAGGTTCTCCTGGAGACGACGCATTGCGGCGTCTGCCATTCCGATCTCCATATCTGGGAAGGCTATTACGATCTCGGCGGCGGCAAGCGGATGTCGCTCACCGATCGCGGCGTCGTGCTGCCGCTCGCCATGGGCCACGAAATCGTCGGCCGGGTGCTCAAGCTCGGGCCGGACGCCAAGGGCGTGAAGCCGGGCGATCTCCGCATCGTCTACCCCTGGGTCGGCTGCGGCACCTGCGCTGCCTGCCTCGGCGATGAGGACAATATGTGTCTCAAGCCGAAAAGCCTCGGCGTCTATCAGAACGGCGGCTACGCAACCCACGTGCTGGCGCCGCATCCGCGCCATCTCGTCGATCCCGGCACCCTCGATCCGGCGGTCGCCGCGACCTATGCCTGCTCCGGGATCACCGTCTATTCCGCGATCCAGAAGGTGTTGCCCTTGCCGGCCGAGGAGCCGGTGGTGGTCATCGGCGCCGGCGGGCTCGGGATGAACGCGATCGAGATCCTGAAGGCGCTCGGGCACAAGAATATCGTCGTCGTCGATGTCAGCGCCGAGAAACGTGAAGCCGCCGCGCGCGAGGGCGCGCGCCAGACCATCGACGGCAATGGCGCCGGTAATGGCGAGGGCGTCGCCAAGCGCATCATCGAGGCGTGCGGCGGGCCGGTCGCGGCGGTGATCGACCTCGTCAACGGCGCGGCGACGGCACGGTTCGCCTTCGATGCCCTGCGCAAGGGCGGCAAGCTGGTGCAGGTCGGGCTTTTCGGCGGCGAACTCGCGCTGCCGCTGCCCTTGATGCCGATCCGCGCGCTCACCGTGCAGGGGAGCTATGTCGGCACCGTCAAGGATCTCCGCGCGCTGGTGCAGCTCGCGCAGTCCGGCGCCGTCAAGCCGCTGCCGGTGACCATGGTTGCCCAGCGCGACGCCAACGAGGCCTTGATGCGGCTCCGCGACGGCAAGGTGACGGGGCGCCTCGTGCTCCGGGCGGAGGCGGCGTGATGAGCAAGCGCCAGGTCGTCATTCTCCGCCGCCGCCCGGTGGGCGCGCCGACGGCGGATATTTTCGCGATCGAGGAAGACGCCATCCCCGAACCCGCCGAGGGCCAGGTGCTGACGCGGACGATTTTCCTCTCGATCGACCCCTATATGCGCGGGCGGCTTTCGGATGCGAAATCCTACGCGGCACCCGTGCCGATCGGCGGGATGATGGAGGGCGAGACGGTCGGCGAGGTGATCGCCTCGCGCGATCCCGGCTTCGCGCCGGGCGATGTCGTCGTCGGGCCGCGCGGCTGGGCGTCGCATCTGGTCTCGGCGGCGAAATTCCTGGTCAAGCTGCCGCGGAACGGGGCGCCGCTGTCCAACTATCTCGGGGTGCTCGGCATGCCCGGCACCACCGCCTATTCCGGGATGACCGATATCGGCCAGCCGAAAGCCGGCGAGACGGTGGTGATCTCGGCCGCCTCGGGCGCCGTCGGCGCGGTCGCCGGCCAGCTCGCCAAGCGCGCCGGGGCGCGCGTCGTGGGCGTCGCCGGCGGGGCGGAGAAATGCCTGTTCGTGCAGGAGACGCTGGGCTTCGATGAATGCATCGATCATCGCGCGCTCGATCTCAAGGCGGCGCTGACTGACGCCTGCCCGAACGGGATCGATGTCTATTTCGAGAATGTCGGCGGCGAGTTGCAGCGCCTGGTCTTCCCCCGGCTCAACGCCTTCGGCCGGGTGGTGATGTGCGGCATGGTCGCCGAATACAACGACACCGAGCCCCGTCCGGGTCCGAATCTCATGATGGTGGTGCGCAACCGGCTGCGCATTCAGGGCCTGATCGTCTCCGACAAGCCCGAACGTTTCGCCGAATGGCGGGCGCTGGCGACGCCCTGGGTGCGCGATGGCAGCCTGAAATACCGGGAAGACATCGTCGATGGGCTGGAAAACGCCCCGGACGCCCTGATCGGCATTCTCGGCGGCCGCAATTTCGGCAAGCTCCTGGTCCGGGTCGGCGCCGATCCGGCGTAAAGGCCAGCCGCTTATCGCGGAGTGGGCAGTGCTTGCGGCACTGCCCACCAGACAAAAGTCTTTTTGCTTCTTTTTCTTCAGAAAAAGAAGGCTCTTACCGGATCGCCCTTCTCGCGCGCCGATGAAAAAACCTTCTCGCAGGAAACAGGGGAATTCATTGGCGGCGGCGCGCAAGGCGCGGCAGGATGCGGCGCCAAAGGAACCCGATCATGAGCGAAAGCGATAACCACCCCCCGCCTGACCCGCCCCAAGGGCGGCATTTCCTGCAAATCCCCGGCCCCACCAACGTCCCCGAGCGCGTGCTGCGTGCCATCGACCGCCCGACCATCGACCATCGCGGCCCGGAATTCGCCGCCCTCGCCCGCCGCGTGCTCGACAATCTGCGCCCGGTTTTCGGGACCGGGGCGCCGGTGGTCATCTACCCCGCCTCCGGCACCGGGGCGTGGGAGGCGGCGCTGGTCAACACCCTCTCGCCCGGCGACCGTGTGCTGATGATCCGCACCGGCTGGTTCGCGACGCTGTGGAAGGAGATGGCCGAGCGTCTCGGCCTCTCGCCCCTGGTCTTCGATACCGATTGGCGCCGCGGCGCCGATCCGACGCTGATCGGCGAGACGCTGGCCGCCGATCGCGGCCATGAGATCAAGGCGGTCTGCATCGTCCATAACGAAACCTCGACCGGCTGCCGGAGCGACATCCAATCCATCCGCGAGGCGATGGACAGCGCCCGGCACCCCGCCCTGCTGCTCGTCGATACCATCTCCTCGCTCGGCTCGATGGAGTATCGCCACGATGATTGGGGGGTCGATGTCACCATCGCCGGCTCGCAGAAGGGGTTGATGCTGCCGCCCGGCCTCTCCTTCAACGCGATCAGCCCGAAGGCGCTCGCGGCCGCCGAGCGCGCGCGTCTGGCCCGCAGCTATTGGGACTGGCGCCCGATGCTGGCCGCCAATGAGCGCGGCTTTTTCCCCTACACGCCGGCGACCAACCTGCTCTACGGGCTCGATGCCGCGCTCGCGATGCTGCTCGGGACCGGGCTCGATGCGGTCTTCGCCCGCCACGCCCGCCATGCCGAGGCGACCCGGCACGCGGTCCGCGCCTGGGGGCTCGAAATCCAGTGCGCCGACCCGCGCCACTATTCCGCGAGCTTGACCGCTGTCCGCCTGCCCGAGGGCGAAAGCGCCGATCGTCTCCGCGCCCTCATTCTGGCGCGCTTCAACATGAGCCTCGGCAACGGCCTCGGCCCGCTCGCCGATCGCGTCTTTCGCATCGGCCATCTCGGCCATTTCGGCGATCTCGACCTGATCGGAACCCTCGGCGGGGTGGAAATGGGCCTCGCTGGCGCCGGCATCCCCTTCCGCGCCGGCGGCGTCCAGGCGGCGCTCGACTTCCTGGCGCTGCCGGGGTGAGATAGAGATGAGGACTCGTTCTTTTTTGCAAAAAAGAACCAAAAAACGTTTGTCCGTTGGGCAGTGCCTGCGGCACTGCCGCGCAAAGAGAGGGATCACACATGATCGAAGTCTGGACCTGGCCGACCCCGAACGGCCATAAAGTGCATATCATGCTGGAGGAGGTCGGCCTTCCCTATAAAGTGGTGCCGGTGAATATCGGCCAGGGGGAGCAGTTCAGGCCGGAATTCCTCGCGATCACCCCCAATCATCGCATTCCCGCGATCGTCGACCCCGCGGGGCCCGGTGGCAAGCGCTTCAGCTTGTTCGAATCCGGCGCGATCCTGATCTATCTCGCCGAGAAGACCGGGAAATTGATCCCCGCCGATCCGGCTTCACGTTACACTTGTCTTCAGTGGCTGATGTTCCAGATGGGCGGGGTCGGGCCGATGTTCGGCCAGTACAACCATTTCGCCGCCTACGCCCCGGAAAAAATCCCCTACGCCATCGAGCGCTACACCAACGAGGTCAAACGCCTGCACCGGGTGCTCGATCAGCGTCTCGGCGAAAGCGAGTATCTCGCCGGGGCGGACTACTCGATCGCCGATATCGCGACCTTCCCCTGGGTGCGCAATCCGGCGCGGCGCGGCATCGACCTCGCCGATTACCCCCATGTCCGCCGCTGGCACGACGCGATCGCCGCCCGCCCGGCGGTGATGCGCGGCGTCGAGGTCTTGAGCGAGAACCAGCGCCGTGGCGCGATGACCGACCAGGAGCGGGAAAATCTGTTTGGAGTGAAGCAGTTCGGCGCGCGCTGAGGCGGCGATCTCCTGCTCGATATCGCGCGCACCCGGCGTGAGGGCTGAGACGCGCTTACCGCGCGCGCGGCCGGGCGCGGCGGCGAAGGGCGCCGAGGGCCGCGACCCCGAAGCCAAGCAGGCCGAGCGTCGCCGGCTCGGGGACATTGGTGCCGCCGCTGCCGACCAGGGGCGCGATGTCATCGAGCGAAGTGATGAAAAAATTGTTCGAAACGAAATCTTGCGACGACCCGATGAGGCCGGTATTGGCGTAGTCGATGAACACCAAATTGCCCGTGTTATCGGCCCAGTAGAGCTGACCATTGCCGGTGACGGCGCCTTGGTCGAGTTCCTGACCCGGCGAGAGCGCGAGCGTCGAGAGAACCGCGCCGGTGGTGCTGATCTGCGCCAGCGTATCCCCGCCGGCGAGGATCAGATCCCCGGTGAACGGGTCATAGACCATGCCGTGCGCGTAAGGAACATTGGTGAGCAGCGCCGTGGTGACGCCGGTGGCGAGATTGATGGTGCCGAAATTCCCCAACCCGCTATTGGTGCCATCGGTGTAAAACGCCGTGCCGGCGGCTTGCCCGGGCGCGAAGGTGATATGCGTCACCTCACTGTTGGCGCCTGACACCGAAATCACATTCGGCGCGCCGCCGGTCGGGTTGAGCGGCACCTCGGTGATCGTCGCGGCGCCGCCTTCGCTGCCGCCGCCCCAGACATGATTGCCGTTGGGGCCGACGGTGATCTCAAAGGTGTTCATCCCGGCGTTGAGCGTCGTGTAACTCCCATTCGTCGGGTTCACCTGGTAGATGCTGCCGGTGTTTTGGCCGCCCACCAGCAGTTGGCTGTTATTGGGGTTTTCGACGATGCCGTCCGCCCCCGGCGTCTGTGCGATTCCGGTCGGCGCGGTGACGGTGAACGTGCCGTTGCCGGCATTGCCGTCGCCAGCATAGGTCGCGGTGGATTTCCAGATATTTTCACCGCTGGCGAAGGTGGTAAAATACAGAGTATCGGTAACGGCGCCGGCCCAGGCTGGGGACGCCGCCAGATCGGCCATCAGCATTGCCGTCGTGGCGAGAAGGGTATACGTGCCTGCCGATCGGACGCCGCTCCACATGGCGAGTTCTCCTTAGATTGGGAACCGTGATATTAACGAATGATTAACATATTTGCGGCGCGCCGCTCAAGCTGTTTTTATAGTGCAACTCGGCAGACGAAGGGGTGCTGAGGCGATGAAGGCCCGCGCGTTCTGGACCGTTGCCGCCGGACGCGGCGAGATTCGCGCCGAAGACCTGCCCGCGCCAGCGGTTCCGCTGGGCAAGGATTTCCACGCGCGCCGCCTTCGCCTCACCGTCTGCGACCACGTCATGATCACGCCTTCCGTCCGGGCCGGGCGCCATCTCGCCGGGCGCAAGGTTCTGCTGCGCGAAAGCCCGCGCGCATACGCTGCCTTCGAGAGCCCGGTCGCGGCCGAGGGCGGCGCCGAGGGCGCGGCATGAGCCTGATCGCGCTTTTTGTCCCGGCGCCCTGGGCGCGGCTCTCCGGCGGCTATGCCTATGACCGCCGGATGGTCGTGGGCCTCCGCCGCGCCGGGCACGATGTTTCGGTGATCGCGCTCGCCGGGCGCCACCCGCTCGCCGATCAGGCGGCCGAGGAAGACGCCGGGCGCGGGCTCGCACCCCTCGCGCCGGAGGTGATCCCGGTGATCGACGGCCTCGCGCTGCCCGCCTTCGCCCCCCATCTCGCCGCCATCACTGGCCGCGCGATCGGCCTCATCCACCACCCGGCCGCGCTCGAGACCGGGTTTTCCGAGGCCGACCGCGCCGATCTCCGCGCCCTCGAATGCCGCCTGCTGCCGCGCCTCAAAGCGGTCATCGCGACCAGCCCGGAAACCGCGTCCCGGCTGGAAAAAGAATTCGGCGTCGCTCCCGCCCGCCTTCGCGTCGTGACGCCGGGCACCGATCCGGCGCCGCGGAGCATGGGCTCCGGCGGGCCGGGCGCCGCCATCCTCTCGGTCGGCGCCCTCATCCCGCGCAAGGGCCATGACGTGCTGCTGCGCGCGCTGGCGCCGCTGTTCGATCTCGATTTTTCCCTCACCATCGCCGGCGAGGCGAACAGCGACCCCGCTTATGCCGCGACCCTCCGCGATCTCGCCGGCGAACTCGGGATCGCGGCAAAAGTGACCTTCGCCGGCGAGGTCGATGACCGGACGCTGGACCGCCTCTGGCGGGGCGCCGATCTCTTCGCGCTCGCAACCCACTGGGAGGGGTATGGCATGGCGGTCGCCGAGGCGCTGGCGCGCGGCCTCCCGGCCGCAATCTGCACCGGCGGCGCGGCCGCGGCCTTGGTTCCCGAAAACGCCGGAATCTTCGCCCCTCCCGGCGATCACGAGCAACTCTCGAAGGCGCTGCGGCGGTTGATTTTCGATGTCGAACTCCGCGCCGAGATGGCCGAAAACGCCTGGCGCGCGGGGCAGACCCTGCCCGGCTGGGAGGCCGAGATCGCCGCGTTCGCCGAAGCGCTCGGGGCAGGATAAGAAGGCGAGGGCTCCGCCCTGGACCCGCCGGGGGCAGCGCCCCCGGACCCGCCATGGGAGAAAAAAATGCCGCTGCTCGGCTGTATCGCGGATGATTTCACGGGGGCGACCGATCTCGCCGCCATGCTGGTCGAAAACGGCATGCGCACCGTGCAACTCATCGGGGTTCCGCAAGCGGACCAGCCACTCCCCGAGGCCGATGCCCTGGTGATCGCGCTGAAATCGCGGACCGCGCCGGTGGCCGAGGCCGTCGCCGCCAGCCGCGCCGCGCTTGCCGCCCTCACCCGCGCCGGCTGCCGGCGGTTCTTCTTCAAATACTGCTCGACCTTCGACAGCACCGACGCAGGCAATATCGGTCCCGTCGCCGATGCGCTCCTCGCCGATCTCGGCGCCGGCTTCGCCCTCGCCTGCCCCGCCTTCCCGGCCAATGCGCGCAGCGTCTATCAGGGCCATCTTTTCGTCGGAAGCCGGCTTCTCAATGAAAGCGGGATGGAAAACCATCCGCTGACGCCGATGCGGGACGCCGATCTGGTCCGCGTGCTCGCGCGTCAAACCAGCGGCGAAGTCGGCCTCGTCCCCTACGCCGTGGTCGAGGAGGGGGCGGAGGCGATCCGGGCGGCGATGGCGACGCTCGCGCGCGAGGGCAGGCGCTACGCCATCGTCGATGCGGTGAATGAACGCCATCTCCGCGCGATCGGCGCGGCGGCGGCGGAACATGAGCTGATCACCGGCGGCTCCGGCGTCGCGATGGGCTTGCCGGCGAATTTCCGCAGGCAAGGGCGCCTCCCCGAGCGCGCCGATCCGGCGGCGCTCGCGGACGTGCCGGGCCTTCCCGCGATCCTCGCCGGCTCCTGCTCGCGCGCGACGCTCGGCCAGATCGCCCATGCCCGGGCGCATCTGCCGGTCTTCGATCTCGACCCGCAGGCGCACCCCGATGCCGCGTCCCTCGCCGGCGCGGCACTCGCCTGGGCGAAGGATCATCTCGGCGCCCGCCCGGTGCTGATCGCCGCCTCCGCCCCGCCCGAGCGCGTCGCCGCCTTGCAGGCCAGGCTCGGGCGCGACCCGATGGGGCGGGATCTGGCCGGGGCGCTGATCGAGGCGGCGCTGGCCGAGATCGCCGAGGGATTACGCGACCTCGGGGTGCGGCGCCTGGTGGTTGCCGGCGGTGAGACCTCGGGGGCGGTGGTCTCGCGGCTCGGCGTCCGCGCCCTGCGGATCGGCGTGCAAATCGACCCCGGCGTGCCCTGGACCCGCGCCGAGGGCGACGGCCCCTCTCTGCTGCTCGCCCTGAAATCCGGCAATTTCGGCGCCCCGGATTTCTTCCTCAAGGCGTTTGCGACGCTTCCCGAGGCGAAGGCAAGCGTTTGAAAAAATGGGAGTGTTCTTTTTTGAAAAAAAGAACCAAAAAACTTTTCACTCTTCGGTCGTGCCGGCGGCTTTATGCCGCGTCCGGCAGGGGATGCGCGGGGCGGGTTTGATCTCCGAGGCCGGCGAGGAGGCCGGCGATGGAAATATCCTCGTCGAGTTTATCCCAATGCACGCCACGCGGGCTGATCTCGAAGGCCATGCGCTCTTCCGGGCGGGCGCGCAGCAGCCGGGGAAACCATGCCAGTGGCACGCCGAGAACGCGGCCATCCCGCAAGGTGACCCAGAGGGAATCGTCATCGAACCGGACGGCAACGGCCTCAGGCGAAGAATTCATCCCACTTCCTCATGATCAGGTTCCTGTTGGCCTCGATCATCGCCACCAAGGCGCGCTGAGTTCGGGCGTCGAAACCCTCATTATACGCGATCCTGATCTCGGGCGTGAGCCAAAATTTTGCTTCCCTGTCACCCGCGCGGACATGAACATGCAAGGATTCCCGCGGATTGCCTTCATTGGCATAGAAAAAGAACTTGAACCCGCTCTGGCGGAAAATCACCGGCATGGCATGACCGCCGCTGGCGGGAGGAGGAAGGCGGACATTCCGGTTTCATCGAGCATGGAGACCTCCTTGGCTATCGGGAGCCGCCTTTATCGCGATTGCGCACTGCTCCCGCACCCCTTCATTTTGAGTAGTAATTTACTCAGGAATGCGGCGGCGCGAGAAGGCGGGCCATTTTGTGCTTGCGCGGGGCGGCGATACCGGCCTTAAGCTTGCGCCCGGCGTCGTCGAATGGCGGCCCCGTCGCGGGCGCCTCGACGGGCGGGAAATCTCAGCACAAGGACCAAGGGACATGGGCAAGGGCGACAAACAGCGCGGCAACCGCGAGGCCAAGAAGCCGAAGGCGAACAAGAAGGTCGCGCCGGTGAGTTCGACGTTCCTGAAACCGCGGCCGGAGGCTCCGAAACCGGGCGCCAAGCCGGCGCCGAAATAGGCGGGGCGGCGAAACCGGAGTGTTCATAACCCCCGGCCCGACCACCCGCACCTCGGCGCCCGATGGGATCAGGCCGCTTGTTTGCCAGGGAAGACGATGGCGATGAACCGGGTAATTCCGCGCCGCCATGCGTTTTTCCGCCGCTCCGTCACGGAGGCGACAACGAACACCAGGGCCAGGGTTCCGCCCAGAATGACGGCCCGCGTGGCGGCGGCGGTGGGCGGCCAGGGAACGACGGTGGTGAGGAACTGGCTGATCGGCAAATGGAGAAGGTAAAGCGTGAAGGTGGCGCCGGCGAGCCAGCGGATCGGCCGCGCGAAGGGAGCAAGCAGTGGACCGAGCCAATCGGCGGCGGCATGGAACCCGATCAGGTTGATGGCGAAGAGAAAGGCCACGAGGAAATCCTGTGGCAATTCCTCCCGCCGGAGGGCGGCGAAAAGTGGCGTCATCCAGCGCCCATTATCCTGCGCCCAGAGTTCATAGCCGATCCATAGCGCCAGCGAGCCGGCCCAGAGCGCCAAGCCGCCGGCGCAGGTGATCTTTCGGCGCGCGCAGACATTGTATGCCGCGACGCCGAACAGCCAAAGCGGCAGCATCGAGACGATTTTGGGACCGACGAATATCAGCAACCCGCCGAGGGCCAGCCAACGCCATTTGCCGGCGTGGAAAAGAAACACACCGAAAATGACATAGTACCAAACCTCGTAGCCCAGCGACCAATAGGGAAGATCGGAGCCGGGATCCGCATGCAAGAACCAGATTTGATTGAGGAAGGTAAGGCAGAGAAGATAGGAGAGGGGTTGGCCGGTGCTTTCATATCCCCAGCGCGCGCTGTAATAATCGGGGTGGATATGGTGGCCGATACTGTCGAGGACAAAGGTCGCGGCCAAGGCCGGCAGCGCCACCGAATAGATACGGGCGGCGCGGCTTATCCCATAGGCGTGGGCGGTGGTTTCCCGCTGATCGGTCGCGTAGCGGATCACGAAGCCGGAAAGGACGAAGAACACCGTCACGGCGTGAGACATGTAAGGGCCGAATTGCCAGAACAGCCCGCCGGTGAACCGCTGGCCGGACACATGCCCGCCGAAAACGACGAGCGCCGCGATGAAACGCGCCAAGTCGAGATAGAGCGAGGTTGCGCGATTCATCGCGGCACTTTCATACGAGAGCTGATGGTAAAAACGCGAACCAATCTCGCGAGGTCTTAATATCATTTTTTTGCGCATTGCGCGGCGGAATTTGCATGACGCGCGTTACCTACGCCGAAGGCGGGCGCGAAAACCGAATTGGAGATGCCCGATATCACGCGCGCCTCCCAATGATATTGCCCGAGAAATGACGTAAAAAACCAAATAGGCAAGTTTCCACTTCGACAGGCCAAACTCGATTTTGCCATTGATACCTTGAAATTTTTCAATTTCAAATCCCGATTGTTTCAGAGCGCGGCGCAGACTTTTCTCGGTAAAAAAACGGAAATGTGTGCGATCCAACGTGCCCCACTCCGTATATTCCCAGTCTTTTACGATCAGGAGATGGAAAATATTTTTATAATGTCTGACATTAGGAATCGAGCCGACCAAAGCCGCGTCTTCGGTCATATATTCCCGTATTTCTTTTAGAAATTTCTCATGATCCTCCATATGCTCTATCACATCATTACATATAACAAGATCAAAATAATTTTTTGGTAAATCAGCTTTTACTATATCAAAAGTCCCTATCAAAATCTTATCGAAAACATTTTTTGCAATGTTTGCGGCCTTGCTATCAGGCTCAATCCCCCATTTTTCTCCAGAGCATTTTATATTTTTAGAGAATGACCCTTCTCCACAACCAATCTCCAATATCATAGAAATTTCTTGCGGAAGAAATTGAATAATTTCTTTGCGAGATTGATTTCTGTAGCTTTCTTTGGGCATGAATTCCTCGCTGTTTAGCTAGAAGTTTTTAATAGTTTCTCGTATTTTTATTAAATAACTATCGCCAGATTTTAAATCTGGCTCCAGGTGATTACCTTCCGCCCATTCGTTCCATGATTTTAACATAATGATCTTTCTGTCGTCTGGATTTTTTTGAACGGACTCGATGGCGTCTTCTAGCGCCATTTTGAATAATTCAGGTGATGAATTTTTAAGAACGAAGCCGTTTTTGCCGGATCTTGGTGTATTATCCCACGCATGAGTGACGCAAGGATAATATTTTTCGGCTATGTCGTTATATTTTTTTTGTGCGCGAAGCCATTTTTCATACGATTCAATGGTGGGCAGGCCACGCGCCCGCTCAAATTTGTTTTTTAGCCACTTTAATGGTTCTCGTGGTGAACCCCATGGCCGCAATGCCCAATTAGGTGGTGGTGAGATGGCGTCAAATCCATGACCAAGAGGATTCCATCGGCCGATACCTGACACAGAAACAAAATGAATGCCTGTCAAACCGGCTTTGATGGCCATATTCTGCCAAAGCTCTATTGTTCTCCGAGGTTCTGGAAGTTTACTCGCTTCATATATAAAAAAAATAGGTTTATTATCAACTTTGATATATCTCTCATCAAGAAATGCTGGGAGCAGTGTCGCAAAATGGCGTTGGTGATCGGAGATGCCCGGGTAAGTTTGTTCGATTAAAATTCTATTGGGCGCTCCATGCCAAACTCCGGTCCAGGTTTGATTGGCCCAACACAAACAAAAGGGGAAATCTGGTTGTTTTGACTGAAGAACCTCATTAAAGGGTCTTTCAAGAACGCGTTTTCCTGCAAACCAATAATGATAATAACAAAATCCATAAACCCCGTATTCGCGAGCCATTTCCGCCTGAGCGGCCCGTGTTTCTGGAACGCGTAAGTCATAAAACCCGAGATCAGCGGGCACGTGTGGCTGATAATGGCCACGAAACATGGGTTTTGCTTTTGCCGTATTCGTCCATTCGGTGAACCCCTTCCCCCACCAAGCATCATTTTCTGGAATTGGATGAAACTGAGGCAAATAATATGCAATCGCCTTTATTTCTGGGGACATGGGGGATGCTCTCAAATTTTGATTCAATGAAGTATAATCAAATGAAGCGGGTGGAACAAGAGATTTGGAATTCAGGAAGCAGAATTACCGACTTTTTGCCATCCCCGCCGCAAGCCGCCTTCCCCCGCCCGCGCCGGCGGCGAGGGCCGGGGGAAAGTTTTTTGGTTCTTTTTTCTAAAAAGAACTTTCCTTCCGCTCATTCGCTTCCCCCCATCGCCAGGGCGGCGCGGCGGGAGCGGCGGGCCTGGATCAGGTGGCGGCCGAGGGCGATCATCGGGCGTTCGATGGTGTGATAGGTGCAGAACGCGCCGAGGCAGGTGGCGCCGGTGACGGCGATCCAGCCGGCGGCGTAGGCCAGGATGGCCGCGACCCCGCTGGTCTGGGTGTGGAACAGCTGCGGAAACCGCCCGGGAAGAAGCTCGATCGCTGCGTAGTGGAGGAGATAGGCGCTGAAGCTGATTTTGCCCGCCCAAGCCGCCACCGGGTTGACGAAGAGGTTTTTCGGCGCGGCGCGCGACAGGGCGAGGACGAAGAGGGCGAGCGGCAGGGCGGCGGCCTGTGCCGTGCCGAGGGTCCAGGCGGTTTCTCCCGCCCATTGCGGAAAAGACGACCAGGAGAGCGCGAAGAACGCCACCAACGCCGCCGCCGCGAGCGCGCTCGCGCGTCGCGCCGGGATGATGTGCTGGGCCGGGCGGAGGAGGAAGAACACCACCGTGCCGAGGGCGAAAATCGGCAATTGGTTAGGGAACCAGAAATAGAGGATGTCTTCCACCGCGCGCGTCGAATAGGCGCTGCCCCAGAGAAGGAATCCCGCCCGGTTGGCGAGGATGGCGAGGATCAGCGCGCCGAGCGTGAACAAAACCGCCCGCCGGAGCGTCGTGATCAGCCCGGCGATGAGCGGGAA
>JAJZBV010000049.1 GCA_021851785.1 Pseudomonadota bacterium
GCCGCCACGTCATTCGGATCGAGGACGCGCATCACGTGCGGATCATCGATCCGACACTGCTCATGGCGCTCGGGGGTGACGAAGTTCGCCGCTATTGCGCCTGAGCGGCGGCCGCTTCGATGGCGGCGGTGATCCCGAAAGAACAGCTTGCGGCGGCCGCGTTTCTCGCCGCTCTCGCCGGGGCGGCGCCGCATCTGACGCATATCTCCGCCGTCTTCATCGGGCGCGACACCGCCTGGAAAATGAAGAAGGCGGTGCGTCTTCCCTATCTCGATTTCACCACCCTCGCCGCGCGGCGGCATTTTCTCGGCCGCGAACTGGCGCTCAACCGCCGCACCGCGCCGGAAATCTATCGCGATGTCGTCGCGATCCGGCGTGCGGCGGATGGCGCGCTCGGCTTCGGCGATCATGGCGAGATCGTCGAATGGGTGCTGCGCATGGCGCCGGTGCCGGAGGGGGATTTTTTCGACCGATT
This sequence comes from Pseudomonadota bacterium, assembly GCA_021851785.1. GTDB lineage: Bacteria > Pseudomonadota > Alphaproteobacteria > Acetobacterales > Acetobacteraceae > Acidibrevibacterium. Next base: position 476 of record JAJZBV010000049.1, read on the forward strand.
GGCCGCAAGCGATGCCCTGACGCCGGCGCTGGCGCGGGCGCTGGCCGACAGGATCGCCGATTTTCATGGCGCTTTGCCGCCGGTTTCCGGCTGGGATAGCCCGGGCGCGCTCGGCCACCTGATCGCCGATAATCATGCCGCGGCGCGCGCCGCGGGGTTGCCGGCGGACGAGCTTGCCGAATGGGCGACGGCGGCGCGGATGGCGCTTGCCGCCCGCAGCGATGCCCTCGCCGCGCGCGCCGAGGCCGGGTTCGTCCGCCGCGCCCATGGTGATCTCCATCTCGGCAATGTCTGTCTTTGGGAAGGCCGGCCGACGCTGTTCGATGCGCTCGAATTCGACGAGGCATTGGCGACCATCGATCTCGGCTATGACATCGCCTTTCTGCTCATGGATCTCGACCGGCGGGCGAGGCGCGATGCCGCCAATCTGGTGTTCAACCGCTATGTCGGGCGCACCGGGGATGCTGGGCTGGCCGCGGAGTTGCCGCTGTTTCTCTCGCTTCGGGCCATGGTGCGCGCGCATGTCGAGGCGGCGCGCGGCGGGGTTGTGGCGGGGCGCGGCTATCTCGCGGCCGCGCGCGCCTATCTCGCGCCGCCGGGGCCGGGGCTCGTGCTCGCGATCGGCGGCTTGCCGGGCAGCGGCAAATCGACGCTGGCGCTGGCGCTGGCCGGCGGGCTCGGCCCGGCGCCGGGGGCGCTGGTGCTGCGCAGCGACGAAATCCGCAAGCGTCTGCATCACGTGGCCCCCGAGACCCCATTGCCGCCGGAAGCGTACGGCAAAGCGGCCAATGATGCGGTCAGGGAGACCCTTCTCGCCGCCGCCGCCACCGCCGCGCCCTCGCGCCATGTCGTCGTTCTGGATGCGAGTTTCCTCGACCCCGGGTTCCGCGAAGAGGCGGCGGTGCTGGCGCGCGAACTCGGCGTCCCCTTTCTCGGCGCCTGGCTCGATGCGCCACGCGCGGTGCTGGAAGCGCGGATCGCCGCCCGGCGCGACGATGCCTCGGACGCGACGCTCGCGGTGTTGCGGCGAATGGTCGCAACCACGCCGCCCGCGCCAACCCTCCCGCCCGGATGGCAAAGCATCGACGCGACCGACGCGGCACGCGCCGCCGCGGCGATCCGCGCGCGGCTTCCGAGCGCCTTGGTCGGTGCGACCGTCAGTGCGACATGAACTAGTGTGACATGAAGACTGGCACCGTCATTTCCTGCAACAACCGCCGGGTGATGCCGCCGAGCAGCATTTCGCGGAAGCGCGAATGGCCATAGGCGCCGATGACCAGGAGATCGGCGCTGGTGTCGAACGCTTCGTTGAGCAGCACATCCGCCTCGCCGATTTCCTTGGCGACGGTGTGATTGGCGACCGCGTGGACCCCGTGGCGCGCGAGATGGAGCGCGATATCGGCCGCCGGCACGCGCTCTTTCTCGTTCACGCCGGCGTTCGGATTGATCGCCAGCACCGTCGCGGTCTGGGCTTTTTCGAGCAAGGGCATCGCGTCATTGACGGCACGCGCCGCTTCCCGCCCGCCATTCCAGCCGACCAGGATCCTCTCGCCCAATGTCGTGAAATTGCCGAAAGCGGGCACGATCAGGACCGGCCGCCCGGAGGTGAACAGGATGCGGGCGATGAAATCCGTGCTTTCGGGCGGGCGCGGCACTTGCGGGTCGTCCTGGCCGATGATGGTGACATCGGCATAGCGGGCATGGAGGGCGACGGTTGCCGCCATCCGCCCTTGCGCGAGCCGCCATTCGCCGCTGAATCCGTCCTGGCGGCGGCGCTCGTTGAATTGCGCCTCCGCCTGCGCCGCCCCCTCCTCTACGCCCTGCTGGAGCCGGTTGACCAGCGCGTCGGCGTCTGTCGCATCGGCATAGGCGAGGGCGGAGGCTTCGAGCCAGCTCGGCAGCGAGGTATCGGCGACATAGAGCCCGGTCAGATGGGCGCCGTGGCCGAGCGCGAGGCGGGCGGCGAGATCGAGACGCACCTGGTCCCGCAAGCCGCCGTCGAAATGCACCAGAATGTCCTTGAACGGCATGGAAAAAGCCTCCGATCCGGGGGTGACGACCACGCCATGATGCGGCTTTGATGCGCCACCGCCATGATCTGCCTCAAATGGCGGCGGGGAAAATCGCTGATGCGGCGGCCGCGGCTTTTGCTGCTCGACGAATCCTCGCCGGGATTGGCGCGGTCGCGATCCTGGTGGTCGAAGCCTATGTCGGCGCCGGACGGATGGCGCCGGCGTGACGGGAGCAGCTTGACGGGGGTGGGCGCGTCACATGGCGCCGAGACGCAACAACCGGCCGCCCCGGCTCGGCGGCGCCAAGGCGAGGAAATCTCTTGCCTCGTGCTCCTCGTGGCCCACGATCCGCGCCAGGGCCGCCGCCAGGCGCTCGCGCGTCAGCCGCGCCGAGGAGGTCAACGGCAGACGCAGATCCGGCCCGCATAGCCGCAGCATGGCGAGCGCCGCCTTGAGCGGAATCGGATTGCTCTCCAGGAATAGCGCCCGGTGCAATTCCGCCAGCAGATCACGCAATGCCGCGAAACGGGTGAGATGGCCGCTGTCCCAGGCGCGATGCAGCGCGGCACACAAGGCCGGCGTGACATTGGCGGTGACCGAGACACAGCCGGCGCCACCCATCGCGCGATACGCCGCCGCCGTCGCGTCATCGCCACTCATCTGCAGGAGCCCCTCGCCGCAGAGCGCGCGAAGACGCGGCGGCCGGGCGAGATCGGCGGTGGCATCCTTGACCGCCACGATCAACGATCTTTCGAAGAGACGCGCGATCGTCTCGTCAGCGATCGCAACACCGGTGCGGCCAGGCACGTCATAGAGCATGATCGGGAGATTGGTCGCGTGCGCGACCGCGCGGACATGGGCGAAAATCCCCTCCTGCGTCGGCTTCACATAGGCGGGCGGCGCACAAAGCAGGGTATCGGCGCCGGCGGACGCGGCGAGACGCGCGCATTCGACCGCGCCCGCGGTCGCGCTCGCGCCGCAGCCGGCGATCACCGGAATTCGCCCGCTGCTCGCTTCCACCACCCAGCGAACCACCTCGAAATATTCCGGCATCGACAGCGAAGACGCCTCCCCCGTGCTGCCGCAGGCGAGAAGCGCCGCCGTGCCGCGGGCGATCTGGCGTTCGCAGAGCATGGCCAGGGCATCGGCATCGACGGCATGGTCACGAAACGGCGTCACCAGCGCGACGACGGAGCCGGACGGCAAGCCGATTTTATCCATGAGACAACTCCCGAGAACGAACCCATCGCGCTCTGAACTATTGATGGAGCCTGAACGACAAGATCAGCGAGCAGCCGATCGCGAGCAGCATGGAGGCCGCGGCATGATCCCAGACACAGAGGCTGGCCCGCGCGAGCGGCTGGCGCGTGACGACGCCAAGAGCGAGCAGAACCAGCGCGAGGAGGCCAAACATTCGCTGCAATTGCAGCAAATACAGTACCGGCGGATGGCGATCGACCAGCAGGGCCGGCAAGCCGATCAGCACCAGAAAGGCGATCTGCCTTCCGAGCACCCGCAGATGCCAGCGCGATTGCGCATCGAGCGGGCGCATCGCGGCGTCTCATCGCGTCGGCTGGACGGGGCGCGAGGCGTTGTCATCCGTCCCGGACGGCTTGCCGGGAAGCGGGGCGACGTTCCGGCTCACCATCATCGTCGGCAATATGGGCCGGATGGCGTCCACGATGCGGGTGCCGAGCCAGACCGCCCCCCAGGCGCAGAGCAGCAGCAGCGCCGCCGTTGCCCATGGCGGGATCCACATGGGCGGACGCGGCGTGGGATGGCGCGCGAGCATGGCATGTGCTCAGCCATGCGCAAGCGCGAAGGGTCGCCGGCCGAGCATGACCGTGCCACGCGGCGTCTCACGCGAGGAAATGGCGATGAACCCCTGGGCCCGGAGAAGACCCTCGATCTGGTGGCGGCGTCCCCCCGGATCCTGCACCAGGATCCGCCCGCCATGATCCAGCGCGCGCCAGGCCGTCGCCAGCAGGGAAGCGGCCTCGGCGAGTGAGGCGGGATCGACGAGGACGACGATTTGCGCCGATTCCGCGCGCGGCCCGCCCCGGTCATGGGGGCGAAGTTCGGCTGCCCCGGCGCAGCCCTGGCGGATCAGACCGCATAAGGCCTCCAGCCTGTGGTGACCGATCACCAGGGCATGGGCGCCGGGTGGAGGTTCCAAATCTTCGAGCAGCACATCGCCGGCTTGTGCCATCGGCACCGCGGCCGGCGAGGCGAGCGATTGCGACATTGCTTTTCCTTCCTGTTCGGGAGCCCTGTTCGGGAGCGCGGCCCTGGCGAAAACCGGTTTTCCGATCCGGCCCCCATCCTTGCGTCCCTTCGACGGCAACGGCGATGGTGTAGCCGGGAGCGGCGTTAAAATTCGATATCGGTTTGCCGGGCTCGACATCAGCGCCGCATAAAAGCCGCTCCGCGTGCCTCCCGGAGAGCGGAAATGACGCAGCGGGCGGTGCCGGCTTGACGGCGGCGGGACGAAAAATCTAGGCTCGCTGCGAACCAAGCAAAACGGGGCGAATTTGCCGGAGCGGCCCCGGTGCGGCCCGCGCGCCGCATGGCCGGGAGGGTTGGGCCAGATGATCGAAGCGGAAGCGACAGAGGCGTTGGCGCGGCGTTTCGAGGCGTTGCCGCGGCTGCTCGAAAAGGATGACGATCTCCGCGGGCGTGGTGCCGCATTAGGCACGACGTGCCTGATCGGCATCGGTGCGATCCCGTTTCTCGTCACGCTGGAACACGGCATGCGGTTGAGCCTGGCGCGCGGGCCGCATCTGATGCGCGCCTGGCGTTTTGCGGTGCGTGGCTCTGCGCTGGGCTGGGAGCGTTTCTGGCAGGCGCCGCCGCCGCCCGGCTGGCATGATCTTTTTGCCCTGGCCAAGCGCGGCGAAATGACCATCGAGGGCGATCTGCATCCGTTCGTGGCGCATTTGCAGGTGATGAAGGATCTTCTTGCTCTGCCGCGCCGGATCGCGGAGGCCTGAGATGGCGGGCGCGACGCCTTCCCTCGAGGATGCGGCGGTCGAGCCGATCATCGGCCGCTATCTCAATCTCACCATCGCTGGGCGGCGTCAGCGCCTTTATTTCGAGGAGGCGGGGAGCGGCATTCCTCTGCTATGCCTGCACACCGCTGGCGCCGATGGCCGGCAATGGCGCCATCTCATGACCGATGACGCGATAACGCGGCATTTTCGTGTCCTCGCCTTCGATCTTCCCTGGCACGGCAAATCCAATCCGCCGGAAGGCTATGAACGCGAGACCTATCAATTGACCACGGCCGATTACGTCGCGGCCATCCGTGCGTTTTGCGCGGCGCTCGACCTCGATCGCCCGGTCACGATGGGGTGCTCGATCGGCGGGCGGATCGTGCTCGAACTGGCGATCGCCCATGCCGCCGAATTTCGTGCTCTCATCGGTCTGGAAGCAGCGGATTTTCAGACGCCGTGGTACGACACGTCCTGGCTCAACCGCGCCGATGTGCATGGCGGCGCGGTGTGCGCGGCGCTGGTCTCCGGCCTGATCGCGCCGACCAGCCCGCCGGCCACCCGCCATGAAACGCTCTGGCATTATCTGCAGAGCGGGCCCGGCGTTTTTCAGGGTGATCTCTATTTCTACCGCGTCGACGGGGATCTCCGCGGCCGCGTTGCCGGCATCGATACCGGCCTCTGTCCGCTCTTTCTTCTCACCGGCGAATATGATTTTTCCTGCACGCCGGAGGATACGCTCAGAACCGCGGCGCAGATCGCCGGCGTCGAGACAACCATCATGAACGAGCTTGGGCATTTTCCGATGAGTGAAAATCCGGCGCAATTCCGCCGCTATATCCTCCCTGTCCTCGAACGTATCCGCGCGATCGAGGCGGGGCCGCAATGAGCGGCTTTGGCCGGCGCGCGCTGCTCGCGGGCGCGGCCGCGATCGCCGCGCCGCTTTCCGCCCGCGCAGCCGACGAGCGTCCGATCCGGATCGGCGTTCTGAACGATCCGAACGGCGTCTACGCCGATAATGGCGGCCTCGGCTCGGTAATCGCGGCGCAGTTGGCGGCGGAGGATTTCAACGGCGCCCTGCTCGGGCGGCGGATCGAAGTGATCTCGGGCGATCATCAGAACAAGCCCGATCTCGCCGCCGGCATCGCCCGCGAATGGATCGACCGCCAAGGCGTCGATGTCATCGCCGATGGCGCGTCTTCGGCCGCGGGGCTCGCGATCCAGCAAGTCACCCGCGAAAAACAGCGCATCTTCATCATCACCGGCCCGGCCACCTCCGATCTGACCGGCAAAGCCTGCTCGCCGTTCGGTTTCCATTTCAGCTATGACACCTACGCTCAGGCCAGGGGCACCGCGACCGCATTGACGAAGAATGGCGGTGAGAGCTGGTTCTTCATCACCGCCGATTACGCCTTCGGCGCCGCGATGGAGCACGATGCGCGGCGTTTCGTCGAGCAAAACGGCGGCAAAGTGCTCGGCAGCATTCGCCATCCGCTCGGCGCCACCGATTTTTCCTCCTATCTGCTGGCCGCCCAAAGCTCGGGCGCCAAAATCGTCGGTCTCTGCAATGCCGGGGTGGATACACAAAATACCGTGAAGCAGGCGGCGGAGTTTGGCATCACCCGCGCTGGCCAGCGTCTCGCGGCGCTGGTGATGTTCATCACCGACGTGCTCGCGATCGGCCTGCCGACGGCGCAAGGCCTGGTGCTGACCACAGCGTTCTACTGGGATCGCACACCCGCGACGCGGGCCTGGTCGCAGCGCTTCATGGCGCATAAGCCAAAGCCGCCGAGCATGTTGCAAGCCGGGGTCTATAGCGGCGTGCGCCATTATCTGCAGGCGGTCAAGGACGGCGGAACCACCGATCCCGTCGCGATCGCCGCGCGTATGCACCAGACCCCGGTCAATGACATGAACAATACCAATGTCATGATCCGCGGCGATGGCCGGGTGATGTGCGCGATGTATCTGATGCAGGTGAAATTTCCCGCCGACTCGAAGGCGCCGTTCGATGTCTATCGTGAGATCGCGGCGATGCCGGATGGCGCCGCGTTTCGCCCGCCGGGTGAGGGGGGCTGCGCCCTGGTCGCGCCATGAGTGGCGCCGGCGTGATCGGCTGCATCGGCCTTGGCGTCATGGGCGAGCCGATATGCCGCAATCTCGTGCGGAAATCCGGGCAGTCGGTGATCGGCTTCGATGCCCGGCGTGCGCCGCTGGAGCGCCTCGGCGACCATGGCGTGCGCGCGGCCGCCGGGGTCGCCGAGGTGATGCGGGAGGCCGAGATCGTGTTTCTCTCGCTGCCCAGCGGGCGCGAGGTCGCGGCCCTTTGCGAGGGTGTGGAGGGATTGCTGGCCCATGCCCGGCGCGGGCAGATCGTGGTCGATCTCGGCACCTCGCCGCCGGCGCTGGCGCGCGATCTCGCCCGCGCGTTCGCGGCGCGCGGCGCCGGGTTTGCCGATGCCCCGGTTGCGCGCACCCGCGAGGCGGCAGAGCATGGCAGGCTCAGCGTCATGGTCGGCGCCGCGCCGGAGATTTTCGCGACATTGCGCCCGCTGCTCGAGAGTTTTGCGACCGATATCACCCATTGCGGCCCGCCGGGGGCCGGGCAGGTGGTGAAAATCCTCAACAACATGGTGCTGGTGGAAACCGTGGTCGCTTTGTCCGAAGCGCTCGCCATCGCGCGCGGCGAGGGCGTTGATGGCGCATTGTTGTTCGATGCCTTGGCGCGCGGCTCGGCGGATAGTTTCGCGCTCCGCAATCACGGGATGAAAGCGCTGCTGCCGGGGATTTTTCCCGAGCGTGCTTTTTCCGCGATCTATGCGCGGAAGGATCTCGGCTATGCGCTCGATCTCGCGGACGCGCGGAGCCTCGGCGTCGCCGGCGCGGAAAACGCGGCGCGGCTTCTGGAACGCGCCATCGCCGCGGGTGACGGCGAGCGCTACTGGCCGGTGTTGAGCCGCGCTTTCGCGCGCGAAAGCCCCGAGGAGACCTGACGGCGCGCCCGGCGCTGCTGATCATCGACATGCCGCGCGATTTTCTCGAACCCGGCGGGTTTGGCGCCGCCCTCGGCAATGATCCCGGCCTATTTCTTGAACACCCCCTGGGCGGCGTCGCGGTGGCGTTCCTTGCGGCTGATTTCGGCGTCCGCGCGGGCGATTTCGGCCTGGAGTTCGGCGATATAGGCGCGGATCTCGGCGATCCCGAGGGGATCGAGGGGCTGGGGATCGAGCCGCCGGCGTGGCGGCTTCGGCAGGTCTTCATCGTCCCACATGGCCGGCTCCCTCCGCGTGGTATAACATCGCACGATTCCGATGGGCTTTGTTAGGAGCGTCCGGCATGGCGATCAACAGCGGTTTCGCGGCGCTCACGTGAACCGGGCGACGGCGATCGGCGGGCTCGCCATTCTTTTGTGGTCGAGTCTCGCCACGCTGGCGGTGGTGACGCGGCGGCTGCCGCCCTTCGAGACCTTGGCGCTCAGTTTCGGGATCGCTTTCGCGGCCGGAATGGCGATGCTGGCGGCGCGCCGGCGGCTGGCCCGCCTCCGCCAAAACTGGCGGGCCTGGGGGCTCGGGTTTGCCGGGATTTTTTCGTATCATGCGCTCTATTTCGTCGCCCTCGATCAAGCGCCGGCGGCCGAGGCGAGCCTGATCAACTATCTCTGGCCCTTGCTCATCGTGCTGTTTTCCGCCCTCCTGCCCGGCGAGCGGCTGCGCCCGCGGCATGTCGCGGGGGCGGCGATCGGGCTCGCCGGGACGGCGCTGATCGTTCTCGCGGGGGCGGGATTCGCCGGACGCGGCACCGCGCTCGGCTATGCCTGCGCCTTCGCCGCCGCCTTCGCCTGGGCGGGGTATTCGGTTGCCAATCGCGCGCTCCGCGCCGTGCCGAGCGATCTCATCGCCGGGGTCGGCGGCCTGGTCGCGCTGGCGGCGCTGCTCGTCCACGGCCTCGCCGAGCCCAATGTCGCGCCGAATGGGGCGGAATGGATGGCGCTCGCCGGGCTTGGCCTCGGCCCGGTCGGGCTCGCGTTCTTCTTCTGGGATCATGCGACCAAGCACGGCGATCTCGCGACCCTCGGGACGCTCTCCTATGCCACGCCGCTGCTCTCGACCGGGCTTCTGGTGCTGTGCGGCGAGGCCCGCGCCGGGGTCGGCCTCGCGCTGGCGGCGGCGCTGATCGTCGGCGGCGCGGCGGTCTCGGTCGGCTTGCCGCGGCTCATTCCCCCCGCCGCGTCCAATCCTTCTCGTTGATGCGCGGCATCTCGAAACGGTCGCTGGTGCGGGTATACCAGCCGCGGCCATGCATGCGGCCGATGAGGTCGAGCCTGGGGGTGTCGATATAGCATTTCTGCGCATCGATCACGGCGTCGTCGCGGATGTGCATCGCCAGCACCCGGCCGAGGACGAGCGCCCGCTCATTGCCGAGTTCGATGGTCGCGAGACGCTCGCATTCCATGGCGACGGGGCTTTCCTTGATGCGCGGCGGCTTGACCTTGACCGAGGGCAGCGTGGTCAGCCCGGCCTCGGTCAGTTCATCGACGTCGGCGCCGAACTCGATCGCGGTGATGTTCATCTGCTCGGCGTTCTCGGCGGCGACGAGGTTGACGACGAATTCGCCGGTGACCCGGATGTTGTTGCCGGTATCCTTGATGTCCCCCGGCCGGCGGCCGCCGATGCCGATGCAGACCACTGGCGGATCCTGCGAAAACGCATTGAAGAAGGAGAACGGCGCGGCATTGCGCCGTCCCTCGGCGTCGAGACTGACGACCCAGGCGATCGGGCGCGGCACCACGGTGGAAACCAGGAGCTTGTAGCGGTTGGCGGCGTCGATGGTCGCGAAATCGAACAACATGGGCGCGGTCCTTCTCGGAGCGTTTGATGGTCAGACGGGGTCGCGCCAGAGGGCGATGCCGCCGGTGATGCCGGCCTCGTTGGCGACGATTGTGACGTTGGCGGGCAGGTCGCCCTTGATATGCGCGGCATTGCCGCCGCCGATATAGAGCCTGTCGAACAATACCACGCGGGCGAGAATCTCGATCGCCATGCGCAGGCGCTTGTTCCAGCGCCTGGGGCCGGTTTTTTCCAGCGCCTCCTTGCCGAGATACTGGTCGTAGGTGAGTTTCTTATGCACCGGATGCTGCGACAGCTCGATATGCGGGGAGACCCGGCCGTTGAAGAAGATGCCGATCCCGGCGCCGGTGCCGAGCGTCAGGATCATCTCCATCCCGGCGCCGCCGATCACCCCGAGCCCCTGCACCTCGGCATCGTTCAAGACCCGCGCCGGGCGGCCGAAGCGCTCAGTGAGCTGGCTTTCGAGCGGAAACCCGGCCCAGGCCTCGGTGCCGAGATTGGGCGCCGTCAGCACGATGCCGCCGCGCACGGCGCCCGGAAACCCGGCCGAGACGCGGTGAAAAGCGGGGAGTTTTCCGACCATTTCGGCGAGGGCGGCGAGCAGAACCGGCGGCGGGCAAGGCTGCGGTGTCGGGAGATGGACCCGCGGCGCCGCCATCTCGCCGCGGTGGTCGAGGACCGACGCCTTGAGCCCGGTGCCGCCGATATCGATGGCGAGCGTGAACGGCCCGCCCGCTGGCCCCGGCTCGGCTTTGGCTTGCGTCGCCGGGCTCATGAATGGTTCCAGACATAGCGCAGGTGATAGCGCGTCTGGCAGGTGCCGGAGGAGACCAGGAGGTTGAGCCGGTTCTGCCCCGCCCGCCCCTCGATCCGGGTGCCCTCGACCGTCTGATGGAGGGCACCGTCGGCGGCGACGGGGACGGTGAAGATCACGCCCGGGCGATAGGGGAGGGTGAGCGTCGCATCGCCGATTTCGGCGACGCCATAGCCGCTTTTCGGACAATCCCCGGCATTGGCGCCGATGGCCCGGATTTTCCCCTCATAGCTGCCGTCGAAGAGGCTCACCGGGGTTGGCTGATGCGGCGCCGGCGGCAGATTCTGGCCGCCGAAGGGGATCGCGCAGGCGCCAAGCGCGAACGCGGCGGCGAGGGCGCCAAAGCGGCGGCAGAGACGCGACATCAGGCAATGATCCTTGGGCATGGACGGCCTCCGCCAGGGACGAGCGAGGCCGCAAACATAGACGGAGGAGCGCCCGCCCGCCAACCCACCGCCGCCCTCACGACCAATGCCCGGGCACCCAGACCCAGGCGCCCTGTTCGCGCTTCCAATAGCCTTCCATCCACATATTGCTGTGGCCGTCGCGCGGCACCCATTTCCCGGCGATCCAGTCATAGCCGTGGCCGTTCCAGTCCCAATGACCGGGCTGCCAGACCAAAGCCTGTTCCGAGACCGGCGGCTTCGGCATGGGTTCCTGGCGCGCCGGCGGCACCGGCGGGAAGGGCGGCGCGGCCACCGGCGCGGGCTCGGCGCAACCGGCGAGCAAGGTGAGCAGCAAGCCGGTGATGGCGCCACCACGCCAGGGCCTGTTCGGCATAGCCATCCTCCACACGCGGCGGCAAATTTCGCCTCTCGACGTCCGCGCGGTTTTGAGATAAAAACCTACGTTATCTTACGGGAGCGAAGTTTATCCCGCGAGACCCCCAACCGCCTACCCGATCCCCAAGGAGATGTCACATGGCGAAAATCCTGGTTCTTTATTACTCGGCCTACGGCCATATCGAAAAGATGGCCGAAGCGATCGCCGAGGGCGCGCGCTCGGTCGCTGGCAGCGCGGTCACCGTCAAGCGGGTGCCGGAGCTGATGCCGCGCGAGGTCGCCGAGCAGGCGCATGTCAAGCTCGACCAGGCGGCGCCGGTCGCAACTCCGGACGAGCTTGCCGAGTATGACGCGGTGATTTTCGGCACTCCTACCCGCTTCGGCAACATGGCGGCGCAGATGCGCAATTTCCTCGACCAGACCGGCGGGCTCTGGGCGCAGGGCAAGCTGATCGGCAAGATCGGCAGTGTCTTCGCCTCCACCGCCTCCCAGCATGGCGGCCAGGAGACCACCATCACCTCTTTTCATACCACGCTTTTGCACCACGGCATGATCATCGTCGGCGTGCCCTATTCCGAGCCGGGACTCACCATTCTGAGCGAGATGAGCGGCGGCACGCCCTATGGCGCGACCACCATCGCCGCCGGTGACGGCTCGCGCCAGCCCTCCGGGAACGAGCTGAAGATCGCCCGTTTCCAGGGCGCCCATGTCGCCTCGATCGCGGCCAAGCTGTTCGGCTGATTTCTCCGCCCCATCCCCCGGCCGGGCCGGGGGGTGGGATCGGGAAGATCGCTGGCGTGCCTGGCCGCGCGGCTTTAGTCTCGGCGATCATGACGTCGCCCATGACATCGCCCATGGTATCGCCACCAATCATCGAGGTTCTGCCGCCGAGCGAGATTTTTTCGCCCGCCGCCGCCGGCGCCATCGCGCTGATGGTGGCAAGGCTGTTTGCGCGGCGTGACGGTTTCGCCCCGCTGGTGCTCGGGCCGGCGCCGTCCTCGCCGCCGTTTCCTGGGGTTGCGTTTCAGCCGGTGCGCCCGGCCTTTCGCCCGCTGCGCCGTGCGGCGCGCTATGCGGTCGGGGTACAGCGCGCCGCGCGGGGGCTCTCGCCAGCGCTGATCGAGGTCCATAACCGCCCCGATATCGCCCGTTTTCTCGCCGGTCGCGGCGCGGCGCCGGTGGTTCTCTGCCTGCATAACGATCCGCAAGACATGCGCGCGAGCCGGACGGCGGCGGCGCGGGAGGGGCTGCTCGCGGCGCTCGGCGGGGTGATCGTCGCCTCCGAATTCCTGCGCCGGCGGTTTCTCGACGGGCTGGCGCCGGAAGCGGCGGCGCGGGTGTGGGTGGTGCCGAACTGTCTCGATCTCGCGCATCTTCCGCCGCCGCTTCCGCCCGGGGGGCGCGCGCAAGAAATTCTCTATGTCGGACGGGTGGTCGCCGATAAGGGGGTGGATGGGTTCGTCGCCGCCTGCGCCAGCGCCTTGCCGCGGCTCCCGGGCTGGCGGGCGAGCCTCATCGGCGCCGATCGCTTCGGGGCCGCGAGCCTGGAGACGCCGTTTCTGCGCGCAATTCGCGAACGGGCGGCGGCCGCCGGGATCGAGATGCAGGGCTATCGCACCCATGACCAGGTGCTGGCGGCGATGGCGCGGGCGGCGATCGTCGCGGTGCCGAGCCGCTGGGCGGAGCCATTTGGCTTGACCGCGATCGAGGCGATGGCGAGCGGGGCGGCGCTGATGACGACGCGCCGCGGCGCGCTGCCCGATCTCGCCGGCGCGGCCGCGGTCTATATCGATCCCGACGACCCGGCGGGCATGGCCGAGGCGATCACGGCGCTGGCCGGCGATCCCGAGCGCCGTGCCGCACTCGCCGAAGCGGGCCTCCGGCGGGTGCGGGATTTCGAGTGCGACGCGGCGCTCACCCGCCTCGATCGCCTGCGCCGCGAGATCATCGGCGCGGGGACACGCCGTTAACCGGACGCGAACAGCGCCGCGCCGATGAATTCCCCGGTCTGGATGCCGCGCGGGCAGGCAAAAACCGCGCTTCCGGTGTGGGTCGTGAACTGGTTGAGCGCATCGAGCTTCGCCATGGTCTCGAAAATCCGGATGAAGCCGTCGCGCGGGTCGCGCTGATAGGCGAGGAAGAACAGGCCGGCATCGTATGCCAGGCCCTGGCGCCAGGGCGGCCAGCGCTCGGCGGTGACGCTGACACCGTCATCATAGGCATAGCCGCGGCGGAGGAGGCGCGTGCCGCCATGGCTCGCCGGGGCGCCGAGGCGGACATGGGCGTTCTCGGCGATCACCGGATTGCCGTCGGCGTCGGTCGCATCGAGCGGCAGCGGGTCGAATTCGTGGTGCGCCCCGAGCGGCGCGCCGGAGTATTTGCGGCGGCCCATGGTCTGCTCCTGGAAATCGATCCCGGTGCGGTCCCAGTGTTCGAGGGCGATGCGGATGCGCCGGGCGACGAGGTAGCTGCCGCCTTGCATCCAGGAAGGCGCCTCGGCCCCGGCCCAGACCACTGCCGCCGCGTCAGCGGCGGATGGGTTGTTGGTGCCGTCCTTGAACCCCATCAGGTTGCGCGGCGTCTCCCCCGCCCGGGCGCGCGGCAGGAACCCGGCCTGCACCCAGCGGAGCCGCGCCGCGGCAGCGGCGAGCCGGGCGAGTTGGCGGATGGCATGGAAGGCCACTTGCGGGTCATCGGCGCAAGCCTGCACCGCGAGATCGCCGTCCGAGCGCTCGGGGACGAGCTGATCGCCGTTGAAGCGCGGCAGCTCGACCAGGGCGGACGGCCGAAGCGCCGCGAGGCCGAAGCGGTCGGCGCCGTTCTGTTCAAACAATCCCGGCCCGAAGCCGAAGGTGAGCGTGAGCCGCGCCGCGCCGAGCCCCAACGCCTCGCCCGAATCGGCGCCTGGCTGGCTCACATCCGCGCCCAAAGGCGCCGCCGTCGCGCCGGCGGTGAGGCGCTCGGCGGCCTCCGTCCAGCTTCGGAGAAGAGCGATCAGCGCGGCGCGATGCGGTGCCGTGACGTCGAAAGCGGCGAAAGAGACGTGGCTCTGCTGCGGCGTCAGGATTCCGGCCTGGTGGGCGCCGCGGAACGGCACCCGATCGGCCGCGGGCGCGGGCGCGGTGTCCGCCCGGGCGCGGTGGCCGGCGATGGCGCCGGCGAGCCCGGCGGTCGCGGCGAGGAGCGCGCGGCGGGAGGCGAAGGGGCAGGCGCACCCGCCGACGGTCATCGCGCCAGCACCAGCGTGTTCATGTCGTCCTCGACGTAATAGAGCCCATCGCCGTCCGGGGTCAGGGCGAGGCCGAAGAGATCGCCGTTGCCGGGCGGGGTCTGGGCCTTGTCGGCATCGATCCACTGCGCGCCGAGCTGGCGCCCGCTTCGGGGGTCGATCTCGACCACCTGGCCGTTGAGCCCGTTGCTGACCAGGAGATGGCCGCCCGGCGTCATCGCCAGCGCCAGCGGGCGCTTGAGCAGGCCGTCCCTGGTCACCTCGCGCCCGGTGCCGGCGCTGCCCGCGCGGGTCGCGGCGTCGGCGATGGCGGTGATGCGGTTGCCGATCGCGTCCGAGACATAGAGCGTGCCGTCGGCGCCGAGGGCGAGGCCGGTCGGGCCGATGACGAAGACGCCCTTGTCGGCCTGTTCGCCGAATCCCTCGCCGATCACCGTCTCCCCGGTGACCGCCGGCGCCTTGCCGGGGGCGATGGCGAGATCGAGGCGGAGCACGCTCGCCTTGCCGATCACCGGCGCGTCATCGCTCGGGGCGCCGACGCCGAAGCCGGTATTGCTCAAAAACAATGTCGCGCCGGCGCCCCGGTCGATCACCGCCATGTTGCCCCAGGGCCCGTTGATGCGCGGGCTGGTGATGACATTTTCGACCGCGCCCTCGGGGCTGAGCACGATCAGGCAGCCCTGGCCCTTGGTCGCGGTGGTGCCGTCATGGCTCGGGAGGCTGCCGACGATGACATGTCCCGAGCGCAGCATGGTCATCGCGGTGGTCAACCCGACGCCGCCCGGGCAGCCGGCGAGGTCGCGCGGCAGGGCCGCGAACAGGGTGAGGCTTTTCGCGGCGGGACGATAGACGACGATGGTGGTGCCGAGGCCCTGGAGATTGGTCTTGTCGTTGAAATTATCGACGAGAACGTCGTTTTTCTGGATTTTTCCGGCCGAGACCGGCGCGATGGCGATGGCGTAGGGATTCTGGTCGCCGTTATCGGGGACGGTGGAGGCGAGGGTGGTGTGGTGATGGAG
>JAJZBV010000014.1:0-57500 GCA_021851785.1 Pseudomonadota bacterium
CAGCACTATCGCGACGTGCCGGCAGGTGGTGGAGGACGCCCATTCCGCAAGGAGACTGTTGGCGGGTCTTGGCGTTCGGGCATGGCATTGTAGCGTCATTTTTGTAGATTTTGTTATTTCGAGCTAGCTACATAACACTATCCGCCGCGTCACCGGAATGTAAAGCGATTCAGCTTGGTTCGGGTCAAACCCTGCTCCGGCGTCGGAGCATTCCCCGAAGCCAATCCAGGGTGAAGGCGCCGAGGCCGAGCCCGGCGCCGCCGTAGCAGAGCAGTCCGAACGGGATCAGCCCCGCGAGCATCGCGATCGCGCCGAGCGGGTTGGCGAGGAGACCGGGCCAGGCGTGGAGGATCGCGGCACGCGCGAGCGCGAGCGCCAGAACCATCGCCAGCGCGGCGGCGAGAATGCGGCCGATGCGCCCGAGCAGCGCCCGATCGGGGCCGAAATGGCCGGCGCGGGCGAGCAGCAGGGCGAGCGCGAAGGCGTTGAAGAAGGCCGCGAGGCTGGTCGCCAGAGGCGGGCCGAGATAGCCGAGCGGGCGCATCAGGGCGAGATTGAGGGCGAGATTGAGGAAAACCGCGATGACCCCGATCTTGACCGGGGTCTTGGTATCGCCGCGGGCGAAAAACCCCGGCGAGAACAGTTTCGCGAGCACGAAGGCCGGCAAGCCGATGGCATAGGCCGCGAGCGCCGCCGCACTTTTCGCCGCCGCCGCCCCGCTCAGCGCGCCATGGCGGAACAAAGCCAGCATGATCGGCTCGGCGAGCAGCATGAGGGCAAAAGCGGCCGGCAGCGTGAGCGCGAGCGCGAGCGCGAGCGCCTGGTTCAGCGTCGCCCGCAGCTCGACCAGGGCCTGGGCGCGGATCTGGCGCGCGAGCAGCGGCAAAAGCGCGGTCCCGACGGCGGTGCCGATCGTCCCGAGCGGCAATTGATTGACGCGGTCGGCGTAATAGAGCACCGAGACGGTGCCGGCCGGCAGCAGGCTCGCGATGATGGTATCGACGGCGACGTTGATCTGTGTGACGCCGGCGCCGAGAATCCCCGGCCCCATGCGCCGGAGCACGACCCGCACCCCCGCGGTCAGCCGTGGCGCGCGCAGCCTGAGCGCCATGCCGCCGCGTGAGAGCGCGATCGCGAGCAGCCCGAGCTGCGCCATCCCGGAGACGGTGACGCCGATCGCCAGCGCCTGGCCGCGCGGGAGGACGCCGGGGGGAATGAGCACCAGCGCGCCGATGAGGGCGATGTTGAACACCACCGGGGTCGCGGCGGCGGCGGCGAAGCGGTTGATCCCGTTGAGGACGCCGGACAGCAGGGCGGCGAGGCAAATCAGCATGAGATAGGGGAAGGTGAGGCGGCTGAGCGCGACGCTGAGGGCGAATTTCGCCGGGTCGGCGGCAAAGCCCGGCGCCAGGAGATGCATCAGGAGCGGCATCAGAAGGAGGCCGAGCAGGGTCAGGAACCCGAGCCAGACCACCATCACGCTCGCCACCTCCTCGGCCAGACGGCGCGCCGGCGCCACCCCTTCCCCGGCCAGGCTGGCGGCGAAAGCGGGCACGAAGGCGGCGTTGAAAGCGCCCTCGCCGAACAGGCGGCGGAACAGATTGGGCAGTTTGAGCGCGACGAAGAAGGCATCGGCGACCGGCCCGGTGCCGAGGAGGGCGGCGATCAGGATGTCGCGCAGGAAGCCGAGCACGCGGCTTGCCGCCGTCCATACGCCGACCGTCGCGATGTTTCTCAGCACGCGCCGAGGAGACCGGCGGCGTGGAGCAAAATCGGCACCGAGGGCACGATCTCCGGCCCCATCCGGGCAAGAAAGGCGGGCAGATCGGCAAGCGGCACCACGCGCAGCGTCTCGTATTCGTCATTGCCGTCGCGGGCATGGGCGCTCGCGATCGCGCCGGCGCCGAGCCGGGCCGAGAGCAGGAAGCCGAGATCGAGCACATGGGTCTCCGCGTGCTCGATCAGCGCGAGCGGGCGGAGGGCCACGATCGCATCCCGCGTGAGGCCGATCTCCTCGCGCAATTCGGTGAATACTTGGCCAGGGAGATCGACCTCGCCGCCCGGCCGCACCACCCGGCCATCGACATTGCCGGCCGGTGGTGTCTGCCACATCCCGGATTGATAGACCGCCCCGTGATGGCGCCGTCCGAACAGGACGCCATCGGGCGAGAGCAGGACGCCGCAGACCGCGAGCGGGCGAAGCGTCAGGGTGGCGAACAGGCTCGGGTCGCGAAACTGCGCGAGGACGCGGCGATATTCGGTCATATGGCCGTGTATCAGCGCCGGCGTGATCTCATCGACGCTGAACACCGCGCCGTTGAACAGGGCGCCACCGCACCCGGCCTGGGCGGCGAGCCAATGCTGGTCGATTTCGGCCGCGAGCGCGGTCTCGAGCGGCGACCGCGTCCCGCTCACCCGCGCCGTGACCGTCGCCGCTAGCGGATGGACACGCCATCCCGGCGGGATCGGCGGAAGCTCGGGGGGGCTGGCCATCATCGCCTCTCTCGCATCCGGGGATTATCGCGGCCCGAAGCTGGCCCGCCAAGCCTGCATCCGAACCCCCTTCCCGGGCGTATGGAACATGCCGGGCACGATGTTCCGGGGCTGGCAAATCGCGCGCGCTCCCCATATCGCGAAAGCCCATGTCGCGAAAGATTGGGCGCGATCGCGGACAGAGGAGGGTGACGAGACGGTGATGACGACGCGGGCGCCGGCGCTGGTGTGGTTTTTCCAGGATCTCCGCCTCGATGATCAGCCGGCGCTGGCCGCCGCCCTCGCCTCGGGCCGGCCATTGGTCGCGATTTTCGTGCTCGATACCGCCTCCCCGTGGGAGTGGGCGCCGGGCGGGGCGGGGCGGTGGTGGCTCGAAGGCAGCCTCGCCGCGCTTGGCCGCGAACTTGGCGCGCGCGGTGCGTCCCTCGTGCTCCGGCGCGGCGCGATGGCGCGGGAGATCCTGCGTCTCGTCGAAGAGACGGGGGCTGCGGAGATCCATTGCGGGCGCGCGGTCGAGCCCTGGTTGCGCGCGGTGATCGGGGAACTGCGGCAGGTGCTGGCGCGGCGCGGGGTTGCGCTCCATGAGCACGAAACCCGGTTTTTGTTCGCGCCGGAGCGGCTCCGCACCCAGAATGGCGGCGCCTTCTCGGTGTTCACGCCGTTTGCCCGCGCCGCCCTCGTCGCCGGTCTCGACGAGCCGGTCTGGCCGGCGCCGGCAACCCTTCCCGGCTTTCCCGCGACCCTGGCCGGCGACGATCTCGCCACCTGGCGGCTGCGCCCCACGCATCCGGACTGGGCGGCGGAGATGCGCGCCCTCTGGGCGCCGGGCGCGGCCGGCGCGGCGGCGCGGCTCACGCGGTTTCTCGCCGACGCCTTCCCCGCCTATGACCGCGCCCGCGACGTCCCCGGCCATGCCAGCACCTCGATGCTCTCGCCGCATCTCCATTGGGGCGAGATTTCGCCCCGCCGCGTCTGGCAGGCGGCAAGCCGCGCCGCGCCCGGCGGCGGCAAGCATCTGCACAGCTTCCACAACGAAATGCTGTGGCGGGAATTCTCCGCCTACCTCCTCTGGCATCACCCGCGTCTCCCCGAGCAGCCGCTGCGCGGCGAATTCGCCGCCATGCCCTGGCGTCGCGACGAAGCCGCGCTCACCGCCTGGCGGCGGGGTGAGACCGGCATCCCGATCATTGACGCCGGGATGCGCCAGCTCTGGCGCTGGGGCTGGATGCATAACCGGGTGCGGATGATCGCCGCCTCGTTCCTGGTCAAGCATCTGCTGCTGCCCTGGCGGGTCGGCGAGGCGTGGTTCTGGGACACGCTTCTCGATGCCGATCTCGCCGCCAATGCCGCGAGCTGGCAATGGGTCGCCGGCAGCGGCGCCGATGCCGCGCCCTATTTCCGCATTTTCAACCCCATCCTCCAGGGGCGCAAATTCGACCCCAATGGCGCCTATGTCCGCCGTTTCGTCCCTGAACTCGCCGCCCTGCCCGATGATGTCATCCATGCCCCGTGGACGGCGCCGCGCCTCGTGCTCGACGCCGCCGGGGTGGTCCTGGGCCGCACCTATCCGCGGCCGGTCGTCGATCTCGCCCTCGGGCGGGCGCGGGCCTTGGCCGCCTTCGCCGCCCTGCCGCGGCGGGCGGCGTGACCCCTCCCGCCGCGCCGGCGATTCCGCCCGGTGTCCCGCTCCGCGTCGTCGGTGACGTGCATGGCGATGTCCGCGCCTTCGGCCACGCCGTCGCGACCGATCGCTTCGTCGTCCAGCTCGGCGACCTCGTCGATTACGGCCCCGACAGCGCCGGCGTGCTGCGGCTGATGCTGCGCCTGATCGCCGAAGGGCGCGGCCTGTTCCTGCTCGGCAATCATGATTTTCGTCTCGCCCGCGCGCTTCGCGGGCGCAGCCCCCATCTCGCCCCCGAAACCGCCGCGACGCTCGACGAACTCGATCCCGCGCTCGCCGATCGCGCCCTGGCCGAGATCGCCCGCGCGCCCGCCTGGCTTCGCGTGGGCGCCGCGTTCTTCGTCCATGGCGGCTTTCATGACGCCATGCTGATGGCGCCGCCGCCGCCGGCACCATTCGCCGGCGGGCGGGTCAGCGGCCTGCTCGCCCGGGCGCTCTATGGCGAGCCGACCGGCCGGATGCAGCCGGATGGGTTTCCCGAGCGCAGTCTCCGCTGGGTCGATCGCATTCCCGCCGGTTTGACCGTCTATTGCGGCCATGACCGGAGAAGCGCGGATGGCCGTCCCTATATCCGTGCCGCGGCTTCCGGCGGGCGGGCGGTGTTTCTCGATACCGGCGCCGGCAAGGGCGGGCATCTGTCCTGGATCGATCTTTCGCCCGCCGGCATGGAACTCTCGCCCGAGCTTGGCTAAAAAGCCGGGCGTGGCACCTATCCCGACCCCGGATCTGTTTGGCCCAGAGGCGGCGCCCGCGCCGGCGCCGGCGGCGGCGCGCGGCGGCAAGGGCGCGCGCCCGCTCGCCGATCGCCTCCGCCCGCGCGCGCTTTCCGAGGTGATCGGCCAGGATCATCTCCTCGGCGCCGCCGGCGCGCTTTCGCGCATGCTGGCCCAGGGCTCGCTTGCGTCCCTCATCCTGTGGGGCCCGCCGGGGGTGGGCAAGACCACGCTCGCGCGTCTGCTCGCCGAGCGGGCGGGGCTCCATTTCCACCAATTATCGGCGGTGTTCTCGGGGGTCGCCGATCTCAAGCGGGTCTTCGAGGAGGCGGCGAAGCGGCGCCGCACCGGCCTCGGGACGCTGCTCTTCGTCGATGAGATCCACCGCTTCAACCGCGCCCAGCAGGATGCCTTCCTGCCGGTGGTGGAGGAGGGGATTGTGGTGCTGATCGGCGCGACGACCGAAAACCCGTCTTTTGCGCTGAACGCCGCTTTGCTGTCCCGCTGCCAGGTGCTGGTGCTGCGCCGGCTCGACGATGCCGCGCTCGCGGAGCTTGCGTCCCGCGCCGAGGCCGCGTGCGGGCGCCCCCTTCCGCTCACCGAGGAAGGCCGCGCCGCGCTTCGCGCCATGGCCGATGGCGATGGCCGCTATCTCCTCAACATGGCCGAGCAGCTCTTCGCGCTGCCGCCCGATCAGCCCCCCCTCGGCGCCGCCGAACTCGCGGCGCTGCTCGCCCGCCGCGCCGCGCTTTACGACAAGGACCGCGAGGAGCATTACAATCTCATCTCGGCGCTGCATAAATCGCTGCGTGGCTCGGACCCCGACGCGGCGCTTTATTGGTTCGCGCGCATGCTGACCGGCGGCGAGGATCCGCGCTACATCGCCCGCCGCCTCGCCCGCTTCGCCGCCGAGGATGTCGGGCTTGCCGATCCCGCCGCCCTCACCCTGGCGCTCTCGGGCTGGGAAGCCTATGAGCGGATGGGCAGCCCGGAGGGGGAATTGGCGCTCGCCGAAGTGGTCATCCATCTTGCGACGGCGCCGAAATCGAACGCCGCCTATCGCGCCTTCGGGGCGGCGATGGCGGCGGCGCGGGCGACCGGCAGCCTGATGCCGCCGGCGCATATCCTGAACGCGCCGACCAAGCTGATGCAGGACATCGGCTATGGCGCCGGCTACGCCTATGACCACGAGGCGCCGGACGCGTTCTCCGGCCAGAATTATTTTCCCGACGGCATGGCGCGGGCGCAATTCTATCGCCCGAGCGGGCGCGGGCAGGAGCGCGCCATCGCCGAACGCCTCGCCGCCTGGGCCCGGCTGCGCGCGGAGCGCGGCCAATGAGTGCCGGCCAGCGCGAGGTTGGGGCGCGCGAGGTTGGGGCCGATGACGCGGATATCCGGCTCGATCGCTGGTTTCGCCGCTATTTCCCCGGCCTGACGCAGGGCATGATCGAAAAACTCTGCCGCACCGGGCAGATCCGCGTCGATGGCCATCGCGCCGGCGCCGCGACCCGGCTCGTCCCCGGCCAGTCGGTGCGCATCCCGCCGCTGCCCGCCGCCCCGGCGCCGCCGCCGCCGCCGGTCGATCCCCGCGCCGCCGCCGAACTCGCCCGCCTGATCCTCTATCAGGACGCGGCGGTGATCGTCCTCGACAAGCCGGCCGGTCTCGCCGTCCAGGGCGGGCCCGGGATCCGCCGCCATCTCGATGGCATGCTGGATGCGCTGCGCGGCGAGCAGCCGGCGCGGCCGCGCCTCGTCCATCGCCTCGATCAGGAGACCTCGGGCGTCCTCGTGCTGGCGCGAACGCCGGGCGTCGCGGCCTTTCTCGCCCGCGCTTTTCGCGAACGGGCCATGGAAAAAATCTACTGGGCGGTGGTGCGCGGACGGCCGGAGGCGGAGGCCGGGCGCATCGATCTCCCGCTCATCCGCCTCAAAGGGGCGAAGGGGGCGCGCAGCCAGGCCGCCCCCGGCGACGAGGACGCCGCCCGCGCCATCACCGATTACCGTGTCCGCGACCATGCCGGGCGGCATGTCTCCTGGCTCGAACTCACGCCGCTCACCGGGCGCACCCATCAGATCCGCGTCCATTGCGCGGCGATCGGCACCCCGATCCTCGGCGACGACAAATACGACACCCTGCCGGATCAGGCGGCCGGGGCGGAAACGCGGCTCCATCTCCATGCCCGCCGCCTCACTCTGCCCCACCCCGAGGGCGGCACCCTGACCGTCGAAGCGCCGCTGCCCCCGCCTATGCGGGACAGTTTCCGCCATTTCGGCTTCAGCGCTCCCAAGGCCGCGTCCCCTTCCCGGGTGAGGCCGGCGTGAAGCGGGGTCTGATCGCGCTCGCCGCCGCGCTCGCCGTGATCGTCCTCCTGCTGGCGGCGGCGGTGGCGGTGGTGGGGGCGGCGCCCGACCGGCTGAAGCCGCTGGTGGTCGCGCTGGTGGCGCGCGGCGGGCATCAGAGCATCACGCTCGACGGGCCGATTTCGCTCTCGCTGCTGCCGCACCCGGAGCTGCGCGCCGAGACCGTCGCGCTCTCCGCCGGCCCAGGGCGGATCGAGGCCGGGCGTCTGGTCGCGCATCTCGCGCTGCGCCCGCTGCTTGCGCGCCAGATCGTGGTGACGAGGCTCGATCTCGACCACGCGGTCTGGCACCCGGCGCCGGGAGAGGGCGCCCCAGACTCTGTCCCAGACAAGTCTGTCCCAGACAGGATTGCCTCGGAGAACGACGCGCCGGGCGGCGCGGACGGCACATCGCCGCCCGCCCGCAAGCCGAGGGATTGGCGGATCAGCTTGCTCGCGCTTCGCCTGACCGATGCGCATGTCGCGGTCGCCGGGCTGGCGGCGCCGCTCGCCATCATCCGCCTCGACCTGCCGGCGCTGCCGGGGCCGAGCGCGACCGCGGTCACGCTCGATGCCCGCTATGCCGGCGTCCCCTTCAGCGTCAGCGGCATGATCGCCCGCCTGCCTGGGGATGCGCTGTCACTCGGCGGGCTGCGGGTGGTCGCGCGGCAGGGCGATCTCGGGCTCGACGGCACCCTCCATCTCGCGCCGCATCCCGCTTTCGCCGGCAAGCTTGCGATCCATCGCCTCGATCTCGACGCGCTGCGCCACGCCCTGCCGCGCCGCGTGCCGCCACCGTCACCGGCGCCGGCAGCGGCCGAGGGCGCCGCGCCGACGCCGCCCGACTGGCGCGAGCGCCCGCTCGCGTTCCTCGCTTTCCTCGGCGCCGCCGATCTCGATCTCACGCTCACCGTCGAAACCCTGATCGAAAGCGGCGCCACCTATCGCGACATCGCCGCCCATGTCGTGCTCCATGACCGGCGGCTGGTGGTTGATCCGGTGCATCTCGTGGTGCCGGGCGGGGCGGTGAGCGGGGCGCTGAGCCTCGATGCCGCCGTGACCCCGCCTTCGGCGACGCTGCATGTGCTGGCGCCGTCGCTCGCGCTCGGGCCGCTCGCCGGGGCGTTTCACTGGCCGGCGGACAATACCGGCGCGCTCGAGGTTTTCGCCGATCTCAGCGCCGCCGGGGCGACGCCGCGGGCGCTGGCGGCAACGCTCAGCGGGCGGCTCGGGATCGCCGCGGTCAATGCGACGCTCGCCAACCGCCTGCTTTTGCAGGCGCTCGGCCAGGTGCTGCGGCAGGCCAGGCTGCCGGCGATCGGGCTCGATCTCGGCGGGCGGACCGATCTCCGCTGTCTCGCGCTCGGTGTCGGGATCGCCGCCGGCGTCGCGCGTCTCGACCCGGCGCTGGCAGAGACATCGCATCTCGATCTCGGCGCCGCCGGAACCCTCGATCTCGGCGCCGCGACGATGGCGGTGCGGCTGGTGCCGTCGCTCCGCATCGGCGGCAATGCGCTGGTGGTGCCGCTTCGCCTCGCTGGCCCGCTTGCCGACCCGAAACTGGCGCCGGACCCCGACCAGGGGGATGGCGCGCTCGCCGCGTCCGCCTGTGAGCCGGCTCTGGCGCGGGCGCGGGGCGGCCGGGCGGGTCCGGCGCCGGCGCCGGCGAAGCCGGAGAAGGGGCTCTCGCTCCATGATATTCTGCGCGGGCTGGTGAAATAGGGCGGCGATGCGGCGGTTCTGGAACGAGGTTGCGCCGGTGGCGCTGGCGGAGGGGTTCGCGATCCATCTCGATGGCCGGCCGCTGCGGCTGCCGGAGGGAGGGGAGTTGCGTCTCCCGGGGGCGGCGCTGGCGGCGGCGGTGGCCGAGGAATGGCGCGGTCTCGGGCCGGAATTCAGCTATGACGATGTGAAGTTGACCCGCATCGTCGGGACCGGGACGAGCCGGATCGCGCCCGCGCCAGAGCCGAGCATCGCGGCGCTGGCGTGCTATGGCGAGAGCGACCTGCTCTGCTACCGCGCCCCCGCCCCCGCCGCTTTGATCCGGCGCCAGCAGGAGCGCTGGCAGCCCTGGCTGGACTGGGCGGCGCGCGCGCTCGATGCGCCGCTTGCGGTCACCGATGGCGTGATGCCGTGTCCGCAACCGGCGGCGAGCCTGGCCGCGCTGCGGGCGGCGCTCGCCCGGGAGGGAGCGATCCGGCTCGCGGCGCTCGGCGTTCTGGTGCCGGCGCTCGGGAGTCTCGTGCTCGGCCTCGCGGTGGCGGCGGGGGCGCTCGATGGCGCGCAAGCGCAGACACTTGCCGAACTCGATGCCCTGTTCCAGGAAGAGATCTGGGGCCGCGATGAGGCGGCGGCGGCCCGGCGGGCACGCGCCGCCGACGAGATCGCCACCGCCGCCCGCATCCTGGCGCTGACGCGCCATTCCGGGGGAACGCCGCCATGAGCGCCAAGTGTCTCGTCATTCGCGGCCAGGTCCAGGCGGTCGGGTTTCGTGACTGGATGACCGCCCGGGCGACCGTGCTCGGCCTCTCCGGCTGGGTGCGCAACCGCGACGACGGCGCGGTGGAGGCGCTGGTCGCCGGCGATCCCGCCGCGGTCGAGGAATTGCTGCGCGCCTGCCGCCGCGGGCCGCGTCTCGCGCGGGTGACGAGCATCGAGGAAGACCTGGCGCCGCCGCCCGACACCCCGGGATTTCATCGCCGGTAACGGCGCCGGACGCGGCCGGCGAATGGTCAGATCGGCTCGTTATCGAGGCGGATCAGGGTGAAAAGGCCGAAGGGCGGCATCGTCGAGATCGCCGCCTTTTCGCGTTCCTCGGGCAGCAGCAAGGCATCGACCGCGAAATCCGGGTGCCAGCCGAGCGCGCGCGAGGCCGGCGCCAGCGCCCGCTCCACCCACCAGCGCGGCCCACGCTCGGCGGCGAAATGGTTGACGAACAGAAGATGCCCGCCCGGCCGCACGACCCGGCGCATCTCCGCCATCAGCCGGCGCGGATGCGGCACCACCGAGGCGACGAACATGGCGACCGCGATATCGAAGCTTGCGGCCTCGAAGCTCATCGCCTCGGCATCCATCTCGATCAGCGCGTCGACCTGGGCGAGGCCGTCCGCGGCGACGCGGCGGCGGGCGATGGCGAGCATCTCGGTCGAGAGATCGATGCCGGTGATGCGCTTGCCCGGCGCGTAGCGCGGTAGCGCGAGGCCGGTGCCGACGCCGACCTCCAGCACCGCGCTGCCCGCCAGCCGGTTGACCTCCGCCACCGTGCGGCGGCGGGCGAAAGCGGAAATGCCGCCGAAGGATGAATCATAGATGCCCGCCCAGCGCCGATAGGCGGCACGGACCGCTTCGGCATCCAGGGCGGATTTCGGTGCCGGGCGCGACGAGGGAAAGGCGTGGGTCATGATCGTCGGCGATCCTTGTTTGCGATGCGGCCAGAACGCGGGAGCGGGTCATGGGCGAGAAACGGGGCCTTCGCGGTAGCCAAAGGCGGGAAGACGAGAGGGGCATGCACGAGAATAGGGCGCAGGGAATGACAACCACGAATGTTGAAGCGAAACAAGACGCCGGATGCAAGCCCATCCCGCATGGCAGAGGCGCGGCGCCGGAAATCCGGCCGAGCGCGCCCTTCCGCCGGCGCGCTCGGGGTTGGCGCGCGGGGCTCAAGACCCATCGCCGCGCCCCGCCCTGCCGGGGCGCGCGGGCGTATCTTCCAGGCGAGGCGGGCCATCCTGTCCGCCGGGCTCGAAAGCGCGAAACCGACCCCGCCCCGCGGCGCCAAGCGGCCCCGGTCTTAGCCGCGCCCCGGTCTTAGCCGCGCCCCGGTCTCAGGCGAGCTTGGAGAGATTGACCGCGGCGGCGCGGCCATTCGGCTGCTGCTCGATTTCGAAGCCGAGCTTTTCCCCCTCGCTGAGACTACGCAGCCCCGCTTTCTGCACGGCGCTGATATGGACGAACACGTCCTTCCCGCCATGATCGGGGGCGATGAAGCCATAGCCTTTGGTCGGATTGAACCATTTCACGGTGCCCTGCGGCATCGCCACACGCCTTTCTGTCTGCGGGGCGGCGGAAGGTGCCTGGCACCCCCTTTGCCCCTTGCTTGAACCGACGTGCTCTTGGGCGGCACGCCTTCCTCCCGGCGGCGATGACGGGGTTTTGCTGGCCACCACCGTCGCCAGAGGCGACGATACGACGCGAGCACGGCCATCGCAACGGCGACGTAAGAATTTGCCGCCGCGGCGCGGCGCGCGGGCCAAACGGCGTGAAGGAAAGCCGCGCTACGCGGCTTCCTCGCGCTTCTCGCGCACTTTCACATAGGCGAGATCGGCGTGGCGCGCGCAGTAGGGTTTGGTGGGCAGGGCGGCATCGTCGCAGAAATGAAACCCCGGCTTTCCCGGCTCGCCGAGCGGCCAGCAGCAGCTATGGGCGCGGCGGAGGGGCGGCGGCTCGGCGCGATGCGGCGGGGCGGAACGCGGCGGCGGCGACCAGGCCGCTTGCGCCACCGCCGTCACCTTGCCCGACCCCAGATTGTCGGACCTCAGATTGCCCGACCCCACCGTGCCGGCGACATGGCCGGGGCCCGGGACGGCCTTGGTTTCGGCGTGAACCCGCGTCGTCGACGCGACGGCGGGAATCGGCGATGGGCGGGGCGGCAAAACCAGGCGATGCGCCTTGCCGATGACGGCGTTCTTGGTTATTCCGAGACGCCGGCCGATTTCGGCGGTCGGCAGCCCCTCGCTCCAGAGGCCGCGCAGGCAGGCGACGGTTTCCTCGGTCCACTCCATTTCGTGGTCCTCCGCATGATCCGACCACAACATACAGTAAGATGACCGAGGCACTCAATCACCCTCGGCCATAAAATCTGTGGAAAACTCGCTAAAATTGTGGCCACCCGGGGTATTTCGCCACTACCCCTTGGGGTGATAAGGGTTTCAGCCCGGGTCGATGGCCGATGGCGCCACCGATCTGCCGTCGGCCGCGGGGCGGTCGGCGCTGGTGCCGCCGGCCGACGGCACCTGGCCCTCCGCCGTCGGCAGGCCAGGAGACGGCATGCCCGTCGGGCGGCGGATGCGAAGACTGCGGGTGCGCCTGGCATCGGCGTCCACCACCAGGAACTCGATCCCGGAGGGGTGGCTGATGACCTCGCCGCGCGCCGGCACCCGCTCGGCGAGGGTGAACACGAGGCCGCCGACGGTATCGATATCGGCGTTGCGCTCATCCTCGGTCAGCACCGGGCCGAGCGCCGCCTCGAATTCCTCGATCGGCAGGCGGGCATCGATGTCGAGCGTGCCGTCGGGGCGTTCGAGGAGCAGTTTCTTCTGCTCGTCGTCATGCTCGTCGGCGATGTCGCCGACGATGGTTTCGACCAGATCCTCGATCGTCACCAGGCCATCGACGCCGCCATATTCGTCGATGACGAGGGCGAGATGCATGCGCGCCTGGCGCATTTGCAGCAGGAGATCGAGCACCGGGATCTGCGGCGCAACCAGCAGCGGCCGGCGCAGGATCTTCTCCAGCGAGAAGGTCTCGCGCGGCCCCTCGGCGGCATAGATGTCCTTGATATGGACCATGCCGACGATGTCATCGAGCTGGTCGCGATAGACCGGAAAGCGCGAATGGCCCTCGCGGCGGATCACCGCGAGCAGTTCGGCATGGCCGAGATCGAGCGGCAGGGCGACGATATCGGCGCGCGGCACCATCACGTCATCGGCGGTGGTGCCGCGCAGCCGCAGGATATTGGCGATCAGCACCCGCTCCTGGCGGTCGAGTTCGGGCGCGACGCCGGGCGTGAGCGGCGCGTCCGCCGCTTCCTGCACCAGCTCGGCGATCGAGGCACGCACCGACTGCTCGGCGCCGCGCCAGCCCCAAAGCCCGCGCAGACGCTGGATGAAAGCGGGTGGCATCGCGATCATGCCGGCGTGATCACGTCCGCCGCCACGGATTGGGCAGGCCCAGGCGACGAAGAATGCGGGCCTCGGCCATTTCCATCCGCCGCGCGTCGCCCGGATGATGATGGTCGTGTCCGGCGAGATGGAGCACGCCATGGACGACGAGATGGGCGAGGTGATGCCCCGGCCGCTTGCCGGCCGCGCCGGCCTCGCGCAGGACGACGCCGAGCGCGAGAATGAGGCCGCCGCCGCCGCAATCGGGAAAACTCAGCACGTTGGTCGGCTCGTCACGGCGGCGATGGCGGGCATTGAGCCGGCGCACGGCGCGATCATCGGCGAGCACGACGCTGATCGCGCCCATGCCGATCGCATCCGTGCCGCCAAGGGTGACCCCGGCGGCGGCGGCGCGGCGGGCGAGCGCCTCGGCGCGCGGCACCAAGCGCCGCCAGGCCGGCGCCGCGACCACGATCTCGGGAATGGCGGTCTCGGGAATGACCGCCGGTTTTGGGGGGAGCCCCGCCGTGGCGGGGCTAGGCTTTCGATCTTTGGCCATGGTGCTCGTCATAGGCCGCGATGATGCGCGCGACCAGGGGATGGCGGACGACGTCGCCGGCGGTGAACCGCGCGAACGCGATGCCGTCCACACCGGCCAGCGTCTCCAGCGCGTCGAGCAGGCCGGAGCGCTGGCCGGCGGGGAGATCGATCTGGCTCGGGTCACCGGTGATCACCATGCGCGTGCCCTCGCCCATGCGGGTCAGGAACATCTTCATCTGCACCGGCGTCGTGTTCTGGGCTTCGTCGAGAATGACGAAGGCATGCGCCAGCGTGCGCCCGCGCATGAAGGCGAGCGGGGCGACCTCGATCTCGCCGCCCGCCAGCCGCCGCGTCACCTGCTCGGCCGGCATCATGTCATTGAGCGCGTCATAGAGCGGGCGCAGATAGGGATCGACCTTCTCCTTGAGGTCGCCAGGCAGAAAACCGAGCCGCTCGCCGGCCTCGACGGCGGGGCGCGAGAGCACGATACGGTCGACGCGGCCGGATTGCAGCATCGCCACCGCCTGCGCCACCGCGAGATAGGTTTTGCCGGTGCCGGCGGGGCCGACGGCAAACACCGCCTCACACCGCGAAAGGAGTTCGATATAGTGCAACTGCCCGGGACTGCGCGGCCCGACGGCGCCGCGACGGGTGCGGATCGCCGGCAGATCGGCGAGCGGCAGACGCGGATCGGCCTCGGGCGCGGTGAGGCGGATGGCGGCGTCGATCTCCGAGGCCCCCACCGGCTGGCCGCCTTCGAGCCGGCGATAGAGTCCGGAGAGCGCCGCCTGCGCCACCCCCACCCGCTCCGGCGCGCCGCTGATCGCGATCCGGTTGCCCCGGCACGAGAGCCGCACATTGAGCCCTTTCTCCAGCCGCGCCAGGTGGCGATCATGCTCGCCGAGCAGGAGCGAGAGCAGGGCGTTGTCGGCGAACTGCAAGGTGACGGGCTTGTCGCCGTGGGGGGCGAGAGGTGCGGGGGAAAGGGGGCTCAAGCGGCGGCATGCTCCTCGGGGCTTGGGTGCCACGCCCCGGCCAGCGAGCGCGGGCCGGCGGCGGCGATGGTGACCGCGATTTCGCGGCCGATCAGGGTCTCGGGTGCTGCGAGATGGACCGCCTGGAGATAGGGGCTGCGGCCGGCGATCTGGCCGGGATGGCGGCCACGCCCGGTGATCAGGACGGCAAGCCGGCGCCCGACCTGGCGGGCGTTGAAGTCGCGCTGCTGGGTGGCGAGCAGATCCTGGAGGGTGGCGAGGCGGGCCTCTTTTTCGCGCTCGGGAATCTGATCGGCGGCGCTCGCGGCCGGGGTGCCGGGGCGGGGCGAATATTTGAAACTATAGGCCTGGGCGAAGCCGATTTCGCGCGCGAGGGTCAGGGTCGCCGCGAAATCCGCCGCCGTCTCGCCGGGATAGCCGACGATGAAATCAGAGGAGAGGGCGATGTCCGGCCGGGCGTGGCGGAGGCGCTCGACGATGCGGCGATAATCGGCCGCCGTATGGCGGCGGTTCATCGCGCTCAGGATGCGGTCGGCGCCCGATTGCACCGGCAGATGCAGAAACGGCATCAGGGCGGGCAATTCGCCATGCGCCGCGATCAGTTCGTCGTCCATGTCGCGCGGATGCGAGGTGGTATAGCGGAGGCGGGTGAGGCCGGGGATCTCGGCGAGCGCCCGCAGCAGCCGCGCGAGGGTCCATGCGCCGCCCGAAGGCGCCTCGCCATGCCAGGCATTGACGTTCTGGCCGAGGAGGGTGATCTCCCGCGCCCCGGCGGCGACCAGGGCACGGGCCTCCGCGAGCACGGCGGCGGCCGGGCGCGAGGCCTCCACCCCCCTGGTATAGGGGACGACGCAGAAGCTGCAGAATTTGTCGCACCCCTCCTGGATCGCGAGGAAGGCGGTGGCGCCGCCTCCGGGCAGCGCCGCTTCCGGCAGATGGTCGAATTTGCTCTCGGGGGGGAATTCGGTATCGACCACCGCCCGCCCGGCGCGTTCGGCTTCGGCGATCATCTCGGGCAGGCGATGATAAGTCTGCGGCCCGAGCACGATATCGACATAGGGGGCGCGGCGCAGGATCTCCGCTCCCTCGGCCTGGGCGACGCAGCCGGCGACGGCAAGCAGCATGCGCGCGCCGGCGGCGCGGCGCGCGTCTTTCACGCGGCGCAGCCGGCCGAGTTCGGAAAACAGCTTTTCCGTCGCGTGTTCGCGGATATGGCAGGTGTTGAGGATCACCATATCGGCGTCCTCGACCGACGCCGCCGGGCCATAGCCGAGCGGGGCCAGGACATCGGCCATCCGGGTGCTGTCATAGACGTTCATCTGGCAGCCCCAGGTGACGACGTGGAGACGCCGGAGGGGGTGGGCCACCGGAGAAAAGGCCACCGGAGACGGGGTCGGGACGGTCATCACAATCGCTCCACTCGTCGCCGCCGGAACACCCCGGACGGCGGCGGCGGAGCCATTGCCCTCCACGGCGCGGCGGTCAAGCGCAAAGCCGTGTACCAACCCCTTTTGTCATGCGCCAATCTGAGAACGACACCCCCTCTCTGTCAAGCGACAACCGTATGACGGGGGAAGGTCGGGCTGCGGTCAGGCGTGCCCGGCGGTGCCGGAAAGCAGCAATGGGTCGATCCGGAGCTTGGCCAGCGCCCGGCGCCATTTCGTCTCGTGGTCGGCATCGAACAGCAGCGCCTCGTCCGCCGGGGCGGAAAGCCAGGTGTTCTGCTGGAATTCCTGATCGAGCTGGCCCGGCCCCCAGCCGACATAGCCGAGCGCGAGCAGCCCCTGGCGCGGTCCGGCGCCGCCGGCGATCGCTTTCAAAATATCCAGACTGGCGGTGAGCGCGAGACGCTCGTCGACGCGGAGGCTGGCCTCGTCGGTCCAGTCGGCGGTGTGGAGCACGAAGCCGCGCGCATGATCGACCGGGCCGCCGGAGCAGAGCCGGATGTGGCGCGCCGGCGGCAAGGGCGCGATATCGAGCTGGCGCAGGAGATCGGTGAAGCTCGGCTGTTCGAGCGGGCGGTTGAGCATGATCCCCATCGCGCCTTCCGGCGTGTGGGCGCAAAGATAGATCACGCTCCGGGCGAAATTGGGGTCACTCAGTTCCGGCATGGCGATCAGGATCTGCCCGGTCAGCATCAACCCGCCCGGCTTGGGGGCGGTGGTTCTCGAGGCGGGGGGCCTCGGGGCGGTGCGCCCCTTGGCGGTGGGGACGCGAGGGGATGTGCGACGAGCCATGGCGGTAGAATTGGGGATATTCGCGCCGCAACGCAAGCATCGGTTGGTTCGCGCCCGAATTTGGTCTAGGAAGCCCTCTTCCTGGCAACCCGCGCCCCCGCGTGATCCCGATCCGCCGGCGATCACGATGGGCCGCAAGAGAGCGAGCACGCGCATGACGATCAAGGTTGGCGACACCATCCCGGCGATGAAGCTGATGACCGCCTCGCCCGAGGGGCCGAAGGAAATCTCCACCGACGAGATTTTCCGCGGCAAGACCGTGGTTCTGTTCGCGGTTCCCGGCGCCTTCACCCCGACCTGCAGCGCCAAGCATCTGCCCGGGTTCATCGAGCACGCCGATAAATTCCTTGCCAAGGGCGCCGATCGCATCGTCTGCATGGCGGTGAACGACCCCTTCGTGCTCGGCACCTGGGCGAAGGATCAGGGGGCGGGCGATAAGATCCTGATGCTCGCCGACGGTTCGGGCGCGTTGACCAAGGCGATGGGCCTCGAACTCGATCTCGTCGCGCGCGGCCTCGGCGTGCGCAGCCAGCGTTTCGCGCTGATCGCCAAGGACGGCAAGATTTCCCATCTCGCCATCGAGGAGCCGGGCGGGTTCGACGTCAGCCGCGCCGAGGCGGTGCTCGCGGCCCTCTGACGGGCGCCATCATCGCCCACATCACCCGTCCGATTCCCTCCGAATGGATGTTGCTCCAACGCGCGCGAGCCTCCCCCCCGGCAGCGGCCGCGGCGCGCCGGTGGTTTCCGGGAAGCTGATCGGGAGGCCGGCGAGGTGGCGGGCGGCGAGGAAGGCGAAGCATTGCGCCTCCAGCGCGTCGCCATCCCAGCCGAGGGTTTCGACCGCGTCCACCGGGGCGGCGAGCCGCTTTTGCAGCGCCGCCATGATCGCCGGATTGTGTCGCCCGCCGCCGGTGACCAGCCAGCGCCGCGGCGGCGCCGGAAGGCACGTCGCGGCAATCGCGGTGGCGATGAAGGCGACGAGCGTCGCGGCGCCGTCCGCCGGGCTCAGAGTGTCGAGCCCGCTTGCCGCCAGTGCGCCGGCAAAAGCGAGACGGTCGAGCGATTTCGGCGCTTCGCGGCGGAAATAGGGATCGCCGAGGAGGTGCTCGAGCACCGCGTCATTCGCGCGCCCGGCTTGCGCCAGCGCGCCATCGACATCGCACGGGATGCCGGTATGGCGCACCATCCAGTCATCGAGGGGGCCGTTGCCGGGGCCGGTGTCGCAAGCGACGAGGCGCTCCCGGTCTCCGATCCAGGTGACATTGGCGACGCCGCCGATATTGAGGATGGCGAGCGGGCGCGGCAGGCCGGCGGCGAGGGCGGCGTGGAAGACGGGCGCGAGTGGCGCCCCCTCCCCGCCGGCGGCGACGTCATTGGCGCGGAAATCAAAGACCACCGGCAGCCCGGTCGCGCGCGCCAGCGCCGTCGCGTCACCGATCTGCCAGGTGCGGCCGGCTTTCGGGTCATGGAGGATGGTCTGGCCGTGAAAGCCGATCAGCTCGGCGTCGGCGCCGAGCGCCGCGACCGCCTCGGCGTGGCGCGCGGTGAGTGCCGCCTCGGCGGCGCGGAGCATTGGATCATCGGCGGCGAGGCTTGGCGCGCGTGCGAGCAGTGCCCGCAACGCGGCGCGGAGCGGCGGCGGATAGGGGAGGGTGAGCGCCGGGCCGAAGCCATGCACACGCTCGCCATCGGTCTCGATCACGGCGGCATCGACGCCATCGAGCGAGGTGCCGCTCATCAGCCCGATCACGCGCCGCGGTGCCACCGGCGTTGCCACTCCAGGAAATCAGGATAAAAGTCTTTTTGCTTCTTTTTCTTCAGAAAAAGAAGAGTCTTTTCTGACCCATCAGCGATGAAGCGAACGAACATGCCGCGCAGCGCCTTTCTCACCGAAGCCATCGCCCGCGGCTTCGTGTTTCAATGCACCGATCCAGAGGCGCTCGATGCGCGGCTCGAAGCCGGGCCGGTCGCCGCTTATATCGGCTTTGACTGCACCGCCGACAGCCTCCATGTCGGCAGTCTGGTGCAGATCATGCTGCTCAGGCTGTTGCAGCGCCATGGCCATGCCCCGGTGGTGCTGCTCGGCGGCGGCACCAGCCGGATCGGCGATCCCTCGGGCAAGGACGAGGCGCGGCAATTGCTCACCGACGCCCAGATCGCCGCCAACATGGCCGGCATCCGCCGCGTGTTCGACCCATTCCTCAGCTTCGGCGGCGGCCCCGGCGCGGCGCTGGTGGTGAACAACGCCGATTGGCTCGATGCGCTCGGCTATATCGCGCTGTTGCGCGAGGTCGGGACGCATTTCACCATCAACCGCATGCTCGGCTTCGATGCCGTGCGCCTGCGGCTCGAGCGCGAGCAGCCGCTGACCTTTCTCGAATTCAACTACATGATCCTCCAGAGCTATGATTTCCGCGAACTCCATCGCCGCCATGGCGTCGTTTTGCAGTGTGGCGGGTCGGATCAATGGGGCAATATCGTCGCC
Organism: Pseudomonadota bacterium; assembly: GCA_021851785.1. Classification (GTDB taxonomy): domain Bacteria; phylum Pseudomonadota; class Alphaproteobacteria; order Acetobacterales; family Acetobacteraceae; genus Acidibrevibacterium. The sequence continues at coordinate 19,363 of JAJZBV010000014.1, forward strand.
GGGATGGAGCTGGTCCGCCGCACCGAGGGCAAGACGGTGTTCGGCCTCACCTCGCCGCTGATCACCACGGCGTCGGGGGCCAAGATGGGCAAGACCGCGCGCGGCGCCATCTGGCTCACCGCTGAGCGGCTGGCGCCGTTCGAGTACTGGCAATTCTGGCGCAATGTCGAGGATTCCGATGTCGGGCGATTTTTACGCCTGTTCACCGATCTGCCGCTCGCCGAGATCGCGCGTCTCGAAGCCCTGCGCGACGCCGAGATCAACGAGGCGAAAATCATCCTCGCGACCGAGGCGACGGCGCTCGCGCATGGGCGGGCGGCGGCGCGGGCGGCGCAGCAAACCGCGCGCGAGGTGTTCGGCGCCGCGGGGCAGGGGCCAGCCGGCGCGGATCTGCCCGGCATCGAGGTCGCCGCCGCCGCTCTTGCCGGCGGCGTTCCGGCGTTTCAGCTTTTCGTCGCGGCCGGGCTCGCCGCCAGCAATGCCGAGGCGCGGCGGCTGATCCGGGGCGGTGGCGCGCGGCTCAACGACCAGCCGCTGACCGAGGAAACCCAAGACATCACCGAGCGGGACGTTCGTTCCGGGGTGATCAAATTGTCCGCCGGGCGCAAGCAGCATCGGCTGGTGCGGCCGGTGTGACCGGGTTCGCCCCGGACGCCGAGGCGAGCGCCTATCTCGCCCTCATCGGCGCCCGGCTGCGGCGGCTGCGCGCCCAGCGCGGCATGACGCGGCGGCTTCTGGCGCGCCGGGCCCGGGTCTCCGAGCGCTATATCGCGCAGATCGAGAGCGGGGCGGGCAATGTCTCGATTTTGCTGCTGCGCCGGATCGCGCGGGCGCTCGGTAGCGATATCGGTGGCCTCCTCGCCGAGCGCGAGGATCACGATTTCGAATTCGTCCTCCTCGAACAGATGCTGTCCGGGCTCGATTCCGGCGATCTCGCCGCCGCGCGCCAGCTCATCACCGCGCATTTCCCGCGCCTGGCGGCGCCGGGGCGGGCGGCGCGGGTCGCCTTGATCGGTTTGCGCGGCGGCGGCAAATCGACGCTCGGGCCGCTCCTCGCCGACCATCTCGGCGGGCGCTTCGTCGAACTCGACCGCGAGATCGCGCGCGAGGGCGAAATGAGTCTCGCGGAAATTTTCGAGCTTCACGGCCAGGCCGGCTATCGCCGGCTGGAGCGCGCCGCCCTCGTCCGCCTGATCGCCGCCGGCGAGGCGATGGTGATCGCGACCGGCGGCAGCCTGGTGACCGAGCCGGCGACCTTCGAGCTGCTGCTCCGCCACTGCCTCACCGTCTGGGTGCGCGCGACCCCGGAGTTGCATATGCAACGGGTGATCGCTCAGGGTGATTTCCGGCCGATGGATGACACCCGCCGGGCGATGAGCGATCTCCACGCCATTCTCGCGAGCCGCACGCCGCTTTACGCCAAGGCCGATCTCAGCATCGACACCAGCGACGCGACCCCGCCGGCAACCGCGGCCAGGCTCGCCACCCTGATCGCCGAACTGCGCGCACGACAATGACGCGCACGACAATAAGATGCGCGCGCGTCGGGTTCGTCGCGTCCGGTCTCTGGAATTCGCCGCCGATTGCCTCTATGTGCAGTGGTGACGAACCCAGTCATGGTCGGACATCATGCGCAAATTCCCGGATCTGGCGTGGCGGTTGGCGGTCGCGGCGCTTGCGCTTTGCGGGCTGATCGCGGTCGCGGCCTGCACCGGCACGCCCGCCAATAGCACGTATAGCGGCTACGGTGTCGGCCGCACCGCCGCCGTCACCTATGGCACCATCATCTCGATGCGCAATGTCGTCGTCCAGGGCGGCGATAGCGGGGTCGGCACCGTCGGCGGCGCGGCGCTCGGCGGCGTCGCCGGCAGCTTCATCGGCGGCAACAGCTTCCGCGGCAATCTGCTCGGCGCCGTCGGCGGCGCGCTGCTCGGCGGCCTCGTCGGCAATACCGCCGAAAGCGAGTTGAGCAAGGGCAACGCGGTCGAGTTCATCATCCGCCAGGATGACGGGCAGACCATTTCCGTGGTGCAGACCAACGAGAATAATTTCCGCCCCGGCCAGCGCGTCGCCATCATCCGCGGCGACCGCACGCGGCTGGCGCCGATTTATGGCTGAGGCCGGCAAGCCGGGGCAGGCGGGGCGGCGATTGCCCTCGCCGGCCGTCTGGGCTATGCCGCGAGCCGCATGAACCCTGGTGATCCCGATCTGGCTGCACCACCGGTGGCGCTGCGTCTGAAAACCGCCGGCGATACGATGCTCGATCTCGTCGCCGGGCTCGGGTTTTCCGGCCGTCAGCGTCAGGCGGTCGCCGATTTCGCCGAGGCCGGCCGGCTGTGGCGGCTCGGCGCGACCCTCGCCTGGCTCGATGTGAAGGGGCGCTATCGCGGCTCGATGCTCGGGCCGCTATGGCTCACCCTCTCGACCGCGGTGATGGTGGCGGCGCTCGGCTTTCTTTATTCGACGCTGTTCAAGATGGTGCTGCACGATTATCTCCCCTTTCTCGCCCTCTCGCTGGTGCTGTGGGGCTATCTGCAGACCCTGGTGGCCGAGGCCTGTCTCGGCTTCACCCAGAACGACGCGATGATCCGCGCCATTCGCATGCCGTTCAGCCTCTATGGCGGGCGGATCGTTTTGCGCAATCTGATCGTGCTCGCCCATAACATCATCGTGATCGCGGTGGTGTTCGCGATCTTCGACACCTGGCCCGGCTATCGCGGGCTGATCGCGCTGCCGGGATTGCTGCTCTGGCTGGTCGATTCGCTGGCGATCACGATGACGCTCGCCGCGCTCTGCGCCCGCTTCCGCGACATCCCGCCGATCGTCGGCAGCGTCATGCAGATCGCGTTTTTCATCAGTCCGGTGATCTGGCGCCCCGAGCTGATCCATCACGGCGCCCGCTTCCTGCCCCTCAACCCGTTCTACACGCTTTTTGAAATCGTCCGCGCGCCGCTGCTCGGCGAAATTCCGGGGGGGATCGTCTGGGGCTCGGCGCTCGGCTATTCGGCGCTGCTGGTGGTGCTGTCCTGGCTGCTGTTCGTGCGCGTGCGCGGCCGCCTGGCGTTTTGGGTCTGAGCCCATGGCAACCATCGACGCCGATCATGTCTCGGTCGATTTTCCACTCTATCACGGCAGCGCCCGCAGCCTGAAGCGGGCCATGTTCGCGGCCGCTTCCGGCGGGCGAATCGGCAAGGACGCGCAAAAGCGCGTCGTCGTGCAGGGCCTGCGCGACGTTTCCTTTCATCTCGCCGCCGGCGACCGGCTCGGCCTCGTCGGCAGCAACGGTGCCGGCAAGACCACGCTGCTCCGCACGCTCGCCGGGATTTACGAGCCGGTGCGCGGCCATGTCCGCGTTTGCGGCAGCCTCAACGCGCTGCTCGATCCCAATCTCGGCATGAATCCCGATCTTACCGGGCGCGAAAACATCGCGCTCCGCGGCCTCTTCGCGGGGCTCGGCCGGGCGGCGATAAGGCGGCTCGAGGAGGATGTGCGCGATTTCGCCGCGCTCGACGAGTTCGTCGACCTGCCCGTGCGCACCTACAGCTCGGGCATGGTGGTGCGGCTCGGCTTCGCGCTCGCGACCGCCATCCATCCCGAGGTGCTGATGATGGATGAATGGTTCCTCGCCGGCGATGCCGGATTCATGGACAAGGCGCGGGTACGCCTTGAAACCCTGGTGCGCGGCGCCGAAATCCTGGTGCTGTCGAGCCATGTTCATCAGATCGTGGCGCGCTGGTGTAACCGGGTGATCTGGCTGGAAAAGGGCCGCGTCGTGGAAGACGGCGCGCCGGGCGAGGTGCTCAGCCATTATCTCGCCCGCGACCAGGAGGACGAGCCGGCAGCGTCCGACGCCGTTCCGTTCACGGCGTCGCTGGCGGCGGATGGTGCCGGCGCCTTGCTGCAGGAGAGCGATCGAGGAGGCTTGCGATGAGCAGATCCAGGCTGTGGCCGCTCGTGGCCCTGATCCCGGGCCTTCTGTTGCCGCTGCACGCGCCCCGCGCCGATGACGGGCCGATGCAGAAGGCCGGGCAGAAGCTCGATGAATGGGGCAATGATGCCAGCCGGGCGGTTGGCAAGGCCGCCGCGAAAACCGGCTCCGCCCTCGACAAGGCGGCGCGCAAGACCGGCGAGAAGCTCGATGAATGGGGCAACAAGATCCACGAGAAATTGGCCCCGTCGGGAGGCGGCGGCGGGAACTGATCCGCCGCTCGTCCAGGTTCTCGCCGCGGCGGCGACGCGGCTCGCGGCGGCGGGGATCGAGAGCCCGGCGCTGGAGGCCCGTCTGCTGCTCGGCCATGCGCTCGGCTGCGACCAAGTGACCCTGATCCGCGAGCGCGCGGCGCCGCTCGCCCTCGCCCTCGCCGCGCCCGGCTTTCCCGCCTTGCTCGCCCGCCGCGCCGGGCATGAGCCGCTCGCCCAGATTCTCGGCCGGCGCGAATTCTGGGGGCTTTCCTTCGCGGTCTCGCCGGCGACGCTGATCCCGCGCCCGGACAGCGAAACCCTGATCACCGCGGCGCTGGCGGCGTCGCCCGATCGCCGGGCGGTGCGGCGCGTGCTCGATCTCGGCACCGGCAGCGGCTGCCTGCTGCTCGCCGCCTTGCACGAATTTTCGGCCGCTTTCGGGGTTGGCGTCGATCTCTCGCCGGGCGCGCTGGCGACCGCCTGCGCCAATGCCGCCGCCCTCGATCTCGCTGGACGGGCGGCTTTCCTGTGCGGCGATTGGGCACGCGCGTTGCGTGGCGGATTTGATCTCGTTCTCTGCAACCCGCCCTATATTGAGAGCGGCGCGATCGCCGGCCTGGCCCCGGAGGTCGCGCGTTTCGAGCCGCGGGCGGCGCTGGATGGCGGCGCCGACGGGCTCGACGCCTATCGCGCGGTGATCGCCGATCTGCCGCTTCTGCTGGCGCCGGGCGGGGTTGCGATCCTCGAACTCGGCGCCGGGCAGGCGGGCGCGGCCGCGGCGCTGGCGGCGGCGCGGGGACTCGCGGTGCGCGCCCTCGCGCCAGATCTCGGCGGCATCCCGCGGGCCCTGGTTTTGGCGCCGGGCGTGGCCGAATAGCCGCAATGCGCGGAAAAATGAGGGGGCGGCGAAAAAAATCTATTGGCGCCGCGCGAGGAGGCGGGTAATTTGCCGCGGCATCGCACGCGGGCGCGCCGTTTCGGCCGCTCTGTCGCTGTGGCTACGGATCGCCGTAATCAGACCGAAATCGTTTCGCTCTGCCGGCCGTCGCCATGGAAGCGGTGTGGAAGCCAAGTCGATGGGGTCTTCTGATGGGCCGTGTGCGGCGGCGGCGTGCGGCCTGGTGGCTGGCACGCCGGGCGCGTGAACAGGAAAGCATGATGTCGGTATGAATATCAAACGGATGCGCGGGCGCAATCACCGCGGCAATGGCAATGGCAATGGCAATGGCGGTGTGGTCCGGCATCACCAAGGCGGTGTGCCGCTCAATCGCAACCACGTCTTTGACAGCAACGGGCCGGATCTCCGGGTGCGCGGCACGGCACAGCAGCTCCACGAGAAATATATCCAGCTCGGCCGCGACGCGGCCAGCGCCGGCGACCGGGTGATGGCCGAGAGCTATTTCCAGTACGGCGAGCATTATTTCCGCATCCTCAACGCCATGACCCAGGCGGCGCAGCAGAACGGCCCGCATAATCAGCCGCCGCGGCGCCCGTTCGGAAGCGAGACCGAGGAGGCGGAGGCCCCGCCCGGCACCGGCGAACAACCCGTCGATCCGCTGGAGGCGAGTCTCGCCGCCGCCGCCCAGGAAGGCTGACCGCGCCTCGCCATCTTTGTTTTCGCGTGTGATTCCGACCCGCGTCGGCGCCCTTGTGGCCGCAGCGCCGGTAGCGAGAAGGTCATGGCGGCTAGGCTGGGCATGGGTGGCCGAGGTCCATATATGATCTCCGGCAACAGGCGCTGCCCAACGGGAAAAATGTTTGGTTCTTTTTTTAAAAAGAACCGCTTTCCCCGGCTTCGGCTATCGGCTTGACAAATCGCCTGCCGCGGGCGCAGAACCTCGCGCCCCTTCGGGGGGCATCGCCGCTTCGCGAGGGTTCGCGCAGCGGCGCGTTTTGCGTTCGGGATTTATGATGTTCGACACCCTCTCCGGCAAGCTGACCGCGGTTTTCGACCGGCTGCGCCAGCGTGGCACGCTGAACGAGGTCGATGTCGGCGAGGCGCTCCGCGAGGTGCGGCTGGCGCTGCTGGAGGCCGACGTCGCGCTGCCGGTGGTCAAGACCTTCATCGCCGGGGTGCGCGACCGCGCCATCGGCGCCGAGGTCATTCGCGCCGTCGCCCCCGGCCAGCAGGTCATCAAGATCGTCAATGATGTCCTCGTCGAGCATCTCGGCGGCGAAGGCACGGCGACGCTCGATCTCAACCATCCGGCGCCGGTGCCGATCCTGATGGTCGGGCTGCAGGGCTCGGGCAAGACCACCACCTCGGGCAAGCTCGCGCTCCGGCTCGCCAAGCGCGAGCGCAAGCGCGTCCTGCTCGCGAGCCTCGACACGCAGCGCCCGGCGGCGCAATTGCAGCTCGCGCAGCTCGCCAAAGCCGCGGAGGTTCCCTCCCTTCCCATCGTCGCCGGCGAGACCCCGCTCACCATCGCCCGGCGGGCGTTGGAGACCGGGCGGCGGGAGGGGTTCGACATCGTCATCCTCGATACCGCCGGGCGGCTCTCGATCGATGCCGAGCTGATGGCGGAGGTGCAGGCGATCCGCGCCGCGACCAGCCCGGCCGAGACCCTCCTCGTCGTCGATGCAATGACCGGGCAGGACGCGGTCAACACCGCGCGCGCCTTCAACGAGGCGCTCGGCGTCACCGGCATCGTGCTCACCCGCATGGATGGCGATGCCCGCGGGGGCGCGGCGCTTTCCATGCGCGCCGTCACCGGGGCGCCGATCAAGCTCATCGGGGTCGGCGAAAAGCTCGACGCGCTGGAGGAATTCCATCCCGAGCGGGTCGCCTCGCGTATTCTCGGCATGGGCGACGTGGTCGGCCTCGTCGAGCGCGCGTCCGAGACCATCGAGCAGGAAGAGGCGGAAAAACTCGCCGCCAAGATCGCCAAGGGCCGCTTCGATCTCGAGGATTACGCCGCCCAGTTGCGCCAGATCGGGCGCATGGGCTCGCTTTCCGGCATTCTCGGGATGCTGCCGGGGGCGGGGAAACTTCTCGCCCAGGTCGACGAATCGAAGCTCGACAAATCCGTCTTCAAACGCCAGGCGGCGATCATCTCCTCGATGACGCGGAGCGAACGGCGCCAGCCCGACATCCTCAAGGCGAGCCGCAAGAAGCGCATCGCCGCCGGCTCCGGCACCTCGGTGCAGGACGTCAACCGCCTGCTCAAACAGTATGACGACATGGCCGGCATGATCAAACGCATGAATAAGCTCGGCCAGAAGGGGCTGATGCGGCATGGCCTCGCCGCGTTGCTGCCCGGTCGCCGGGGTCCATTCTGATTTTTCCCGCAAAGGAGCCAATTCCGACATGAGCCTCAAAATCCGCCTCGCCCGCGCCGGCGCGAAAAAGCGCCCCTACTATCATATCGTGCTCGCCGACAGCCGCAGCCCGCGCGACGGCCGGTTCCTGGAAAAACTCGGGAGCTACAACCCGATGCTGCCCGCCGACCACGAGGACCGGGTACGCCTCGTCTCCGAACGCATCCAGCACTGGCTCGGCCAGGGCGCCGTCGCGACCGATCGCGTGGCACGGTTTCTCGGCCGCGCCGGGATCGCGCCGATGCCGGCCTGGCGCGAGCAGCCGGTGAAATCGGCGCCGAAGAAGAAGGCGCAGGAACGCGCCAAGGCCGAAGCCTCGGCGTAAACGCGGCGGCGTAAGCACGGCGGCGATCGGGTTCCAATGACGAAAGGGCGCATTCTCGTGGGGGTGATCGGGCGGCCGCATGGCGTGCGCGGGCTGGTGCGGGTCACCAGCCATGCCGCCGAGCCGGCGTCACTCACCGCCTATGGCCCGTTGCACGACGAGGCCGGTGGCCGCTACCGGCTCGCCTGGCGCGGCGCCGGCATCGCCGCTCTCGCGCTCTGGCGGGATGGCGCCTGGGCCGAACTCCGCGACCGCGACCAGGCCGCGCGGCTGACCAACCGTCGCCTCTATCTCGACCGCGCCGCCTTGCCGCCGCCGGACGCGGACGAATTTTATCTCGCCGATCTCATCGGCCTCGCCGCCGTCCTGCCGGAAGGGGCGCGCGGGCGGGTGCTCGCCGTGCATGATTATGGCGCCGGCGCCAGCCTCGAGATCGAGCGTCCGGGGGCGGCGCCGCTGCTCGTCCCCTTCACCCGCGCCGCGGTGCCCGAGATCGATCTCGAATCCGGGCATCTCGTCGTCATCCCGCCGCTCGAGCGCGAAGCGCCGCCGCGGAACGAGGCCGGCGCATGACCTGGCGCGCCGATATCCTCACCCTGTTCCCGGAGATGTTTCCCGGGCCGCTCGCGTTTTCGCTCGCCGGGCGGGCGCTCGCGCGCGGGCTCTGGCAGATCGGCGCGCGGGACATCCGCGCTTTCGCCGAGGACCGCCATCGCAGCGTCGATGACACGCCCTTCGGCGGCGGCGCCGGCATGGTGCTGCGCGCCGATGTCGTCGATCGCGCCGTCGGCGCGGTGGCCGATGGCCGGCCGATCCTCTGCCTCTCGCCACGCGGCGAGCGGTTTTCGCAAGACCTGGCGCGCGATTTCGCCGCTGGATCGGGGCTGATCCTGCTCTCCGGCCGCTATGAGGGGATCGACCAGCGGGTGATCGAGGCGCGCGGCATGCGCGAGGTCAGCATCGGCGATTACGTGCTCGCCGGCGGCGAGATCGCGGCGATGGTGGTGCTCGATGCCGTGGTCCGGCTGCTCCCCGGCGTCATGGGGGCGGCGGAAAGCGCGCGTGAGGAGAGTTTCTCCGGGCCGCTGCTCGAATATCCCCATTACACCCGCCCCGCCGCGTGGCAGGGTAGGGCGGTGCCGGCGGCGCTGCTGTCCGGCGATCACGCGGCGATCGCCGCTTGGCGTCGCGAGGCGGCCGAGCGGGCGACGCAAACCCGCCGCCCCGATCTTTGGCTGGCATATCAGCGCCAAGCCGATCTCACGCCATCACAACCAGTTGCCAGTGCGGATAACGCGCCGTAAGAAAAGTTCACTGAGAAGGATCTCCCCCATGAACATCATCCAGCAATTCGAGGCCGAGCAGATGGCCCGCCTCACCACCGCCCGCCCGGTGCCGGAATTCGCCCCCGGCGATACGCTCCGCGTCTCGGTCAAGGTGGTGGAGGGCGAGCGCTCGCGCACCCAGGCGTTCGAGGGGGTGTGCATCGCCCGCTCCAACAAGGGCCTCAACAGCAATTTCACGGTGCGCAAGATCAGCTACGGCGAGGGGGTGGAACGGGTGTTCCCGCTTTATGCGCCGAGCATCGCCGACATCCAGGTGGTGCGGCGCGGCGATGTGCGGCGGGCGAAGCTCTATTATCTCCGTGGCCGCTCCGGCAAGTCCGCGCGCATCGCCGAGAAGGCCCGCGCCGTCACCATGGGGACCGTCACCGCCGAAGCCGCGCCGACGCAGCACGACGCCGCCGAATAAAGGAGCCATCGCATGTCCGGACCGCGCACCCTGTTCGACAAGATCTGGGACGCCCATGTGGTCGAGCGGCTTCCGGACGGCACCTGCCTCCTTTATATCGACCGCCATCTCGTCCATGAGGTGACCAGCCCGCAGGCCTTCGAGGGGTTGCGCGCCGCCGGGCGCCGGGTGCGCCGGCCGGAGGCGACGATCGCGGTCGCCGATCATAACATCCCGACCTCGGGCCGCGGCGGCGGCATCACCGAACCCGAGAGCCGCCTCCAGGTCGAAACCCTGGAGCAGAACGTCGCCGCCTTCGGCGTGCCCTATTTCCCGGTGCTCGACGAGCGCCAGGGCATCGTCCACATCATCGGCCCCGAGCAGGGGATCAGCCTGCCCGGCATGACCATCGTCTGCGGCGACAGCCACACCTCGACGCATGGCGCGCTCGGGGCGCTCGCCTTCGGGATCGGCACCTCCGAGGTCGAGCACGTGCTGGCGACGCAGACCCTGCTCCAGAAGCGGGCGAGGAACATGCGGATCGAGGTCGCCGGGCGGGCGCCCGCCGGCACCAGCGCGAAGGACATCATCCTCGCCATCATCGGTGAGATCGGCACCGCCGGCGGCACCGGCCATGTCATCGAATTCACCGGCGCGGCGATCCGCGCGCTCGACATGGCCGGGCGCATGACGGTCTGCAACATGGCGATCGAGGCCGGGGCGCGCGCCGGCCTGATCGCCCCGGACGAGACCACGTTCGACTGGATCAAGGGCCGGCCCTACGCCCCCGAGGGCGCCGATTTCGCGGCCGCGGTGAGCTATTGGCGGAGCCTCGCCTCCGATCGCGGCGCCGCTTACGACAAAACGGTGCGGCTCGACGCGGCCGCCATCGCGCCGATGGTCACCTGGGGCACCAGCCCCGAGCGCGTCGCCCCGATCACCGGTGCCGTCCCCGACCCGGAGGCCGAACCCGATCCCGCCAAGCGCGCCGAGATCGCGCGCATGCTCGCCTACATGGGGTTGCGGCCGGGACAGAAACTCGCCGAAATCCCGGTCGATGTCGTGTTCATCGGGAGCTGCACCAACGGCCGCATCGAGGATATCCGCACCGCCGCCGCCATCGCCCGCGGCCGCCGCGTCGCCGAGGGCGTGCGGGCGCTGGTCGTCCCCGGCTCGGGTCTCGTCAAGAAACAAGCCGAGGCCGAGGGGCTGGATCGCATCCTGGTCGAGGCCGGGTTCGAATGGCGCGAGCCGGGCTGCTCGATGTGTCTCGGGATGAACCCCGACCAGCTCACGCCGGGCCAGCGCGCGGCGAGCACCTCCAACCGCAATTTCGAGGGCCGCCAGGGCCCCGGCGGGCGCACCCATCTGGTTTCCCCGGCGATGGCGGCGGCGGCGGCGATCGCCGGGCGTCTGGCCGATGCGCGAGAGTTCATGTGATGGAAAAATTCACCACGCTGACGGCGATCGCCGCCCCCTTGCCGCTCGCCAATGTCGATACCGACAAGATCATCCCGGCGCGGTTTCTGAAAACCATCCGCCGCAGCGGGCTCGGCGTGCATCTCTTCGACACCCTCCGCTATGACGAGCAGGGCGCCGAGCGGCCCGATTTCGTGCTCAACCGCGCGCCTTACCGAGGCGCGCAAATTCTCATCGCGCATGAGAATTTCGGCTGCGGCTCATCGCGCGAGCACGCGCCCTGGGCGCTGCTCGATTTCGGCATCCGCGCCGTGATCGCGCCCGATTTCGCCGATATTTTCCACAATAACTGCTTCAAGAACGGCATCCTGCCGATCCGCCTGCCGCGCGAGATATGCGATGCGCTGATGGAAGATGTGCGCCAGGGCGACAATGCCCGCCTCACCATCGATCTCGCCCGCCAGGTGGTGGTGCGCCCGAACGGCGAGGCGGTGGCGTTCGAGATCGACCCGTTCCGCAAGCATCTGCTGCAAAACGGCCTCGATGATATCGGCCAGACCATGGCCCATGTCGGCGCGATCGATGCTTTCGAGCAAAAACGCGCCGCCTCGCAGCCTTGGCTGCCCAAAATCGCGCTCGCATAGGGGAAACATCCGATGGCCGCCAATAAGACCTTGCTGATCCTTCCTGGTGACGGCATCGGCCCCGAGGTCATGCACGAGGTCCGGCGGGTGAACGACTGGATCAGACGCAAGCGCGCGGTGAATTTCGACATCGAGGAGGATCTCGTCGGCGGCGCCGCGATCGATGCCCGCGGCATGCCCATCGCGCCGGAAACCATCGCCCGCGCCAAAGAGGTGGACGCGGTGCTGTTCGGCTCGGTGGGCGGGCCGAAATGGGACAAGCTCGGCTTCGACATGCGCCCCGAGATCGCCATCCTCACGCTGCGGCGCGAACTCGGCCTGTTCGCCAATCTGCGTCCGGCGGTGGTGTTCGACCCGCTGGTCGAGGCCAGCACGCTGAAACCCGAGGTGGTGCGGGGGCTCGATCTGATGATCGTGCGCGAAAGCACCGGCGGCATCTATTTCGGCGAGCCGCGCGGCATCGAGACCCTGCCCAACGGCGAAAAGCGCGGCTTCAACACCGAAACCTACACGACGCACGAGATCGAGCGCGTCGCCCGCGTCGCCTTCGAGCTGGCGCGGACCCGCCAGAGGCGCGTCTGTAGCGTCGAAAAAGCCAATGTCATGGAAAGCGGCCTGCTCTGGCGCGAGACGGTGAGCGCGCTGCATCAGCGCGAATTCGCCGATGTCGAGCTTTCCCATATGTATGCCGATAACTGCGCGATGCAGTTGGTCCGCAATCCGCGCCAGTTCGACGTCATCGTCACCACCAACCTGTTCGGTGATCTGCTCTCCGATCTCGCCTCGATGCTGACCGGCAGCCTCGGCATGCTGCCCTCGGCGACGCTCGGCGGGCTCGACGCGAAAGGCCGCCGCCACGCGCTCTATGAGCCGATCCACGGCAGCGCCCCCGACATCGCCGGCAAGGGCATCGCCAACCCGCTCGCGCAGATGCTGAGCTTCGCGATGATGCTGCGCTATTCCTTCGCGATGGAAGAAGAAGCGAAGCTGATCGAGGCGGCTTGCAACCATGTCCTCGCGAGCGGTCTCCGCACCGCCGATATCATGGCCCGCAACTGCGCCAAGGTGAGCACCCAGGTGATGGGCGAGGCGGTGGTGCGCGAATTGGACAAACTCGGGGGGTGAGCCAAGCGCCATCGGGCCTTGCCCCTTGTCGGGACGGGGGACATCGGCTAAACCCCCCGGCGTCGCGCCCGTAGCTCAATTGGATAGAGCACCAGACTACGGATCTGGGGGTTAGGAGTTCGAATCTCTTCGGGCGCGCCATAAAATAAATACGTTCCACTCTAAGGCGTGACGTCGCGCGCCGAGACCGCCGGCGCGGCGTTGCCCCAACTATTGCGGATATAGGTCGCGATCGCGGCGATTTCGGCGTCATCGAGCCGCGCGGCGAAAGCCGGCATGGCGGCGCCGGTCGGGGTGGCCTCGGTTGCGGCGGCGCGAGCGCCCGCGCGGATCACGCGCAAGATGGTCTCGGGCTTTGCTGCCTGCACGATGGCGCTGCCGGCGAGGCGCGGGAAAAGCCCGGGCGTCCCTTTGCCATTCGCGCCATGGCAAGGCGCGCAGCGAAGGCGATAAAGCCCCTCCCCCGCCGCCATCGCCGCCGCCGGCGGTTGGGGAGATGGTGCTGGCGGCGGCGCGGGAAGGCTTTTCAGATAATGCGCGATCGCTGTCCGGTCCGCCTCGCTCATGCGGGCGCCGGACATTTCCACCACCTCCGCCATCGGGCCGCTCGCCAACTGGCCATGGGCGGAGCCGGTGGCGAGAAACCGGGCGATCTCGGCCTCACTCCAATCACCGAGCCCGGTGCGGCGATCGCCATCGAGGGCCGGGGCGACCCAGCCCGCGACCACGCCGCCCTGCAAGGCGCGCGCCGCGACATCACCGCCGAGCAGGGTTTTTGCGGTATGGCACGCCCCGCAATGCCCCGGCCCGGTGACGATGAAGGCGCCGCGATTCCAGAGCGCGTCATGGTCGGGATCCGGCAAGGGCGGTGCCGGCGTTGCGTAAAGCGCATCCCAGAACAGGAGCAGAAAGCGGAGATCGAGGGGAAAGGGAAGATCGGCGCCGCGCACGGGCTGATGAACCGGGGGGAGGGTCGCGAGATAGGCGCGGATCGCGCTCGCCTCGGCGAGGGTGAAACGGACGAAATAGGGATAGGGATGGGCGGGATAGAGGAAGCTCCCATCACGTCTTCGGCCCAAGCGGAGGGCGCGGGCGAATTCATCATCCGACCAGCCGCCAAGTCCGGTCTCCCGATCAGGGGTGAGATTGGGCGCGATCACCGCCCCGAATGGGGTCGGAATCCGCTTCCCGCCGGAGAACGCCGCGCCGCCGGGCGGCGTGTGACAGGCGGCGCAATCGCCGAGCACGACGAGATAGGCGCCCTGGCGGACCCGATCCTCGGCTTGGGCCGGGCATGCCGCGCAGAGCAGAAAAAACGCGGCAAGCCACGCGCCTTTCATGCGAGCGGCGTTCATGCGAGCGGCCCCGGCGCCCGGAGATAGCGGTGGATGATCGCCTCGGCCGCGCGGAGGGCGAGGGCGGCGACGGTTCCGGTCGGGTTGTAGCTCGGGTTCTGCGGAAACGCCGAGGCGCCGATGATGAACAGATTATCGAGATCCCAGCTTTGCAGATAGGGATTGACGACGCTGGTCGCGGGATCGCCGCCGATCACCGCGCCGCCGACATTATGGGTGCTCTGATAGGGAACGATGCTGTAGGGGGCTTCGCGTTTCTCGACCGCCAGCCAGTCCGGGCGCATCATACGGGCGATTTTGGCCAGCCGCGCGGTGACGAAATCCGACATTCTGAGATCATTGGGATGGAAATCGAAGGTGAGGCGCAGAAGCGGGCGGCCGAAGCGGTCGCGATAGGTGGGATCGAGATCGCAATAGGCGCCGCGATGGCTGAGCGAGCTTCCCGAGGCGAGGAGTCGCGTGGTGCGGAGATAGGATTTCGCGACCGCCCGCTTCCACCCCGCCCCCCAGCGCGGCGTCCCCGGCGGTACCGGATGGTTGAGAATCGGCCGCCCATTGATCGCGAGCGCCGCGAGATAGGCGCCGCCGATGAAGCCCAAAGGGCCGTGGTCGTAATGTTCGCCGTTCCAGTCATCGACCACCATGCCGAGCGCGCCGGCGCCGATGAAGGGGTTGAGCCGTTTATCGGCGAAGCCAAGCTGCACCGATGACGTCGTCTGATAGCTGTAATTGCGCCCGACCACGCCGCGCCCGCTCCCCGGGTCATAAGGGGTGCCGATGCCGGACAGCAGCAACAGGCGGATGTTTTCAAACGTGTAGGCACAAAGAAGAACGATCTCGGCGGGCTGAAAAAACACCTGGCCGCTTTCGTCGGTATAGGTGACGCCGCGCGCCTTGCCGCCCTTGCCGTCATGCGTGATCGCGAGCACCAAACATTCGGTGCGGAGCGAAAAATTCGGCCGCCTGCGCAAAATCGGCATCACCGTCGTCTGCGGGCTCGCCTTGGCGTAATTGCCGCAGCCGAAACGTTCGCAAAATCCGCAATAGCTGCAAGCGCCGAGCGTGACGCCGAGCGGGTTGGTGTAGGCCTGCGAGAGATTGGCCGCGGGCTGCGGAAACGGATGATAGCCGCATTCGCGCGCCGCATCCGCAAACAGCGCCGGCGCATAGGGCATGGTCAGCGGCGGGGTCGGATAGTCGCGTGACCGCGCCCCCTCGAAAGGGTTGCCGCCGGGCTGGATTTTTCCCCCGAGATTCCCCGCCTTCCCTGAAATGCCGCAAAGATATTCGAACCGGTCATAATAGGGTTCGAGTTCGGCATAGGTTACGCCCCAGTCCTCTATCGTAAGGTCGGGCGCGAGAAAGTTTTTGCCGTAGCGTTCGATGATCGTGGTTTTTAGGACGAAATCGCTCGGGCGAAACCGCCAGGTCTGTCCGTTCCAATGCACGCCGCCGCCGCCCGCCCCGCTCGCCGGCAGAAACGAGCCCCAGGCGCGCACCGGCAACGCCGTCTGATCGACGCGATTACGAAAAGTGAGGGTATTTTCAGCGGGTTTCACGACGAGATCATGGCGCACCGCGTAGCGCAATTCATCCGGCGCGCGGCTCGGCGGAAAATTCTCGGCGGTGTCGTGAAACTTCCCGCGCTCGAGCGCCAGAACCGAAAGCCCGGCGGCGCTCAGCGCCTCGGCGAGCAGGGCGCCGCTCCAGCCGAAGCCGATGATCACCGCATCGACCGGTTTCAGGCGGATGGTCATGCGAGCGCCACGGGCGGTTCGAGATAGGGCTCGCCATGGCGCGCGACGACATCGCGATAATCATAGCGCGCGCCGGGAAAGCCGATCAGCCGCCAGCCAGCCATCCCCTGATTGCCGCCATAGCTCGGGTCGGCGAAAAATCCGTCGATCGTGTCACGCAGCACGAGTTCGAAAAACGCTCGCCCGCCGCCGGCGAGAGCGATCCGCCCGGCTTCGAGAGCGGCGAGCACGCGATCCTGCCGCAGCGCGTCGAGATCGGCGAAACCGCTTCCTGCGAAGGCGGCGCGGCAATGGGCGTCGAGGGCGGCCAAGGCGCCACGATAGCGCGCCGCCGGGGTCAGCGGCGATTGCGCGCCCTGGCTCGGCAAGCCGGGCAGGAATGGCGGGCGCATGTAGAGATCGCGGCTGCCGCCATAGGCGCCGGCGAGCTGGCGGTCGATGAACACCGCGCAGCCGGCCTCGCGCCCGCCGGGGCCGAGATCATCGGCGGGGATCAGCCGGTCGGCGATGGCGGCGACGATTGCTGCCTCCTCGGGCGTGAAGAACCGCAACCCGCTCTCCGGCGTTTGCGTGGCACAGCCGGTGAGGGCGATGGCGGCGGCGGAGGCGAGCAGCGCCCGCCGTCTCACCGCGCATCCCCGAGGCGGAGCCGGACCGAGACCGGGCAATGATCGGAAAGCCGCCGCCGGGCGTCGCGATCGGCGTCGTGATAGACCAGGACGCGCAGGCTGTCCGGCTCCAGCCAGCGCCGCGCCGCGCCGCCGAGGAAAATGCGGTCGATGAACGGCTCGCCGCCCCAGCACGGCGAGGCGCGCCCGGCGGTCGCCTCGGTGAGCGGCGCGGCCCCGGCGAGGCTCGCGGTGAAATCATCGTCGGCCTCGACCCGGCGGTTGAAATCGCCGATCACCACGAACGCCTCGTCGGCGCCGGCGCGGGCGGCGATCCAGGTTTCCAGAACGCGCGCCTGTTCGGCGAGCACGCGGCAGGCGGGGCGGCGGCTTCCGGCAAGCGGGTCGCTGCGGCAGCCGGCTTTCAGATGCAAGGCGAGCAGACGGAGTTGCCCGCAGGGGAGATCGAGGGTGATGTCGGCGCCGCTCCGCAAATGCGTGCGCGCCGTCGGCGGATAGACGTCGAGGGCGGCGAGATCGGGGTGCGGGATCACGCGCAGGCCGCGCCGCACCGCGAAGCCGACGCGCTGCACCACGCGATCCTGGGTCATGAAAACGGCGTAGCGCTCGGGCGGGAAAACCGCCGCCGCCGCTTGCCCGCCATCGACCTCCTCGATCGCGACGACATCGGCGTCGAGCCGGCCGACGATGGCACGGAGCGCCGCGATATCCTCGGCCCGCTTGGGCGCGACATCCGGGGGCAAGGCGGGGTCGCCCGGCGGGCGGGTGGTGAGCCAGTCCAGATTCCAGGTCGCGAGTTTGATCTCGTCGCCGCGCGCCGGCGCGAACGCCGCAAAAAGCCACAGCACCAGCCAGACCACGCCCCGCATCAGCCGCGTTTCCTTCCAAGGCCCCGCGCCAGGACACTTGGCGAGCGAGGCGCGATCCGCAAGACTGCCCAAATCCCGAAGGAAACGAAAGACGATGCCCTCCCCTCCGGCCACGCCGCCCTTCGATGCCGAGCGCCTTGGCGATTTTCTTGCCCGGCGCCTCGGCGCTGCCGGCAAAATGCGGCTCGAGCCCATCGCCGGCGGGCAATCCAACCCGACCTATTTCGTTACCTTCGATGATCGAAGCCTGGTGCTCCGCAAGCAGCCGGAGGGACCGATTCTCCCCTCCGCCCACGCCATCGATCGCGAATACCGGGTGCTGGCGGCGCTCGCCGGAAGCGCGGTGCCGGTGCCGCCGGTACTGCTCTATCACGGCGAGCGCGATATCGTCGGGACACCTTTCTACGTCATGGAACGCATCGCGGGGCGGATTTTCGCCGGCGCCGACCTGGCGGGCGCCACGCCAGCCGCGCGCGGGGCGATGTTCCGCTCGGTCGCCGAGACGCTGGCGCGGCTGCACGACGTCGATTGGCGGGCGGCCGGGCTCGAGGGGTTCGGCCGGCCGGGCAATTACTTCCAGCGCCAGATCGGGCGCTGGACCCGGCAATGGGAGGGCGAGCGGTTTCGCGATATCCCCGATCTCTCGCGCCTCGCCACCTGGCTTGCCGCGAACATCCCCGCGGACGACACGGCGACGCTCTCTCATGGCGATTTTCGCATCGGCAATCTCATGTTCCATCCGACCGAGCCGCGCGTGGTCGCGGTTCTGGACTGGGAATTGGCGACGATCGGCCACCCGCTCGCCGATCTCGCCTTCAGCGCCCTCGCCTGGCGCAGCCGGCCGGAGGAATATGGCGGCCTCAAGGGCCTCGATCTCGCAGCCCTCGGAATCCCCACGGAGGCGGCGTATCTCGCCCATTATTATCGCAGCCGGCGCCACCCGGTGGCGGCCATGCAGCCATTCCATACCGCCTTCGCGCTGTTTCGCTTCGCGGTGATTTTCGAGGGCATCGCCGCCCGCGCCCGGCGCGGCACCGCCGCGAGCGCGAATGCCGCGGATGTCGGCGATCTCTCCCTGGCCTTCGCCCGCCTCGGCGCCGAACTCCTTCCGGGATAGAGGGAGAAGATTCGTGCTTTTTTGTTGGGGTGGACGGCCCGGCGGCATTGTAGCGGATTTCGATCGACCCATCGCTTCGCCGCACAAACCATCTTGACCCCGCCGGGCCGTCTACATACGGGCCCGTTTTTGGCGGTGATTTGTGGTCTCGGTTAAGTATTTCCAACGATTTACAAGAAAAACAAATCGGAAGCTCGGGCAGAGAGAGAAGGTTTTAGGGTGCTTTATTTCAAAAAAAGAACAAAAAGCTTATCTTTAGACTAACGCGCGGCCGCCGCCCTGGTCGAGAATGGCGGCGACGATGCCGAGGCCGCGCCGCACCTCCGCGAGATCCGCGGGAGCGCCGAGGCATAGCCGCAGCCCCTCCGGCGCGGGCGCGCCGGGGATGACGAGCGGCGGCGCCAGCACCACACCTTGCGCCGCCGCCGCGGTGACGATCTCGGCCGCGGCGCCGGTGGTCGGCAGCCAGAGGTGAAACCCGATCGTTCCGGGAAAACGGGCGTGGCGGCCGAGAATGTTCTGGGCGAGCCGCCAGCGCTCGGCGGCGAGGATCCGCTTTCTTGCCGCCTGCGCCCTGACCCCGCCGCTCCGCAGGAGATGCGCGGCGGTCGCGGTCAAGAGCGGCGAGGCCATCCAGCCGGTGCCGCGCAACGCCGTGTTGACCCGGCCGCGCAGCGCCTCGGGGGCGGCGAGCACGCCGACGCGAAGCCCCGGCGCCAGGCATTTGGCGAGGCTGCCGACATAGGCGACCCGCTCCGGCGCCAGGGTCGCCAGCGCCGGGCCGGCCGCCGGGGCGAGAAAGGCGTAGACGTCGTCCTCGATCGCCCAGGCATCGTGGCGGCGCAGCACCGCGACGATCGCTTCCCGCCGCGCCGCCGACATCACCGCGCCGGTCGGCGTCTGCAGGGTCGGCATGCAATAAAGCGCGCGGGCGCCGGTTGCGGCGAAAGCTTCATCCAACGCCGCCGGCACCAGCCCCTCGGCGTCCAGCGCGACGCCGTGCAAGCGGTGGCCGAAGCGCGCGGCGATGCCGGCGATGCCGGGATAGGTGACGGCTTCGACGAGCACCGTATCGCCTGGCGCCAGCGCCGCCATCAGGGCAAGCGCGATGCCGTGCTGGGCGCCGTTGCAGAGCACGATCCCGGCGGCGGGAAAGGGGCGGCCGAGATCCTCGGCGAGCCAGGCCGCCATCGCCGCGCGATGCGCCGGAACGCCGGCATGGGGGAGATAATCGAGCAGCGTCGCGACCTCGCCGCTCGCCGCCACTTTCGCCATGGCGGCGGCGATCAGCGGGCCGGCGCCGCTTTCGGGCGGGGTGTTGAGGCTCATATCCACCATCGCCGCGCCGCCCACCGTCGGCCGCGCCGCAGCGGTGGCGCTGACATAGGTGCCGCGCCCGACCTCGCCGGCGATCAGGCCGCGCCGCGCCGCTTCGGCGTAAGCCTTGGCGACGGTGCCGACCGAGAGGCCGAGCCGCTCCGCCATTTCGCGCTGCGGCAGAATCCGTGTGCCGGGCGTGATCGCGGCGGCGGCGAGATCGGCCGCCAGCGCCTCGACGATGGCGAGATAAGCGGGGCCATGCCGTCCCGGGCGTCCTCCCGAGCGTCCCCCCCCTTGGAGCCGGGGCAGCCAGGGGGGGGCGGCCGGCGATGCCTCGGGAAGCCCGGTTTCGGTGACGCTGTCGGTTCGGCCATCTTCGGTCATGCCGGATCGTTCTCCCCGCCCCTGGTCATCGGCCTCAGGCGCCACATCAATTGCATCATTAGAAATGAGCATAAACCAGATTGCTCTAGTGCGATATTGACCGCAAGGCCGCTCTGCCCTAGCGTTTTCTGGTCCATGCGCCGCCATCACGGGGGCGGTGAAAACAGGGGAAACGTCAGGGCAATGCCCCGCCGGGATGATTGCGTGCGATGAAGCCGGTTCCTTTCGAGTACCGGCGCGCCGGCTCGGTCGCCGAGGCCTGCGCCTGGCGCGCCGAGGATCCCGAGGCGGTGCTGATCGCCGGCGGCCAGACGCTGATGCCGATGCTCGCGATGCGCCTGGTGCGGCCGACGCGGGTGATCGATATCGCGCGCATCCCCGATCTCGACGCCATCCGGGTGGCGGCGGACCACGTCCTGCTCGGCGCCACCACGCGCCAGGCGGCGGCGGAGCGGAGCCGGATCGTTGCCAAGGAAGTGCCGCTGCTCGCCCGCGCCCTGCCCTGGATCGGCCATCCGCCGACGCGAAGGCGCGGCACCATCGGCGGGTCCATCGCCAATGCCGATCCGGCGGCGGAAATCCCGCTCGTCGCGGTGGCGCTGGGGGCGGAGATCATGATCGCCGGGGCCGCGGATGGCACGGCGTCGCTCCCGGCGGCGGCGTTTTTCCTGGCCCCGATGGTCACCGCACTCCCCGCCGGCGCGATGGTCACCGGCCTCCGCTTTCCGCGCCCGGCGCGGCGGCGCTTTGGCACCGGCTTCGCCGAAATCGCCCGCCGCCATGGCGATTTCGCCCTCGCCGCGGCGGCGGTGACGCTCATGCTCGACGAGGCGGGCGCCATCGACATGATTTCGGTCGCGATCGGCGGGGCGGCGCCGGTGCCGACGCGGCTCGATCTCGCCGCCCTGATCGGCACGCGGCCGACGGAGGATGCCATCGCGGCGGCGCTGGCGGCGGCGCTGGCGCCGCTCGAAATGATGGCCGACGGACACGCCTCCGGCGCCTATCGCCGGCGTGCGGCGGCGCGGCTGGCGCGCGCCGCGATCGCCGAGGCGCGCAGCGAAGCCGCCGGACGGGAGGGAACCGATGACCACGCTGCCTCTTGAGGTCAATGGTCGCGCCTGGTTGGTCGAGGTGGAGGACCGCGCGTCGCTGCTCGATTGCCTCCGCGATGTGCTCGGCCTGCACGGCACCCATGCCGGGTGCGAGCACGGGGTTTGCGGCACCTGCACGATATTGCTCGATGGCGCGCCGGTGCGCGCCTGCCTGATGCTCGCGGCCCAGGCCGACGGCCACGCCATCACCACGATCGAGGGGGTCGCCCCGCGCCCGGGCGAGATGTCGCTGGTGCAGGATGCGTTCTGCGAGACGCACGGCCTGCAATGCGGCTATTGCACGCCGGGGATGGTGCTGACCGCGGAAGCGCTGCTGGCCGCCAACCCGGCGCCGAGCCGGGCGGAGATCATCGCGGCGATCTCGGGCAATCTCTGCCGCTGCACCGGCTATGGCCAGATCGTCGAGGCGATCCAGCTTGCCGCCGAGCGGCGGCGCGGCGCCAATATCCCGGCCGTTGAGACGGCGCCATGACCGCACCCCTCCTCCGCGGCCCGTTCCGCTATGTCGGCCACAAGCGGCGGGTGCGTGAGGATCGCCGCTTCGTCACCGGCGCCGGGCGCTATGCCGCCGATCTCGCTTTGCCGGGGACGCTGCATGTCGTCCCGGTGCTGTCCGAGCATCCGGCGGCGCGCCTCCTCGCGATCGACACCGAAGCCGCGCTCGCTCTCCCCGGGGTGCGCGCCGTGCTCACCGGCGCGGCCCTGGCCGCCGCGATCGATCCGCTGATGAACGGCGCCCATACGCCGGCGGTGCGGCGCTATCCGCTCGCCGTCGGGCGGGTGCGCTATGTCGGCGAATGGGTCGCGGCGGTGATCGCCGAGAGCCGGGCGATCGCCGAGGATGCGCGCGAGCTGGTGCGGGTGGACTACGAGCCGACGCCCTTCGTGCTCGATGGCGAGACGGCGATGCGGCCGGAGGCGCCGCTGGTCCATCCCGATCACGGCTCGAACGTGCTCCTCGACCGGCGCTTCGTCTGGGGCCCGGTCGATGACCTGTTCCGGGAGGCGGCGCATCGTCTCGCCTATCGCCTCGCCTGGGGGCGGAGTTCGACGGTGCCGCTCGAGACCTTCGCCGTCACCGCGCGCTGGGACGAGGCGCAAGAGACGCTCGATGTCTGGGCCTCGATCCAGATGCCGAAATTCCCCGACCAGATCGCCCGCGCCCTCCGCCTGCCCGGCAACGCCGTCCGGGTGCATTACGATGTCGATGTCGGTGGCAGCTACGGCGTCAAGCGCGGCATCAAGCACGCGGTGCTGGTCGGGTTTCTCGCCCGCCATCTCGCCGCCCCGGTGCGTCTCGTCGAGGACCGGCTGGAGAACATGACCGGCGGCGACATGCAGGGGCCGGAGCGGGTGTTCGATGTCGAACTCGCTTTCGATGCCGATGCCCGCATCCGCGCCATGCGCATGCGGGCACTCGACAATGTCGGCGCCTATGCCGGGCGCTCGCCGTTTCAGCTCGGCAAGCCGATCGGCGCCATCGTCGGGCCGTATCGGATCGAGGCCGTCGCCTACCACGCGCTCGCCGTCGTCACCCACAAGACGCCCGAGGAAGCGGTGTGCGGCTTTGGCCAGGCGCCGACCAATTACGCCATCGAGACCGGGATCGACCGCGTCGCGGCCAGCCTCGGCCTCGATCGGATCGAGGTGCGGCGGCGCAATTTCATCCGCGCCGCGCAGTTTCCCTATCTCATCCCCTCCGGCACCCGCTATGACAGCGGCGATTATCACGGGCTTCTCGACAAGCTGCTGCGGGCCGCCGAACGCGCCTGTTCTTCCGGCGCCGATATTTTCGCCGAGCGCGAGCGCCTGCGCGCCGCCGGCCAGCTCGCCGGGATCGGCATCGCCTCCTGCCTCGAACCCTCCGGCGGCAATTCCGCCTTCGAGCCGCTGCTCAACGAGCACAACCGCACCACGACCTGGATGGAGAGCTGCCGCGTCATGGTGGACGCGCTCGGGGCGGTCACGGCGACGATGCACACCACCAGCGCCGGGCAGGCGCATGAGACTCTGGTCGCTGTCGCCATCGCCGAGATCCTCGAAATCCCGCCCGAGCGCATCCGCGTCGTGCGCCCCGACAGCCTCGCGGCATTGCCCTCCAACAGCCCGGTCGGGAGCCGGATGGCGATCATGCTCGGGGGTGCCGCGGTCGGCGTGGCGCGCAAGCTCAAGGACAAGCTGCTCGCCATCGCCGCCCATGACCTCGCCGTGCCGATGGCGGATTTGCGCTATCGCGAGGGCGATATCAGCGCCCCCGACGGGCGCGCCCTCGCCTGGCTCGACCTCGTCGCCATCGCCCATCGCGAATTCTTCCGCATGCCGCAGGGCATGGAGCCCGGGCTTGCCGCCAGCGCCGTCTATCAGGTGCCGACCGGCGGCGCGCTGCCCGTGGACGGGCGGGTGCAGATGTATCCCTGCCATTCCTTCGAGCTGCATCTGGTGCTGGTCGCGATCGATCCGGTGCTCGGCCGGCCGGAATTGCGGCGCTATCTCATCGGCCATGATTGCGGCCAGGTGATCAGCCCGGATGTCGTGCGCGGGATGACGCTCGGCGGCATCGCGCATGGCATCGGCGCCGCCCTGCTCGAGGAATTCAGCTATGATCCGGCGACCGGCCAGCCGACCGCGGTGAGCTTCATGGACTATTTGCTGCCCGGCGCCGCCGAGGTGCCGGAGGTCGAGATCGTGCATCAGACGACACCCTCGCCGCTCACCGTGTTCGGCCAGAAGGGGAGTGGGGAGAGCGGCTATCTCGGCGCCGCCGCCGCCATCGCGAGCGCCGTCAACGACGCGCTGGCGCCGCTCGCGCTCCGCATCGACCGCCTGCCGATCCGCCCCGCCGATCTCTCCGACCTCATCGCCGCCGCCGCGATCAGAACCCAGGAACGCCCATGATCATCGATTGCCACGGCCATCTCGTGCCGCCCGCGCTGCTCGCCGAAATCGCCGGCCGCGCCGGGGAATTTCCCTCGCTCCGCCTCGCCGAGGGAGACGGCGGCTTCGGGTTTGCCTTCGCCGGCGGGAAACCGACGCGCCCGGTCTCGCCATCGCTTCAGGATACCGGGAAGCGCCGCGCCTGGATGGCCGAACACGGCATCGACCGGCAGGTGGTCGGCGGCTGGCTCGACATGTTCGGCTATGAACTGCCCGCCGCCGAGGGGGTCGCCTGGTTGCGGCTGATCAACCGCCATCTCGCCGCCGCCGCCGAAGCGGACCGGCATGTCGTGCCGCTGGCGACGGTGCCGCTGCAAGACGGCACTGCTGCGGCCGAGATGCTGGACGAGGCGATGGCGGCGGGCTTTCCCGGCGTCATGATCGGCACCCAGCCCAAGGGGATCGGCGGCGTGCTCGATGATCCCCTGCTCGCGCCGTTCTGGGCGATGGCGGATCGCCGGCGGGCCGTCGTCTTCATCCATCCGGTGTTCGAGAGCGGTGACGCCCGGGTGCATGACTACGGCATGGCCAATGCCGTCGGCCGCGTCACCGACACCATGATCGCCGTCGCGCGGCTGCTATTCGCCGGCATTCCCGCCCGCCATCCCGGCGCCAGGATCGTCTGCGCGGTGGGGGGTGCGGCACTTCCCGCCATTCTCGGCCGGCTTCGCACCAATCACGCGCTCGACCCGACGCTCGCCGATCCCGAGGCCAATCTTCGCGCGCTCTGGTTCGATACCATCGTCCAGGACGCGCCGACGCTCCGCTTCATCGCCGAGACCGTCGGCGTCGGGCGGCTGATGATGGGCTCGGATCACCCGTTCCCGATCGGCGATCGCGCGCCGCGCCGGATCATCGCCGCGGCCGGGTTCGACGCGGCGACGCAGGCGGCGATCGAAGGCGAAACCGCGCAGCGCGTCTTCGGCCTCGCCGGAACCAAGGGATGACGGCGCGCGCGCGCCAAACCGGGTGCCGCGCGCTCGGCCGCCGCCACTTGCTTGCCAGCGGCGCGGCTCTGGCGGGCGCGGCGAAGCTGATCGGCAAGGCGCGGGCGGCGGTGCCCCGTCTCCGCATGGTGATTTTCAGCACGCCCTCGCTCGGCGCGTTCCTGCCGCCGATCATCACCGCGCGGGGGTTCGATACGAAAAACGACCTTGCCATCGACTTCGTCGAGCGCCCGCCGGATGCCTACACCGTCGCCTTCAACACCGGCGAGTTCGACCTCGGCGGCTCGGCGGCGCCGCTCACCATCGGGCTCGCCGACGCGCGGGGGGTCGAAGTCACGTACCTATTCAACCTGTTCGATTCATGCCTATCCGGTTAGGACATACAAACACAATATATAGAGCGATGCCAATCCAAGAATTAATGCGCCATGACGGAAAAACTACTTGAAAAAAACAACGACTACAGCGACCCAATGCGGTCTGACGCATAATCAATATCTAGTGGCTATATGCGTCAACCGGATAGGCATCGTATGAACACAGGCCGGCATCGCCATGGCCTGGCACTGCTTGCATGCCCTTCGGCCCGGAGCCACGCCAGGAACGCCTTGAAACTTCCCTCATCGCATCGGAGAGGCTCCCGCCAGACGACGAACCATCGGTAGTCGTCCTCGGCCTGGACGTTGAACAGGCGCACGAGGCGGCGAGAGGCGAGATCGTCCTCCGCCAGGATCTCGCGGGCAAGGGCGATTCCCTGGCCGTCTGCGGCCGCTTGAAGAAGCAGACCCGCATCCTCGTAGGACGGCCCGTGTCCGGGCTCTGGCCAGTCGAGCCCTGCGGCCGCGAACCATGGCGCCCATGGCTGTCGTGGATTGCGGAGCAGCACACACCCTGCCAGTTCTGGCGGCGCCGCCGGAAGCGCGCCGCCGCGATAGGAGGGGCTGCAAACCGGGAAGATCGCGCTATCCAGCAGGCGCTCGGACTTCAAGCCCGCCCAGTCGCCTGGGCCGTATCGAATTGCGAGATCGACGCCGTCTCTGCCATCGATGCGCGCAAGCGAGGCCGTGGGCCGCAGTGCTACATCGATTTCGGGGAAAGCGGCCTGAAATCGTGGGAGCCGGGGCACGAGCCAGCGGGCGGCGAAGCTTGGCAGCACGCTCACCATTAGCGCGCGCGGGGGGCTGGCGCGTTTCGGTTCCCGCGCTCGCACCTGATCGAACGCATTCGCCAAAAGCCGCAATCCTTGCCGGACCTGCAAGGCGAGAACCTGGCCTTGCTCGGTGAGCAGCATGCGCTGACCATCGCGGGCAAACAGCCGTATTCCCCCGAGATCCCGCTCAAGCCGCGCGATGTGGTGGCTCACGGCGCCATGCGTCAGGCCCAATTCATCGGCAGCGGTGGAATAGCAGAGGTGGCGCGCCGCGGCCTCGAACGCCCGCAACGCCTGGGTTGGTGGTATATGCATCTTTCCGCCTGTCAATTTCGCTCACAAGCGATGCTAATCCTTCTGGTTTGCTTTTTCCAGCCTCAATAGCAATTTTAGCCTTTAAGTCATCGGATCGGGCAAGAAGCGCGGTTAGCTGGATTTACGACTTTTTCAGTTGCCATGCCGATTGGTCCAAGCGCGCTACACCGCAAGCCTCATCGAAAGGAACCTGGATGGCTGATTGGAGTCGAGCCTCGGCGGTAGCTGATGGCGGGCAGGGCGGCGCCACCGTTGCGACGTCGGCGTTAACGAGGGACATCACGTCGCTGTGGATCGTCGCGGGCCTGGCCATGGCTCCCGCCGTCGCACTTGGTTTGGCGCGATTTGCCTATGCGTTGTTGTTGCCCGCCATGCGCGCCGACCTCGGGTGGACCTACGCCGACGCCGGCGCGATGAACACCGCCAACGCCGCCGGCTACTTGATCGGCGCCCTGGCCGCGGCCGCAATCGCCGGCCGGGTTGGCGTCAAGCCCGCCTTTGCAGCGAGTATCTTCGCGACTGCGGTCGCCGTCGGCACGTCCGGCGCGACTCCGGACTTCGGAGCACTTATGGCGCTTCGGTTCGTCTCCGGGCTGACAGGCGCAATTGCATTCGTCACCGGCGGATCCCTCGCCGCAGCGGCGGCGGCAGGTGGCGGGGCATCCCGCGCGCCAATGGTCCTCGGCGTCTATTTCGGTGGCGGCGGGATCGGCGTCGCCGTTTCGGCGCTTGCCGTTCCAACCCTCCTCGCGACGGTCGGCTGGCAGGGCGGGTGGACTATCCTCGGCGCGCTCGCACTGGTCGCGAGCCTTCTGTCGCTGCTGGCGCTTGCTCGCGCTCCGCAGCCGGCGCGATCACCGGCGCGCGCAGGCCAGGGCGCCGGCTGGTCGGCACGGTTCATGGCGCTGAAACTTGGGGCGTATCTCCTCTTCGGCGCGGGCTACATCGCCTACGCAACCTTCATCATCGCCTATCTTCGCGGCAGCGAGGGCTTCACCCCCGTCGAGATCTCCCTGTTTTGGGCGTTGCTGGGCGTTGCCGCGATGGCTGGCGCGTTTGTCTGGGGGCCGGTGCTGGCGAGGCTGAAGGGTGGTCGCGGCGCCTCCGCCACGATCGCCATGGTGATGATCGGGGCTCTCATTCCCCTGATCTGGGACGGACGGTCTGCCGCCTACATCTCGGCGGTGCTGTTCGGCGGGTCGTTCCTGGCGGTGGTCGCGGCGGTCACCTCGTTTGCGCGCCGCGCCGCCGCGCCCCACGCCTGGACCGCCGCGATCGGCGCGCTGACGGTCGTGTTCGGCGTCGGCCAATGCATCGGGCCTATCCTTAGCGGAGCGTTGTCGGATGGGCCGGATGGCGTGCGATCGGGCCTGGAATTGTCTGTGGCGATACTGGCCGTCGCGGCTACTGTCGCGGCTTTCCAGCCCGAACCGCGGAGCATCGCATGAGCGAGTTCGATGCGATGCTCGCAGCGGGACGCCGGCCGAAGCTGGACCGTCCGGCAGCAATCGCCGCGGCGATCGGAAACGTGGCCGAACCCGAGGGCAATCCATATGCGCCGCTGGCGAGCGCGGGTGCGATGGCATCGACGTTGGGATGCGATGTCGGCGCAACCGCGGCGTCCTACCTGCTCATGTCGTGCGGCGGCGGCTTCGTGATCGTCGTTGCATCCGCTGCACATCGCCCGGACGAACGGGCCATCGCCGCCGCCCTTGGCGAGAGGAGCATCGCCTTCGCAAATACGACCGACGCCCAATGATTTCGCCGGCCTGTTGCCGCCGGGGCGGCGCCGCGAGATTACCTTCGCGGCGCCAGCCCCTCCCGGTTCAGCTCGGCCAGCAATTCATCGAGGGCGCCGCGGACGGCGGTGAACAGCTCCGCGATCTCGCTTTCGCTGATGATCAGCGGCGGCGTGAAGGCGAGCGTGTCGCCGGGCACGGCGCGGCCGATGACGCCATGTTTTTCGAGCAGCTTCGCCGCGCGCGGGCCGATTTTCAGCGCCGGATCGTAATTGCGCCGCTCCCCCTTGTCGGCGACCAGTTCGATCCCGCCGAGCAGGCCGACCCCGCGCGTCTCGCCGACCAGCGGGTGGTCGGCGAAGCCGCGGAGCGCGCCCTGGAAGGCCGGGGCGATGGCGCGGACATGATCGATGATGCCGATCTCGTCATAGATTTTCAGCGTCTCGATGGCGACCGCCGCCGGCACCGGATGGCCGGAATAGGTGAAGCCATGGCCGAAAGTGCCGATCTTGTGCGATTCCTCGGCCAAAGCCGCGAACACCCGCGCATTCACCATCACCGCGCTGATCGGCAGGAACGAGGCCGAGAGCGCCTTCGCGCAGGTGAGGATGTCCGGCGTCACGGCGAGCGTCTGGCTGCCCCAGTAATTGCCGGTGCGCCCGAAGCCGCAGATCACCTCATCGGCGACCAGGAGGATGTCGTATTTGCGGAGCACCGCCTGGATCGCCGGGAAATACCCCTCCGGCGGCACGATCACGCCACCGGCGCCCATCACCGGCTCGGCGAACATGCCGGCGATGGTGTCCGGCCCCTCGGCGAGGATCAGGCTTTCCAGCTCGGCGGCACAGCGCGCGGCGAAATCCCGCTCGCTCTCGCCCGCCTCCGCGCCGTGATAGAAATGCGGCGTGATGGTGTGCAGAAATCCGGGCAGCGGCACATCGAAGGAGCGGTGATTGGCGGCAAGCCCGGTGAGCGAGGCGGCGGCGAGGGTGATGCCGTGATAGCCCTTGACGCGGCCGATGATTTTTTTCTTCCGCGGGCGTCCGAGCGCGTTGTTGAAATACCAGATCATCTTGATCGCGGTATCATTGGCCTCGGAGCCGGAATTGGCGAAAAACACCTTGCTCATCGCGACCGGGGCGCGGGCGAGCAGCATTTCCGCGAGCGTGATCAGCGGCTCATGCGATTTGGCGGCAAACGCATGATAGAAGGGGAGCTTGCGCATCTGCGCCGCCGCCGCCTCGACCAGGCGCTCATTGTTGAAGCCGAGGGAGGCGCACCAGAGCCCGGCCATCGCCTCGATATAGGGCTTGCCGTTCTCATCCCAGACCCGCACCCCCTCGCCCCGGGTGATCACCAGCGGGCCGGTTTCGGCATGGGCCAGCAGATCGGTATAGGGGTGGAGGACGGAGGCGATGTCGCGAGCGGCGGCCGAATTGGCGCGGGGTGAAGTCATGTCATTGATTCCTCGGGCGGGCGGGCGATGATAGGCCCCCGGCGCCCCGATATGAGGCGCTTCACTGGCAAGGGGAGTTTATCACGTTCGCGGCGATCGGCCAGACCGCGCCACCCCGCCGAGTTCATCCGCGATGTGGATGCGGATGATTTCATCGAAACTGCTCTCGGCCCGGAAGCCGAGCGCGAGGGCGCGCTTGGGGTCAAAGCGCGTCGGCCAGCCGGCGACGATCGCGGCGATGGTCGGATCCGGGACGCGGCGGATCAGGCGCACCGCTTTTTCGCCGGCGACCCGGCCGAGGGCCGCGATCTGCTCGCCAACCGTCGCCGAGAGCCCGGGCATGCCGAGATTGCGCCGCGCCCCGAGGGCAGCGAGGTCGATCGTCGCCGCGTGGGTCAGAAACGAGACCGCGGCGCGCGGGCTCGCGTGCCAATGGCGGACATCGTCGGCGACCGGGAGCACCGCCTCCATCCCCGCCAGCGGCTCGCGCAGGATGCCGGAGAAAAACCCCGAGGCCGCCTTGTTCGGTTTGCCCGGGCGGATGCAGATGGTCGGGAGACGGATGCCGATGCCATCGAAAATGCCGCGCCGCGAATAATCCGCGAGCAGCAATTCGCCGATCGCCTTTTGCGTCCCGTAGCTGGTGAGGGGCGTTGTGAAAAACTCGTCCGGGATCGGGTCCGGGAACGGCGCCCCGAACACCGCGATCGAGGAGGTGAAGACGACGCGCGGCCGATAGGGGGATTTGCCGCCTTCCGCCCGGATCGCCTCGAACAGCGTCCTGGTGCCGTCGAGATTGACGCGATAGCCCTTGTCGAAATCCGCTTCCGCCTCGCCCGAGACGATGGCGGCGAGATGGAAGATGACGTCGGGCCGCCTGGCGATGGCGGCTGCGGCGGCGCCGGGCGCGGCAAGATCGGCGGCCCAGGCCTCGACGCCGCCGGCGAAGGCTGCGGGCGCTTCGGGCGTCACGATATCGGTGAGCGAGAGCCGCGCGATCTCGCGTCCGGCGAGTGTTGTCTCCTGCGCGAGCCGGGACGCGAGCTTGCGGCCGATCATGCCCCCGGCGCCGGTGATCAGGACGTGCATGGTTTTTTCCCCCTCTGCTCCCGCTCGGCATCAGTGGCGGCGGGCCGGGCCGGCGTCAATCCCTCAGCCGCGGCTTCGCGAAAAGCCGGCGCCCGCGCTATGATGGCGCGCTCGGCAGGGAAGGGACAGGCGCGATGACGGCGGAAATGTTCGAGATGGCAAAGAACGCGGCGAATCACGTGCCGCTGTCGCCGCTCAGCTTTCTTGCGCGGACGGCGGCAATCTATCCCGATCGCCTCGCCGTGGTGCATGGCGCGCGGCGCTTCACCTGGGCCGAAAGTGCGGCGCGTTGCTTGCGCCTCGCCTCGGCGCTGGCGGCGCGCGGGATCGGGCGCGGCGACGTCGTCGCGGTGATGGCGCCCAATATCCCGGCGCTGTTCGAGGCGCATTTCGGCGTCCCCCTGCTGGGGGCGGTGCTGAACGCCATGAACACCAGGCTCGACGCCGCGACCATCGCCTTCATTCTCGCCCATAGCGAGGCCAAGGCGCTGCTCGCCGATACCGAATACGCCGAGACCGTCGAAGCCGCTCTCGCCCTGCTGCCCGAGCACGCGAGGCCGCTTCTCGTCGATATCGCCGATAGCGACGCCGATCGGCGGATCGCCGCGATCGACTACGAGGCACTCCTGGCCGAGGGCGATCCCGCCTTCGCCCACGCCCTCCCCGGCGATGAATGGGAGGCGATCACCCTCAATTACACCTCCGGCACCACCGGCGACCCCAAGGGTGTCGTCTATCATCATCGCGGCGCCTATCTGAACGCGCTCGGCAACATCGTCACCTGGGGGATGGCGCAGCATCCGGTCTATCTCTGGACGCTGCCGATGTTTCATTGCAACGGCTGGTGTTTTCCGTGGACGGTGACGGCGCTCGCCGGCACCCATGTCTGCCTCCGCCGGGTGGAGGCGCGGGCGATGTACGACGCCATCGCCGAGGCCGGCGTCACCCATCTCTGCGGCGCGCCGATCGTGATGAACCTCCTGCTCCACGCCCCGGAAGCCGAGCGCCGCGATTTCGCCGGCCGGCGGATCGCCATGATGACCGCGGCCGCGCCGCCACCGGCCGCCGTCATCGAGGGGATGGAGCGCCTCGGCTTCGAGATCACCCATGTCTATGGCCTGACCGAGGTCTATGGCCCGGTGACGGTCTGCGCCTGGCAGGAGTCCTGGGCCGATCTGTCGCCGGAGGAGCAGGCGCGGATGAAAGCGCGCCAGGGCGTTCCCTATCCGGTGTTCGAGGCGGTGATGGTCGCCGACCCCGAAACCCTCGTCCCCGTGGCCAAGGATGGCACGACGATGGGCGAGGTGTTCATGCGCGGCAATGTCGTGATGAAAGGCTATTTCAAGAACCCGGACGCGACCAGGGACGCCTTCGCCGGCGGCTGGTTTCATACCGGCGATCTCGGCGTCTGGCATCCGGATGGCTATATCGAACTCAAGGACCGTTCCAAGGACATCATCATCTCGGGTGGCGAGAATATTTCCACGATCGAGGTGGAAGCGGTGCTGCACCGTCACCCCGCGGTGCTGGACGCGGCGGTGGTCGCCAAACCCGATGAGAAATGGGGCGAGACGCCCTGCGCCTTCATCACCCTCAAACCCGGCGCCGCGGTGAGCACCGAGGAAATCATCGCCTTCTGCCGCGCCCATCTCGCCCATTTCAAGGCGCCGCGCCATGTCGTGTTCGGCCCGCTGCCGAAAACCTCGACCGGGAAGACGCAGAAATTCGTCCTCCGCGCGCGGGCCAAGGCGATATGAGTGCGCTTTGGTGGGAAGAATGTTCTTTTTTAAAAAAAAGAACCAAAAAAACTTTTCCCCTGGGCAGTGCCTGCGGCACTGCCCGCTCTGAGAACCCGGGATACAAGCCTTTTAGATATCAGGGGCCTCGACGGCGTGGGCATGGCCCTGGATGAACTGAAAGCGGAGTTCCGGCTTGCGGCCCATGAGCTGCTCGACGAGATCCTCGGTGGTCGCGGCGGCGCCGTCGGGGATGGTGACCTTGAGCAGCGTGCGCCGCTTCGGGTCCATGGTGGTCTGGCGGAGAATGGTCGCCGGCATCTCGCCGAGCCCCTTGAAGCGGCTGATTTCCACTTTCCCCGAGGGTTTGAACGCGGTTTTGAGCAGTTTGTCGCGCTCGCCGTCGTCCATCGCGTAAAGCGAGAGCGCGCCCTGCGTCAGGCGGTAGAGCGGCGGCTGGGCGAGGAAGAGATGGCCGCGGCGGATGAGTTCGGGGAGTTCGCGATAGAAAAACGTCATCAGCAGCGAGGCGATATGGGCGCCGTCGACATCGGCGTCGGTCATGATGATGACCCGGCCATAGCGCAGCTTGCCGACATCGAAGCGTGACCCGGCGCCGCAGCCGAGGGCCTCGATGAGATCGCGCAATTCCTGGTTCTGGCGCAGCTTGTCGGCCGACGCGCTGGCGACGTTGAGGATTTTGCCGCGCAAGGGCAGCACCGCCTGGGTTTCGCGGTCGCGCGCCTGTTTCGCCGAGCCGCCGGCGCTGTCGCCCTCGACCAGGAAAATTTCGGTGTCGAGGGCGGATTCACGGGCGCAGTCGGTGAGTTTGCCGGGGAGACGAAGCCGCCTGGTCGCGGTTTTGCGCGGCGTGTCCCGGGCCTCGCGGCGGCGCAACCGCTCCTCGGCGCGGTCGATGAGATGGCCGAGCAGGGTATCGGCCCCGGCCGGATCGCCGGCGAGGAAATGGTCGAAATGATCGCGGATGCCGGCCTCGACCAGGCGTGCCGCCTCGGGGGTGGTCAGTTTTTCCTTGGTCTGGCCCTGAAACTGCGGCTCGGCGAGGAAGAGGGAGAATTTCGCGGCGAGCGGCGCGAGGACGTCCTCGGCGGTGATTTGCAGCGCACGCCGGTTGCCGCGCTGCTCGCCCCAGGCGCGGAGCCCCTTGAAAAGGGCGGCGCGAAACCCGGCCTCATGCGTCCCACCTTGCGGGGTCGGGATGGTGTTGCAATAGGAATGGAGGAAGCCGTCTTCGTCATCGCGCCAGGCGAGCGCCCATTCCAGCCGGCCGCCGCGCAAGCCCGGGAGATGCGGCGGAAGCTCGGCCTCGCCGGCGAAGATCTGCGCGAGCAGATGGGGGGCGGCGCCGAGTTCGGCCTCCAGGCTGTCACGGAGCCCGCCCGGGAAATGGAGTTCGGCATTGGCCGGGATTTCGGCGGCGTCGCCAATGAGCAAAGCGGGGTCGCAGCGCCAGCGGAGATAGACGCCGCGGAAAAGATAGGCCTTCGAGCGGCAGAGGCGATAGAGCCGGGCCGGGCTGAAGCTGAGGGCTGCGAAAATCTCCGGATCGGGGCGGAAACGGATGCTGGTGCCGCGGCGGTTTTGCACGGGCCCGGCGTTTTCGAGGCGCGTCTGCGGTTTGCCGCGGGCGTAGCTCTGCCGCCAGAGCGTGCGCTCGCGCGCCACCTCGACCTCGAACACCGCCGAGAGGGCATTGACCACCGAACTGCCGACGCCGTGCAGGCCGCCGGCCGTCGCGTAGGCCTTGCCGTTGAATTTCCCCCCGGAATGGAGCGTGGTGAGGATGACCTCGAGCGCGCTGAGGCGCGGGAATTTGGGGTGCGGGTCGACCGGAATGCCGCGGCCATTGTCACGGATGGTGAGGAAATTGCCGGTGGCGAGGGTCACCTCGATGGCGCTGGCGTGGCCGGCGACGGCTTCGTCCATGGCGTTGTCGAGGATTTCGGCGGCGAGGTGGTGGAGCGCCGCGTCATCGGTGCCGCCGATATACATGCCCGGGTGGCGCCGCACCGGCTCCAGCCCTTCGAGGACTTCGATGTCCCGCGCCGAGTAATCGGCCTCGCCGCCGGTCGCCTTGGCGGCGGGAGGTTTCCCCGCGACAGGCTTATCGGCCCCCAGCTTATCGGCCCCCAGCTTATCGGCAGCGGGCTTCCGGGGCGAAGGGGGGAGGGCAGAGAAGAGATCGTTCATGTTGCGTTCCGGTTTCCGCCGCCAAATTATCTCTTATCGGCGAGTCGTGTCCAGGTTGGCGAGAATCGGGGTTGACCAAAATCGGGGCGGGTCAGTGCGCGGCGGCTTCCGCCGGGGACAGCAGCCGGGTGGTGACGCGCAGGCGGATGGTATCACCAGCGAGCAGCGGATGGGCGCCCATGCCCCAGGCGGCGCGGTGGAGATCGGCGCTGACGGCGAAGGCGGCGCCGCTCGGGTGAAGCGTGAAGGCGAGCGGGCCCGAGCGCCCACGCATGAAAAGCACGCCCTCCAGCCGCGGCGGTGCGCCGAAGGCGGCGCGGCAGGCGCCGTCGTAAGCGAGGGTCGGGAAACGGACGGCATCGAGGAAATCAACGCCGAGCGCGATTTTGAGCGCCTCGGCGTTCGGCATGACGAGGCTCGCCGTTTCGACCCGAACGGTCACGCCGCAATGGGCGGGATCGGCGGGGTCGACGGTGAGACTGCCGGCAAAGCGGGTGAAATGCCCCTCGAGCGGCAGGAAGCCGAAGAGATAGAGGCGAAAGCCGATTTCGGTGTTGCCCGGCGCGACGACGATGGTCTGCGGCGCCGCGCGGGCGACGACGATGACGCCGGGCCACGTCATCAGCAGCAGCCCGAAGGCGACGCCGCGGCCTGCTTTCGCGATCATGCGGAGAAGAAAATCAGTCGACCGCCCGATGCACGTCGTGCATCACCATGCCTTGCTCCTCGCTCGGCATTTTCAGCCAATCCTCGTGCTGGAGGGTGGCGCGGGTGTCGCGATAGCCGGATTTCCAGTGATCACGCATCGAGGAAGCGCTGAAATCATAGTCTTTATTTTCGCACTCATGTGCTTTTTGCTGATAAATCAGATGGAGAATGGCAATTTCCGGAAGGCTCGAAAGATCCTTCTTGAGTTTTTTTTCTGATTCTTCGAGTTTTTCGTCAGGAATTTTGGCCAAAAGCTGCCGCATCGTCATCTTATCGCGGTGAAGTCGCATGAACATATCGGTCACCATGCGGGTGCGGCTGGAATATTGGATGTCTTTCTGGCGGGCGAGGACATCATACATATCGCGCGGCACCGGGCCGCGGGCGCCGAAAAGATCGACCTGGAACACCAGGAGGTTGCTGCTGCCGGCATGGTCGAGCAGATGTTGCAGCGGGGTGTTCGAGACGACGCCGCCATCCCAGTAAAAATCGGTGCCGATGCGCACCATCGGCAGCGCCGGCGGCAGGGCGCCGCTGGCCATCGCGTGCTCGGCGCCGATTTCCTGATGGGCGCTGTCGAAGAAATAGAAATTGCCGGTCGCGACATTGACGGCGCCGGCGGCGTAGCGCACGGCGCGGCTGTTGAGCAGCTCGAAATCGACCAGGCGCTCCAGCGTCGCGCGGAGCGGGGCGGTATCATAAATACTGGTGGCGCCGCGCGCGCCGCGGGGCGCGAGCCAGGGATTGGGCACGCGGGGGGTGAAAAACCCGGGCTGGCCGAGCGTCATCGCGAGGCTGGAGGAGAGGCCGTGGAACGCGCGGCGCGGCAGATCGCCATCGAGCAGGCGGTGGTCGAGGAACGGCGCGACCGGGCGCGCGGTGATGGTGTCCCAGAATTCCTCCAGCCGTTCCAGCCGGCGCTCGGGCGGGTTGCCGGCGATGATGATGCCGTTGATGCTGCCGATCGAGACGCCGGCGATCCAGTCGGGCTCCAGCCCGGCTTCGTGCAGCGCCTGATAAACGCCCGCCTGATAGGCGCCGAGCGCGCCGCCGCCTTGCAGCACGAGGGCGATCTGGTCACAGCCCTCCGGCCGCCAGCGGCCGCGCGGCGCGAGGGGAGAGGGGATCGGGCCAGCATCCATGAGTGATATTCCGTTGCTGCGGGGATGAGCGTGGGCGACTTCTATGACGAAATGGGGTGGCTGCGGTATCTGGCGTTAGTCAAGTTCACGCGAGCGTCGACGCCAAGCCCGCCGGCGCCACCTGTTGCCGGGCCGTGTCTGTGCCGGCGCGGGCGACGGCGGGGCCGATCAGCAGCAGCGCCGGCCCGCCGCTCGACCAGGCCGGGGCGCGGGTGGCGAGTGCCGCGAGCGGCGCGAAGAGGCTGCGCTGCGCCGGCGTGCCGCCACGCTCGATCAGCGCCGCCGGGGTTTCCGGCGCCAGGCCGGCGGCGGCGAAGCCGGCGGCGAGACGGGGGAGGGCGGTGATCCCCATGTAGATCGCGAGGGTGCCGCCGAGGCGGACGAGGGTCGGGAAATCGAGATCGATCACCCCCTCCTTGCCATGGCCGGTGAGCAGCGTGACCGAGCGCGCGGCATCGCGATGGGTGAGCGGGATGCCGGCGGCGGCGGCGCAGGCCAGGGCTGCGGTGACGCCGGGGACGATCTCGCAGGCGATGCCGGCCTTGGCCAGCGCCTCCGCCTCCTCGCCGCCACGGCCGAAGACGAAGGGATCGCCGCCCTTGAGCCGCACCACTTTCTTCCCCTCCCGCGCCAGGCGGACGAGGAGCGCATTGATCTCCGGCTGCGGCAGGCAGTGATGGGCGCGCGCCTTGCCGACGAAAATCCGCGCCGCGTCCCGGCGCGCCAAATCGAGCACGTCATCAGAGACCAGGCGATCATGCACGATGACATCGGCCGCGCCGAGCAGACGCTGGGCGCGGAGCGTGATGAGATCGGCCGCCCCCGGCCCGGCGCCGACCAGGAACACCATGCCCGGCGACGGCGCATCGGCGTCGGTGGCCACCGCGAGTTCCGCCGCCAGCGCCGCGCTGGCCTCGGCCGCGCGCCCGGCGAAGACCAGTTCCGCGACCCGGCCGCCGAGCAGGCGCTCGATCAGCCGCCGCCGCCGGGCGAGATCGGGGAACTGCCTGCGGAGTTCGCTCTGCGCCTGCCCGAGAAACGCGGCGAGGCGGCCATAGGCGGGCGGGATCAGCGCCTCGATTTTGGCGCGGATTTGGCGCGCGAGCATCGGCGCAGCGCCCCCCGAGGCGATGGCGATGGTCAGCGGGTCGCGATCGACCAGCGCCGGCATGATGAAGCTCGACAGCGCCGGGCGATCGACGATGTTGACCGGAATGCCGAGCCCCCGCGCCGCCTCGGCGAGGGCGCGGAGATCCGCCTCTGGCGCCCCCGCGCCGATCGCGATCGCGATGCCGGCGAGGGAGCCGGGGGCGAAGCGGGCAAGCCGCGTCACCGCCGCGCCAGCGCCGGCCAGCGCTTGCGCTTTGCGCTCGGCCACTTCGCCCTCGCCGAGAACCAGCGCCTGGCGGCCGGCGAGATCG
>JAJZBV010000014.1:62500-68241 GCA_021851785.1 Pseudomonadota bacterium
GGCGGGACACGTGTAATCCTGTCTGAACATGGGGGGACCACCCTCCAAGCCTAAATACTCCCTGGTGACCGATAGTGAACAAGTACCGTGAGGGAAAGGTGAAAAGCACCCCGACGAGGGGAGTGAAAAAGACCTGAAACCGAATGCCTACAAGCAGTCGGAGCGACCGATGTCCGCAAGGACGGGTGTCGTGACGGCGTACCTTTTGTATAATGGGTCAGCGAGTTTCTGTTCGCGGCAAGCTTAAGCCGATAGGTGGAGGCGCAGCGAAAGCGAGTCTGAACAGGGCGTTCAGTCGCGGGCAGAAGACCCGAAACCGAGTGATCTAGCCATGGCCAGGCTGAAGGTGGGGTAACACCCACTGGAGGGCCGAACCCACGCCTGTTGAAAAAGTCGGGGATGAGCTGTGGCTAGGGGTGAAAGGCCAATCAAACTCGGAGATAGCTGGTTCTCCGCGAAATCTATTTAGGTAGATCGTCGTGTGTTTACCCTCGGGGGTAGAGCACTGGATGGGCTAGGGGGCCCCAAAGGCTTACCAAACCTAACCAAACTCCGAATACCGAGGCGTATAGCGCGGCAGACAGTCCGTGGGTGCTAAGGTCCATGGACGAGAGGGAAACAGCCCAGACCGCCAGCTAAGGTCCCCAAATCGTGGCTAAGTGGGAAAGGATGTGGGAATTCCAAAACAACCAGGAGGTTGGCTTAGAAGCAGCCATCCTTTAAAGAAAGCGTAATAGCTCACTGGTCTATTAGAAATCCTGCGCCGAAAATGTAACGGGGCTCAAGCCACGTACCGAAGCTGCGGGTGTATCGCAAGATACGCGGTAGCGGAGCGTTCCGTAAGCCTGCGAAGGGAGTGGGGTGACCCCTCCTGGAGGTATCGGAAGTGCGAATGCTGACATGAGTAGCGACAAACAGAGTGAGAAACTCTGTCGCCGAAAGTCCAAGGGTTCCTGCGCAAGGTTAATCCGCGCAGGGTGAGCCGGCCCCTAAGGCGAGGGCGAAAGCCGTAGTCGATGGGAACGGGGTCAATATTCCCCGGCCTGCTGGAAGTGACGAACGTGAAGTCTTGTCCGGGCTTACTGGATTGTCCGGGCTTGTGGATCGTTCCAGGAAACAGCTCCAGCGTATAGACCGTACCCGAAACCGACACAGGTGGACTGGTAGAGTATACCAAGGCGCTTGAGAGAACGATGTCGAAGGAACTAGGCAAATTGCCCGCGTAACTTCGGAATAAGCGGGACCCTTTTTTGGGCAACCAGAAGGGGGTGGCACAGAGCAGGGGGTAGCGACTGTTTATTAAAAACACAGGGCTCTGCGAAGTCGAGAGACGACGTATAGGGTCTGACGCCTGCCCGGTGCCGGAAGGTTAAGAGGAGGTGTGCAAGCACTGAATTGAAGCCCCGGTAAACGGCGGCCGTAACTATAACGGTCCTAAGGTAGCGAAATTCCTTGTCGGGTAAGTTCCGACCTGCACGAATGGCGTAACGACTTCCCCACTGTCTCCGGCATCGGCTCAGCGAAATTGAATTCCCCGTGAAGATGCGGGGTACCCGCGGTCAGACGGAAAGACCCTATGAACCTTTACTGCAGCTTTGCAGTGGCATCAGGGGAGCACTGTGTAGGATAGGTGGGAGGCGATGAAACCGGGGCGCTAGCTTCGGTGGAGCCATCCTTGAAATACCACCCTGGGCGCTTCTGATGTCTAACCGAGACCGGTCATCCCGGTCCGGGACCCTGCATGGTGGGCAGTTTGACTGGGGCGGTCGCCTCCCAAAATGTAACGGAGGCGCGCGATGGTGGGCTCAAGCCGGTCGGACATCGGCTGTTGAGTGCAATGGCATAAGCCCGCCTGACTGCGAGAGTGACAGCTCGAGCAGAGACGAAAGTCGGCCATAGTGATCCGGTGGTCCCGCGTGGAAGGGCCATCGCTCAACGGATAAAAGGTACTCTAGGGATAACAGGCTGATCTCCCCCAAGAGTCCACATCGACGGGGAGGTTTGGCACCTCGATGTCGGCTCATCACATCCTGGGGCTGGAGCAGGTCCCAAGGGTTCGGCTGTTCGCCGATTAAAGTGGTACGTGAGCTGGGTTTAGAACGTCGTGAGACAGTTCGGTCCCTATCTGCCGTGGGTGTTGGAGACTTGAGAGGATCTGTCCCTAGTACGAGAGGACCGGGATGGACGCACCTCTGGTGTACCGGTTGTCGCGCCAGCGGCACCGCCGGGTAGCTATGTGCGGACGGGATAACCGCTGAAAGCATCTAAGCGGGAAACCCACCTCAAAACGAGGTCTCCCTGAGGGCTGTGATAGACCATCACGTTGATAGGCCGGGTGTGGACGTACGGTAACGTGCGAAGCTAACCGGTCCTAATCGCCCGATAGAGCTCAAGATCACCCGCCATGCATAGCCAACACACAGCACATGCGGCCATAAAGCACATCGCAAAACACCAAAACCAACCACCCCCAGCCTTATCGGCAACGATAGGCTGAGCGGGTGGGCTGGACAGCCTGGTGGTCATAGCGGGGAGTCTGCACCCGATCCCATCCCGAACTCGGCCGTGAAAATCCCCAGCGCCGATGGTACTGCGTCTCAAGGCGCGGAAGAGTAGGTCGCCGCCAGGCCCTCCAGCCTACCTACGATACACCCACGCGGGGTGGAGCAGCCCGGTAGCTCGTCAGGCTCATAACCTGAAGGTCATAGGTTCAAATCCTATCCCCGCAACCACCGACGGTAGACTCCCGGAAACGGCCGTTCCTAGCGAGGTTGCCCCCTCGTTCGGGAGCGGCCGCTTCGCGCGTTCGGGCGCCATCGCGAGAGTTAAAATCACCGCCAGGTCGCCATGCAAGGCCGCCGCCAGACCATCCGGCGCGGTCGCATCCGGCGTCAGAGGCGGCGCGCCCAGATAAGGGCGAAATATGCTCGCCCTCACAGTCTGTAACAGAGCCTACATAATTACGGCTTCATTCTAAAATCGTCTTTGTCGTTGTAAAATGGGCGTGCGGTGATCCGCGGGCGTCCGCCCAGTGTCTTTTCCGTTGCAAAACCGGTCAGATAGCGCGCAATGTGCGTGCCAGACGGCACGCATCGGCCGGTCATCGGAGGGATGTCGGTGTATAGCCATATTCTGATACCAACGGACGGGTCCAAACTCGCCGGAAAGGCCGTTCAGCACGGCATCGCGCTGGCCCAGCAGGTCGGCGCCAAGGTCGTTGCGCTGACAGTGTCGCCGCCGTTCCATGCCCTCACCACCGACACGCAGATGATCGAGGACACGCCGGCGCAATACAAAGCACGCATGCAAGAACAGGCCCAAAAAATGCTTGCCGCCGTCACCCAGGCGGCGCAAGCGGCAAACGTCGCCTGCGAGACGGTCCATGTCGAACACGAGCATCCCTACCAAGCGATCATTGATATCGCCGCCTCGAAACGCTGTGACCTGATAGTCATGGCCTCACACGGCCGCCACGGCATCGCCGCGATCGTCCTCGGCAGCGAGACGGTCAAGGTTCTCACGCACTCCAAGATCCCGGTGCTGGTCTATCGGTAAGCTTCATGCAAGCGCCCGGTCGTGGCCGTGTAGCGAAGTGATCCCAAGCGGCTTAGGATTTGTTGACAAATAACTGCGTCTATCAAACCGGTTTCGGTGCGATGGTGTAGTTCCGCTCTCCGTGGAATTCGTGCGGGGTAAGATGCAGCATGGCCATATCGTCATCGCTGACCTTGACACCGGCCGGATAGCTCGCGGCATCCACCTCGCACTTGGCGTTCAGTCCGGTACGCGTCGTGGTCGTGGCGATCAGTTGCACGATCGTCTGGTAGCTGACCAGCGGCTTACCGCGCCAGTTCTGGGTAATGAACGAGAACAGCCGGTGCTCGATGCGGTTCCATTGTGTGTCTTGCCAAGGCGCATGGCTGTCGTGGGTGCAACCCCACCCGGCAACTCTCGCTCCAGCCGGAAGCACCCGGGGCGGATCAGGAGGCGACGAATGGTCTGAAGCACTTCGGGAAAAGGTCCCTTCTGGGGATCAGCGGGCCATACGGGTCGCAGCACCAGCGAACACCAACGAGGCCTCGAAAGGATCAATGTGAGAGCCGACCCGCCAGTGGAACGGGCAGGCCGCCGTCGTCAGGCAAGCGAGCGAGACACGCCCCTGACGGTCTTGACCTGCCCTGTTTCTTCGGACCACGGTTAACTTGAGAGGCCGGCTCCTTGCTGCTGTTGCCCCAGGCGGGGCGGTGATGCAACGGGGCGGGACGCGGAGGCCCCACATACCGCAGCGTCCCCGCCCGTTGTCCGAGCGCAGGAACGCCGGCGCCCCGCGTGCGCTCACCAGCCGCGACAGCACCGCGATCACCCGCGGCGAGCGGATGCGGCCGTCGACGTCGATCGCCTGTAGCGCTACAATTGTCGCGCTACAATTGCTGCCGGAGCAAATCTTGCCCCGCGTTTCTTTTTGGCTTGGCGGGTGTTGTCGCTGTTCTCCAAGGCTGCCGATTCTCGTCGCGCCCGGGGACACGATCGGTGGAAGATGTACCCGCTGGCTGCGACGATACTGTTTGTTTACGGTGCTGGTGATGCTGGCCGGGGCGAGATTCTACCGGCAGGTCTGCCCCTTCATCCGGGCACATTTGCCCAGGGTGAGCGAGAGTTTCGGTCTGTCCTTGCGCCGAGCCCCAGCCTAGCGGGCATACAGGGCGACGCGGGTCATCGGTGGTCTCCACTCACCCAGCCGGGACCGGCTTCAGAGGATCACGCAGCCTTTTCATCGCGGGTTGGCCGGATCAGCACTTCGGCCGGGATGCCGAGCCTGTCATGAAGTTGGCGGATCATCTCGATCGAAAGACCACGCTTGCGGTTGAGCACTTCGGCGATACGATTACGATTTCCAATCATCGGCTCAAGATCTTTCCGTGTGAGACCCTGTTGCTCCATCCGAAAACGGATCGCCTCGATCGGATCCGGCGGGTCCATCGGATATTGCTTGGTCTCGTAGGCATCGATCAGGGTGGCCAGCACGTCGAGCCGGTCACCCTTCGGCGTGCCGCTCGGGGCACCCCACAGCCGCTCAACCTCAGCGAGCGCCGCCTCGTAGTCCGCCTCGGTGCGGATCGGCTTCAATTCAGCCGCCATGTTCAATCTCCGCCACGTCGATTTTGTCATACGCCTTGTGGGTGCCGATCCATTTGATCCAGGCGATGCTCTTCTCGAAATCGACCGAGACCACAAGACGATAGTCGTTCCCCTTGATGTTGAAGACGATCCGTTCGGCATTGACAATGCTTGCCGTGGCGTAGAACTTCTTCACATCCGCGGTACTCGCCCACTCTGCCTTGCTGACTTCGCCGAACCATGCATCGAGCGCCGCCTTGACGGCTGACTGATCCTTCCGGCCCGCAAGGCTTTCGACAAACTCCCGCAAGGTGCGGCGGGCGATAATCCGCATAACATCTTCCTTAGCACGGTCCCGTTATGGGATCAATAAGCTTGTGATGGCCCGCTCAACGGGAATCTTTGCCATCGAATGGACTTGGCGGGCACCCGCGCCCGAGCCAAGTGGTTCGGTAATGGGGCAATGTCAAAGCAAAGGATCAGGCGCGCAGGGGCGCGACATTAGCCTCGGGGACGATGCCGAGGGAGCCAAAGCCTTCGCGCATGCGATCACCGACATGGGAAGGAGACAAGTGGGCGTAGTGTTTGGCGCAGATGGCTTCGGAGTTGCCGAGGCTTGCGGC
>JAJZBV010000050.1 GCA_021851785.1 Pseudomonadota bacterium
CAAAACAGGACGCCGCCGCCTCGGGCGATGCGATCTCGCGCACTGGCACCTCGGAGCCCCCGAACAGCGCGGGATCGGCGAGGACGAAGAACGAAGGTCCGTCGGCACGCAGCGCCAGCCAGGCGCCACGCGTGATCTCCGGCCCAATCCCCGCCGGATCGCCCATGGTCAGGGCAAGAGGAAGGCTTTGTTCTTTTTTGAAAAAAAGAACCAAAAAACGTTTACCCGTTGGGCAGTGCCTCAGGCACTGCCCGCGCCAAGACAACAGGAAAAAACCTCTTCATGATCGCCCTAGATATGCAGCGCGCGGCCGGCGACCGCGAGCGCCGCTTCCTTGACCGCCTCGCTCAGGCTCGGGTGGGCGTGCGAGGTTCGCGCGACATCCTCGGCGCTGGCGCCGAATTCGATCGCGGTGACCAGTTCGGCAACCAAAGTGCCGGCATCCGGGCCGATGATATGGGCGCCGAGCAGACGGTCGGTTTTCTCGTCGGCGAGCAGCTTCACGAACCCCTCGGTCTCGCCCATGGCGCGGGCGCGGCCATTGGCGGTGAAGGGAAATTTGCCGACGCGATAGGCGGTGCCGGCCTCGCGCAGCGCCTCCTCGGTGGCGCCGACCGAAGCCGCCTCCGGCCAAGTGTAAACGACGCCGGGAATGGCGCCATAATTCACGTGTCCCGCTTGCCCGGCGAGGATCTCGGCGAGCGCGACGCCTTCTTCCTCGGCTTTGTGCGCGAGCATCGGCCCGGCGATGACATCGCCGATGGCGTAAACGCCGGCAACCGAGGTCGCGTAATGCGCGTCGGTCTTGATCCGCCCGCGCTCGTCGCGCTCGATGCCGATCTCCGCAAGGCCGAGCCCCTCGGTATAAGGCCGGCGGCCGATGGCGAGCAGCACGATATCGGCGGTGATTTCTTCCGCATCGCCGCCTTTGGCGGGCTCGATGTTGAGCGTCACCGCTTTTTTGTCGGCGCGCGCGCCGGTGACCTTGGTCCGGAGGCGGAATTTCATCCCTTGCTTCGCAAGAATCCGCTCGAACGCCTTGGAAATC
Organism: Pseudomonadota bacterium; assembly: GCA_021851785.1. Taxonomy (GTDB): domain Bacteria; phylum Pseudomonadota; class Alphaproteobacteria; order Acetobacterales; family Acetobacteraceae; genus Acidibrevibacterium. The sequence goes on from JAJZBV010000050.1 coordinate 1,049, forward strand.
TCGCCATCCATGGTCGGCACCAGACGGTCGAGGAATTCGATCACCGTCACCTCGGCGCCGAGACGCCGCCAGACGCTGCCGAGTTCGAGCCCGATATAGCCGCCGCCGATGACGACGAGATGTTTTGGAACCGCATCCAACGCCAGCCCGCCGGTCGAGGTGACGATGCGCTTTTCATCGGCCTCGACGCCCGCAAGCGGCACGCTTTCGCTGCCCGTCGCGATGACGATGTGCTTGGCCGCATATTCCTTGCCGTCCACGGCGACCACCCCGGGGCGCGCGATCCGCGCCGCCCCCTTGAGCCAGGTGATCTTGTTTTTCTTGAAGAGGAATTCGACGCCTTTGACATTGGCGCTGACCACCTCGTCCTTGCGCGCCTGCATCCGCGCGAGATCGAGCGCAACCCCCTTCACCATCACCCCATGATCGGCGAGCGCCGATTGCGCGGCGTGAAAATTTTCCGACGATTGCAGCAGCGCCTTCGAGGGAATGCAGCCGATATTGAGGCAGGTGCCGCCCAATGTCGCGCGTTTTTCAACGCAAGCGGTTTTCAACCCGAGCTGGGCCGCGCGCAGCGCGCAGACATAGCCGCCGGGGCCGGCGCCGATCACGATGACGTCGAAGGTTTCCGCCATGATCTCAAAGGTCCAACAACAGACGGCGCGGATCCTCGACGCTCTCCTTGATCCGCACCAGGAACGAGACCGCCTCCTTGCCGTCGACGATGCGATGATCATAGGAAACGGCGAGATACATCATCGGGCGGATTTCGACCTTGCCGGCGATCGCCATCGGCCGTTCCTGGATCTTGTGCATCCCGAGAATCGCCGATTGCGGCGGATTGAGGATCGGCGTCGACATCAGCGAGCCATAGACGCCGCCATTGGTGATGCTGAAGCTGCCGCCGGTGAGTTCTTCGAGCTTGAGGGTGCCGGCGCGGGCACGCTGGCCGAAATCGGCGATGGTTTTCTCGATCTCGGCAAAATTCATGCGATCGGCGTTGCGGATCACCGGCACGACGAGACCGTTCGGGCCGCCGACCGCGATGCCCATGTGGACGTAATGCTTGTAGATGATGTCCTCGCCGTCGATTTCGGCGTTGACGGCGGGAAACTCCTGCAAGCCGACGATGGCGGCGCGGACGAAGAACGACATGAATCCGAGCCGCGCGCCGGGATGCTTCTTCTCGAACGCATCGCGGTATTCGTGGCGTAATGCGATCACCGCCGAGAGATCCACCTCGTTGAAGGTGGTGAGCATGGCGGCGTTGTTCTGCGCTTCCTTGAGACGGCTCGCGATGGTGCGGCGGAGCCGGGTCATGCGCACGCGCTCCTCGCGCGCCTCCAGCTCGCGCGGCGCTTTCGCCGCCGGTGCCGACGCCGGCGCGGCCGTGCCGTTGTCGAGGAAAGCGAGCACGTCACCCTTGGTGATGCGCCCGTCCTTGCCGGTGCCGGCGCCGATCCGATCCACGGCGATCTTGTTTTCGACCATCAGCTTCGCCGCCGCCGGCAGCGGCTCATGCGTGGCCGCAGCATTCGGCGGCGCGGCCGGGCGCGATACCGGGCCGGAGGGGCGCGGCGGCGGGTTGACGCCGCCGCTCGGGTTGGCCGCCGGGCGTTCGGCCGGCTTCCCCTTGCCATCGCCCTCGGCGAGGGTCGCGAGAACCGCGCCGACCTCGACCTCCTCGCCCTCGGCGACGGCAATCTCGGCGAGAACACCGGCGGTCGGCGCGTTCACCTCCACCGTCACCTTGTCGGTTTCCAATTCCGCCAGCGGCTCATCCGCCGCCACGTGCTCGCCTTTCTGCTTCAGCCAGCGCGCGAGGGTCGCGGTGGTGATGCTTTCGCCAAGCTGCGGCACCCTGATTTCGGTCGGCATCGCCATTCCTCGTCCTAACCCGTCTTCCCGCTGATTAGTCTTTCGCGAACGCCTTGTCGACCAGCGCCGCCTGCTGCGCCGCATGCACCTTGGCAAGGCCGGTCGCGGTGCTCGCCGCTTCATCGCGCCCGACATAACGCGGCCGCCGCGCCTTGGCCTTGAGATCCTCGAGCACGCATTCGATGCGCCGGTCGACGAAGCTCCAGGCGCCCATGTTCATCGGCTCTTCCTGGCACCAGACGATTTCGGCGCGGCGATAGGGCGCGAGCAGTTTCGGCAAGGTGAGTTTCGGAAACGGATAGATCTGTTCGAGGCGGAGGACGGCGATATCCTCGATTCCGCGTTCCCGCCGCGCGGCGAGGAGATCGTAATAGACCTTGCCGCTGCAGAGCACCACGCGGCGCACCTCGTCCGGCTTCGCGATCGGATCGATCTCGCCGATGACGGTCTGGAAGTTGCTGCCCGCGCTCATCTCGGCGAGCGCCGATACCGCGAGCTTGTGCCGGAGCAGCGATTTCGGCGTCATCAAAACCAGGGGTTTGCGGAAATTGCGCTTGATCTGCCGACGCAGCGCGTGAAAGTAATTCGCCGGTGTGGTGAGATTGCAAACCGCCATGTTGCGCTCGGCGCAGAGCTGCAAATAGCGCTCGAGCCGCGCCGAGGAATGCTCCGGCCCCTGCCCTTCATAACCGTGCGGCAGAAGCAGCACGAGCCCCGACATGCGCAGCCATTTCGTTTCCCCGGACGCCAGGAACTGATCGATGATCACCTGTGCGCCATTGGCGAAATCGCCGAACTGCGCTTCCCACAGCACGAGGGTGTGCGGATCGGCGACCGAATAGCCGTATTCGAAGCCGAGCACGCCGGCTTCCGACAGCAGCGAGTTATAGATTTCGATTTTCGCCTGCCCCTCGGCGGATTTTTTGTCCGCCTCGGCCTGCGGGACGATGTTGTTGAGCGGCACGTATTCGTGCTGATTGGTCTGATCGATCAGCACCGCGTGGCGCTGGCTGAAGGTGCCGCGCTGGCAATCCTCGCCCGAGAGGCGAACGCGATGCCCCTCGAGCAGCAGGCTGCCGAAGGCCAGCGCCTCGCCGGTCGCCCAGTCGATCCCCTCGCCGCTCTCGATCATCTCGCGCTTGGCCTCGAGCTGGCGCGCGATCTTGGGGTTGATATCGAAATCCTCCGGCACGTGGGCGAGCGCGTGGCCGACGCTTTTCAGCGTCTCGCTATCGACCGCGGTGGCCTCTTCGGCCCATTCCTCGTGCTCATCGGCCTGTTTGAGGCCCGACCAATGGCCTTCGAGCCAGTCCGCCTTGTTCGGCTTGAAGGATTGCGCCGCCGCCTGGGCCGCCTCCAACTCGGCGGCAAAGGCATCGGCCATCGCCGCCGCGTCCCGCGCGGTGAGCACGCCGTCTTGCACCAGGCGCTCGGCATAAAGCGCGCGGGTGGTTTTTTGCGCGCGGATGGCTTTGTACATCAGCGGCTGGGTGAACGCCGGCTCGTCGGTTTCGTTGTGGCCATGCCGGCGATAGCAGACGATATCGAGCACGATGTCGGCCGCGAATGTCATGCGGTACTCGGCGGCGAGGCGGGCGCAATAGACCACCGCCTCGGGATCGTCGCCGTTGACGTGCAGGATCGGCGCCTGCACCGATTTCGCGACATCGGTGCAATAGAGCCCGGAATAGGCGTGCGCCGGCACCGTGGTGAAGCCGATCTGGTTGTTGACCACGACATGCACCGTGCCGCCGGTGCGATAGCCGATGAGTTCGCTCATCGCCAACGTCTCGTAAACCAGGCCCTGGCCGGCGAAGGCGGCATCGCCATGGACGAGAATACCCATCACCGAACGCCGGCGCGCGGTATCGCCGGCCATGTCCTGGCGCGCCCGCACCTTGCCGATAACCACCGGATCGACCGCTTCGAGATGGGAGGGATTGGGTTGCAGCGAAAGATGCACCGGCCGCCCGGCGATTTCGAGATCGGTCGAGGTGCCGAGATGATATTTGACGTCCCCCGAGCCCTGCACGTCTTCCGGATTGGCGCCATTGCCGCCGAATTCGCTGAACACCGCGGTGAAGGGTTTTTTCACCACGTTGACGAGGGTGTTGAGGCGGCCACGATGGGGCATGCCGATGACGATCTCGTCGGCGCCCTGTCCGGCGGCGGTTGCGATGATGGTATGCAGCGCCGGGATCGTCACCTCGCCGCCCTCGAGGCCAAAGCGCTTGGTGCCGACGTATTTCTTCTGGCAGAAGGTCTCGAACCCCTCCGCCTCGGTGAGTTCGCGGAGCACTTGCGCGCGCGCCTCGGGCGCGAGGCCGTCGCGCCAGGGGGCGCCCTCGATGCGGCGCTGGATCCAGGATTTCTGATCCGGATCCTGGATATGCATGAATTCGACGCCGATCGGGCCGCAATAGGTCTCGCGCAGGATGGCGACGATCTCGCGGATCGTCGCGGTTTCGCGGCCGAGCACGTAATCGATGAAAATCGGCCGGTCGTCATCGGCTGCGGTGAAGCCATAACTCGCCGGATCGAGTTCGGGATGGGGTTTGGGCACTTGCAGGCCGAGCGGGTCGAGCCGCGCCTCGAGATGGCCGCGCACACGATAGGCGCGGATCATCATCAGGGCGCGGAGACTGTCTTCCGCGGCCTTGCGGATCTCCGCCGCCGTCGCGCCGCCGGTCGCCGCCGCCGTCGCGCGCGCCGGTTCGTCTCCCTCGCCATCGCCGGGATCATAGCGGCGCGGCGCCCAGGAGGCGCCCATCGCGTCGGTCAGGATCGCCCGCGCCTCGTCGTTCAGGGAGGCGAAAAGCTCGCCGAAGCCGGGATCGACCGATCCCGGATCAGCCACCCATTTGGCGTAGAGATCGGCGATGAAGGCTGCATTCGCGCCGTTGAAAGCGGTGGCGAGAAGATCGACGCCTGCCATGTTATGTGTCCCGGCCCTGGATTGATCGCTATCGACCCATAGAGAGCATATATGACTTAAGTATGACCTGCGTCCGGTGCAATTTTACTGCCTTAGCCATGCACATAACGCATCGGTGCGGTTATCCCCGCAGGGCGCCGATCATCGTGCTGCCGAGCGCCGCCGGGCTTTCCGCGACGTGGATCCCGGCCTCGCGCATGGCCGCCATCTTCGCCGCCGCGGTGTCGCGCCCGCCGCTGATCACCGCCCCGGCATGGCCCATGCGCCGCCCCGGCGGGGCCGTCGCGCCGGCGATGAAGCCGACCACCGGCTTTTTCACTTTTTCGTGTGCGAGGAACTCCGCGGCCAGGATCTCGCTCTGGCCGCCGATCTCGCCGATCATGATGATCGCCTGGGTTTCCGGGTCGGCGAGAAACATCTCCAGCACCTCGATGAAATCGGTGCCCTTGACCGGATCGCCGCCGATGCCGACGCAGCTCGACTGGCCGAGCCCGGCCGCCGTGGTCTGCGCCACCGCCTCATAGGTCAGCGTGCCCGAACGCGAGACGATCCCGATCCGCCCGCGGCGATGGATATGGCCCGGCATGATGCCGATCTTGCAGGCCTCGGGCGTGATCACGCCGGGGCAATTCGGCCCGATCAGCCGCGAGCGGCTGCCCGAGAGCGCCCGCTTGACGCGCACCATGTCGAGCACCGGAATCCCCTCGGTGATGCAGACGATGAGCGCAACGCCGGCATCGGCCGCTTCCAGGATCGCATCGGCGGCGAAAGGCGGCGGCACATAGATCGCCGACGCGCTCGCCCCGGTCGCGGTGACCGCCTCGGCGACGGTATCGAAAACCGGGAGACCGAGATGCGTCGTCCCGCCCTTCCCCGGCGTCACCCCGCCGACCACCTTGGTGCCGTAAGCGATCGCCTGTTCGGAATGGAACGAGCCCTGGGCGCCGGTAAAGCCCTGAGTGATGACGCGGGTTTCGGCGTCGACCAGAACAGCCATGTCAGGCGGCCTCCTTCACGGCGTTGACCACCTTCTCGGCGGCATCGGCAAGGTTATCGGCAGCGATGATCGGCAAGCCCGATTTGGCGAGGATCTCCTTGCCGAGCTGGACATTGGTGCCCTCGAGCCGCACCACCAGCGGCACGCTCAGCGCGACCTCCCGCGCCGCCGCGACCACGCCCTCGGCGATCACGTCGCAGCGCATGATGCCGCCGAAGATATTGACCAGAATCCCCTCCACATGCGGATCGGAGAGGATGATCTTGAAGGCCGCCGTCACCCGCTCCTTGGTCGCCCCGCCGCCGACATCGAGGAAATTCGCCGGCGACGCGCCATAGAGCTTGATGATGTCCATGGTCGCCATGGCGAGCCCGGCGCCATTGACCATGCAACCGATGGTGCCCTCGAGCGCGACGTAATTGAGGCTATGGCGCGCCGCCTCCAGCTCTTTCGGGTCTTCCTCCGCCTCGTCACGGAGCTTTTCGAGGTCGGGATGACGGAACAGGGCGTTGTCGTCGAAACTGATCTTGGCATCGAGCGCCACGACCTCGCCGGCCCCGGTCACCACCAGCGGATTGATCTCGACGATGCTGCAATCGAGTTCCACGAAGGCGCGGTAGAGGGCTTGCGCAAAGCGGCCGAAGGCGCTGATTTCCTTGGCCGCGAGGCCGAGCCCATAGGCGAGCTTGCGGGCATGGAAGGGGGAAAACCCGCTCGCCGGGTCGATGGTCACTTTCAGGATTTTCTCGGGATGGCGCGCCGCCACCTCCTCGATCTCCATCCCCCCCTCGCTCGATGCCATCAGCGCGACCCGGCCGCTGTCGCGATCGACGAGAAACGAAAGATAAAGCTCGCGCGCGATGTCGCAGCCCTGCTCGATATAGACGCGATGCACCTTGCGCCCGGCCGCCCCGGTCTGCTTGGTGACGAGCGTGTGGCCAAGCATCAGGGATGCGGCCTTGCGCGCCTCCTCGGGCGAACGCGCGAGCCGCACGCCGCCCTTGCCCGCCGGGTCGTCGGCGAAATGCCCGGCGCCACGCCCGCCGGCATGGATCTGCGCCTTGACCACATAGACCGGGCCGGGAAGCGTCCCCGCCGCCGCTTCCGCCTCTTCCGCGGTCCAGGCGACATGCCCCGCGAGCACCGCGACGCCGTATTTGCGCAGCAGCTCCTTGGCCTGATATTCGTGGATGTTCATCCCGCTCAGCCCACCAGCTTGCGCGAGGCTTCGACCAGTTCCCGCACCGCGGCGCAGGATTTCTCGAACGCCGCGCGCTCCTCGGCATCGAGTTCGATCTCGACCACCCGCTCGACGCCGCCGGCGCCGATCACCACCGGCACGCCGACATAAAGCCCCTCGATCCCATACTGGCCATCGAGCCAGGCGGCGCACGGCAGCACCCGCTTCTTGTCGCGGAGATAGCTCTCGGCCATGGCGATCGCGGACGAGGCCGGGGCATAAAAAGCGCTGCCTTTTTCGAGGAGCTTGACGATCTCGCCGCCGCCATTGGCGGTGCGCGCGACGATGGCGTCGATCTTTTCCCTGGTCGTCCAGCCCATCTTGATCAGATCGGGGACCGGGATGCCGGCGACCGCCGAATAGCGCACCAGCGGCACCATCGAATCACCATGGCCGCCGAGCACGAAGGCGGTGACATCCTCGACCGAGACGTTGAATTCACGGGCCAGGAACAAGCGGAAGCGCGCCGAATCGAGCACCCCCGCCATGCCGACCACACGCGCATGCGGCAGGCCGGATTTCTGCTGCATGACCCCGACCATGGCGTCCAACGGATTGGTGATGACGATGACGAAGGCGCCGGGACAATAGGTCTTGATCCCCTCGGCGACGGTGGCGATGACGCCGGCGTTCTTGGCGACGAGATCATCGCGCGACATGCCGGGCTGGCGCGGGAAGCCGGCGGTGACGATGACCACGTCGGCGCCGGCGATCGCGGCATAGTCGGAGCCGCCAGCCATCACCGCGTCGAACCCCTCGACCGGGCCGGATTGCTCGAGATCGAGCGCCTTGCCGGCCGCGACCCCACCAAAGACGTCGAACAAAACGACGTCGCCGAGTTCCTTGAGGCCGATCAGATGGGCAAGGGTGCCGCCGATATTGCCGGCGCCGATCAGGGCGATCTTGTTGCGGGCCATGGCTGTCTTCCAAATGAGAGTGGAACATGCGCGGCGCACACCGCCCAGGCCAGTCCCCGCCCAGACGGCGCCGCCCCGAGAGGCGGATGTTGCTAACCCATCCCCCGCCGAGCGGCAAGGTCTCGCCCGCGCGCAAGACCGTGAGTTTCGCCCCGGGCCGGCGCGGAAGAAGACGCGAACGAAAGACGAACGAATTAGCTATTCGGCCCGCGCGTCATGGAGACCGGCTGCCAGCGCTTGAGGTCGGAGCGCATCAAGACCTCCGGGTTGACGCAGCTCATCGGCCAGCGCCCGGACAGCACGAGCGCCAATTCACGCCCGACATGGCGCTTGCGCGCCGGATCGAAACGCGCCGAGGCGGAGGCGACATGGGCGCTCAGCGTCACGTTCGGCATCGCGAGCAGCGGATTGTTGTTGCCCGGCGGCTCGGTCTCCAACACGTCGAGCGCCGCATGCGCGATCCAGTTTTCCTGCAACGCCTTGATCAGCCCCTCTTCCCGCACCGTCGCGCCACGGCCGGTATTGATGAAGATCGCGGTCTTTTTCATCTGCCGGAAATGTTCCTCGCCGAGCATCCCCTCGGCCTCCGGCGTCGCCGGCGCGTGCAGCGAGACGAAATCGGAGTGCTGCAAGACCTCGGCGAGCGTCGCCGGCACGACATCATAGTCCGGCATGACCAATTCCTCGATGAACGGATCATAAGCGATCATGCGGAGACCGAAGGGTTTGGCGCGGCGTGCCATCGCGCGGGCGACATGGCCGAAGGCGATGAAGCCGAGGGTTTGGCCCATCAGGCGGGGAATTTGCAGCAAAGCCGGCCGCCCTTCGCGCCAGCGCCCCTCGCGCACCATGCGGTCCTGCTCGACGACGCGGCGAAACCCGGCGAGCAGCAGCGCCATCGCGTGATCGGCGACTTCCTCGATGAAGGTATCGGGACAATTGGTGACCGGAATGCCGCGCGCCGTCGCCGCCGCGACATCGACGCTATCGACGCCGACGCTGCCGAGCACGATCGCCCGGCATTTCCGCAGACGGTCGATCATCGATCGGGTGATCTTCATGCCTTTGGCGTAGATCGCATCGGCGTCGCCCGCGACCTCGAGAAAATCCTTCTCGTTGGCGGGTGTTTCGATGATCTCGGCATCCATGCCGGCGAGCGGCTCCATCTCGTAGTCGTAGCCGCCGGCGACGGTGAAGCTCGCGCCGGCATGGGTTGCGATCTTGAACTTGGCCATCCGATGACCCTTTCCTTCCACGTCAGACCTCACGCGCCTCAGAACTTGGAAATGCGCGTCTCTTTTCCGGTGATGAATTCGAGCAGCGCCGGCGTTCCCGCCTCGGTCGCGGCGATGCCGCGCCCGATCGCTTGCGCGATCTCGCCAGGATCGGTGACCCGCTCGCCATAGCCGCCAAACGCCCGCGCCATCGCCGCGTAATCGCCGGAAATGTCGGTCGCGCGGTATTTCTCGGTCGAGATCGGCATCACCTTGAGTTCGATCGCCATCGAGAAATTGTTGAACAGAATGGAGAGAATGGGAATCCGCTCGCGCACCGCGGTTTCGAAATCCATCCCCGTGAAGCCGATCGCGGCATCACCCCAGACATTGATGCAGAGCTTCTCCGGCTTCGCGAGCTTGGCCCCCATGGCGAGGCCGAGCCCCATGCCGAGCTGCGTCGTCTTGCCCCAGCCGAGATAGGAGAGCGGCTCGGTCGAGATCCAGAACGGCGAAAGCTGATCGCGCGGGCTGCCGGCGTCATGGGTGATGATGGTGCGGCGCGGATCGACCGCGCGCATCAATTCGGCGATCACCCGGTAGGGGCTGAGCGGCGTTTCCGCTGATTGCAACAGCGGCCGCCATTCCGCCATCCAACCGGCGCGCAAAGCGGCGATCTCGGCGGCGATTTCCCTGCTGTCGCGCGGGGTTTTCAGGGTTTGCGACAATTCCGCGATCAACGCATCGAGGGTGAGACCGGCATCGCCGAGGAGTGCGGCGACGATCGGCACGTCTTTGGCGAGATGATCGGGGTCCAGCGTCGCCTGGATGAATTTCTTACCCTTCGGGAAGCGGATGCCGAAATTGGTTTCGGTGAACGAGCAGCCGATGCCGATGATCAGATCCGATTCCGCGATGAAATGATGCACCGGCTTCGGAATGGCATTGCCGCCAGAGCCGAGCGCCAGCGGATGATCTTCCGGAAACGCGCTCTTGCCGCCGATGCTGGTGGTAACGGGCGCGGCCAGCAATTCGGCGAAGCGGCGAAGCTGCGGCCAGGCCTCGGCCCAGTGAACTCCGGTGCCGGCATAGATCACCGGGCGGCGCGCGGCGAGAATGAGTTCGGCCGCACGGCGCACATCGGCGGGATCGGGCGCGGTGCGGGCGCGGATCACCGGGCTGTAGTCGAGATCGCCGATCTCCTCGTTCCAGAGATCGGTCGGCACCTCGACGATCGCCGGGCCGCCGCGGCCATTGCGCAGACGCGAGAAAGCCCGCCGCATGGCATTGGGCAATTCCGCCGGCACCGCGACCCATTCCGCCGATTTGGCGATGCCGCGCATCTCGCGCGCGGCACTGTAATTGGGATCGATGCCGGCGATGCGGCGCGGATAGCCTTGCGGGATGACGAGCAGCGGCACCGATTCGCTATAGGCTTGCGCCACGCCACCATAGGCATTTTCGCTGCCCGGGCCATGCTGCATGCAAAACGCGCCGATCTTCCGCCCCGAGGTGACGCGCGAAATCGCATCCGCCATGTGGAGACCGATCCGTTCCTGGCGCACCATCACCGGACGGATATCGATCGCGGCGGCGAATTCGATGAGATGATTGACCGGGTAGCCGCAAAGGATCTCGACCCCCTCGCGCTTCATGATTTCCGCGACCGCCTGCCCCAATTTCATCGTTTCTCTCCCCGGCAATGACGCGCGTCATGATAGAACCGGTTTGTCGATACGGCAAACACCCCCCGTGCAAACCGGCCATGTTTTCGCCGATCAGGGTTTCGTCGCCGCGCTCTCGATCAGGATTTCGGTGCTGTTGACGAAATGGCGTGAATCGTCGCCGGGATGGCGATAAAGGGCGCGATCGAGGATGAGATGGCGGGTCGGCGTGGTCTTCTCGCAATGCTCGCGAATGAACACCCCGCCGAGCGGTTCGGCATCACCCCCCGGCGCCGCCTCGACGCAATGCCAGCCTTCCCGCCCGTAGCGCGCCATCACCTGATCGGCGAGCAGGAACGCCTTCTTGCGGAGATAGAGCGGCGCCTCGGGGTCGGTTGCGATCCGCAAACCGGTGACGTCCCCGGCGTCCCCGATCAAGAGCGCGAGCCTGACCGGATGGCCGGCGACCTTGGTCGCGTCATCGGACGCATTGAACCGCGCCTGCGGATTGGCGCCCGGGTCATAGCGGAAACCGATCTCGCGCCAGCCCTTGGCATCGGCCGGGCAGAGACGATAGCCCGTCCAATCGGCAAGTTTCCGCGCGTGATCAGCGACACAAACGAAATCGCGATAGCCGGCGCGCGGCAGATCGGCGACGCGCATGCCGATGCGAAATTCGCGAAGATCGTTCCCCTCGTCGCTCGTCGCCGCGCCGGCCGCGAAAGATGCCGACGCGATCAGCAATCCGGCGATGGCGAAGAGAGCGGCGGCCATCCTCCCCCGGCGAAGCAGCGCCAATCCCGCGTTCATGTGCCGCTTTTCTTATCGGTCGTCGGCGTCGCGTAGATATCGCAAACCCGCGAGCCCGGACCGAAGAACGCCATGCATTCGTCGTAATTCGGCTCCCCGTGACCTTTCACCTCGGCAAGCACGTAATCGGCAACCACCGCGATCTCGCTCGGGCGAAGAAAATTATTCGCCGCCAGAATCATGCCGTTGCCGACGACATCTTTTTCATGGAGCCCGTAACAGGCACCGCTTTCATAGGCATCACGGCGATGATAGGGCATGCCGGTGCCGGGACGGCCGCAGCTCACCGTTTCGATGATTTCGGCGCGATCGAGCTTGGTTTTGCGCAAGGACAGCGCATCACCGCCATAGCCGCCGCCGCCGCCGCCATGCCATTTGTGGCAGCCGGCGCAATTGATGCGAAAGAGACGCTTGCCCTCGGCGAGATCGCCGCTCTTCCCGTCCGCCTGATCGGCTGAGCTTTGCGTCCACCCCGGCAGGGGTGCCGCAAACAGCAGGAAAAACAGCGCGAAAACCGACGCGAACGGATGGCGATTGAGCATCGTGGGGATTTGATCCGTCGCACATCCCGCCCCGGCGTTGCTGGCGCCGGGGCGGGTTTCCGTTCAGAGGCCGAAGACGTAAAGAACCGAGCCCGGCGCGATCCGTTTCAATTCCGGCGTGCCGTCGATGAACCATTTGTCCCAGGCCCCGCCTTGGCCGACGAGCAGCGCGATATATTGCTTGCCGTCGACGCTGAAGGTCATCGGCGGCGCGCTGACGCCACCACCGGTGTTGAACTCCCACAGCTTGGCGAGGGATTTGGCGTCGAGCGCCATCACCTTGCCGTCCGGCTGCCCCGCCATCACCAGATCGGGGGTTGCCAAAATCCCGCCCAGCATCGGGTACGGCGTCTCCGCCTTGCCGGCGATCTTGCCGGTCGCGACATCGATCGCGGTGACGCTGCCGGTGATCCGCACCGGGTCGCTCGGCCCGCCGCCGGTGAAGAATTCACGCGGCTTGAAGGATTTCCCCGGCACCATCGCCTCGACGGTGATCCGGTTGCAGCTTTCGATCACCGGAATATACCAGAGATGCAGATTGGGATTATAGGCGGTCGGCGGCCAGTTCTTGCCGCCCATGTTGCCGGGGCAGATCATCGTGACCTTGTTGTCCCGGCTCGGCGTCACCGAGGCGTTATAGGTCTGGACCGGCTTATTCGGATCATACTCCATCGGCTTGCCGCTCTGCGGGTCGATCCCCTTGGTCCAGGTAAATTGCTTGACGAAAGGCTGCGCCCAGACGAATTTTCCGCTGCTGCGATCAACGGCATAGGCAACCCCGTTGCGATCGGCCTCCAGCGCCAGCTTCTCGCCGTTGATATCGACGAGGACGTTCTCGGCGACGCTGTCATAATCGAACGCGTCGTTGGGAGTGTGCTGGAAATGCCATTTGATCTTGCCGGTCGCGGGATCGAGGGCGAGCGTGCTGTCGGTATAGAGATTGTCGCCGGGACGATAGGCGCTGTCCCAATCCGGCCCGGGATTGCCGACCCCCCAATAGATGGTATCCGACGCCGGATCATAGCTGCCGGTGACCCAGGTCGAGCCGCCGCCGATCGCTTGCGCGTCGTGGTCATCCTTCCAGGTCTCGCTGCCCGGCTCGCCCTTGCCGGGAATAGTGTAGGTGCGCCAGACCTCTTTCTGGGTCGTGAGATCGGTCGCCGCGACCCAGCCGCGAATGCCGTATTCGGCGCCGGCGACGCCGGTGATCGCCATGTTTTTCACGACCAAAGGCGCCCCGGTGACGACCTCGCCCTTGTCGGGGTTGGCGACCTGGCGCTGCCAGACGATTTTGCCGCTTTCCTTGTCGGTCGCGATCAGGCGGCCATCGAGGGTGTGCGAAACGACGAGATTGTGCCACAGCGCGACGCCGCGATTATCGACCCCGCAGCAGGCGATCGCGCCCGCCCAGTCATGATCGGTCTTGGGGTCCATTTTCCAGACCAATACGCCTTCGCCGCCATGGGTGTCGATCTTGTAGACCGAACCCCAGCCATCGGTGACGTAGAGAATGCCGTTCTCGGCGAGCGGCGTCCCCTCGAGGCCGCCATGCGTCCAGATGCCACCGCCTTCGAGGCCGCCGAGTTGCAGCGTCCACGCGACCTTCAAATTCTTGACGTTGCCGGCATTGATCTGATCGAGCGTCGAGAACCGATGGGCGGCGTAATCCTTGTGATGCAGGAGCCAATTGCCGGGATCCTGATCGGCGTTCAACAACTGCTGGTCGGTGACGTCGCCGGCCCGCGCCGGGGGCGCCGCCAGGCCGAGCACCAAGGCAAGGCCCGCCAAATTCGCGCCCGTCAGCAGAGTGCGCTTGTTCCATGTCATGGCCCGTTCCCCTCATTGCGGCGCTTTTTGGCGCGCCATGTTCCGCTTTACGGCTTGGGTGAGGCCAGCCGGCCGCAGCCGGCGCTTTCGGGCCTCGGCGGAAAGTAAAGCATGCGCGGCGGGATCGGTAAAGTTTCAAATGACCCGATGGTTATTGGCGATAATGAGATGCTCCAGTCTCATCCTTCAACGGTGACCGGTTCGGACAGCGCCTCGGCGATTCCTTTCGGGTCGCGCTCGAACAACGCGATCAGGCTAAGCGCCGC
>JAJZBV010000051.1 GCA_021851785.1 Pseudomonadota bacterium
AGAGTGGGGGGGCAGCCTTGGCAAACGGTAGAGGGGATAGAATAGGGGACGATCGGATCTTCTGCCATGAAACCCGCGGAAAACCTTAGAGTCTGGCGGAGAGGGTGGGATTCGAACCCACGGTACGTTTGCACGCACAACGGTTTTCGAGACCGTCACCTTCGACCGCTCGGTCACCTCTCCTGGGCCGTCGCGCCGGGCCGCCGCTTCATAGAGCAAAGCGGTGGCCGCCGCCAAGGGCGTTATGTCCCGGCGAGGGCCTGGTCGAGGTCGGCGGTCAGGTCGTCGGCGGATTCGAGGCCGATCGAGAGGCGGATCACGTCGTCGCCGGCCCCGGCGCTCTGGCGCTGTTCCTCGCTCAACTGGCGGTGGGTGGTGGAGGCGGGGTGGAGGATCAGGCTTCTGGTGTCGCCGATATTGGCGAGGTGGGAGAACAGCCGCACGCTTTCCACCACCCGGATGCCGGCCGCGAATCCGCCCTTGACGCCGAAGGTGAACACCGCGCCGGCGCCGCGCGGGAGGTATTTTTTGGCCAGGGCATGATGCGGGCTCGCCGGCAGCCCGGCGTAGGATACCCAGGCGACGCGCGGATGGGTGTCCAGAAACTCCGCCACTTTCTGGGCGTTGGCGACGTGGCGTTCCATGCGCACGTGGAGGGTCTCGGTGCCGGTGATGGTGAGGAAAGCATGCATCGGCGCCTGGGTCGGGCCGAAATCGCGGAGCGCCACCGCCCGCGCCTTGGTCGTGAAGGCGAAATCGCCGAAATTCTCGTAGAATTTCAGCCCGTGATAGGCCGGCTCGGGCTCGGTGAGCGAGGGGAAGCGGCCGTTTTGCGCCCAGTCGAACTTGCCCGATTCGACCAGGATGCCGCCCAGCGCCTGGCCGTGGCCAGCGAGGAATTTGGTGGTGGAGTGGCAGACGATATCCGCGCCCCACTCGATCGGCCGGCAGAGATAGGGCGTCGCCATGGTGTTATCGACGATGAACGGCAGCCCGGCGCCATGCGCGATCGCCGCGATCGCTTCGAGATCGACGACGATGCCGCCGGGATTGGCGAGGCTCTCGACGAAGATCGCCTTGCAGCGCGGGGTGAGGGCGCGGCGGAAATTCTCGGGGTCGGCGGGGTCGACGAAATGGCAGGTCCAGCCGAGTTTTTTGAACGAAAGCCCGAACTGGGTCAGCGTGCCGCCGTAAAGATTGCGTGAGGCGAGAAATTCATCGCCGGGTTCGAGCAGGGTGAAGAAGGTGAGGAATTGCGCCGCATGGCCGGAGGCGGCGGCGAGGGCGGCGCGGCCGCCTTCGAGGCTGGCGATCCGCTCCTCGAGCACCGAGACCGTGGGGTTGGTCAGGCGGGAATAGAGATAGCCGAAATTATGCAAATTAAACAACGAGGCGGCGTGATCGACATTGTCGAAGACATAGGCCGCGGTCTGATAGATCGGGGTCGAGCGGGCGCCGGTGGTGGGGTCGGGCGCGGCGCCGGCGTGAATGGCGCGGGTCTCGAAGCCGTAGCTCGGGTTTCGCTCCGGTAAAGGCGGCGCTTTCGCCGCGCCGTCGGCGCCCTTGGTTCCCCCCCGGGGCGCACTCGCCGCGCGGTTGCGGATGAGGCCGGAATTGACCCCGCTCCAGGAAAGTTCACCGCCGAGCCGGCCGAACTCGATTTTCGGGCAGCGATTCATGATCACTTCGAGCCCGGCCGCCTCGGCGCGCGCGGCGGCCTCGTCGTTGCGGACGCCGAGCTGCATCCAGACCACGTGGGCGCCGATCGCGATCGCGTCCTCGACGATCGGCGGCACGTCACGCGCGGCGCGGAAGATATCCACGAGGTCGATGCGCTCGGGGATGTCGCGGAGGCTGGCATAGACCCGCTCGCCGAGCAATTCGCCGCCGGCGAGACCGGGATTGACCGGGATCACGCGATAGGCTTTGCCCTGGAGGTATTTCATCACAAAATAGCTCGGCCGGTTCCAGTTGGCGGAAGCGCCGACCAGGGCGATGGTCCGGGTTTCCGCGAGGATGCGGCGGAGCGTCTCATCCGGATAGGGGATAGGCTCGAGCAGGGGCATGGGGTCGTCTCCTGGCTTCGGTTCTACCGCCGCCGGCGGGATCGGGCCAGCCCCGCGGGCGCCATCCGGGCCCGGTTAGCGAAGCGTGATTATTCCCGGTTAGCGAAGCGTGATTATTCAACGCGCGATTGCCCCTTTATTTCGCCCCGCGACGCGGCGCAAAGTGGCGCCATGTCCGTGCGGAATTTTCGCATCACGCCCGATCTGATGCTGCGCGCCTATCAAGCCGGGCTGTTCCCGATGGCCGAGAGCCGCCACGGCGTGCATCTCTATTGGCTGGATCCGGAACAGCGCGGCATCCTGCCGCTCGATCGGTTCCATCTGCCGCGCCGGCTCCGCCGCACCGTGCTTTCGGGGCGCTTCACCGTCACCGCCGATCGTGATTTCGCCGCCGTGATCGCGAGCTGCGCCGCCCCTTTGCCGGCCCGCGGCGATACCTGGATCAATGCCGAGATCGAGCGGCTGTTCATCGCGCTCCATCGCCGAGGCTACGCCCATTCGCTGGAATGCTGGCGGGAAGGGCGGCTGGTCGGCGGGCTCTATGGGGTCAGTCTGGGGGCGGTGTTTTTCGGCGAAAGCATGTTCAGCCTGGCGCGCGACGCCTCGAAAGTCGCGCTGGTGCATCTCGTCGCGCGGCTCCGGCGCGGCGGCTATCGGCTGCTCGATACCCAGTTCGTGACCCAGCATCTCGCCGGGTTCGGCGCGCTCGAATTGCCGCGCGACGTTTACAAGACCCGGCTCGCTGAGGCAGTTTCGCGCCCGGCCCAATGGCTCGACGATCTTGCGCCGGAGGGGCTGCGGGCCGAGGTCGAGGCCTTGGCGGCGGGTTCCGGTGCATCCACCTGAGGCGGATGGGCGTTGAGGTTTCATGCGGGCCGAGGCCCGAGACAAGGATGAGAATCATGGCGATGAGAAACGGGGCGATGAGAAACGGGGCGATGCGTGGGCGGATGATGGGGCTCGCGATCGGCGGCGCGCTGGGGCTTGCCTCCGCCCTGGCCCCGGCCCTGGCGGCGGATGACCACCCCCCCTACATGCCGACCAAGGATGTCGCGGTCACCTATGCGCTGACGCGGGCGGCGCCGGGCGGGCCGTCGGAGGCGCATATGTATTACCAGGCAGCGACCAACCGCATGCGCCTCGATGCGCCCGGCCAGCGCGGCTATGTCATCATCGATCGCGGCAAGAGCCGCATGCTGCTGGTGATGACCGATCAGCATCTGTTCATGGAGACGCCGCTCAATGTCGACATGGCGAGCGGGTTTCTGCTCAATGACCAGATGAAGTTCCAGCGCCTCGGCCCCGATAAGGTGGCCGGCGCGAACTGCACCCGCTGGCAGGTGCAATCGAGCCGCGCCAACGGCACCGTCTGCGTCACCGATGACGGCGTGCTGCTCAAGGGGCATGGGCAGGACAAGGATGGCGGCGCCGGCGCGTTGCAGGCGACCTCCGTCTCCTATCAGCCGCAACCGGCCGATCTGTTCGCGCCGCCGCCCGGCTATACCCGTGTGCCGATGCCGCAGGGCGCGATGCCGGGGGCGGGCAATGGCGAGCAGGGTGGCGCGGCGCCGCAAGCGAAATGACCCGATATCTCGTTTGGCTCGCGCTCCTCGCCGGCGGCGGCGCGAGCTTCGCCGCCTGGGCGGACGAGACCCCGCGCCTGATGCCGAGCCGCGATGTCGACATCACCTATCGCGTCTCCTCCGGCGACAAGCCGGTGACCGAGCGGGTGCGCTGGCTCGCGGCGGAGGAGATCGAGCGCATCGACCCGCACGGCAAGGGGTATCTGCTCGCGCGGAGTGCCTACATGATCATAGAACATCATAAAAAAACCGCCGAAATAGTTGACCCCAAAACACACTCCGTCACGGCAACCGTCAACCCGGTGGCTGGCGAACTGGCCGAGATCGAGAACGCGAAGCTCACGCCACTCGGCAGCGCGACGGTGGCGAGGCTCGGCTGTCAGGTCTGGCGGGCGGAGATTTCGGCCCAGGTCGAGCGGGAGATTTGCCTGACCGAGGATGGTGTTCTGTTGCGAGTACGCAACGGCGACAAGACCGTGCTCGAGGCGACGGCGGTGAAATATCATCACATCAGCTCGAAGCTCTTCGACATTCCGCCCGATTACCAGGCCGGCTCGAACGCGCAGGCGGTGCCTGGCGCCGCCTATGGCGGGCCCTGAGCGCGCATGAACAGCGCCCGTCCCCACGCCCCCTTGCGCGCCACCTTGCCGCTGGCGCGCCGGATGCCGTGGCTGGATCGCGGCGGGCATTTCTCGACGTTGAAGACGCTCTGTCTGCTGGCCCTCCTCGCCCCGGCCTTGTGGCTCGCCGGGGAGAGCCTGGCGGGGACGCTCGGGGCGCGGCCGCTGACCGCGCTCATTCATGAGAGCGGGCGCTGGGCGGTGCGTTTCCTGCTCGTGAGCCTCGCCGTGACCCCCGCCCGCGTGGTGCTGAACTGGCCGCGCGTGACCCTGCTGCGGCGCATGATCGGGGTTGCCGCCGCGGCCTACACGCTGGCCCATCTCGTGCTCTATAGCGCCGATCAGAATTTTCGCTGGCTCGTGATCGGCACCGAGATCGTCGAGCGATTCTATCTCGCGGTCGGCTTTCTTTCGCTGCTTGGGCTTACCGCCCTCGCCGCGACCTCGACCGATGCCATGCTCGCGCGGCTCGGGCGGAACTGGAAGCGGCTCCATCGCGGCATCCATGCCCTCACCGGCCTCGCTTTGCTGCATTTCCTCTTGTCGCTGAAAGCCAATATCACCGAGCCGGTGCTGATGGCCGGGTTTTTCGTCTGGCTCGAGGTCTGGCGGCTGCTCACGCCGCGCCGGCAGGGGCAGATCGCGGCACTGGTCGCGCTCACCCTGCTGGCTGCGCTGGCGACGGCGGCGATCGAGGCGGGCTGGTATGGCCTTGCGACCCATCTCGACTGGCACCGCGTGCTGGCGGCGAACTGGATGCCGCGCTATGGCGTGCGCCCGGCTTCGGTGGTGGCGCTGGTCGGGGCCGGCGTGATCATCGCCGCACGCCTCCGCCGCCGGAGCGGCAATGGCCGCCGTCCACCGCATTTCGTCCCGGCTTGATCGCGCGCCCGCTTGACCGCGGCCTCCGGGGTGGGGTTGTGTCAGTTTCATGAAGCACTGGCACATCGACGCGGTGGCGTGGCGCGATTTCGACCCCGCGCGGGTTGACCGCGGCCTCGTTCCGCTGGTCAAGGCGGCGGCGATGGTCGAGCGCAATGGCGAGGATTACGCCCGCTATCTCGACCGCGTCTTTCCCGACGATCCCGCTTTCCGCGAGGCGGTCCAGCATTGGGCGGCGGAGGAAGTGCAGCACGGCGAGGCGCTCGGGCGCTGGGCCATGCTCGCCGATCCGGGCTGGGACTTCGCCGCCGCTTTCGTCCGCTATCGCGCCGGCTATCAGATCCCGATCGACGCCGCGGCCTCTGTTCGCGGCTCGCGCACCGGCGAACTGATCGCCCGCTGCATGGTGGAGACCGGCACCTCGAGCTATTACACCGCTCTTGCCGAGGCCAGCGAGGAACCGGTCCTGGCCACCATCTGCCGCTTGATCGCCGCCGACGAATACCGCCATTTCAAGCTGTTTTACGACCATATGCGCCGTTATCTGGCGCGCGAGCGGATTGGCCTTGCGCGCCGGCTGCGCATCGCGCTCGGGCGCATCGGCGAAAGCGAGGACGACGAACTCGCCTTCGCCTATCATTGTGGTAATGAGCCGGAGGGCGCGCGATACGACCATCGCCGCTGCACCGCGCTCTACATGGGACGGGCGATGGTGTTCTATCGTTTTCGTCATGTCGAGCGCGGGATCGGCATGATCCTGAAAACCGTCGGCCTGCCGCCGCGTGGCCGGCTCTCCGGCCTTGCCGCCCGTGGCGCCTGGTGGCTGATCCGGCGGCGACGGCGGCGATTTGCGGCGGTATGACGCGCGGTATAACGAAGGGGGAGGGGGATGACATGAAACAGCCGGAAGGGGCATCGCCAAGCGGTGGGAGGTCGCGGCTGCGCTGGCTGCTGCTCGCCCCGTTCGCGGCCATGCTCGATGTCGGATCCTATAACCGGATCAGGCCGGCGCTGGCCGGCATCCCGTTCTTTTACTGGTACCAGTTGCTCTGGATCCTGATCGCGGCGGCGATCATTTTCCTGGTCTATCAACGCGAGCGGGATGGGCACATGGCTCGGGATGGGCAGCGCGAGACCGGCGGGGGCGCGCCATGAACCTGACCGCGACCCTGATTTTTGCCCTCATTTTCGTCTTCGTCACCGTGCTCGGCTTCCTCGCCGCGCGCTGGCGGGCCGGCGATCTCACGCAATTGCATGAATGGGGGCTCGGCGGCCGGCGCTTCGGCACCTTCGTCACCTGGTTCCTGCTCGGCGGCGATCTCTATACCGCCTATACCTTCATCGCCGTGCCGGCGCTGATCTACGGCGGCGGCGCGATCGGGTTCTTTGCCGTCCCCTACACGATTCTCGTCTATCCCATTCTCTATCTCGTGTTCCCGCGTCTGTGGACCGAGGCGCGCCGGAGCGGGCACGTGACCGCGGCCGATTTCGTCGCCGCGCGGTTCGCCAATCGCTGGCTCGGCCTGGCCGTCTCGCTGACCGGGCTGCTCGCCACCATGCCCTATATCGCGCTGCAACTGGTCGGCATGGCGGTGGTGATCGGCGCGCTCGGCTTCCAGGCGACCGGATTCGCCGGCGACATTCCGTTGATCATCGCCTTCGTCATTCTCGCCGCCTTCACCTACACGAGTGGTCTCCGCGCCCCGGCGATGATCGCCGTGGTCAAGGACGTGCTGATCTATATCACCGTGTTCGCCGCCATCATCGCCGTGCCGCGGGCGCTCGGCGGCATGAGCCATGTGTTCTCCGCCGTGCCGGCGGCGAAGCTGCTCTTGCCGACGCCGCAAGCCGGCAGCCTCGGGAGTTACAGCGCCTATGCGACGCTGGCGCTCGGTTCGGCGATCGCCCTGTTTCTTTATCCGCACTCGGTCACCGCCATCCTCTCCTCCTCCTCGGCGGCGGTGATCCGGCGCAACGCCGCCATTCTTCCGGCCTATTCCTTCGTGCTCGGCCTCCTCGCCCTGCTCGGCTTCATGGCTGTCGCGATGGGGCTCGGGACGCGGCCGGAATTCGCCGCCGGTTTCGCCCGCTTCGGCACCAATTACGCGGTGCCGGCGCTGTTCCTCGCGGTGTTCCCGTCCTGGTTCGTCGGCATCGCCTTCGCCGCCATCGCCATCGGCGCGCTGGTGCCGGCGGCGATCATGTCGATCGCGGCGGCCAATATCTTCACCCGCAACATCTGGCGCGCCTTCCTCCATCCCGCCTGCACCGATGCCGAGGAAGCGGGCATCGCCAAGCTGGCCTCGCTCGCGGTCAAGGTGGGGGCGCTGTTTTTCATCATCTTCCTGCCGCAGCAATACGCCATCCAGTTGCAGTTGCTGGGCGGCGTCTGGATCATCCAGACCGCGCCGGCGGTGATGCTGGGCCTCTTCTGCCGCTGGCTGAACGGCTGGGCGCTGTTGATCGGCTGGGGGGTGGGGATCGGCTGGGGGACGGCGATGGCGGCCTCGCTCGCCTTCAAGGCGGCGGTCTATCCGCTGACGCTGTTCGGCACCATCGTTCCGGGCTACGCGGCGTTTTACGCCCTGGCGCTCAATCTCGCGGTCTCAGCCGGGCTGTCGCTGCTGTTCAATGTCGCCGGCCGGCGCGCCGCGCCGATCGTCGGCGAGGGCTGAGGACGGTCGGTTCTGACGCAGCGCCGCCGCCCCCTCGGCGACGATCTCCCATAGCGCCTGGGTCAGCGCCTTGCGGTCGGGCAGGGCGCGCGGGTCGAGCGGGGGGTGGAACCGGATCGCCGCGTGCAGGCCCGGCCATTGTGCCAGGCGCCAGAAATGCGCCCCGATGGAGGTCGCGCCGTAATAGGCGAACAGCGGGCGCACCGCGCGGCGGCAGGGGAGGGCGGCGAGCCGGTCATAAGCGATCGAGACCGGCTGGATCAGCGGCGGATCGTCACCCATCGCGGCGGCGAGGAAGGCGGAGCGGAAGGGAAGCACCCGCGAGCCATCTGAGGTCGTGCCTTCCGGGAACAGGATCAGATTATCCCCGGCCTTGAGCCGCGCGGCGATGGCGGCGTGGCCGCGCGCCGTCTCCCGGCGCCGGCGGCTGATGAACACGGTGCGGCCGAGATGCGCGACCAGGCTGATCAGCGGCCAGGAACGGACATCGTCTTTCGAGACGAACACCGCCTGGCACTCCGCGCCGAGGAGGAGGATATCGAGCCAGGAGCTGTGATTGGCGACGAACAAGACCGCCCGGCCGGCCGCCGCTCGGGTGGTCGGCGCGCCGATCACCCGCCGGCGAAGCCCGAAGATGACGCAAATCCCATGCCAGAAGAACCGCGGGAAAATGCGCTTGCCGTCGCCGGGAAGGACGTTGAGGAGGGCTTGCGGCCCTATCGCGAGAAACGTCCAGAGCAGCATCAGGAGGGCGCGGCGAAGGGCGCGCATGGGGCCCGCGACCTGCCCGAGCACGCCGGCCGAAAGCGGCCAGGGCACGTCCGCCGGCCAGGGCGGCAGCAAATGGGGGGGACGTTTCTCCGGCATTATATTTTTACTCTACGCGGTTTCGCGCCGGCTTACCACGCGCCAAGTCCGGCGCGCCGGGCGAGGCCGCGCACGAAGCCGAGCCAGAGCAGTTGCACGAGGAGCGGAAGGAGGGGCAGGAACGGCTTCGCGGGCGGCGGTGCGGCGAGAAAGGCCGCGCAAGTGAGACCGCCGAGGACGGCGAACCCCCAATGGATCACCGCCACCAGCCGCGCATCCAGCCCCGAACGCGCCGCCACCTGATAGAGATGGCCACGATGCGGCGCCGTCACGCGCTCGCCGGCCAGCGCCCGGCGGGCGAGCGTGAAGGCGACGTCGAACAACACCCCGGACAGCAGCAGCGGGACGATCAGGAACGACATCTCGGCGCGCTCGAAGCGGCTCGCCGCGATGCCGAGCACGGCGAGGACGAAGCCGCAGAACTGGCTCCCGACATCGCCCATGAAAATCCGCGCCCGCGGAAAATTGAACGGCAGGAAGCCGGCGAGCCCGGCGGCGAGCAAGAGGGCGGCGAAATAGACGAACCAGCCGCCGAGCCGCTCGGCGATGACGCAGAGAAACAGGCTCGCGATCAGCGCGACACCGCCGGCGAGGCCATCGAGGCCGTCGATGAAATTCATCGCGTTGGTGGTGAAAAGGATCCAAACCAGGCTCGCCCCGGCGCCGAGCCAGCCGAGATCGACGGCGCCGAAATAGGGCAGATGATAGACCCGCACATAGAGCCCGCTGGCGAGTGCTGCGAGGGCGGCGACGATTTGCGCCGCCAATTTCACCGCGAACGGCCAGTCCCGCAGGTCATCGAGGAAGGCGACGATGGCGATCAGCGCCGAGGCCAGGATCACCCCCCGGAAATAGGGGGCGGCGAGGCGCGAGAAGAAAGCGAATTCATAGAGTGTCGCGATCCCGAGCAGAAACGCCGCGACGATCCCGATGCCGCCGCTTTTTGGCGTGGGCAGGCGGTGGGATTTGCGCGGATCGGGCCGGTCCATGACCCCGAGATCGATCATCAGCCGCACCAGCGCCGCCGAGATGCCGGCGAGCAGCAGGGCGAAGGCGATGTGGCGGGCGAAAGCGGTCAGCGTCATGCGGAATCCAGGAAGGGTGAGCGGCGCCCGCACCTTGGCCGAGCACGCCGGCCCCGGCAAGGACGCGGGCGCGCCAGGCACTGCTCTACGAACAAAAGTTTTTGGTTCTTTTTTTCAAAAAGAACCGCGTATCTTTTTTTATTTCTTCCTCTCAGCAGCCTTGCCAGACCGGGGGGCGTTTTTGCAGAAAGGCGTCGATCCCTTCCTCGGCGTCGCGCGCCAGCATGTTGCGGGTCATGGTTTCGGCGGCGTAAGCATAGGCGGCCGCGAGCGGCATCTCCGTCTGGCGATAGAACGCTTCCTTGCCGATGGCGACGGTGAGCGGGCTTTTGCCGGCGATTTTGCCGGCGAGTTCGGCGACCGCGTGATCGAGCGCCGCCTCCGGCACCACGCCGTTCACGAGGCCGATCCGCCGCGCCTCTTCGGCGTCGATCATCTCGCCGGTGAGCAGCATCGCCATCGCCGCCTTGCGGGAAACGGCGCGGGTCAGCGCCACCATCGGCGTCGAGCAGAAGAGGCCGATATTGACGCCGGGTGTTGCAAACCGCGTGGTTTCGGCGGCGATCGCGAGATCGCATGTCGCGACGAGTTGGCAGCCGGCGGCGGTTGCGATGCCGTGGACGCGGGCGATCACCGGCTTGGGCAGATGGGTGATCGCGAGCATCAGCCGCGAGCATTGCGAAAACAGCGCCTCGTAGGTCGCGCGGCCGGGGCTCGCGCGCATTTCGCGGAGATCGTGGCCGGCGCAGAAGGCCGGCCCGGCGCCGCCGATCACCACCGCTTTCACCGTGTCATCGCGCGTGATCGCCGCCAGTTCCGCCTCCAACGCGGTCATCAGCGCGATCGAGAGCGCGTTGCGCGCGGCGGGGCGGTTGAGGGTGAGGTGGGCGACGCCCCCCTCGTCGCGGCGGAGGAGCGGCGGGGCTTCGGCGGCGGCGATTTCGGGATGGGTGAGGGGAATCATCGGTCAAATCCATATAAAGTGGCGGGGTTGTCGACGAGGATACGCCGCAATAGCGCCTCGGTCTCGGCCCATTCGTGGAGAAGATCGAGCAGCGTGCCGTCATCGGGCATGGCGCGGCCTTCGAGATGAGGATGCGGCCAATCCGTGCCCCAGAGGCAGCGCCCCGGCGCGTGCGCGATCACGGCACGCGCCGGGGCCAGGAGATCGGCGTAAGGCGGTCCCGAGGAACTCCGATAGCCACA
Organism: Pseudomonadota bacterium; assembly: GCA_021851785.1. Lineage (GTDB taxonomy): Bacteria > Pseudomonadota > Alphaproteobacteria > Acetobacterales > Acetobacteraceae > Acidibrevibacterium. The sequence continues at coordinate 10,985 of JAJZBV010000051.1, forward strand.
GAGCTTGACCCAGGCGCGTCCGCTGTCGAGCAGCCGAAGCAGCGCCTGGAACGCCGGATCATCGCGCCCCGCCGCCGCCCGTATCCCGCCCATATGATCGAGCACCACCGGCACCGGCAGCGTCGCGAGCCGGGGGGCGAGATCGATCAGCGTCGCGCCGTCGACATAGAGCTGCACATGCCACCGGAGCGGCGCGATCAGCGCCGCGAGCGCTTCGATCTGGTCGAGCGGCGTGCCGTTGCCGCTGACGGCGTTGCAGCGCACCCCGACGACGCCGCCGGCTTCGAGCGCCGCGAGCGCGGGCGCCGTGATGCCGGCATCGATCACCGCGATCGCGCGGGCATGGTCGCGGCCGAAGGCGGCGACGGCGTCCAGCGTGCAGGTATTATCGGTGCCGAAAATGCTCGCCTGCACGACAACCTGGCGTTCCAGCCCGAGGGCGGATGCCATGGCGCGATAGGCGGCAATACCGGCCTCCGGCGCGTCGTAGCCGCGCCCCGGGCTGAGCGGAAACCGGTCATAGGGGCCGAAGATGTGGAAATGGCAATCGGTCGCGCCCGGCGGCGCCTTCGCGCGCGGTGGCGAGGGCGGGCGGGGCGGGGGACAAAACGGGCGCTCAATCGGCATCGGCGGGCTCCGGGAGCGGGTCGGAATCGAGGGCGCGGCCGGCGGTTTCGGGCAGCATCGCGAGCGCGGCCAGCATCAGCGCGCAGGCGCTGAAGCCGAAGGTCGCGATCGCCGGGCCAAGGCCGAGCCGGTCGGCGAGAAAGCCGATCATCGCCGGAAACAGCGCCCCCGCCGCGCGCCCGGCGCTGTAGCAGAATCCCTGCCCGACGCCGCGCACCGCGGTCGGGTACATCTCGGTCATGAACGGCCCCATCGCCGAGAACATCATGTAGAGCACGATCCCGAGCGGCAGGCCGAGCAGCAGGATCATGTGGTCGTCGAGCGGCAGGAAAAGATAGAGCGGGATCATCACCGCCGAGCCGAGCGCCGAGATCGCGAACGTCGCCTTGCGCCCGAGTGCATCCGCGCAAACGGCGCCGAGCACGAAACCGAGGAACGCGCCGAGGATGTGGAGCAGCAGATAGCCCCCGGTATTGACGGCGGAGAGCCCGCGCACGGTCTTGAGATAGGTCGGGAGCCAGGTCGAGACGGAATAATTGCTCGCCTGCGCGCCCATCACCATCAGCGAGATCTTCAGCGTCCGTCCGAGAAAAGGCGGGCGCAGCACGGCGACGAGTTGCGCGGCGGTGTCGCGCCGGGGGGCTTGCGCGCGGTAGAGATCGGGCTCGGGGACATAGCGGCGCAGCCAGAACACCAGCCCGGCCGGGGCGAGGCCGATCCAGAACAGCACCCGCCACGCCAGCGCCTCGGGCAGGGTCGCGAAGGCGAGGGTATAGAGCACCGCCGCCGCCGCCCAGCCCACCGCCCAGCCGCTTTGGACGAGGCCGACGGCGCGGCCGCGATAGCGATCGCGCACCACTTCGCCCATCAGCACCGCGCCCGCCGCCCATTCGCCGCCGAAGCCGATGCCCTGGCCGGCGCGGCAGACGAACAGCGAGGCGAAATCCCAGGAAAATCCGCTGAGGAAGGTGAACGCCGCGTACCACAGGATGGTGATCTGCAACACCCGCACCCGGCCCAGACGATCGGCGAGGGCGCCGGCGAACCACCCCCCGAGCGCCGAGGCGAGCAGGGCAACGGTGCCGAGCAGCCCGGCCTCGCCCTTGCTGATCCGCCAGGTGGCGAGCAGCGTCGGAATGATGAAGCTATAGACCTGGACATCGAGCGCATCGAGCGCCCAGCCGCCGAAGCAGCCGACCATGGTGCGGCGTTCGCGCATCGTGAGGTCGAATAGCCAGAGGCGCATCGACGTTCTCTCCCCGGTGTCAGTGGACCGGTGGCGGGCGGGCTTGTCAACCGCCGAGGCTGATCAGCCCGCCATAGACGCCGAGCGCGGTGGTCAGCGCGGTGACCACGACCACCAGCCAGAAATAGCCGCCCCGCGGGCGATGGCCGGCGGGCAGCGCGCGGGCCGCGAGCGCCACCAGAAAGCCGAGCACCAGCGGCAAAAGCAGCGCGTTCATCACCTCGACGGCGATATCGAGGGTGACGAGATCGGGAACCATCACCACGATCAGCGCGCCGGCGACGATGATCGCGGTATAGATGCCGTAAAACCAAGGTGCCTCGCCGGGATGATGGGCGAGCGAGTGGCGAAACCCGGTGACCTCGCCCCAGCCCCAGGCGCCGGCGAGCGAGGCGACGATGGCCGCGACCATGCCGGCGCCGAGAATGCCGATGGAAAACACGAGACGCCCCCAGGTTTCGCCGAGATAGGGGGTGATCGCGCCGGAAAGCTGCTGCACGGTGTCCAGCTTGGCGTTCGGATCGAGCCGGCCGATCGTCGCGGCGGCGGCCACCAGGACCGCGGCCATGATGAGCTGCGTCACCACCGCGCCGATCGCGGTATCCCAGCGCGCGGCACGGTATTCCTCGGGCCGCAAGCCTTTGTCGGCGACCGCCGATTGCTGATAGAACACCATCCAAGGCATGATCACGGCGCCGATATTGGCCGCCGCCAGCGTCATGTAGCCGTGGTCGTGGAACGGGATATCCGCCATGCCGCTGAACAGCGCGCCGGCCTCGGGGTGGCTTGCCCAGGCGATGCCGAAAAACGCCAGCTCGAACCCGCCCATCGCCAGGGCGACGCGCTCGACCCGCGCATATGACCCGGTCCAGACGACGGCGAGCAGGATCGACGCCGCCAGCGCGACGCCCGCCAGCCTCGGCACGCCGTAGAGATCGCTGACCCCGGCGACGCCCGAAAACTCGGTGAGCAGGGCGCCGGTGGTGGCGATGCTGAGGCCGGCGACGGAGACATAGGCCCAGAATTTTCCGAAGGTCTCACGGATCAGCTCGCCATGCCCCTTGCCGGTGAAAATGCCGAGCCGGACCGTCAATTCCTGAACGATGTAGAGAATCGGGATCAGAACGAATTGCAGCGCGAGCAGCCGATACCCCCATTGCGCGCCGCTTTGCGCCGCGGTGATGACACTGCCGACATCGGTGTCGGCGAGCATGACGACGAGCCCGGGGCCGGCGATGGCGAGGAACTGCGCCAAGCTGCGGCGAGGCGGGGCGACGATCTGCGACAAGAGGTTCTCCTCGATCAACGCAAGTAAGAGTAATTCGCAGCTTTGGCCGGCGCTGTCGAGGCCCGATCATGTTTCTCGCGCTAGGGATATTTCCGTATGGAAATGCCGCCGGGATTCCGCGAAAACAGAACACTGGTCGATGAAGTGATGAAGGCTGGATGTGGCGGCGATGTTTTCGGCGGCACCAACGCAGGGGATGATGAACTCCACGATGTCACCGGTCTGTGGCGGCGCGATTATTCCCCACCAAGGCGTTATTTGCCTGATCGGCGAAGACGCGGCGGTGCGGGATTCGCTTGCCGCTCTGCTTCAGGCGCATGGCTACGGCGTCATCGCCGAAGCCCGCCATGCTCGCCCGTCGAGCCTGCCGATGAACGGCGTGTTCTGCGTCGTGCTCGACCCGCATCGCGACGGACACGACGAAGCCGAGGTGATCGCGGAAACCCGGGCGGCATTTCCGGATTTGCCGATGATCGCGATCAGCCACGGTTTGGGGCGGCCGCTCTCGCCGGCGGCGCGGGTGGAGAGCGTGCTCGACAAGCCGCTCGCCCCCGAGCGCCTGCTCGATGCGGTGCGGCGGTTTCGCCCTGGCCGCGCCAGGGTCACGCCGTAATTCCGTCACGCCGTAAGTTCGCCGCGCCGTAATTCCACCACTCCGTAATTCTACTGATCGGATCATTCCTGATTTCGTGACCTGGCCGCGGTTTTTATCATGGCGT
>JAJZBV010000015.1 GCA_021851785.1 Pseudomonadota bacterium
TGATACCGCACCGCCAGGTCGGCGACCGTCGCTTGCTCGCGCAGCGCCTCCAAGGCGATCTTCGCCTTCAGCGCCGCCTCAATCTTCCGTCTCGTCTTCGTCGTCATCATTCGCTCCGTCTATCACGGCAGAACGGCGCTTTTCCAACTACGCCCCTGGTCCCATTTCCGGGGATCTCCTCAGGGGTGACCAGGCGTATCGGGGGCAGCGCAAGGTGATCCGTGACCATGCTCCGAACGCAAAGGACTTCACCAACCGACGATATCGGCATCGTGGGGTGGTGGACGCGGCGGAGAAGGCGCGCAACCGCACCAAGTCCAAGGTGCGAGCCAAGGTCGAGCACTGCTTCGGGGTGATCAAGCGCGTGTTCGGCTTCACCAAGGTTCGCTACCGTGGGCTGGACAAGAACGCACACCGGCTGTTCGTGACCTGCGCACTGACCAATCTGTTCGTTGTGCGGCACCGGTTACTGCGGCTCTGACAGGCGGAGTCCGTCCAACACGCCGCTCGCGGCGTCACGGGCGGTCGGAAACGCCAGAGACCCGCCGCAGGTTGGTGCGTTTCAGGCCGTCTCGGCGGTAGATCAGCCTATCTCGGCGGTATATCGGTCGATCCGGACCATCGGAGCCTTGCTGATCAGAGATTCCCTAGGTCCGGACGAAGGGGCATCCTCCATCCGCCAGCGGCCTCCAGGCTTCGTCGGGGGGAACCGTGGCGACCAACTTATAGTAATCCCATGGCTTCGTGCTCTCGTCTGGCTTCTTGACCTCGAACAGATACGCGGTGTGCAACACACGCCCGTCGTCTCGAATGCGGCATCTACCAAACGGCTCGTCATCCACGGGCATGGCTTTCATTCGTGCCACCGCTGCACGGCCCGACTTCTTGATATCGGCTACGCCCATTTCGGCAGCCGCTTTCATGTAGTGAAGTGCGGCCCCGTAGCAGGCGGCCTGCGACATCGTCGGCATGGCACCGACGCTGGTTTGCACGCGCTTTGCGAACGCTCGCGTGCGGTCGTTCAGATCCCAGTAGAAGACGTTCGCGAGCAGCAGGCCATGGGCGGTGTTCAAGCCGAGCGCGTGGACGTCGTTGATCATGAGCAGCAGTGCAGCCATCTTGGTGTTGTGCTGCGAGATGCCAAATTCCGCCGCCTGCTTGATGCAGTTGACCGTATCTGTCCCGGCGTTGGCGAAGCCGATGACCTTCGCCCCCGACATCTGGGCACGAAGAAGGGCAGAGGAAAAATCATTGCTTGGGAATGGCATATTGATGTCCCCAAGCACCCGCCCACCCGCCTTTTTGATAAAGTTCGTGGTACTGCTCTCAAGAGCGTGCCCGAACGCGTAATCCGCGGTGATGAAGAACCAGGTATCGCCACCGGTCTTGACCGTAGCGCCACCGACCGTTCTGGCCAACATGTATGTGTCGTATGCCCAATGAATCGTGTTCGGCGAGCATTGCTTGCCCGTTAGTTCGGCGGTTCCCGCATTGCAGGGCAGTGCGATCTTGTCCTTTTCGCGCGCGAGTCCGGCCACGGCCAGGGCGATTGCGGAATTCTGGAAATCCATCGCCACGTCGACGCCCTGGTCAAACCACTGGCGCGCGATCCCGAGGCCGATGTCCGGTTTCCCCTGATGATCGGCCGAAATTACTTCAACGTTTAGGCCGTGCTGGGACGCGAATTCCTGAACTGCTTGCTTGACGCAGGCAACCGACCCGGGGCCACCATTCCCGCGATAAGGTCCCGATTGGTCGTTGAGCACGCCCAGCTTCAGCACAGGGCTTCCCTGCGCTCGGCCTCGGACCAGCGGAACGGACGTAGCAGCAAGACCGGCGGTGGATGCGAGCAAAGCGCGTCTTGTTAACATTTCTGTAGGTTCCCTGTTATTTGGAGTGTCCGTTCACTGGTGGTAATTGCGGCGGTGAAGCCGCGGCGCGTTGAAGTATCCCGCCATTCTGCCAGCAGGTGACCTCGAGCGAGTGTCCAGGCGGCAACATGCGAGTAAAGCCTGGACCGATTCGTCGGGGTGGCTCATCATTCTGCGGCATCCCTCCGCTCCTGCGGGGTCATCGCGGCATGCAGACCGGCCAGCCGGCCGAAGACCGCGCCGCGCAGCACCGAGGTCGAGCCGGTATAGACCTGGTGATAGATCCCGACCGTCTCGCCGGCGGCATACAGGCCGGGGATCACGCGCCCGTCCCGGTCGAGCACCTGGGCGTCCGGATTGACCTTGAGGCCGCCGAAGGTGAAGCAATTGGCCGAGATGATCGGATAGGCCCGGAACGGCGCCTTGACGATCGGTCGCGACCAGTTGGATTTGACCGGTTCGATTCCCGTGGTTCCGCGCCCGTCCAGCACGAACGGCGTGAACTCGCCGTCCGCCGGAGGGCAGGCGGCGTTGAAGGCCGCGACGGTGGGCTCCAGCTCGGCCGCGGGCAATTCCAGTTGCTCCGCCAGGGCGACGAGGGTTTCCGCTTCATAGGCGGGTTGGTCGGAGCGGATGCTTGTGCGCCAGCGCGGGATGTCTTCGACCTGCGCGTCGAAGATCACCCAGGCGATGCCGTCCGGCTGATCGGCGATGCTGCGCGTGACATTGTCGTAGATCGCATCGACCGTGGCCGAGGCTTCGTCGACGAAGCGCCGGCCCCGCTTGTTGACCAGGATGCCGTAGGGCCAAACGAAGACCACCGCCTCGGCCTGGCGCGAGCGCGGGTCGACGGGCTCGGCGTGATAGGAGCCGTATTCGCCGGCCGGCGCCGCGCCGGCCGCCAGCGCCATGCGCAGCCCTTCGCCCTTGTTGTAGTAGCCGCCCCGGGCGACGGGCCGGATGTGGCGCGCCTTCGGCCCGATATAGCGGGTCATCATTTCCTGATCGCCCTGGTAACCGCCGGAGGCCAGCACGGTGGCGCCCGACGGACGCCGGCGCCGGCGGCCGTCGGGCGCCACCGTCAGAACGCCCGCCACGCGGCCCTCCTCGTCGCGCAACAGATCGACGGCCGTCGTCTCGAACAGCACGGTCGCGCCGAGGCCCTTCGCCTCCTGCATCAGCCGCTCGATGAGCGCGAGGCCACCGCCCTTGGCGGCGATGCGCGTGGTGTTCTGGGTCAGGAGATAGATGGGCTGCGGCTCGAACCGGAGGCCGAAGCCGTTGAGCCAGGCGATCGTCTCGGGAACGCTCGCGGCGAAGGTCGAGATCACCTCCGGATCGGGGAACGGATGAGCCCTCACGTAAGCAGGCCAATCCCCATAGGGATCGCTGACGACCGCGAGCACGTTCGGGTCGACGTGCCAGCCGGCATTGGCGGCGAAATGCTCCTCGAAATCGTCGGAGATCTCACGTTCGTTCTTCATCCGACAATAGGCTTCGGTCCACCGCGTGTTGCCGCCGAAATCCGCCTCCGGCGCGCGTTCGATCAGGGTGACCGAAAGGCCGCCTTGCAAGGCCGAGACGGCCGCGCTGAGGCCGGCGATGCCGCAGCCGACGATGATGAGGTCGCTCTCACTCTGCTCCGTGTTCATGGCGCTCTCTCCCGAGATGATTTTTTGTTCCGGTGGCGTCGGCGGCGACGATGCCCCTCGCGATCAGGGTCTCGATGGCGGCCTCGCCGAGCCCCAGCTCGCGCAGGATCGCGCACGTATCGCGACCCATCGGCGGCGGATCGCTGTGCAGCTCCGAGCAGGCTTGGCCGATGGTCACGGGGAGGCGCGGCAGGCGCGTTTCGACGCCGCCGGGCAGCAGTGTCGGCAGTAGAAAGCCGGTCTCCCTGAGATGTTGATCCTCGAACAGGTCTTCCGGCCGCGCGATCGGCGCGAAAGGAATGCGGGCATTGCTGCAGATGGCGACCGCGTCGTCCATCGTGAGGCCGGCGAAGAGATCTTGGACAATGGGCACTAGGCGCGACCGGGCCGCGATACGATCATTGTTGGCGGCGAGTGTGGGATCCCGTGCGAGATCGTCTCGCCCCGTCGCCGCGCAGAAACGCTGCCAGTGGCTGTCGGTGGTGATGCCGACGAAAATCTGCCGGCCGTCGCGAACCGAGAAGGGCTCGTAGACGGCCCAGGCCGAAACCCGCTCCGGCATCGGGGGCACGGGCTCGCCGCTTTGCGCCGCGTAGCAGAGATGCTGGCCCATCAGAAACACGGCGGTCTCGTAGAGGGCGCTCTCGACCAGTTGTCCTTGCCCCGTGGCGTCGCGCACCCGCAGAGCCGCCTGAATGGCGATCACGGCGAACATGCCGCCGGCGATGTCGACGATGGAGGTGCCGGCACGCAACGGCCTTCCGCTCGGGCCGGTCATATAGGCGAGACCCGACATCATCTGGACGACTTCGTCGAGCGCCAGCCGCTCCTCGTAAGGCCCTTTCAGGAAGCCCTTGAGGCTCGCATAGACGAGGCGCGGATTAAGGTCAGCGGCCACGGTGTAACCGAGCCCGAGCCGCTCCATGGTTCCGGGCCCGAAATTCTCGATCAGCACGTCCGCGTCACGGACCAGCCGCTTCGCGATCTCCAGGCCTTCAGGGGTCTTCAGGTCGACTGCGAGGCTACGCTTGTTGCGATTGTAAAAGCCGAAATAGCCGGTACCGAAGCCTTTCAGGCGCCGGGTCGGATCGCCGCCCGGCGCGGGCTCGATCCGCAGCACCTCGGCGCCGAGATCGGCCAGAATCAGCCCGCAGGAGGGTCCCATGACGGTATGCCCGAAATCGAGCACGCGGATGCCGTCGAGCGGCGCCTCGGCGCGCGCGCTCATCGGTCAGTCTCCCGCAGATGCCGCAGGGCCGGCCCGTCGTAGCGATAGGGCACGGTCCGCGGCATGGGCCCCTTGATCCGGCCGCCCTGTTCACGCTGTTCCCAGGCATGGGCCAGGATGCCGACGCTGCGCGACAGCACGAACAGGCCTCGAGCCAGAGAGGCGGGAAAGCCCAGCTCGCCATAGATGACGGCGGTCGCGCCATCGATGTTCATGGGCACCGGCTTGCCCTTGGCCCCCGCCAGCGCCGCCCCGACCGCCTCGCCGATGCCCTTGAAGCGGCCCGCCACGCCGTCCCGTCCAGTCGTGTCTCGAACCAGGTCGAGCAGCCGGCCGGCGCGTGGATCGACGCCGTGGAAGCGGTGACCGAATCCTGGAATATGCTCCTTCGCCTCCAGGCGGCGGTTCACCTCGATCCGCGCCGCCTCGCTCAAAGACGCGCCAGCGTCTTCGCAGGCGGCGATCTTCTGATAGAGTTCCAGGCATTGCTGGCCGGCGCCGCCATGGACGTCACCAAGCGCGTTGATGGCCGAGGCCATGACGTTGTTGATGCCGACGCCGCAGGTCATCGCCATGCGGGCGATGGCGATGGAGGGCGCCTGCGGGCCGTGATCGACAGCCGCGACCAGTGCCGCCTCGAGCAGGCTTCGCTGTTGCGGAGTTGGCAGGTCACCCCGCAGCATCAGCCAGATCATGTCGCAGAAGCCGACGCGGCCGATCAGTTCCTCGATCGGATAGCCGCGCATCCGGATCTCGCCCGGCGCGATTTGGATGATCCCCGTACGCCACCAATCAGCGAGCGCCGCGGGATCGACAGTCGGCGCGGCCGTCATCAGCCGAGCACGAACGGGTTGGCGCGGTTAGGCCGTGTGGTGATCCATACGCTCTTGGCCTGGAGATATTCCTTGATCGCCTCGGTGCCGCCCTCACGGCCGATGCCGCTGTGCTTGTAGCCGCCGAACGGCGTCGTGAAGCTGGTCGAGCGGTAGTTGTTGACCCAGACGGTCCCCGCTTCGAGCTGATCGACGCACTCGAAGGCGCGTTGCAGATTCTGGGTCCAGACGCCGGCGGCGAGGCCATAGTCCACATCGTTCGCGATGCGTATAGCTTCGGCTTGGCCCTTGAACTTCAAGATGCAGAGGACGGGCCCGAACACTTCCTGCTGCGCGATGCGCATGTCGTTGCGGACATCGGTGAAGATGGTCGGCGCGATGAACTGGCCTTGGCCGTAGCCCGGCCCTTCGAGAGGATGACCGCCGAGGACGCAGGTGGCGCCCTCCACCTTGGCCATCTCGATCATGCGCAGGATTTTCTCCCATTGCGCGCGGGTGGCGATCGGGCCGATCTGCGTTTCCATCAGCGCCGGGTCGCCGATCCTGGCCTCGCGCACGGCGGCGATGAGCTTCTCCAGGAAGACGTCGTGGATCGTGTCCTGCAGCAGCAGGCGAGAGCCCGCCATGCAGGTTTGGCCCGAAGCGCCGAAGACGCCGGAAATGGCGCCTTTGATCGCCTGCTCGAGATCCGCATCCTCGAAGACGATGTTCGGCGATTTGCCGCCGAGTTCGAGGGTGACCTTCTTGAAGCCGACCGCCGCAGCCTGGTTCACCGCGCGGCCACCAACCTCCCCGCCCGTGAAGGCAACCTTGGTGACGCGGGGATGGGCGACCAGCGGCTCGCCGACCTCGGGTCCGAAGCCGGTCACCACATTGACGACGCCCGCCGGGAAGCCCGCCTCGAGGGCCAGCCGGCCGAGCTCGAGAAGCGAGGCGGAGGTATACTCGCTGGGCTTGATGACCACGGTGTTCCCGGCCGCCAGCGCCGGCGCCAGCTTCCAGGTCGTCAGCGCCAGCGGCGAATTCCAGGGCGTGATCGCCACCACGACCCCGAGCGGCTCGTATTTGACGTAGTTGAAGACGTCGGCCTTGTTGATCGCCACGACGACACCTTCGATCTTGTCGGCGAGCCCGGCGTAGTAGTGGAACCACTGCGCGACGTTGCGCACCTGGCCGCTGACTTCCGCCATGAGCTTGCCGTTGTCACGCTGCTCGACCGACCCGAGCAGTTCGACATTCGCCTCGATCAGCTCGGCAAGCTTACGCAGAAGCGCGCCGCGCTGCGTGCCCGTCAGCTTCGCCCAGGCAGGATTCTTGAAGGCTCGATAGGCGGCCTCGACAGCCCGATCGGCGTCCGACCGATCGGCTCTCGGGATGAGAGCCCAAACATTGCCCGAATAAGGCTCGGTGGTTTCGAACCATTCACCCGATGCGGGATCCCGCCATTCGCCGCCGATGAGGAGCTGATATTTCTGCATTTCGCCCTCAAGTTCTATTAGACAGAACTATGTTATGTGTAGTAGAATATGCTGCGGCATGCATGTCAAGCAGGACGCATGCGCGGTGCTGCTTTGGGAGGTCTGTTCATGAGCGGTGCAGAAGCAAAAGGCGTCGACGCCGTCGACCGGGCGCTCGCGATCCTGCGGTGCTACGAAGAGCGGAAGACCGCTTTGACCTTGACCGAAATCGCCGAGTGCACTGGCCTCTACAAGAGCACGGTCCTGCGCTTGGCCGCCTCACTGGAGGCGTCGGGCTTCCTGATCCGCCACGGGGACAAGACCTACTCGCTGGGCGCGGAACTGATGCGGCTCGGCAGCCTCTATGTCCGATCGTTCCGGTTGGAGGAGCATGTCCGGCCGATACTGCGAACCCTCCTGCGGGAGACAGGCGAAAGCGCGTCCTTCTTCCGCCGGGAAGGCGGTCGCCGGCTTTGCCTGTTCCGGGAGGATTCCCACCACAGCATCCGCGACCACATTCACGAGGGTGACCTGCTCTCGCTTAACAAAGGCGCGGCGGGGCGTGTCCTCACACGGTTTGATCCGTCCACCCTCAACCCGCGCCAGCTCGCCGACCGTCTGGCACACATGCCTGAGACATCGTTTGGCGAGCGGGATCGCGAAACGGCCGCCATTGCGGTGCCGGTCTTCGGTCCCGACGGGGGTCTCACCGGAACCTTGAGCATTTCCGGCCCGACGACGCGGTTCGCTCCCGCCGATATCTCCCGCATGACGCCACCGTTGCTTAAGGCCGCGCGCGAATTGTCGGAGCGGATCGGCGGCGGCGGCCGCTGGACGTCCTGACTGGCGCCGTCGAGGATGTCGCCTGACGGCTCAGTCGCTCCGCGGCGCAGCGACTTCTGGCGTACGCGCCAAGCTCCAAGCCGCTTCGTAAAGTGTCACACTCGCGCCACTCGTGTCGGTCCGGCGGCGCGCGACATGGATTGGCACCCGCAGCGGCAGCCACGGAATGGGAAACAGTGCGACGTCGGGACCCGCGACATGCTGCAGGCTCGCCTGGACACATCCGACACCCAGTCCCGCCCCCACCAGCCCGAGCAGGGTCAGAAGATTGTCGACCTCAAATCTCAGGTCGGGCGTGAAGCCGGCCGTCTGACGCGCGACAGCAAAGTTGGCCGGTCAGCGACACGTAGGATGGCCGGTTTGGTTGGCCGAAGGGCGGGCGTTGCTCACGGCGCGGCGGATGGTGCTGAACAAACGGCGCGACGTCGAGAACGGTGTGCGTGCGCTGCTGCGCGAGGTCGGGCTGAAAGTCGGCGCGCCGAGCCGCAAGGACTTCCCGGCCCGGGTGCGCGAGCTGTCCGCCGGTGATGCCGTGCTGACCGGTCTGGTCGAGTCGCTGCTGTCGGTCATCGACGTGATGACCCGCGAGGTCGAGAAGCTCACCAGGCGGGTGATCGACGAGGTCCGCGTCGAGCCCACGTGCCGACGCCTGATGACGGTGCCCGGCGTTGGCCCGCTTACCGCGCTCGCGTTCCGCGCGACCGTCGACCGGCCCGACCGCTTCCGCCGGTCGCGCGACGTGGGCGCGCATCTCGGCCTGACGCCGCGACGATACCAGTCCGGTGAGACGGATGTGCAGGGACGCATCAGCCGATGCGGCGATGAACTGGCCCGCACCGCGCTCTACGAGGCGGCACATTCGCTGCTGACCCGTGGCACCAAATGGTCGGCGCTGCGAGCCTGGGGCATGCAGGTCGCCAAACGGCGCGGCATGGCCAGGGCGCGGGTCGCGGTCGCGCGCAAGCTGGCGGTGATCCTGCACCGGATGTGGAGCGACGGCGCCGAGTTCCGCTGGGGCAAGCAGCCCTGCCCGAAGGCCGCCGCCGCATGACCAGAGGAGTTGCCGTTTCCGCCTGAACAAGGCGGAGCCGACGTCGTTCCCGTGGGGACGATGGGCGAGGTGATCTCGTTGAGAGTCCGGAGCCGGAGGGCAGCAATGCCCCGAAGGTCGCGAGACAGATTGAGACGCCTCGCCTTCCTGACCCCATCATGCGGCGGCCATGCGCCGACCGCGAAGAGAAGCGAGTGACCCGCCGGAAGGGCATGAGGCGAGAGAAACAGCTTGACCCCGACAACCCCAATCAGAGAAGACTCTTACTGTGTCATAACTCATACGCCGTGTGAGGCGTTGGCAGCAAGGGCAGCGGGGGAGTGTCCCGGCGATCGCTCGCGCGATCATGGTGTGCATGGCTGCGATAGAATTATCAACAGCTGAGGGCCGGCGAGACGGGGCAGTTCCGACCGCTTTCGGCTCCTATGCTACACTTAGAAATCGCGCCCATCGGGCTCGAAACACAGCCGTAAGCACGCTGTCGTATCCCGCACCACGCTTTTCGGCTGCTTACAAGGAGCTTACATTGTCAGCCTCAGGCGATAGTGTAAGCAAAAAATGGCCCCGAAGGACCGTTTTAACCGCTTCATTTCCTTGAAGAAATCTGGAGCGGGCGAAGGGATTCGAACCCTCGACCCCAACCTTGGCAAGGTTGTGCTCTACCCCTGAGCTACGCCCGCATTGTTAGCGAGCGCTTCTAAGAGACATTGGTGAAAATGGCAAGAGCATAGAGATATGGTCTGGAAAATTGGGGATGTCCCGGCCTCTGTTGAAATTTCCAGGCGGCGTTGCCCACCTTGAGCCGGTAGGCTCGGGGTATCGAATCCACAAGAGGAGAGCAATGCCATGGACAAGAGTAGAGAAACTGCCGACGGGACGCCAGAGACTTCGGTTGCCGAGGCCTGGCAGCAGGTCGGAGCAAGCTTCGAACGGTTCTGCCTGACCGCCGGGCTGAGCGCGCTGGGCCGGATGATGGAGCAGGACGCGATCGCGTTGTACGGCCCACGCTACGGCCACAAGGACGGCAAGGCCGGTCACCGCTGGGGCAGGACGCAGGGGCGCATCGGCTTTCACGGCGGCACCGTGTCGCTGGACCGGCCGCGGGTGTGGGCGCGCGATGGGAAGGAATTGGCGCTTCCCGCTTGGGAGGCGGCGCAGTCCGAGCACCTCTGAGCCGCTGGGCGCTGAACCTGATGCTGATCAACGTCTCGACCCGCCGCTTTGGCCGGGCGGTGCGGCTGCCGGAGGGGGACGTTCCAGCATCGGCCGGCAGTGGCACCTCGAAGTCGGCGGTGTCGCGCCGGTTCGTGGCGTTGTCGGCGGCGCAGATGATAAGGAGTGGATGGCGGCCGACCTGTCGAAGCTGGACCTGCTGGTGATCCAGATCGACGGCATCCATACGGCATCCATATAGAAGAGGACCTGGTGCTGCTGGCAGCGATCGGGATCGACGGCGCGAAGGCGCTGCGGAAGGCGATCCGGCGGACGTTCGGCAAGCGCACCCCATTCAGCGCTGCCAGATCCACAAGGGACGCAACATCATGGAACGGCTGCCCAAGCACCTGGTACGCTTCGGTGCGGCGGACGCTGCGCCAAGCATGGGAACTGGACGACGCGGATAAGGCGGAGAAGCTGATCCGCAATCTGACGCGCCGGCTGGAGCAGGTGGCGCCCGGCGTATCGGCCAGCATCCTGGAGGGAATGGACAAGTTGCTGATGGTGGTTCGTCTCAGGCTGCCGCCGGAACTGCGCCGCTCTTTGGCCTGCACCAACATCATCGAGAACATGGTGGGCGGCATCCGGCGGGTGTGCCGCAACGTGAAGCGCTGGCGGGACGCGCCGATGGCGCTGCGGTGGACGGGCGCGGCGATGCAGGAAGCCGCGAAGGGGTTCCGGCGGCTGAAGGCTCACAAGCAACTGCCGGCGCTGCGGGCGGCGCTCGCTGCGTTGGGGACCAGACCGGCGGCGAGGTGCTTGCGTCTGATCTGCTGGCTGCGTAGGGTACTTATCGGGAGGTGGCCGTCAGGCGAGTTTCAACAGAGAGCGGGACAACCCCGCATATGCGCCAGCGACTGGCACCGATGCTGTTTGAGGACACCGACAAGGATCTCGCCGAGAGACCCTGCGCTCCAGCGTTGTCGCCAAAGCCGAGCGGTCCCCAGCAGCACTCCACAAACAGACCACCAAACAGACCGACGACGGCTTGCCGGTCCACAGCTTCCACAGCCTGATCGCAGACATCGCGACACTGGCGCGCAACACCGTCACCACCGCAATCTCGCCAAACCTCCCGATCACTATCACCGCAAGGCCAACACCCATCCAGCAAAAGGCGCTCGACCTCCTCGCCATCCGCTGTACCCAGTAACCACCCCGCCATGTCACAAATTATCGTTCTGGATCAATGGGCTGTGCAATTTGGAAGAAGAAAGCTCAGGTTAGGGGGCTCAGGTCGCAGCCCAGCCGGAATCCGGCTTAAACGTATAAAAAATAAATTAATATATAAAAATTAATTCATATTTTCTATAGCAAAATACACGTAAAAGTGGTATACAAGCACAAATCATAACTTGGAGGCGAAAATGCGTGTCCTAGTGGTAGAAGACGATGTGATGATAATAAATGATGTTTTAGATGTATTAAAATCGTCTGGAGCAGTCGTTGATCAAGTTGATACAAGTGTAGAGGCATTGGATCTTATTAATCACTACGAATATGATATAATTCTCTTAGACATAATACTCCCAGATGCAGAGGGTTATGAAATAATTAAAAAAATGAGGGCCAATAAAATTGATGTACCTATTCTTGTTTTTTCTGGATTATCTCGTCCTCAGGCAAAAGTAAAAGCCCTTTCCTTGGGAGCTGACGATTTTATAACTAAACCATACGATAAATCAGAACTTATGGCAAGAATAAAAGCAATAGTAAGAAGAAGCAATGGATTCAGTCATCATATAATAGGCTCTGGCGATATTTCTATAAATACAGAAAGCAGAGAAGTGAAAGCGAAAAATAAAATAATACATTTAACAAATAAAGAATATTCTATATTAGAGCTTCTTATATTAAGGAAGGGGTTCGTATTAACAAAAGAAATATTTTTAAACCATTTATATGGTGGATTAGATGAACCAGAAATAAAAATAATAGATGTTTTCATATGTAAATTAAGAAAAAAATTAGCGTCCTGTGGAGCTGATAATTCTGTAGTTACGGTTTGGGGGAAGGGCTATATGATGAAGGATGACATTGTCTCTAAAAACGTTAATTTTTTAATCAATAGTGAAAGTGATAGAAAAACGTTGCATGGTGTATAAAGGTAAATTTTTTATTAGCGACGACTGTTGATCGGCATGCAAAAGGGCCCGGTTATGGATAATCGGCATCCAAAAGCCCCCTGGCGGCGGGCTCACAATGGCTTTCCGTGGGGGACATGTGAACCGCGCCGGGAATCCCCCGGAGGCTTTTGTGTCATACCGTAAGCGTCCGTCGACCTGGACTATTGTGTTCAAAGCCAGGGGAGCAGGGCGTCGATCTTGTGGATGGGATGATCCGCGATGCGTTCGAGGATATCGGCCAGATAGGCCTGCGGATTGATGCCGCTCATCTTTGCCGATTCGACGATGGTGTAGACGCAAGCGGCACGTTGTCCGCTGGCATCGGAGCCACAGAAGAGATAATTTTTGCGACCGAGAACGGGCGCTCGCATGCCGCGCCAGGCGTTGGTCCCGTCGTTGCCGCCACCCTCATTGCCACGTTGCCCGAGCTTGGCCAGATCGACCGGCGCAGCATTGCCGCACTCGCCGGCCTCGCTCCCATCGCACGCGACAGCGGGCGGCGCTCAGGTCCTCGATCCATCGGCGGCGGTCGCCCGATCGTCAGGACCATCCTCTATCTCGCAGCCTTCCAGGCGTCGCGCCGGGCTCCCGAGTTCATCCACTTCCGGGAGTACCTCCAGGCAGCGGAGAAATCCGTCAAGGCCGCCATCATCGCCACCGCCAGGAAGCTCGTCGTCACCCTCAATGCCATGCTCGCCTCCGGCACCGACTACCGCCCCGCAGCAGTCGTCTGATTACAGTCGCCGGCAAACCCGGGACGGTTCAGAGAAGGTTCTCGATGTCGGGTTCGAGGCGAGTGTCGGCCAGCGCCACCACGAGGGCGTCGAAAATGTTCGAGATACTGCCTCCGAGGATCTGCGCTTCGGGAAGCAGCCTGGGATGTCAATCGGCGTGGAACACGATCCCGCCATCGCCCAGGAAGCTGTCCTCCAGATTCCCTCCCGAGAGCGCCGGCCACGCCGGTGATCACGATACCCTGCCGCGCGCCGCTCATGCACTCGCCTCCCTCCTGTCGTCAGTTGCCCTCGAAAGCCGGACGCTCCTTGGCGACGAAGGCGCGATAGGCGCGGCCGTAGTCACGTGTCTGCATACAGATGGCCTGGGCCTGCGCCTCCGCCTCGATCGAGTCATCGACGCCCATGCTCCATTCCTGATGGATGCAGCGCTTGGTCATCGCGTGCGCGAAGGTCGGACCGTCGGCTAGCATCGCCGCCAGCTTGTGCGCCTCCGGCAGCACCAGCGCAGGCTCGATCAGCCGGTTGTAGAAACCCCAGCGCTCCGCCTCGGTCCCGTCCATCGAACGTCCAGTGTAGAGCAGCTCCGCCGCGCGCCCAGCGCCGATGATGCGGGGCAGGATGTTGCAAGCGCCCATGTCGGCGCCAGCGAGGCCGACGCGGGTGAACAGAAACGCCACCTTGCTGCCCGGCGTGCCCAGCCGCAGGTCCGACGCCATGGCGATGATCGCGCCGGCGCCGGTGCAGATGCCGTCGACCGCCGAGATGATCACCTGCGGGCAGGCGCGCATCGCCTTCACGAGATCGCCGGTCATGTGCGTGAAATCCAGCAGGCCCTGCATGTTGCCGGCCTCCTGCATGCGCACCAGCGGCCCGATGATCTCGTGGACGTCGCCGCCGGAGCAGAAATTGCCGCCGGCGCCGGTGATTACCACCACTTTCACCGCATCGGCATAACTGAGTTCGCGGAACGTGTCGCGCAGTTCAGCATAGGACTCGAAGGTCAGCGGGTTCTTCCGCTCCGGCCGGTTCAGCGTGATCGTCGCGACCTTGCCTTCCAACGACCACAGGAAGTGCCTGGGTTCGTAGCGCGCGAAGTCGATGCGGTTCTTGTCGTGGCTTAGCGCCATGGGAAACCTCCTCCTCTGCTTAATCGACCATCGTGAGGCCGCCGCTCACGCTCAGCACTTGGCCGGTGATGTAATCCGACCGGCACCCGAGGAAGAACATCACGGCCTCTGCGATCTCTTCCGGCTGGGCCACGCGCCGGAGTGGGATGGCGCGGATCAGGGCCTCGCGCATCTTCTCCGGCTGCGCATGGAACAGCGGCGTGTCGGTCGGACCGGGGCAGACGCAGTTCACGTTGATCCGGTTGCGCGCCATCTCGCGCGCCAGCGACTTCGTGAAGGCAATCAGCCCGCCCTTCGCTGCGGAATACACCGTCTCGCCCATGCTGCCGACGCGGCCGGCATCGCTCGCCACGTTGACGATCTTGCCGCGGCCGCCCGCGACCATTTTCTCCAGTATCAGGCGTGTCAGGCGGATAGACCCCATCAGGTTGATGCCGATCACCCGGTCCCAGAACTCCGGCGCATTCTGCAGGAACGGCTGGATGATATCCCACCCGGCGGCATTGACGAGGCCGTCCACGCGTTCCGCGTGCCGCTGCACCGCCTCGGCGAAGCCAGCCACCGAGGCCGGATCGGTCAGCTCTAGAGGCATCCACGTGATGGACAGGCCCTGCCCACGCGCTTCCTCTTCCATCGCGCGGCCGCCGGTCTCGTTCACGTCTCCGATGAAGACGCGCGCGCCTTCCCTGGCGAGAAGCAGCGCCGTCGCCTTGCCGATGCCAGACGCGCCGCCGGTGAGGACGACACTGCGATCCTTCATTTCCATTTCTATGCCTCTTTACGGTTGGATCGATCAAGAAACCCACGCACGAGCACGCGCGTTCTGTGGTCCTGCAACAGGGCGCGCGTTTGCTCGATCTCCTCCCGGAACCCGTCTAATGCCGGATCGGAGGCGGACGTGATGCATGATTTCGCGGCGGCGGCGGCGTGCGCTGGCAGGGCGGCGTACCGCCGGGCAATCGCGGTAGCAGCAGCGGGAAGTTCGGACGTCGGCTCACTCCACTGCACCAGCCCGAGCCGCTCCGCCTCCGCGCCATCCAGCACTTCGGCACCTAGGATCAACCGCAGCGAGGCAGCGCGGCCACACAGCCGGGTCAGGCGCTGCGTGCCGCCGGCACCCGGCAGCAGGCCCAGCCGCAACTCCGGCAGGCCGAGCTTTGCCTCCCGCGCCGCCACCCGCAGGTCGCAAGCAAGCGCAAGCTCCAGCCCGCCACCCAGCGCCGAACCGCCGATTTCTGCCAATGTCACACGCGGCAACGCCTCGATCCGCGCGAACAGCGTTTGGTAGCCACGGACCGCCACAAGCTGCGCCTCAACCCCGTCAGCGACCTCGAAGCGCGCCCGCATCTCCTTGAGATCGGCCCCGGCTGCAAAGATCTTCAGGGCGCTGCGCAGATGCAGAACCGACCAGTCCACGCGCGCTTCCAACTCATCAAGCAGGCGGACGAACCCGGCCACCCAGGCGTCGCTCATCGCGTTGACCGGCGGAGCGTTCATGGTCACGGTGGCGACACCCTCAGTGACATCGTACTCAAACATTAAATATCCTCCCTGCGTAGCGTGCGGTCAGAACCAGCTTGCCGGCGCCGCTCCGCTCCGTGAGCACTGCCATCAACGAACACGGCGCGCATCCCCGCCACCGAGATGACGATCGATCTTTGCTCTCAAGCGCTCAACGGGCGGCGGAGCGCGAGGCGGCGAAGCGGTTCAAACCCCATGCGGTCGAGAAAGCTGAGCAGACCGAATTGGTTCCAATTGGCTTCGGTGCGCAGACTCTCGATGCGCAGCGCGGTGAGATTGATCATCAGTTGTGACAACAGCGCCGTCGCCACCCCGTGATGGCTGTGGCGCGGATCGACGCCGATGGTGTCCAGCACAGCTTCCGTCTCGGGATGTCCGAATTCCCCATCATCGACGCGCGCCATGATGAAGCCGGCCGGATGGCCGTCGATCTCGGCCACCAGCGACATCCGCACCGCCGATTCGGTGAACGCCTCATCGAGCTTGCGGGCGAGGTAGGCCGCACGGGTCCGCCCGGTGATGCGGCGGTCGATGTCGATGATCGCCGTGAGATCGGCGCGGGCCATCGAACGGACCGGCAGCCGGTCATGCGCGAGGGATTGGAATTCATCACCGTCGGCGGCGCTGTAATCGGTGTCGTGATCGGCGCGGGGCATGCGCGCGACCGGCGTGGCGGCGGGCAGGCGCGCGCCGCTCGTCCGCGAGAGAACGAGCCGTGGTGCAAGGACGAAACCATTGCGCGCGAAAAAGCCGAGAAGATCGTCCTCCATCCAATCGACCTGGGTCGCGAGTTCGCCGATGCCGCGCGCGCGCAAAGCCGCGACGAGATGATCGATCAGGGCGCGTCCGACGCCGTGCTGGCGGGCCAGCGCGTGTTCAACGCCGATAGCATCAAGCGCGGCCTCGCGCGAGGTCGCGCCGAATTCCCCCTCGTAGAGACGCGCGAGGACGAAGCCGGCGAAGCGCCCATCGCGTTCGGCGGCGAAAGCAGCGAAGTCCGCCGGATCGCGCGCCGCGTGCGCCAGCCGGCGCGCGAAGAAGCCGCGCCGGCTGCGCCCGGAAAGCGCGCGATCGATCGCGATGACGGCCTCGAGATCGCCCCCGGTCAGCGGCCGGATGGCGGTGCCCTCGACGGTAGCGGAAGCGGTGGGTTCGATGTCGGTCATGGCCTCTTTCTCCTCCACTTTCTCCTCCATGGGTCGGCTGGCCGCACGATCAGCGCTGGCTTGCGAATATCAGCGCCAGCGCCGCATCGGTTTCGGTATCGAGGATATCGTCGAGCGCTGGCAACATGCCCATCTCCTCTTTTGCGATATGCGCGGCTAGCTGGCCGGAAAAATCGGCGCCGGTGGCGTGGAACTCTTGCCAGAGCGCGGCGGTGAAGCCGCGCGACTGGCCCTGTCGCGCGAGGGCGGTGAGGGTTTGCGCGAGCGGGCGGATTTGCTCGTGCTCCTCGGTCAGCAACGCGACCATCGCCGCCGCTCCGGCGGCGTCGAGGCGCGGGAACAGTTCGGCTTCCTCGAAATCGAAATGAGGGCCGATCTCCAGCGCGATGGCGTGGTCGCAGTCGCGAAGCAGCGCCGCGACCGCCGGCGTCGCTGCGGCCGGCGCATAGTCCGGGCCATGCCGGCCAAGCAGGGCTTCGAGCCGCTCGATCAGTGCCAGCGCCGCCATGTGATCGTCGTGGAGCGCTCTCGTGATATGGGTTTGCATGGTTCGCCTCCTTGTCTTTTTGCGCGCCGTCGCTGGGAATCTCAGGCTGCTGTACTGTTTTCCGTCACCATGCCACCGAGCGCGCGGGCCAGACGCTGCGCGAGCGCGCTCGCGACGCGGCGGCGATATTGCGCCGCCAACAAAGTCGTCCGCATCGGCGAGACCTGCTTTTGTACCAGTTTTGCCAGCCGATCGAGCCAGGCGGCATCGATGCAAGCGTTTTCCAAGGCCTCGATGCCGGTGAGCAGGAAGGGGCGCGCGTTGGTGCCGGTGAGCGCGACCCGAAGCCCCGTGACCTTGCCCGCCTCGGCCCGCAGCGCGACGGCAACGCCGGCGAGCGGAAAATCGATCGCCCCCCGCGTTCGCGCTTTGGCATAGGCCGCCGGCCAGGGATCGGCGGGCAGGTGGATGCGGACCAGGAATTCGCCGCGCGCAAGACGGAGATGCGCGGCGCCGTCTTCGGCATAGAGATCGGCGAGCGGAACGCGGCGCGGTCCCGCCGCCCCGGCGATCTCGATCTCGGCGTCATGGATGAGCAGGGCCGGCGCGAGATCGCCGCTGAAGGCGGCGTGGCAGCGTTTTCCGGTCGGCGCGACATGGCAGGTCTCGCCTTGATGTTTGAGACAGAAATCGTTCGCCTCCCGCCACCAGGCGCTGCGGTTATAGAACAAACATCTCGTATCGAGGCAGAGATTGCCGCCGATTGTGCCCGCCTCGCGATGCGCCGGGGCGCCGACCGCGCATGCGGCGGCGACGATGGCGGGATAGCGTTGCCGTATCTCCGGGTTCGCCGCGAGATCGGCCAGCGTCACCGCCGCGCCGATCGCTATCCCGCTTTCTCCCGCGGAGATCTCGCGCAGTTCGGGAATATGGCGGAGATCGATCAGCGTTTCCGGCGTGCCGAGACCATGGCGCAGATTGACCATGAGATCGGTGCCGCCGGCAACGAAGCGACTGGCCTGGCAACGCCGGCTGTCATCGATCGCCGCCGCGACCGAGGTGGGGCGAAGGACGTCGAATCTGGGCATGATTTCCATCAGACGGCCTCCTCCAGGGCTTTGGCGAGGCGCCGCGCGCGCTGGCGGTGGGCGAGGGCTTCGAGAATCCGGTCCGGGGTGACCGGGAGCGTGTCGATCTCGAGGCCGAGCGCATCGGCGATGGCGTTGGTGAGCGCCGGCAGGAAGCCGGCGAGCGCGCCTTCGCTCGCCTCCTTGGCGCCGAACGGACCGTTGGGATCGATGCTCTCGACGATGTGCAGCGCGATCGGTGGCGATTCGATGATCGTCGGCACGCGATAGTCGAGGAAGCTGGCATGAACGGCAAGCCCCTGTTCGTAGCGGGTTTCCTCGCCGATCGCCTGGCCCATGCCCATCCACACCGCGCCCTGGATCTGGCCTTCGACGGCGAGCGGGTTGATCGCGAAGCCGCAATCCTGCGCGACCCAGACTTTTTCCACCGCAACCATGCCGGTCTCGTGATCGACGGCGACCTCCACCACCTGGGCGGCGTAGCTGAAGCCCATGGTGGCGCCGACCGCACCGCCTTTATGTTTGCCGCCTTGGAACTCGACCGGGCAGGTGAAACTGCCTTTGGCGGTGATCGCGCCCCCCTCGCGCGCCAGCGCCGCTTGCGCGACATCCGCGAAGGAAAGGCCGGGACCATCGCCGCCGGCGACGAAAAAGGTCTCGTTCTCGTGCTGGATCGCCGTCTCGGACACGCCGAGCCGCGCCGCCGCCGCCGCGACGAGATGGGCGAGGAGGGCACGGGCGGCGTCGATGGTCGCGTTGCCGACCATGAAGGTCACACGCGAGGAATAGGAGCCGTTGTCTTTCGGGGTGAGCATGCTGTCGGCCGTCACCACCCGCACCCGGTCGAGGCGAATGCCGAGCACTTCGGCGGCGGCCTGGGCCATCACCGTGCTCGACCCTTGCCCGATATCGGCGGCGCCGGTCAGCAGCGTGACGCCGCCGTCGAAATCGAGCCGGAGATGAACGACGGCGTGCGGCTCGCCGGTCCAGTGGATCGGCTTCGCCGCGCCGCTCACGTAATGCGAGCAGGCCATGCCGAGACCGCGCCCCGTCCCAAGCCGGCCGCGGCGCTCGCGCCAAAGGCTCGCCTGCTCGACCCAGTCGAGGCATTCCCCGAGGCCATAGCTCTCGATACGCAGGCCGTTCTGGGTTTCGGTCGGGGCAGAGAGGAGATTGGCCCGCCGCACCGCGAACGGATCGAGCCCGATCTCGCGCGCCATGCGGTCGAGCAGGGCCTCGAAGGCGAAGCGCATATCGACCGAGCCATGCCCGCGCATCGCCCCACAGGGTGGCAAATTGGCATAAACCCGGACGCCGTCATAGGCGATCGCCGGAATGTCATAGAGCCCCTGCAGCAGCGCCCCGGCATAGAGGATGGTGATGATCCCGTAGCCGGCATAGGCGCCGCCGCGCTGCACCACCTCGGCGGCGCAAGCGGTCAGCCGGCCGGCGCGGGTCATGCCGAGCTTGAGCCGGATTTCGGTCTCCGGCCGGCCGCGATGGGTGAGGAAGGTTTCTTCCCGCGACAGCCTGAGGCTGACTTTGCCGCCGGCGGCGCGGGCGAGCAGGGCGGCGATGATTTCGAAATTGAGCGTCTCCACCCGGGCGCCGAACCCGCCGCCGACGAAGGGTTTGACGACGCGGATGCGGCTTGCGTCCATCTCGAGGCAGCGCGCCAGCATCAGATGCACGTAATAGGGCACCTGGGTCGTACTCCAGATCGTCAGGTGATCGCGGGCGGGATCGTATTCGACTAGGGCGGCGTTCCGCTCCATCTGCGCGTGCGCGACCTCGGCGCAAGCGTAGACGTGTTCGCGCACCAGATCGGCTTGCGCGAAGCCGGCCTCGACATCGCCGAAGCGATGATGGACGGCACGCTCGATGTTA
Source organism: Pseudomonadota bacterium (assembly GCA_021851785.1). GTDB lineage: Bacteria > Pseudomonadota > Alphaproteobacteria > Acetobacterales > Acetobacteraceae > Acidibrevibacterium. Next base: position 20,290 of record JAJZBV010000015.1, read on the forward strand.
CCTGGCTTATTGGCGTGCAGCGCGACCGCATCCGGCGCGCGCGCCGCGTCGGCTGTGTAGTAGGCGGGGAGGATGTCGAATTCGCAGCGGATCAGTTTGAGTGCCGCGGCGGCGGTTTCCGCGTCCACCGCCGCAACCGCCGCCAGCGGCTCGCCGCGATAGCGGACAACGTCGCGTGCCAGCGGGTATTCGTTCATCGCGATCGGCAAAACGCCATAGGTGGCCGCGCAATCCGCGCCGGTGATCACGGCGCGCACGCCGGGGAGGGCGCGCGCGGCTGCGGTATCGATGCCGACGATGCGGGCATGGCTTACGGGGCTGCGCAGGATTCGCCCGACCAGCGCGTCGGCGACGGGCAAATCGGCGGTGTATTTCGCGGCACCCATGACCTTTTCGACGCCATCGATCAGCGGCGTTGGCTGGCCGACCACATCGCGGGTGTTGCGCATCACGGTCATGGCGCCCCTCGCGCGGCTTCCTGCACCGCCTCGATGATTTTGACATATCCTGTGCAGCGGCAGAGATTGCCCGCGAGGGCGGCGCGGATCGCCGTCTCGTCGGGCGCGGGGTCGCGGCGCAGCAGGCCTTCGGCGGCGATGATCATGCCGGGCGTGCAATAGCCGCACTGGGTGCCGAGGCGTTCATGAAAAGCCCGTTGCAGCCGGCTCATGCGACCATTCTCGGCGAGACCTTCGATGGTCTCGACGTCATGGCCGGCGCATTCCTCGGTGCGGGTCAGGCAGGCAAGCCGCGGCCTGCCGTCGATCAGCACGGTGCAGGCGCCACATTCGCCGCCATCGCAGCCCTGTTTGGTGCCGGTGAGGCCAAGCGCCTCGCGGAGTGTATCGAGGAGCAGCTCCGAATCGGCGACGAGAATTTCCCGCGCCCGGCCATTGAGGCGAAAGGCGCGGATGTGCGTCCTGGGTGATGGCCGGTCTCGTTGCATCGCTTTGTTCTCCTCTTTAGCCCCGAAATTCTAAAACTGGTACATCAATGCGTATTTAGCGCGGCGGCGATGGCGAATGTTTGATCGAGATCAAACGAATGCGCTTTCACCTGGTGCCGCCGCGATGGTCCCCTCGATGACGGCTCCGGATGCGGCGGGAGGCTCATGCTCGCGGAGCTTGAAGCGCTGGATCTTGCCGGTCGCGGTTTTCGGGAGATCGGCGACGAAATGGAACCAGCGCGGATATTTGTAGGGCGCGAGGCGGGTTTTGCAGTGATGCACCAGTGCCTCCACGATTCCGGCCGGCGGCGGCGCGTCTTGGTTCTTGAGCACGATCCAGGCTTCCGGCTTGATCAGCGAATCCGCATCCGCGCGGCCGACGATCGCCGCTTCCAGCACCTCTGGATGTTCGATCAGCGCCGCCTCGATCTCGACCGGCGAGCACCAGATGCCGCCCACCTTCAGCATATCGTCGCTGCGGCCGCTATAGGTGTAGGTGCCGTCTTCATTGGCGCAATAGGTATCGCCGGTGTCGAACCAGCCATCGACCGCGGTCGGCCGTGGATTGCGCCAATAGGCCTTGGCGATCGAGAGGCCGCGCACGAGCAATCGTCCCGGCGTGCCCGCCGGCACCTCGCGGCCCTCCTCATCGACGATTTTCAGATCATAGCCCGGCACCGCCCGGCCGGTGCTGCCGGGCCGCACGTCGCCCGGGCGGTTGGAGATATACATATGCGTCATCTCGGTCGAACCGATGCCATCGATGATTTCGGTGCCGGTCAATTCACGCCAGGCCGCGAACAGATGCGCGGGCAGCGCTTCGCCGGCCGAGACGCAAAAGCGCAATGATGAAAGATCCGGCTTGAGACGGGCGAACTCGGCGATCTGACGGGCGAATAATGTCGGCACGCCGAAGAAGATGGTCGGGCGGAAGTGCTCGATGGCGGCGAAGGTGGCCTCCGGCGTTGGCCGCCCGGGCATCAGGATCGCGGTGCCGCCGACCCAGAGCGGAAACGCCATCGCGTTGCTGAGCCCATAGGAAAAAAACAGCTTGGCGGCGGAGAAGAACACGTCGCCAGCGCGGAGTCCAAGAGTTTCTGTACCGTAATAATAACAAGCGACCGCGAGATCGCGCTGGGCGTGGATCGCGCCCTTCGGCCGGCCGGTTGAGCCGGAAGAATAGAGCCAGTAGCACTCATCCTCGGGGCCGCGGGCGGCGGGAGCGAGGGTTGCGGACGCCGCCGCCATCAGCGCCGGCAAGGCCTCGCCATCCCCCCGGGTCGGCAACACCACCGAGATCTGGTGGCGGGCCTGTCGCAGCGCGGGGGCGATCTCGGTCGCGAGTTCCGGCGAATAGGCCAGCGCATCGGCGGCAGAATCGTCGATCATCCAGGCGTAATCAGCGGCGCGCAGCAGGGTGTTGACCGGGACCGGCACGATGCCGGCGCGGATCGCGCCCCAAAACAGATAGAAAAACGCCGGCTCGTCGAGCACCACCATCAGCAACCGGCCGCCGCGCGGCACCCCGAGCGCGAGAAGCGCATCGCCGGTCCGCGCGACGCGCTCGGCGAGCGTCGTGTAGGTGATTTCCTCGCTCTCGGTGCGGATGGCGATGGCCGTGCCGCGGCCCTCGGCGAGATGGCGGTCGATGAACGCCGCGGCGACGTTGAAGCGCGGCGCAAAATGAATCTGGCTCGCGCCCGGCCCCGGCGTGACAAGAATGCTATGATCTTGCATCTTTCTCTCCTTTGTTGGCGAGGCTCTCCGGCGCCGCCGCTCGACGCGCCGGCTTGGCGCGGTGGCAAAATCGTGCTTCAATGCCGCAATTGGCTGGCATTACGATAGCGATCTCATCTTGCGGCCGCGCGGCATGGCGCCGTCCCGCCAGCGATCCCGGGAGTTGACATGGCACGACGGAGCACGACGCCGACGCCGCAGGAGTCCGACGAGGATCTGATCATCCGCTCGGCAACGCTCGCGGATGTCGCCGGGGTGATCGCGCTCGATGAGGAAGTGACGGGCCTCCTCAAGCCGCAGTACTGGCGGGAATTGTTCGAGCACTTCGGCGCCCGCCGGCGCGACCAGCGGTTTTTCCTGGTCGCGGGCGATCCCGGGCGCATTGATGGTTTCATCATCGGTGAAGTTCGCGCCTGGGAATTCGGCTCCCCGCCGAGCGGCTGGGTGTTCGCTGTGCAGGTGCGCCCGCGGCTCCGCGTGCGGGGCCTCGGCTCGCGCCTGTTCGCCGCGGTCCGCGCGCGGTTTCGCGCCGCCGGCGTCGAGCGCGTTCGCACCATGGTCGCGCGCGACAACGCGGTAATCCACGCCTTCTTCCGCAGCCAGGGCATGATGGCCGGCCCGTTCATCGAATTGGAGATGCGTCTTGACTGAACGCCCGTCATTCACGCTTGCACGTCGGGGTGCGCCGGCATGAAACTGCAGAAAGCGACCGCTTTCGCCCTTTATGCGGTGCTCGAACTCGCCGCCGAGCCGGGGCGTCAGCGCACCGCGGTCGAGATCGCCGATAAATACGGCATCTCCGCCCATCATCTCGCCAAGGTGCTGCGCGATCTCGGTCGCGCCGGGCTGGTGGACGCGGTGCGCGGCGTCGGAGGCGGCTATCGCTTCGCCGGCAACGCCAAGCGTTTGACCCTGATGGATGTGATTCGCTTGTTCGAGGAGACCAGCGCCGAGGCCGATGAGCCGGTGCCGCCAGGCGAGGACCAAGACATCGCCGCGGGGCTGCGCTTCGTGCTCGCCGAACTCGATGCCCAGATCGGGGCGACCCTGCGCTCGATCAGCCTCTCCACCATGCTGAAACTGGTTGCCCGACGTCCCTGGGAGAGCGTCGCCGAGATCAAGCCGGCGCGCCGGGCGCAAGCCGCGCGGCGCGCCCGTTGAGGCGCCCGCAATCCTTGCCTTTTTGCCGTACGGGTTAGTGCGCATGGCTTTTCTTGCTGCCCCGTATCGGCACCACCGGGAGCGAGATCGCGCGGGTGAAGGCGGCGCGGGTGATCAACAACATCTTCATCCCCCAGCCGCCGAGCACCACAAGCATACAGCCGACGATGACGAAAGCGGTGGAGATCATCAGACCAGGCACCGCTACAGCCGAGAGCCGCATGACCAAGGCGGCGGCGATCAGGCCGAGCCCCGCCCAACGCAACCCGTCGAGGCGCCGGGCCGAAGGAGCCGCGAACACCGCGAGGATCTTCGCCGCTCCCGCCTCCCGCGCGAGGCCGGTGCGATAGAAGCGCCATGCCGCCTCCCGCGCCAGCCCGGCGGCCAATGCGAGGCCGAGCCAGACCCCGTCCCGTGGCCCGACGATGAGCGCGAGGGCGCAACCTTCGGCGAGGCCGGCGGCGAGGATCAGCGCCACGATCTCCTTCTGTCGCCACGCTGGAATCCCGCGCGCGGCGCGCAGGATGCGGGCTTGGCAATAGAGAAATCCCACCGCCAGCACCGCCGTGATCAACGCCAGCGCGGGGCTCGAAACCGCCGCCGCGACCACGCCGAGCGGGATCAGCGCGCCGGCGACTATCCCCTCCCGCGTCATCCACGAGGTTCGCGGATGAAAGAAAACATTGAACGCGCGCCAGGGTTTTCCGATTTCCAGCCAGACCAGCGACAGGCCGGCGGCGATGGCCGCGAGCCCGAGGATGAGGGCCGCGCGAAACGGCGCGCCGAGCACCGCCGCCAGCGAAGCGGTAACGATCAACCCGCTGCCGGTGCCACCGCCGATGAAATTGCCCGCCGCGCGCAAATCCCAATAGCGCTGGCGGCGGGAAACCATGCTCTCGCTCATAGCGTCCCCTTGTCCCAGAGGTAGTAAAAGCCGGGCTCGGTGCCTTCGCGCTCATGGAGGCGAAACCAACGGTTTTCCGCGAGCAGCGTGGCGATCGGCCCGCTCTCATCCTCGATGTCGCCGAAGCTGAGCGCGCCGGAGATGCAGGCATTGACGCAAAGTGGCGTCGCCTCGGGGTCTTGGCCCGCAACCAGGCCGCGCGCGGTGCCGGCGTCGATGCGGCCGGCGCAGAACGTGCATTTGCTGGCGACCCCGACCGCGTTTTTGTCCAGGCGCGCCGCCTCGGGTTCGGTTGGCGTCTCGCCGAACGCATAGCGCCGCTCCTCGATCAGGCTGCGCGCGTCATAGGGGCAGGCCATGATGCAATAGCTGCAGCCGATGCAGAGATCGTCATCGATGGTGATGATGCCGTCCGCCCGCTGCTTGGTCGCGGTGGAGGGGCAGACCTCCATGCACGGCGGGTTGGCGCAATGCTGACAGCCGATCGGGAGAAAGACGCGGCTGACTTCGGGATAGGTGCCGGCCTCCAGATCGAGCACGCGCCGCCATTGCACCCCGGGCGGCGTTGCGTTGCCTTCCTTGCACGCGGCGGTGCAGGTCTGGCAGCCGACGCAGCGCCGGAGATCGGCGACCATCACATAGCGGGTCATGCCACACCCGCCCGCGCCGGCGGCGCGATCTTGCGAACCGCGACCCGCACCACATCGGCGCCCGAGCCGGTGGCGTCGGTCAGCTCCAGCGAGAGTGGCACCACACGATTGAGCGAGGGAAAGACGAGATCCTTAGCGAACGGGGTTTTCCAATGCGCGAACTGGCCGGGAATGACCACCGTATCCGGCCGGCACCCCTGCACCAGGCTGGCGCGGCCTTCGGTCGCGCCGGTCGGCGAGCGAACCTCGACCCAGTCGTGATCGGCGATCCCGAGGCGTTGCGCGGTCGCCGCGTTGATGATCACCGCGCCATGGCCGCGCAGATTGGCGCTGACCTCGTGCATCAGGGGAATGCCGGCGTTGTTGCCGGTGGTGTAGGCCATCACCTTGGTGGTGATCCCCCAGAGCGGATAATCGGCCGGATCGCCGCCTTGCGAGCGGATCGCGCGCACCCAGCGGCCCGGCACGTCATGCCATTGCGGCACGGCGAGATATTCGTCGAGCTGGCTGTCCCACCAATGGATATTCTGTTCGTGCAGCCGCCGGCCGAGTTCCTCGCCCACCCGGAGCAGGCGTTCCTGATAAGGGAGTTCGAAACGGAGCCCGAGCCGCGCCATGGTCGGATAGAGATACCAATCCTCGCGCTTGAACGGCACGACGTAGTGGCCATGGGCGCGGAACCAGTCGAGATCGTGGATGTCGGCGCCGTGACTGAGTTCGGCAGTGGCCGCCTGGCAGACCGCGTTCCAGATCGTATCGACATTGTGCGCATGCTTGGTCGGCAGGCTGAAATCGTAGCCTTCTCCTTTGAGCGGGGCGCCGGCGGCGCCGCGATTGAGGGCGGCATTGTAACGTTCGATGAGCCCGGTGCGGTAGGCGAGTTCGGTCGAGATCCAGGTGAAATCACGGGCTTCCCCGCGCGGTGCCACCGCCGGCGCGCGCAGTGCGACGCCATGATGGGCCCAATGCTGCTCGACGAACTTGGTGCCGCCGATGCGGATCACCTGGGTGCTTTCGAGATCGGTCGCATCCGGCAGAAGAATATCGGCCATGTGGTTGGTTTCATCGAAAGTATAGGCGAAAGCGACGATGAACGGCATGCGCGCCATCGCGCGGCTGATTTCCGCGGTATCCCAGAACGAGATCGCGGGATTGGTGCGGAAGGCGAACCAGATCTCCGGCAATTCCGGTTGTGGCCATTCTTTCGGGGCCTCGCGCGAGAACATCCAGGCGAGGTGGGTCGGACCGAGCGCCTGCGCCCAGGGCGAATTGCCGACGATCGGCACCAGCGTGCGATGGGCATTGCGCCCGGTCGGTGTCGCCTGCCAGTCCTTCCGCCCGGTCGCGTTGAAATGCGCGACCATGAAACCGTCTTCGCCGGGCTGGACGCTCTTCAGCCGGTTCTCATGCGGCCGGTTGAGCCGCACCGTCGTCCCCAACGTGCCGCCTGGCACTTCCAGCGCCCCGACCAGGGTCGCGAGCATGGTACGCGCCCAGCAACACTCATAGGCGCCCCAGCCGTTATTGACGGTTTTCCCAAGGGTCACCGCGACCGGGCGGAACGGCAGCGTCTCGCCATCGATGTCGATGGTTTCGCCGATGCAGGCATGGTCCAGGAACTCGGCGGCGATGCGGCGGATGGTCGCGGCCGGGATGTCGCAAACCCCGGCAGCCCATTCGGGCGTGTAGGGGGCCATGGTGTCGGCCATGGCGGTGAAGGCGGTGCGCGCGGCGGCGTTGTGCCGCGGGTGGCGTTCCTCGTCGGGGCCGCGCGTCATCGCGTCGGTGACGGTGAAATGCCCTTCCAGCGCCGGACGCGCGCCTTCGGTGTCGAACGGTACCGCTTGGGCGCTGATCTCATCCCAGAACAATGGTTTGAGGCTCAGCGGATCGCGCAGATAATAACCATCTTCGCCGACCAGATAGGGCGAGGCGGTGCGATCGCGGAGAAACGCGAGATCGAGCCGGCGGCGCGGATGCACGAACAAAATCTCATGGATGAGGGCGAACAGGAAGGCGGCATCGGTTTTCGGCTTGATCGGCACCCATTCCGCCGAACAGGCCGCGGTCGGCGAGAGATGCGGCTCGACCTGCACCCGCTTGACGCCACGGATCCGCGCATCGGCATGGCGCCGCACCGCGCAGACGCCACCCGAGACCTCGACATTGGCGCCGCAGGAAATGATGTAGCGCGTATGCACGGTATCGGCGGCGACGGTGAAGCCGCGATGCCAGAACTCGCCGTAGAGATGCTCGGAATGGACGCATTTGACGCCCTGGCCGGACCCGAAACTGTAATCGATCGTGCCCCAGGCGGAGAGAAAGGCGGGGAACGTGCCCATATAACTCTGCGGCGTGCCGCCATGGCCGAAAGTGGCCGCAACGCGCGGCAAACCGGCCTCGTTCAGCAATCCGCGCGCGCGAATGTCGTTGAGCCGGGCGGCGATGGTATCGAGCGCCTCGTCCCAGGAGATGGCGACGAAGCCGGGATCCTCGTCGCGGCCCTTGCGCGGATTGCTGCGCTTCATCGGCGTTAACACCCGATGCGGATTATAGGTCTTCTGCACCAGACCAAACGCTTTGACGCAGACCCGGCCGAGGCCGGGATGGATGGCGGCGGCGGCGTGGCAGGGCTCGATGCGCGTCGCGATGCCGTTTTCGACGCGCACCGTCATCAGATCGGGGCCGGCGACGCAATTGTAGCAATAGCTCGGCACCTCACGGATGTCTTTTTTCGCTGACATGGACATCATCTTCTCTCCATTACAGCTTGGGCCGGAGATCGCGCACCCGCGCCGCCTTGCCCTCCGAGCGCGGCAGCGTGCCCGGCGCCTCGACCGCGATCGTGGCGCTGACGCCGATCAGCGATTTGATCCGGTGCGCGATCTCGCGCGTGAGCGCCGCATAGCCGGCGGGATCGAGGCGCGGATCGGCTTCCACCCTCACCGTCAGCGTATCCATCACGCCCTTGTGCTCGACGACGAGCTGATAATGCGGGCTGGCGCCGCCGACGCCGACCAGCGCCGCCTCGACCTGGCTCGGATAGATGTTGACGCCGCGGATGATCAGCATGTCGTCGCTGCGCCCGGTGATGCGCATGATCCGCGCATGCGTCCGCCCGCAGGCGCAGGGCGTGACATCGAGGCGGGTGATGTCGCGGGTGCGATAGCGGAGCATCGGCAGCGCCTCTTTGGTGAGCGTGGTGATCACCAGCTCTCCCGGCACCCCCGGCGGCAGGGACGCGCCGGTCTCGGGATCCACGGTCTCGAACAGGAAATGATCCTCCCAGCCATGGAGGCCGGCACCGGCTTCACATTCGACCGCCACCCCCGGGCCCAGCACTTCCGACAAACCATAGACGTCACGGGCGACGATCCCGAGCCGCGCGGAGAGTTCGGCGCGCATCCCGTCCGACCACGGCTCGGCGCCGAACAGGCCTAGCCTCAGCGGCCCGGCGCGGAGATCGATGCCGTCGCGTTCGGCGATTTCGGCGAGGTTGAGGGCGTAGGATGGCGTCGCGCACAGCACGTTGGCGGCGAAATCGCGAAGCAGCGTGACCTGCCGTTCGGTGCCGCCGCCGGAGGCCGGCACCACGGTGGCGCCCAGGCGCTCGGCGCCGCCGTGAAAGCCGAGCCCGCCGGTGAACAGGCCGTAGCCATAGGCGTTGTGGATCACATCGCCCGGCCGCGCGCCGGCGGTGGCGAGGGAACGGGCCACCAGCTCGGCCCAGAGATCGAGATCGCCGCGCGTATAGCCGACCACGGTGGGCCGCCCGGTGGTGCCCGAGGAGGCATGCAGCCGCAACACATCGGCGCGCGGCACGGCGAAGAGACCGAACGGATAGGCGTCGCGGAGATCGGTTTTCAGGCTGAAGGGGAAGGCGGCGAGATCGTCGAGACCGCGAAGATCCTCCGGCCGCACGCCGATGGCGTCGCATTTCGCGCGATATGGCGCGACACGGTCATAGGTCCGTCGCAGCACCGCGCGCAGCCGCTCCAACTGCAAGGCGGCCAGCGCGTCGCGCGACATCGTCTCGATCGCCGGCTGGAAGCGATAGGCATTGCGTGCCGGGAGGACGCGCGGCGCGGCGAGCGCGGCGCTGGATGGGGCGGCGGCGGCGAAGCGCGAAAGCGCGGCCAGCCGCTCGGCCACCTTGGCCTCGATCGCCGCGATCTCGTGCTCGGCGAGATGGCGGTATTTGCCGATGCCGGCGAGATAATCGCGCACCGGGCGCGGCCGATCGACGGCGCGGGTGAAACGGATGCCGCGCTCGGGGGTGAACTCCCAGAGCGGATGGAAATTCGTCTCAACCCCGAGGCGGGCGATCTCGGACGTCTTCGCCGAAGGGAAACGCCAGCCCGACGGGCAGGGCGCATAGACGTGCAGATAGGCGAAGCCGCTCCGCGATATCACGATTGCCTTCTCGAGTTTCGCATAAAAATCCTCGAGGAACGCGGTGGAGGCAGTGGCGACATAGGCGCAGTCATGCATCACCATTACCAGCGGCAGGTTCTTCGCCTCCTCCGGCTTGCCGCGCAGCGCCGCGCCGACCGGCGTCGTCGAGGTCCACGAGCCTTGCGGCGTGCTGCCGGAGGCCTGCATGCCGGTGTTCATGTAGCCTTCGTTATCGACGCAGATGAACAGGATCGGATCATTGCGCGCGGCGGCGCCGGAGAGCGACTGGAACCCGGCATCGGCGGTGCCGCCATCGCCGGCGAGCGCGAGCATGGTCACCTCGCGCCCCTGGCGGCGGAATTGCCGCTGTGCGCCGGCGAGCATGGCGGCGGTATTGGTGAGCAGCGGGTGAAAAATCGGTACCTTGGCGCCGGTGCGGCCATTATAGCCGACCGTGCCCATCCCGGGGATGCAGCCCGGCGGCGCCGCCACCACCACGTCGCTCCCCACTTTGCGGAGCGTGTGGCGGATCAGCAATTCCGAATGGCACCCCTGGCACGCCGAAAGCCCGGGCACGAACAGATCCTCGCGTGCGCCATGGGTGTTGTAGAGTTCGGCGGCTTGGCGCCAGGCGAGCGCCCCGCTCTTGCAGGCGCGGACGCAAGCGGGATCGCCGGCGCAGGTATCGCATTTGCTGACATGGCCGATCGCCGCGTCATAGGTGATGCCGCCATAGGCGCAGCCGGCGGTGCAGAGCAGGCAATTGACGCAGCGTGCGGCGTCCCATTCGATGACGCCGCTGGCGGCGCTTTTCCGCAGGGCTCCGGCCGGGCAATGGGTCGCGCAATCAGGCATGCCGCATTGGCGGCAGAGCGCGAGATCGGGCGTCGCGTCCGGCGTCTCCGCCGGCAGAATCCTCAGCCGCGCTTGCGCGAGATCCCGCGTCCCCGATTTCGTTTCGGCGCAAGCGATCATGCAATCGCCGCAGCCATCGCAAAGCTCGCCGCGAAAGGCAATGGTGTTGTAGGCGATGCCCATCAACTGTCCCTCCCTAGCGCCAAATCCGCGACATCAGCCGCTGTGCGGTCTCGCGTGGCGCGGCGATGAAACGCGCCTTGCACGGCGCGAGATCGATCTCGCGCCGGATCAGTTCGCAAAGGATGCCGGCATCGAGTGGCAGATTGACGGCGGCGATTCCGAGCAGGCGGTTCTCGCGGAGCGCGATCCGCCAATAGGCGCCGGTTTCGTGATCACGCCGGATGTGGAGTTCGGCATCGGCGGTGGGCGTCGCGGCGACGCCAGCGCCGACCGAGATCGCCGTCTCGCCGAAGAAGCCATAGGTGTTGCGCGGGATGCTGCCGCGATAGGGTTGCAGCGCCGCATCCCCGGCCATCGCCATTCCGGCGATCCGGCCCTGGGCGACCGCCTCGGGGAGGATGCCGGCGACCGCGCGGCCGGGTCCGGGGAAGGCGGGCGCCTCCGCGACGTCGCCGGCCGCCCAGACCGCCGGCGCGCTGGTTTGCATCAATGCATCGACCAGGATGCCGCGATCGGTCGCGATGCCGGAGCCGGCGAGGTAGTCACATGCCGGCCGCACGCCGGTTGCGATGAGCAGGAGATCGGCCGCGATCTCGACGCCGTCATCGAGCGTCAGCCGGCAACTCTCACCCTCCGCGCCGGCGGGGGCCGCCGCGACCGCTGTGCGGCCAAACCGGAAGACGACGCCGTTTGCGGCAAAGCGCGCCGCGATATGCGCCGCCGCCTCGGCGTCGAAATAGCCCGGGAGCACCTGCGCGCGCGGCTCGATGACGGTGACGGCGATCCCGGCTTTGACAAGATTTTCCGCGGCATGCATGCCGATCAGCCCGGCGCCGAGCACCACCGCGCGCCGTGCCTCGCCGAGCCCGGCGCGCAGCGCGAGACTGTCATCGAGGCTGCGCAGACAATGAAACCGCAGATCTGAAAGCCCGGCGATAGCCGGCAGCAGGGGGGCGGCGCCGGTCGCGAGCAAGAGCTTGTCATAATGCCAGGCGGTGCCGTCCGCGAGCGCGACCTCGTGCGTCTCTGGCCGCACCGCGGCGACCGCCGCCGATCTCTCGAAACGGACGCGCTGGGCGGCGAAAAATTCCGTATCGCACAGAATGGCTGTCTCCGGCTGTGCCCGGCCGGAGACGACATAGGGCAGCAGCGTCGGCGAATAGGGAAAATGGTGGTCGCGGGTCAGCACCGTCACCGTTGTCTTGGCATCTTGCGAGCGGATCGCCGCGATCGCTGCGATCGCCGCGTGCGAGCTGCCGATGATCAGATGATCGCTGCTGGCCGTCATGGTTTTTCCTCCCCGCCGGCATTGAGCCATACCGGCGCCGACGGAAGCGGCGCCTGCGCCTCCGTCAGCGCCGCGCGCGTCAGCGCGATCACACGCGCGAAATGCGCCTCGGTGAGATCGGCGCCGGCAAGCCCACCGATGAACGACAACACCGGCATGCGCCGGCCCGAGGGGTAGAGCGCGGCCAACACATCTTGATAGACGGGGCCGCAATTCCAGCCATAAGAGACGGCGCGATCGACGACGCCGAGCGCCCGCACCTTCGCCGCCGCGTGGGCGAAGGCCGCGATCGGGAACGGGCGGAAGGTCTTGATCCGGATCACCCCGACCCTGACCCCCTCGGCGCGCGCCGCATCGGCGGCGTCCTTGGCGGCGCCGCTCATGCTGCCGATCGTCACCAGCCCGATCTCGGCGTCATCGAGGCGGTATTCCTCGACCAGCGGCGCGTGGCCGCGGCCGAATGCACGTGCCCAGTCGGCGTGGACCTCGCTGATCACCGCGAGCGCGTCTTGCATGCCGCGGCAAAGACTCTGGCGGTAGGCGACGAACCGCGCCGCCCCCTCGGCATCCGCCCCGCCGGTCAGCGGATCGACGGCCATCGGGCGCTCGGGATCGAGGGCCACGTGCCAATTGACGTTTTTCTCGCCGAGGAACGCATCGACCGCCGGCTGGTCCGGGATTTCGACCCGGCTCACGCCGAATGAGAGATAATTGCCGTCATGGTTGACATTGACCGGCAGCATCACCGAGGGGTGCTCGGCGATGCGGTAGGCCATGATCACCGTGTCCAGAACCTCCTGTGCCGATTCGCAGAATATCTGGATCCAGCCGGCATCGCGCACGGTCATCACGTCCTGCTGGCCGCCCCAGACACATTGCGGGCTGAGCATGTCACGATTGACCAGCGACGCCACCATCGGCAGGCGAAGGCCAGGGGTGCGGACATAGGGCTCGAACATGAAGGCGAGCCCCGGCCCCGAGGTCGCGGTATAGGTGCGCGCGCCGGCGAGGCAGGCGCCTTGCAGCGCCGAAAGCACGCTGTGCTCGCCCTCGACGGTCATCAATTCGGCATCGAGTTCGCCCTCGGCGACGAATTTGGCGAGGGTTTCGACCAGCGAGGATTGCGGCGTGATGGGATAGACTGCAACGACGTCGGGGCGCGCAAGTTTCACCGCCCAGGCGGCGGCTTCGTTGCCATCGCAGACGACGACCCGCGAGAGATGGTTCATGCCCCCGCCTCCTCGACCATGCGGATCGCCCGGTGCGGACATTCGACAGCGCAGATGCCGCAGCCTTTGCATGCGGCGAGGTTGATATCGAACCAGCTCGCGCGCTCGATGACGCATTGTACCGGACAGGAGAGCCAGCAGATCGCGCATTTCACGCAACGCTCGCGCGCAACCACCGGGCGCATCGCCCGCCAATCACCGGCCAACATCGGGCTGAGCACGGTTGCGACCGGGGCGAGATCGCCAGGAATTCCGGACATATCGGCGCGCGGGCGGCTCATGACACCGGCTCCGGCGTCAACGCGATCACCGCCGTCTCGGCATGGCCGCGCCGCAAGGCGAGCTGGTTTTGCGCCAGGTCGGCATCACGGAATTCAGCTTTCTCCAGCGCTCCGCTCAGGGCGTCGAGCGATACCAGGCCGGTCGCGCGGGCGAAGGCGCCGAGCATGATCGCGTTGGTGATCGGCCGGCCGAAAATGGCGAGTGCGATCGCGACCGCATCGCAAAGGGCGAGGGTCGCGAGATCGCCGGGATGGGCTATCGCCTCCGGGTGTTTTCCGCTGGCCTGGATCAGAGTCCCTGCGGGCTTGATGCCTGCGAAGATATCGACCATTCGCGGCAGGCTCGGGTCGATACAAATCACGCAGTCGGGATTATAGATGTTTGTGAGCGCGCGGATTTCACGATGATCGACGCGAAGGCAGGCGGAAACCGGCGCGCCGCGGCGCTCGAAGCCGAAGCTCGGGATGGCGACGGCGAATTGTCCCTCATCGACGAAAGCCTGGGCGAGGATAGCGGAGGCCAGCACCGCGCCCTGGCCACCGCGTCCGTGGATACGGATTTCATACATGGACGCTTCCCTCAGGATCGATCCCGCGCGCCCCGGATCAACGTTCCGGTGCGCCGGCCGCTTGCGCTTTCGCGATTTTCGCGGCCAAGCGTTGTTTCGATTTGGCCATATCGACGATGAAGCGGGTGTGCTGGCCGCGGGCGATTTCCTCGATCGCGTCGAAGGCGACGATATCGAGCACGACGCGGCGGCCCTCGACGCCGGCGATGGTCGCGGTGATGCGGACCTCCATGCCGAGCGGGGTGGCCGCGGAATGGTCGAACGCGGCGCTGACGCCGACCGAATCCTCGCCGACGTCACAATGTGCCAAAAGCAAGTTGCGGCTGGTGAACTCGATATCGCGCAGCAGCTCCGGGGTGCCGTAGATGCGCAGATCCTCGCCCATGAAATCGATCGTGCGTGGACGATCGACGATCCGGGTTTCAGTGCGCGAGAGACCTGGGCGCAGGGTTTCTTTCATCGACGTTTCTCCTTGGAATAGCGGCTCTTGAGGAATCGGGCCCGGTTCGATCGGATGGTTTTAGGACAGCGGGTTTAGACACTCCGTCGTCGAGGTCGTCGGTTTGCCGTCTTTTCACCGAAAAGAGTAAGTTTTTACCGATTTTGACGACCTTCGCCAGCACGCACTATCCGCACAAAAAAGCACGCGACATTGATCTAGATCAAAGCGTGATGCGATCATCGGGGGCAAACGGGCATTTGCCGCTTATTCGGTAATCTGGTGCGGTAATATGGTTGTAACTGGGTTGGCGATAGCTTCAATGACGCCCCAAGACCACGACGGCGGAGGAGATCCGGGGATGGCCGAGACGGCTTACCAATGGCTGATGACCGAACCAGCCGCGCCCTTCATTCGGCGCGGGTTCGATCCCTTTCCTCCCGGTGCCGGCGAAGTGGTGGTGGCGATCGCTGGCTGTGGCGTCTGCCATACCGATCTCGGCTATGTCTATGATGGCGTGCGCACCCATCAGCCGCCGCCGCTCGCGCTCGGCCATGAAATCAGTGGCCGTGTGGTCGCCGCCGGCGCCGGCGAAGAGCGCTGGCTCGGCCAGGCGGTCATCGTCCCAGCGGTGCTCCCGTGCGGGGAATGCGACCTTTGCCAGCGCGGTCTCGCGACCATCTGCCGGCGCCAGAAAATGCCGGGCAATGACATTGATGGCGGCTTCGCGAGCCATATCCGGGTGCCGGGACGCGGCCTCTGCGCGGTCGATCCCGCTCGTCTCAACGCCGCCGGCCTTGCGCTCGCCGATGTTTCGGTGGTCGCGGATGCGGTGACGACGCCCTATCAGGCGGTACGCCGCGCCGGCGTCGGGCCGGGAGATCTCGCGATCGTGATCGGGATCGGCGGCGTCGGCGGCTATGCCGTGCAGATCGCCGTCGCGTTCGGCGCAACCGTCGTCGCGATCGATATCGATGCCAACAAGCTCGACGAGATCGGCAATCATGGCGCTGCGCTGACGCTCGATGCGCGGGCGCTCGATCCTCGTGCACAGAAGGCAGCGATCGCCGAATTCGCGACCGCGCGCGGCCTGCGGCAGACGGAGTGGAAGATTTTCGAATGCTCCGGCACCGCTGCCGGTCAAAGCAATGCCTGGGGTCTTCTTGTCCCCGGCGCGACACTCGCCGTGGTCGGGTTCACGATGGCGCGGGTGGAGATAAGGCTCTCCAACCTCATGGCGTTCGATGCCCGCGCGCTCGGCAACTGGGGCTGCCCGCCGGAACTTTATCCCGCCGCTCTCGACCTCGTGCTTGCCGGCAAAGTGCGGCTTAAGCCATTCGTCGAACACCATCCGCTTGATGACATCAACGCCGTGTTCGCCAAAGCGCACGCGCACACGCTGAAGCGTCGCGCCATTCTCGTCCCTGCTGTCTGAGAGGAAACCGATCCATGGCTGAAACCCCGCTTGCCGTTGCCGCTCGCACCAAGCCCGCGACCCTGGCGCCGCATACGCTGGTCGAAGATGTATCCTTCCCGGGGCTGCGGGTCGAGAAGCGCCCGGCGCGCCTCCCCGACGGCACAATGGTCGAGGGGCTCTATAACACCTGGATCATTCTCGACAACCCAGGCCAGCTCAATTCGTACACGACGGCGATGGTGAAGGGCGTGATCCTTGCCTTCCGCGCTGCATCCGCCGCGCGCGATGTCGTCGCCGTGGTCTTCACCGGCAGCGGCGATCGCGCTTTTTGCACCGGCGGCAACACCAAGGAATACGCCGAGTACTATGCCGGCAATCCGCAGGAATACCGCCAATATATGCGCCTGTTCAACGACATGGTCTCGGCCATTCTCGGCTGCGACAAGCCGGTCGTCTGCCGCATCAACGGCATGCGCATCGGCGGCGGCCAGGAGATCGGCATGGCGTGCGATTTCTCGATCGCGCAGGATCTCGCGCGCCTTGGCCAGGCCGGTCCCAAACACGGCTCGGCGGCGATCGGCGGCGCGACCGATTTCCTGCCGCTGATGATCGGCATGGAGCGGGCACTCGAATCAGGCACGCTCTGCGAACATTGGTCGGCGCACAAGGCCTATCGTTTCGGCATGCTGCACGACATCGTTCCGGCGTTGAAGGTCGATGGCAAGTTCGTGCCCAACCCGCTGGTGATCACCGATCGCTTGCTGGACGAATGGGGCCGCTTCGCGCTCGGCGAGCCCAAAACCGGCGCCGCGCTGGACGAGGGAAAACGCATGCTCGCCCGCGGCACCGTCGACCTCTCGCTCCTCGATGAGAAGGTCGAGACGCTCTGTGGCAAGCTTCTGTTGACGTTCCCGGAATGCCTCACCAAGAGTCTCGAGGAATTGCGCAAACCCAAGATCGAGGCGTGGAACGCCAACAAGGAAGATTCACGGGCTTGGCTCGCGCTCAATATGCTGGCCGAGGCGCGCACCGGTTTCCGCGCCTTCAATGAAGGCCCGCGCGAGCGGCGCGAAATAGATTTCGTTGCTCTCCGTCTGGCACTTGCGCAAGGCGCGCCATGGAGCGAGGATCTGGTCGAGAGCCTGATCCCGCGCGCTGGAGCCTGACCATGGACGCCGCTCCGGCTCGCACCTGGCGTTGCGAGGGTGAGGCGCTGCTCCGCCTGCGCTTGATGCGCCCCAAGGCCAATATTCTCGATGCAAGGATGATCGCGGCGCTCGATGCCGCGCTGACCGCGGGTTTGGCTTCCGGCCCGACGCTCGCGGTCCTGATCGATGCCGAAGGGCCGCATTTCAGCTTCGGCGCCAGTGTCGAGGAGCATCTGCCGGAGCATTGCGCCGCCATGCTGCGCGGGTTTCATGCGCTTTTGCTTCGCCTTCTCGCTTTGCCGGTGCCGGTTCTGTGCGCGGTGCGTGGGCAGTGTCTCGGCGGCGGGCTCGAACTCGCGCTCACCGCAAGCCGCATCTTCGCCGCCCCCGGCGCGATGTTCGGCCAGCCGGAGATCAGGCTCGGCGTGTTCGCGCCGGCTGCCTCCGCTCTGCTCCCCGAACGCATCGGCCGCCCGGCAGCGGAGGACATGCTGCTCTCCGGCCGCAGCCTCGGCGCCGAGGAAGCCCAGGCGATCGGGCTGATCCAGACGGTGGCCGAGGATCCCGCACGGGTGGCGGAAGAATGGTTCAGCGCCCACCTTGCCGACAAGAGCGCCGCCGCGCTGGCTCATGCGATGGTTGCTTCGCGTGCCGATCTCATCGCGCGGACGCGGGCGCGCCTGGCCGAACTCGAATCGCTATACCTCGATGATCTGATGCGGACCCAAGACGCGCTGACGGGTCTGCAGGCGTTTCTCGCAAAGCGCACGCCGCATTGGGAGCACAGGTAGACATGAGCACCACCACGACCGAAATCATCGCCCGTTGCCAGGCGCTGTTCGACGACCTCAATTTCACCTACGCGCGAGAATGGAAAGCCGCCGCCCCTGGCCGCATCGTCGTCGGCTACATGCCTTTCTATGTGCCGCGCGAATTGATCCACGCCGCCGGCGGGCTTCCGCTCGGCGTTCTCGGCGGTGGTGAACAGCTCGAGGTCATCCAAGGCGACGCCTATTACCAGAGCTATATCTGCCGTATCCCGCGCTCGACCATCGAACTCGGGGTCACCAATCGGCTCGATTTCGTCGATGCGATGCTGTTTCCGTCGATCTGTGACGTGATCCGCAACCTCTCCGGCATGTGGAAAATCATGTTCCCGAAGGTCAGGAGCCGCTATTTCGACGTGCCGCAGAATTACCGAGACGACGTGGGTGGAGAATTCTACATCCATGAGTTGAACGAGTTGCGCGACATGCTGGCCGAGGCGAGCGGGCGGCCGGTGAGCGATGACGCGATCCGCGTCTCGATCGCGCTCTATAACGAAAACCGGGCCTTGGTGCGCGAGGTCTATGCGTTCCGCGCGCGCCAGCCCTGGCAAGCGCCGTCGGCGGAGGTGTATCTCCTGATGCGCGCCGGCATGATCGTCGCGGTTGAGGAACATAGCCGCATGCTGCGCGAGTATTTGGCGGCGGCGGTAGCGGAAAACCGGCCGCGGCGGGATAATTCGCGGGTCGTCGTCACCGGCGCGTTCTGTGAGCAGCCGCCGCTCAATCTGATCAAATCGATCGAACTCTCTGGCTGTTATATCGTCGATGACGATTTCATGCTGGTCAACCGCTGGGAGCGATCGGACGTCGCCGAAGAGGGGGACCCCATCGCCAATCTCGCCGACGCCTATCTGCATAATTCCAACGATACCTCGGCGAAATATGAACCGGACCAGGCAAAAAAAGGCCTCTATCTGGTGGAGGCGGTGAAGCGCACGCGGGCCGAGGGGGTGATTTTCGCCTCGCCCAGCTTCTGCGACCCGGCGCTGCTCGAGCGGCCGATGCTGCAACATGTTCTTGCCGCCCACGACATCCCCTATATCGCCTTCAAATACGCGGAAAATTCCGGACAGATGCAGCCGATCCGCGAGCAAGCGGGCACTTTTGCCGATTCCATCAAGCTGTGGAGCAACCCATGACCAACATCCCCGCTGCCCAGACGATAAAAGACAGCTCGATGCTCAAGCAGAAGGAAATGATCACCGGCAATTACAGCAAGCTGGAGACCGCGGCCGCCGATGGCCGCAAGGTCGTCGCGACCTTCGTTCCCGGCAATCTCAACGAGCTGATCATGTGCTTCGACATGCTCAACAATCTTCCGGAGATCAACGCGATCCAGAATGGCATGCGCAAGAAAACCGGCGGCTACATCATGGAGGCCGAGAAGCGCGGCCATTCCGAGGATGTCTGCACCTATGTCAAGGCCGATCTCGGCATGATCGCCAAGGGCAATATCGGGCCTGATGGTCAGAAGCTGCCCGACCCCGATCTGTTGCTGCTCTCCTACACCGGCTGTTTCACCTTCATGAAATGGTTTGAGCTTTTGCGCGAGCAGTACAAATGCGAGACCGCGATGCTGCACGTGCCCTATCAGGGCGACGGGCAGGTCACCCAGAACATGGTCTCCTACGTCGTCAAGCAGATCAGGGAAGAGGTGATCCCGAAGCTGGAACGGGTGAGCGGTGTGAAATTCGACATCGATCGATTGCGCGAAAATCTTGCCCGTTCGGCGCGCGCCGAGGAGGATCTGGTCTGGGTGCTGGAATCGGCCAAGGCCAAGCCGTCGCCGATCGACGCCTATTTCGGCGGCGTCTATTATATCGGCCCGATCTTCACCGCCTTCCGGGGCACGGAGGACGCGGTCGAATATTACCGTCTGCTGCGCGCCGAAATCGGTGAACGCTTGGCGCGCGGGCAAGGGCCGGTGACGCCGGCGGGAGACATGCCGAGCGAACGGTATCGGCTGGTGGTGGAGGGACCGCCCAACTGGACCAGCTTCCGTGATTTCTGGAAGATGTTCTACGAAGAGGGCGCGGTCGTCGTCGCCAGTACGTATAGCAAGGTGGGCGGCCTCTATGATCTCGGCTTCCGCCATGATCCCGATCGCCCGCTGGAAAGCCTCGCGGAATACTGCCTCGGCTGCTACACCAACCGCAATCTCCCCGCCCGCATCGATCTCATCGAGAAATACATGGATGAGTACCAGGCCGACGGTCTGCTGATCAACTCGATCAAGAGTTGCAACAGTTTTTCCGCTGGCCAGTTGCTGGTGTTGCGCGAGATCGAGCGGCGGACCGGAAAGCCGGGCGCGTTCATCGAGAGCGATCTCGTCGATCCGCGCTACTTCTCGCCCGCCAACATCAAAAACCGGCTCGAGAGCTATTTCCAGATGGTCGATCAACGGCGTGCGGGTGGCAAATCTGCCGCCCGCGCGGCGTAACGGGAGGTCCAAACATGCACGCTTTCATTGGCATCGATCTCGGCTCGACCACCACCAAGGCGGTGGTGCTCGACGAGAATATGGACGTGCTCGGACGCGGGATCACCAATTCCCGCGCGAATTACGACACCGCCTGCAAGGTCGCGAAATACGAGGCGCTGCTTTCGGCCCGATTCATGCTGTTGCAGCGGGGCCTCGCCAGCGTCGCCGCGGCCGAGGTCAGGCTCGAGGATTTCCTCGGCTCATTGGAGCGGAGTTTTCGTCTCGGCCAATTCGTCGAACAGATCGAAGATCTCGAGGCGACATGTCTTGAAAAGGCCAAGGGGCGGCGGTTTGAGGGTCGCGAGGAAGCCATCGCCGAGGCCATCCGGGAGATTTTCGTCGCCTTGCGCGCCGATGCGCCGGCGCTCTTTGCCCGCGATGCGCGCCGCAAATCCGATTTTTTCCGCGATCTCGCCGGCTCGCGCTTCATGGCGGTGGGACAGAAGATAGCGAAAGCGGCCAATATTTCTTACGATTTGCTGCTCAACGTCTATGACAAAGCGATCATCGAGGTGGAAAATCGTCCGCCAAGCGGCGATGTCACCGAGAAACTGCGCCGCGCCTTCGAGCGGCTGATCGAGATATCGCCCGAGCTTGCCGATCTGGTGGGGCAAGTCTCGGCCCCGGTCGCGGCGGCGCTCGCGGCCGAAATCGAAGAAGTGTCGGTCGTCGGCACTGGCTATGGCCGGGTGACGCTGCCATTTCCGAAGGAAAACATTCGCTCGGAAATTCTCTGCCATGGCCTTGGCGCGCATATGATGTATCCGGGAACGCGAACCGTGCTCGATATCGGCGGCCAGGACACCAAAGCCATTCAGGTCGACGACCAGGGGATCGTCGAGAATTTCCAGATGAACGATCGCTGTGCGGCGGGATGCGGACGCTATCTCGGCTACATCGCCGACGAGATGAACATGGGCGTGCATGAACTCGGGCCGCTGGCGATGCAGGCAACGAGGAGCGTGCGCATCAATTCCACCTGCACGGTATTCGCCGGCGCCGAACTCCGTGACCGTCTGGCGCTCGGTGAAAAGCGCGAGGACATCATCTCCGGCCTCCACCGTGCCATCATCCTCCGCGCGATGTCGATCATTTCGCGCTCCGGCGGGGTGCGCGATGAGTTCACCTTCACCGGGGGTGTCGCCAAGAATGAAGCGGCGGTGAAGGAATTACGCCAGCTCATCACCGAGAATTATGGTGATGTCGTGATCAATATCAACCCAGATTCGATCTATACCGGGGCTCTCGGCGCCGCCGCCTTCGCGCGCCGCGCCATCAGCCAGTGAGGGAGTGAGAGCCATGACCATGACCGCAGGCATCGACGTCGGCACCGGCGCCATCAAGACCGTGATTCTCGAAACCGACGGCACGACGACACGCTGGCTTGCCAGGCGCGTCGATCGGGTGCGCCAACGCGATCCGTTCCAACTCGCGACCGAAGCCTATCATGCCGCGCTCGAGGAGGTCGGGATGCGCCATGGCGATCTCGATTATGTCGCGACCACCGGCGAAGGGGAATCGCTCAGCTTTCATACCGGGCATTTCTACTCGATGACCACCCATGGCCGGGGCGCGATTTTTCTCGACCCTGAAGCGCGCGGCGCGCTCGATGTCGGTGCGCTGCACGGGCGCGCGATCCGGATCGATGGGCGCGGCAAGGTGCTGAGCTACAAGATGACCAGCCAATGTGCCTCCGGCTCCGGGCAGTTCCTGGAAAACATCTCGCGCTATCTCGGCATCGCCCAGGACGAGATCGGTGCGCTCTCCAAGCAAGGCGACAGCCCCGAGAAAGTGAGCGGCATTTGCGCCGTGCTCGCCGAGACGGACGTGATCAACATGGTCTCGCGCGGCATCACCGCCGCCAATATCCTGCGCGGCATCCATTCCTCGATGGCCGATCGCCTGGCGAAGCTGATCAAGACCATCGGCAGCGTCGATGGCGTGGTGCTGATGACCGGCGGGCTGGCCCATGACGAAGGGCTGGTCGCCGCCATGCAGGAGGCCATGCAACACGAGAAAGTGCAGTGGCCGGTGCGCAATCATCCCGATTCGATCTACGCCGGGGCGATCGGGGCGGCGCTCTGGGGGGCGTTCCGCCACGAGAAGCTGGCCCGTGAGGAAGCCTTGGAGAAGGCCGCCTGACCCGGCGGCGCGAGGGAGGAATTCATGGCCTTGCTGATCACCGAGAATTGCACGAGCTGCGATGCCTGCCGTCCGGTCTGCCCGAACGAAGCGATCGCGGTCGCCGAGCCGATCTATACCATCGACCCGTTGCGTTGCACGGAATGCATCGGCGCCGAGGACGAGCCGCAATGCCGGCTGGTCTGCCCGGCCGATTGCATCGAGGACAACCCGGATTTTCGTGAGAGCCGCACGGCGTTACTGGCGAAATATCAGGAACTTCATGCCTGACGGCGCCCGGTCACAACCGGCGCCGGATGGCGGATGTGAGGAGGCGTTGCATGGACATAGAACGCATCGGAGAGCGGGCCGGCGCCGCGATCGTGCCGGTGGGTGGCCCCTGGTCGCCCCCGCGCACCGAACCGGGCGGCGCCGAGTCGGTTTCGCTCGCCATCATCGGCTCGGGCGGCGCGGGGGCGATGCGGGCCGGCGAGATCTTGCTCGATGTCGCCGCCAAGACGGGGTTTTTCGGCCTGATGACCCGCGCCATGGGGCCGCAGATCCGTGGCGGCGAGGCGGCGGCGCTGCTCCGCATCGCGACCGCGCCGGTGTCCTCTCTCGATGATCATTTCGATCTCCTGATCGCCCTTGACTGGGCCAATTTCAGCCGTTTCGCCGCCGAATTGCCGCTCGCCGCAACCAGCCTCGTGATCACCGACCAGGACGAGGGCGAGGTGCCCGTGGCGATCGGCGAAAGTGGCGCGCTGGTTGCGGCGCTCGCGATGAAAAAGCTTGCCCGCGCAGTGCCGGGGGGACGGGCGAACATGATCGCGCTCGGCGCCGCCGCCGCCCTGATCGGCCTGCCCGCGGCGCTGGTCACCGAGGTTCTGGCGCGCCAACTCGGCCGCAAGGGCGAGGCGGTGCTGGCGGCCAGCGCCGGCGCCTTGGCGCTGGGCGAGAAGGCCGCCGCGAGCCTACCGCCGATGCGCCGCCTCGCCGCCCCGCCGGCCGCGGCGGGAACGCGGTGGAATATCAGCGGCAATCAGGCGACCGGCCTTGGCGCGCTCAAGGGCGGCGTCAGCTTCGTCGCCGCTTACCCGATCACCCCGGCGACCGAGGTGCTGGAATGGATGGCGCCGGCGCTGGCCAAGACCGGGGGGATGCTGGTCCAGGCGGAGGACGAACTCGCCGCCATCAACATGGTGATCGGCGCTTCCTTCGCCGGCGCGCCGGCGCTGACCGCGACCTCCGGCCCGGGCCTCGCGCTGATGATCGAGGCGCTTGGCCTCGCCGTCGCCTCCGAGACGCCGCTCGTCGTCGTCGATGTCATGCGCGGGGGGCCGTCCACCGGCATCCCCACCAAATTCGAACAAAGCGATCTCGACATCGCCGTGCATGGCCTGCACGGCGATGCGCCGCATCTCGTGCTGGCGCCCAACAGCATCGGCGATTGCCTGACGACGACGCAATGGGCGGTTGTCCTGGCGGAGACCTTGCAGACCCCGGCGATCGTGCTCTCGGACCAGGCGCTCGGCCAGTCCCGCGCCGTCATCGCGCCGCCGCCGCCGCCGCCGACCCTCCCCGGCCGGCTGATCGCGACGGCGGCGGAGGGGGCAGGCTATCAACGCTATGCCTTGACCGCGAGGGGGGTCTCGCCGATGGCGATTCCTGGCACGTCCGGCACCACCTATGTCGCCGATGGGCTCGAGCACAGCGCGCGTGGGGCGCCCTCGGCGCAGGCCAGCGACCATCACGCCCAGCTCGACAAGCGGGCGCGCAAGCTGGAGACCTTCGATTATGGCGAGCCTTGGGCGGATCTCGAGGGCGAGGGTGAGATCGCGCTCCTCACCTGGGGCTCGGCCACCGGCCCGGCGCGCGAGGCCATGCGGCGGGCGCGGGCGGCGGGCCTCGCGGTCCGGCTGATTTCGCTCCGCCTCTTGCTCCCGGCCCAGCCGGCGCGGATGGCGGCGGCACTCGCGGGGGTGCGCCGGCTGCTCGTCGTCGAGCAGAGCCATGGTCGGCAATTCCACAAATTCCTTCGCGCCAATTACGATTTGCCCGCCGAGGTCGCGGTGATCAGCCGCCCCGGACCGCTGCCCATCCGTCCCGCCGACATCCTCGCCCGTCTCGCCACGTGGGAGTGACCCTCATGCCCGACATCCCGGTTTCGACCGCGCCAGTTTTGACCGTGCAAGACTTCAAATCCGACATCAAGCCGATCTGGTGTCCGGGTTGTGGCGATTTCTCCGTGCTCGCGGCGCTCACCAAGGCCTTTGCCGAACTCGGCCGGCCGCGCGAGAGCATCGCGCTGATCTCCGGTATCGGCTGTTCCTCGCGCTTGCCGGCCTATACCAGCGTCTATGGCTTCCACGGCGTCCATGGCCGGGCGCTGGCGCTCGCCGCAGGCGTCAAGCTTGCGCGCCCCGACCTCACGGTGATCGCGGCCGGCGGCGATGGCGACGGGCTTTCCATCGGCGGCAACCATTTCCTGCACGCCTGCCGGCGCAATGTCGATATGACCTATATCCTGATGGACAATCAGGTCTATGGCATGACCAAGGGCCAGGCCTCGCCGACCACCGCACCCGATTGGTGTGAAAGCAAACTGACACCCGAAGGCCCCGGCATTTCGCCCATCGCGCCGCTGCCGCTCGCGCTCGCCGCCGGGGTCAATTTCTTTGCCCGCGGCTTTGCCGGCAATCCCAACGAGCTGGCGCGGTTGATCACCGCCGGCATTACCCATCCCGGATTTGCGGTGATCCATGTGCTGAGCCCCTGCGTCACCTTCCGCGCCGAACAGCGGGCCTGGAAACAGGCGGTTCATGCCCTCGATGGCGCGCCGGCGACGGACCCGGTCGCGGCCATGACGCGCTTTGCCGGCGATGACGGCTTCACCACCGGCATCCTCTATGCGGGCAGCAATCCGCCCTTCATGCCGGAGCGCCAGAGCGCGATGCTGGCTGCGGATTTCGAACCCGGCTTTGTCGTGGAACGCCAAGGCGTGGGGTGAAGGCCGAGAAAGCGCAACGGCTCGCCCGCCGCGACCGCAACCGGCGAGGCGCCGCAGACGAGCAGTTCCGGGCGCGGCAGCACCGGTTCGACGAAGACGTCCCTCCCGCCCTGGCTCGGGCAGGCGTTCTTCGCGAAATGGATGCCGCAACGATCATCCCCCGGTTGCACGCCCTGCGTTCTCAGGACGTCGAGCGGCTGGACCGATACCAGCCGCGGCCGGCCGGCCGTCATCGCGGCGCGGGCCGCCTTGCCCGGGTTCGCGGTCATTGGGCGCATTGAGGGTTTACGAGGTGGCTTAAAGCATTGATTTTGGCTGTCCGTTTTGGAAAACCTGACCTCCACGAACTGCCGGGCGAGCCTACGGGGATCATCAATTATATGTTATATCAAACTGTCATTCATGGTGAGCCCGGAGGGATTCGAACCCTCGGCCCCAAGATTAAAAGTCTCGTGCTCTACCGGCTGAGCTACGGGCTCACGTCGCTCTCTTGAACGACAAGGAGAACAGGGCGTCAATCCTTGACGTCGGTCGCAAGGCGCATATGCACTATGCGGTCGGGATCCTTGACGATGCCGTTCGGCCCGTCGCCGCGTTTGATGCGATCGACGAACTCCATCCCTTTGATCACCTGGCCCCAGATCGTGTACTGGCCGTCGAGGCTCGGCGCCGGGGCGAACATGATGAAGAACTGGCTGTTCGCGCTGTCGGGGTCGGCGGCGCGCGCCGCCCCCACCGTGCCGCGCAGGAAATGCGCCTTGTTGGTGAATTCGGCGGGAATATTAGGCAGTTTCGACCCCCCGGTGCCGGTCCCGGTGGGGTCGCCACCCTGCGCCATGAACCCCTCGATCACCCGGTGAAACGGTGTTCCGTCGTAGAATCCCTGCTTGCACAGGATCTTCACCCGCTCGACATGCTTGGGCGCGAGATCAGGGCGCAGCAGGATGACGACCCGCCCGTCCTTGAGGTCGAGATAGATCTCGTTTTCCGGTGTCGCCGGCGGGATGGCCGCCTCGCTCTCTCGCATCATGCCTCCAAGAATCAGGGTTGTGGTTGCAAAAAGCCATGTCCGACGATGGATCATCCCCGGTTTTCCCTCATATTGGTCACGCGTCCCGGCCACCGAGCCGTGCGAGCACACGCTCGTGGGTCAGTTGCGGCACGAAGCTCGCGATGTCGCCACCGAGCAGGGCGATCTCCTTGACGAAGCGCGACGAGATGAACTGATGCCGTTCGCTCGCCATCAGGAACACTGTTTCGATATCGGGCGCGAGGCGGTAATTCATCCCCGCCATCTGGAATTCATAGTCGAAATCCGACACCGCGCGCAGCCCGCGCAGGATCACGGTTGCGCCAACGCCGCGGGCAAACTCGACGAGCAGGGTATCGAACGATGTCACCACGATTTCGGTGCCGCTCGCTCGCGCCACGCGCTCGGTTTCGGCGCGCACCAGCGCGACCCGCTCATCGAGTGGAAACAAGGGCCCCTTGCCGGCATTGACCGCGACTCCGATGACCAGGCGATGCACGATCCGCGCCGCTCGGGTGATGATGTCGAGATGGCCGTTGGTGATCGGATCGAAGGTGCCGGGATAGACCCCGATCCGGCGCGCGACGGCCGTGTCAGTCATGCTGGTCATCCTGTTTCCCCTCCGCCTCGTCGCCCTCGGCCTCAAGCACCGGGAACACGCTCATCACCCGCTCGCCCTCGCCGAGCCGCACCAGCATCACCCCCATGGCGGCGCGGCCGGTGACGCGCACCTGATCGGCGGGGAGACGGATCAGCCGCCCGCCATCGGTGACCAGCATCACGTCGTCGCCCGGGCGCACCGGAAAACTCGCGGCGACGGCGCGGCCGTTACGCGCCCCGAGGGTGATATTGGCGATCCCTTGGCCGCCGCGCCCGGCGACGCGGTATTCATAGGCCGAGGAGCGCTTGCCGAACCCGCCCTCGGTCACCGTCAGCAGCAACTCCTCCGTCGCTTCCAGCTCGGCGAGCCGTTCCGGCGTGAGCGCGACCTCGGCGACCGGTCCCTCGGCGTCCGCCTCGTCCACGGCGGCGCTGTCGTTCTCGCCAGCGTCGTTTTCCGGAGCCCCATTGCCGGCACCACCATTGCCGCGCCGGCGCGCGGTCGCGAAACGGAGATAGGCGGCGCGTTCCTCGATACTCGCCGCGACATGACGCAACACCGAAAGGCTGATCACCTCGTCATCGCGGCCGAGGCGAATGCCGCGCACCCCGGCGCTGTCACGCCCGGCGAAGACGCGGAGACTGTCCTCGGTGATGGTGAAGCGAAGGCAGCGGCCGCGCCGCGTCGCGAGGAACGTGTCATCCCCCTCGCGGCAGGTGGCGACGCCGATCAGCCGGTCGCCCTCGTCCAGCTTCATGGCGATCAGGCCGGCGGCGCGCATGTTGCGGAAATCGGAAAGCCGGTTGCGCCGCACCGAGCCGGAAGCGGTCGCGAACACCAGATGCAGCCCCTCCCAGAGACTCTCGTCCTGGGGCAGCGGCAGCACCGCCGTCACCTGATCGGCGCCGAGTTCGGGGAGGAAATTGACCAGCGCCCGGCCCTTGCCGGTCGGTCCGCCCTCGGGCAGGCGCCAGACTTTTTCGCGGAACGCCTTGCCGCCGGAGGAGAAGAACAGCACCCATTGATGGGTGTGGGCGTTGAAACTCCGGGTGATGATGTCATCGCCCCGCGTTGCCGCCGCGGTGCGGCCGCGGCCGCCACGATTCTGGGCGCGGAAGGTCTCGAGCGGGGTCGCTTTGATGAATCCGTCGCGGGTGATGGTGACCACCATCTGGCGCGGCTCGATCAGGCTCTCGTCGTCTTGATCGGCGATGCCGTCGGCGATCTGGGTCAGGCGTGGCGAGGCGATGCGGGCGCGGATCTGGCGCAATTCCTCGGCCATCACCTCCATCCGCCTGGGGTGGGAGGCGATGACGGCGAGCAGCTCGCCGATGCGTTTCGCGGTTTCGACCAGATCGGCGTGGATCTTGTCGCGCTCGAGCCCGGTGAGACGCTGGAGACGAAGTTCGAGGATGCCGCGCGCCTGGGTCTCGGTGAGCCGCACCAGCCCGCCGATGACGGCATTGCCGGCGTCATCGATCAGCGCGAGCAGCGGCGCGATGTCCTCGGCCGGCCAGTCGATCCCCATCAGCGCGGCGCGTGCCGCCGCCGCGTCAGGGCTCTGGCGGATCAGCCGGATCACGAGATCGATGTTCTGCACCGCGATCGCGAGCCCGGCGAGGTGATGGGCACGATCGCGCGCGGCGGCAAGCTCGAAGCGGGCGCGGCGGAGGATGACCTCCTCGCGGAAGGTGATGAAGGCGACCAGCGCCTCCTTGATGCCCATCTGGCGTGGTCTGCCGCCATCGAGGGCGAGCATGTTGACGCCGAAGCTGGTCTGGAGCTGGGTGTGGCGGAAGAGCTGGTTCAGCACCACTTCCGCGGTCGCCTCGCGCTTGAGTTCGATGACGATGCGCATGCCGTCGCGATCGCTCTCGTCGCGGAGGTCGGAGATGCCCTCGATCTGCTTGCCGCGCACCATCTCGGCGATGCGCTCGAGAAGTGTCGTCTTGTTGACCTGATAAGGGATTTCGCGCACCACGATCGCCTCGCGATCGCGCCGGATCTGCTCGAATTCGGTGCGCGCGCGCAAGACCAGGCTGCCGCGCCCGGTCGCGAACGCGCTCTGGATGCCGGCGCGGCCGAGGATGAGACCGCCGGTCGGGAAATCCGGCCCTGGCACGATCGCGGTCAGGGCGGCGAGCGGCAGATCGGGATCATTGATCAGCGCCAGCGTCGCATCGATGATCTCGCCCGGGTTGTGCGGCGGGATATTCGTCGCCATGCCGACCGCGATGCCGCTCGCGCCATTGACCAGGAGATTGGGGAAGGACGCTGGCAGAACCCGCGGCTCACGCTCGCTCTCGTCGTAATTGGGCTGGAAATCGACGGTGTCCTTGTCGATGTCGTCGAGCAGCGCCATCGCGACGCGCGCCAGACGCGCCTCGGTGTAACGCATCGCCGCCGGCGGATCGCCGTCGATCGAGCCGAAATTGCCCTGGCCGTCGATCAACGGCACCCGCATCGAAAAGCCCTGCGCCATGCGCACCATGGCGTCATAGATCGCGGCATCGCCATGCGGGTGGTATTTACCCATGACATCGCCGACGACACGGGACGATTTGCGATAGGGCTTGTCCGGCGTCCAGCCGGCCTCGTGCATGGCATAGAGGATGCGTCGATGCACCGGCTTCAGACCGTCGCGGACATCCGGCAGCGCCCGGCTGACGATCACCGACATCGCGTAATCGAGGTAGGAGCGGCGCATCTCCTCTTCGATGGTGACCGGCTGTACGCCCGAAACTGGGCCGCCCTCTGGCGGCTCCGGCGGGCTTGGCGGTATTTCGCTCATGCCGGGATCAGAACGGGATCTCGTCGTCGAGGTCGCTCGCCGGCGGCTCCCAGGCGGTCGCCGGGCGGCCGCCGCCACTCGCGGCGCCAGCGCCGGGCTTTTCCGCCCGCATCGGCGCCGCCCGCGCCTCGCCGCCCTCGGCGGCGCGGCCATCGAGCATGGTCAGCTCGCCACGGAAGCGGGTCAGCACCACCTCGGTGGTGGATTTCTCCTGGCCGCCCTGGTCGGTCCATTTACGGGTCTGCAAGGCGCCCTCGACATAGACCTTGCTGCCCTTGCGCAGATAGCGCTCGGCGATCTCGGCGAGGCGTTCGTTGAAAATCACCACCCGGTGCCACTCGGTGCGCTCCTTGCGCTCGCCGGAGGCGCGGTCGTTCCAGGTCTCGCTGGTGGCGAGGGTGAAATTGACGATTTTCGTGCCATCCTGGGTGTTCCGCACTTCCGGGTCGCGGCCCAGATTGCCGATCAGGATCACCTTGTTCACACTGCCAGCCATGGTGGCGGTTCACTCCTCGCGCGGGACAAGCTTGACGTCAGGCTTGGGCAATCACCCTACCCCGCCGCGCGCCCCTTTCCAAGCGCGGCGGAGCCTGCCATATCCTCTTTCTGGCCTCCGAACACAACCCACCCGGACCCTGCCGCATGCCCGGCTCCATCATCGTGCGCGGCGCGCGCGAGCATAATCTCCGCGATATCGACGTCGTCATCCCGCGCGACAGCCTGACCGTGATCACCGGGCTTTCAGGGTCGGGGAAATCCTCGCTCGCCTTCGATACCATCTACGCCGAGGGTCAGCGCCGCTACGTCGAGAGCCTCTCCTCCTACGCGCGGCAATTCCTCGAACTCGCCGGGAAGCCCGATGTCGACAGCATCGAGGGGCTGTCGCCGGCGATCTCGATCGAGCAGAAAACCACCAGCCACAACCCACGCTCGACGGTGGGGACGGTCACCGAAATCCACGACTACATGCGCCTCCTCTGGGCGCGTGCCGGCACGCCCTATTCGCCGGCGACCGGTCTCCCGATCGAGGCGCAGACGGTGAGCCAGATGGTCGATCGGGTGCTGGCGCTGGCGGAGGGCACGCGGCTCATCCTGCTCGCCCCGGTGGTTCGCGACCGCAAGGGCGAATACCGCAAGGAACTCGCCGAGTTGCAGCGCCGCGGCTTCACCCGCGTCAAGGTCGATGGCAAGCTCTTTGAGATCGACAGCGTGCCGGCGCTGAACCGCAAGCTCAAGCACACGCTGGAGGCGGTGGTCGACCGCATCGTCGTGCGCCCCGATCTCGCCGCCCGCCTCGCCGACAGTTTCGAGACCGCACTCGCCCTCTCGGACGGCATCGTCTATGCCGAGGACGCGGCCACCGGCGCGCGGATGATTTTTTCCAGCCGCTTCGCCTGCCCGGTGAGCGGGTTCACGATCGAGGAGATCGAGCCGCGTCTCTTCAGCTTCAACAGCCCGCACGGCGCCTGCCCGGCCTGTGACGGGCTTGGCGTAGAAAGCTTCTTCGACCCCGCGCTCGTCGTCCCCGATGAGCGCCTCGGCCTCGCCGAGGGCGCCATCGCGCCCTGGGCGCGCGCCGATACCCCCTATTACGCCCAGACCCTCCAGAGCCTCGCCCGCCATTTCAAGACGAGTTCGCGCGCGCCCTGGGAAGATCTGCCGGCGTCGCTCCGCGAGGTGATCCTGTTCGGGAGCGGCACGACCCCGATCGCGATCGACTACAAGGACGGCGTCCGCGCCTATACCGTGACCAAGCCGTTCGAGGGCGTGATCCACAATCTCGAACGGCGGCTGCGCGAGACCGACAGCGTCTGGGTGCGCGAGGAATTATCCCGCTATCAGGCGGAAAAACCCTGCGCGGTGTGCCATGGCGCGCGCTTGAAGCCGGAGGCGCTGGCGGTCAAGGTGGCCGGCAAGACCATCGCCGAGGCGTCCGATCTCTCGATCCGCGCCGCCCATGACTGGTTCGCCGGCGTCGCGGCCCAGCTCTCGCCGCAGAAGCGCGCCATCGCCGAGCGGATTTTGCGCGAAATCGGCGAGCGCCTGCGCTTCCTCGTCGATGTCGGGCTCGACTATCTGACGCTCGCGCGCGGCTCGGCGAGTCTCTCCGGCGGCGAGAGCCAGCGCATCCGCCTCGCGAGCCAGATCGGCGCCGGGCTCACCGGCGTGCTCTACGTGCTCGACGAGCCCTCGATCGGCCTCCATCAGCGCGACAATGCCCGCCTGCTGGCAACCCTCCGGCGCCTGCAGCGCCTCGGCAACACCGTCCTCGTCGTCGAGCATGACGAGGATGCGATCCGGAGCGCCGACCATCTCATCGACATGGGCCCCGGCGCCGGCAGCGAGGGCGGGCGCGTGGTCGCCGAGGGCACGCCGGCCGAGGTCGCCGCCCATCCCGAAAGCCTCACCGGCGCCTATCTCTCCGGCCGCGCCCGCATCGAAATCCCGGCTCGGCGGCGGCCGATCGCACGCGGCAAACAGCTCAAAATCATCAACGCCCGCGGCAATAACCTGAAGGCGATCGACGCCGCCATCCCGCTCGGCGTGTTCACCTCTGTCACCGGCGTCTCGGGCGGCGGCAAATCGACGTTGATCATCGACACGCTTTATAAGGCGGCGGCGCGGCGGCTGATGGGCGCGGCCGAGGTGCCGGCGCCGCATGAACGCATCGAGGGGCTCGAATTCCTCGACAAGATCATCGATATCGACCAATCGCCGATCGGGCGCACGCCGCGCTCCAACCCCGCGACCTATACCGATCTCTTCGCGC
This sequence comes from Pseudomonadota bacterium, assembly GCA_021851785.1. Taxonomy (GTDB): domain Bacteria; phylum Pseudomonadota; class Alphaproteobacteria; order Acetobacterales; family Acetobacteraceae; genus Acidibrevibacterium. The sequence goes on from JAJZBV010000015.1 coordinate 53,124, forward strand.
CGATCCGCGACTGGTTCGCCGAACTCCCCGAGGCGCGGGCGCGCGGCTACAAGCCCGGCCGCTTCAGCTTCAACGTCAAGGGCGGGCGCTGCGAGGCCTGCCAGGGCGACGGGGTGATCAAGATCGAGATGCATTTCCTCCCCGACGTCTTCGTCACCTGCGACGTCTGCAAGGGCAAGCGCTACAACCGCGAGACGCTGGAGGTGAAATTCCGCGACCGCTCGATCGCCGAGGTGCTGGAGATGACGGTGGACGAGGCGCAGCCCTTGTTCGCCGCGCAAAGCCGCATCCGCGACCGGCTCGCTATCCTGCGCGAGGTCGGGCTCGGCTACATCAAGCTCGGCCAGCCGGCGACGACGCTCTCCGGCGGCGAGGCGCAGCGGATCAAGCTCGCCAAGGAACTCGCCCGCCGCGCCACCGGCCGCACCCTCTATATCCTCGACGAGCCGACCACCGGCCTTCATTTCGAGGATGTGCGCAAGCTGCTCTTGGTGCTCCACGCCCTCGTCGATCAGGGCAATACCGTGGTGGTGATCGAGCATAATCTGGAAGTGATCAAAACCGCCGATTGGATCCTCGATCTCGGCCCGGAGGGCGGCGATGGCGGCGGGCGGATCATCGCCGAGGGCACGCCGGAGGCGATCGCAGCGACGCCGGCAAGCCATACCGGCCGTTTCCTCGCCCCGCTTCTCGCCCCGCTCGCCGCGCAACCGGCGCCGGCGCGCGCCCGCTCGGCCCGCAAGCGCGCCTGAGATGGCGGCGACCCCGCAGCGCTTTCGGCGGCCGCTTCGGTTCGATCGCAATCTCATCGTCATCGGCGCTGGCGCCGCCGGCCTCGTCGCCGCCTATCTCGGGGCTGCGCTCCGCGCCCGCGTGACCCTGATCGAGCGCGGACGGATGGGCGGCGATTGCCTCAATTCCGGCTGCGTCCCCTCGAAAACGCTGATCCACGCCGCCGCCGCCGGGCTCGATTTCGCCGCCGCCAGAGCCCGGATTGGCGCCGCCATCGCCGCCATCGCGCCACATGACGCGGCCGAACGCTATCGGGCGCTTGGCGTCGATGTCCGCATGGGAGAGGCCCGCCTCCTCGACCCCTGGCGCGTTGCGATCGGCGGCGAAACCCTCACCACCCGCGCGGTCGTCATCGCCGCCGGCGCCGAACCGGTGATTCCGCCTTTGCCCGGCCTCGCCGACGCCCCCTTCGTCACCTCCGAGACGCTTTGGAATCTCGAGGACTTGCCGCGCCGCCTGGTCATCCTCGGCGGCGGCCCGATCGGCTGCGAATTGGCGCAAGCCTTCGCCCGCCTCGGCGCCCAGGTCACGATCGTCGAACTCGCGCCCCGGCTGTTGATCCGTGAGGACGAAACGGTCGCGGCCATGGTCGAACGGGCCATGGCGCGGCAGGGGATCACCCTCCTCACCGGCCATCGCGCGCTCGCGGTGACGCGCGCCGGCGACGGCTTCGCGCTGCGGGTCGAGGGCGAAGGCAGGCCACGCGACATCGCCTTCGACCGCCTCCTGGTCGCCATCGGGCGCAAGCCGCGGGTTGACGGCTATGGGCTGGAGGAGATCGGCGTTCGTCTCGCCGAGCGCGGCACGATCGCGACCAATCCCTGGCTGCAGACCAATTACCCGCATATCCTCGCCTGTGGCGATGTCACGGGGCCATGGCAATTCACCCACATGGCCGGCCATCAGGGCGGGTACGCCGCACTGAACGGCCTGTTCGGCTGGCTCTGGCGGTTGCGCCCGAACTATGACGCGGTGCCGGCGGTGACATTCACCACCCCCGAGATCGCCCGCGTCGGTCTCAATGAGCGTGAGGCGCGAGAGAAAGGCATCGCTTACGAAGTGACGCGCTATGATCTCGCCGAACTCGACCGTGCCCTGATCGAGGGTGAGAGCGAGGGGTTCGTGCAATTCCTGACGCCGCCGGGCGGTGACCGGATTCTCGGCGCGACCATCGTCGGCCATGGCGCCGGCGAGATGCTGGCGGCGGCGACGCTGGCGATGCGGCATCGGCTCGGGCTCAAGAAAATCCTCGCGACCATCCATCCCTACCCGACGCGAAGCGAGGCTTTGCGCGCCGCCGCCGGCCTCTGGCGCCAGAACCATACGCCCGAACGTGGTCTCGCCTGGCTCGCGCGGCTGCACGCGTGGCGGCGCGGATAGCGCTCAATCGTCGGCGCGAAACGCGTCGCTGATCCGCCGCAGCCGCCCGGCCCGATCAACCACGATCACGTCGAAACGGACCCCGGCGCGGCCCCAGCCGGGCTGCTCGGCGAGCACGATCTCGGCCGCGGCGAGCAGGCGGCGGCGCTGGCGCGGCGAGAGCGACGCGGCGGCCTCGGCAAGGCTCGCGCGGGCCTTGACCTCGATGAAGGTGAGCAGACCAGCGCGCTCGGCGATCAGGTCGATCTCGCCGGCCGCGGTTCTGCGGCGGCGCGCGAGAATCGCCCAGCCCTCGGCGGTCAGCGCGGCGGAGGCGGCATCCTCGGCGGCGCGGCCGTCGCGTTCGGCCCGCGCACCGCGCTCAACCCGCCGTGACGCGGGGGGGGTCATGGACCGGCCGCGGCACCGGCGCGGGATCAGGACGGGGTCTGCCGCCTTTGGCGAATTCCTTGACCAGGGAGAGGCCGATGCCGAGCAGCACCGGGCCGAGAAACACACCGAGCAGGCCGAACCCGATGGCGCCGCCGAGCACCCCGAGCACGGTCGGGAGGAATGGCAGTTGCGCGCCGCGGGCGATGAAATAGGGGCGGATCACATGGTCGAGCCCGGCGACCACGATCAGCCCGTAAAGCCCGAGGAAAACCGCGTGCGCGGTCTCGCCGATGCCGAGCTGCCAGAGCATCACCGGAATCCAGATCAGCGGCGCCCCGATCGGCAGGGTCGCGAGAAAGCCCGCGATCAGGCCGAGAAGCGGCGCTCTGGGCACGGCGGTGAGCCAGAGGCCGCAAAACACCAGCAGCCCCTGCACCACCGCATTGCCGAGAATGCCATAGACGGTGCCGCGCACGGTCTTGCCGATGACGGCGCGCAGCCGCGCCGCCTGCGGCCCGAACACCCGCTCCAGCGCCGCGACCAGCCAGAACCCCATCACCTCGCCGTGCAGATAGAAGAAGAAGCTGATGAACAGCGCGACGCCGAAACCGACGATGCCATTGGCGATGCCGAGCAGAAGCCGCAGCCCCTCCTCGATGATGGCGCCGAAATAGGGCCGGAAGAACGCCACCATGACGTTGAAATCGGCGGCCCAACTATTCCAGAGGTCGCTCAGCAACGCGCCGAAGATCGGCATTTCGCCAACCCAACGCGGCGCTGTCGGCAGCCCGTTTTGCAGCCCCGCCTGGATCGCGAGGCGAAGATGCGCGACATCCTTGCCCCCACCCGGCAAGGCGATGGCGAGCGGCAGCAGAACGAGAACCGTCGCGAGCAGCACCATCGTCAACGCCGCGAGCCAAGCCGGGAGCCCGAAGCGGCGCAAGCGCTGATGGACCGGCCAGCTCGCGAATACCAGGATCGCCGCCCAGAGAATGGCCGAAAAGAACGGCGAAAGCACATAAAGGCAGCCCACCAGCAGAATGCCGAGCAGCGCCACCATCAAAATCCGTTCGGCCACCCTCGCCTCGCTGCCCTGTATCTCTGCCGCCCGGCGGGCGCGGTTTCCATCACCCGCGCCGGCACGAAATTTCGACAAAGATATCACCCGCCGCGCCGCGCCGCACCTCCTTTCGGGGATGCGGGGCTGAGAGCGCTCGGGGATACGCCGGACGCCGCGTTCGGCGCCCGCTTTATGCCGCCCGCGATGCCCGGATATCGAGCACGGCGCGGAGCGAGGCGACGAGATCGTCCATCATCGCGTCGGTATGAAACGGCCCCGGGGTGAAGCGGAGACGCTCGGTGCCGCGCGGCACCGTCGGGTAATTGATCGGCGTCACGTAGATGCCGAATTCGTCGAGCAGCCGCCGGCTCACCGCCTTGCAGCGCGCGGCGTCGCCGATCTGCACCGGAACGATATGGCTCGCGGAAGGCAGCCGCGGAATGCCGGCGTCATCGAGGCGGCGCTTCAGCGTCTCGGCGCGCTCGAACAGCCGCGCCCGGCGCTCGGGATGAGCGCGCACATAGCGGATCGAGGCCAGCGCCGCGGCGGCGATGACCGGCGGCAGCGAGGTCGTGAAAATGAACCCGGCGGCGGTCGAGCGGATGAAATCGATCACCTCGGCGCGCCCGGTGATATAGCCGCCATGGGTGCCGAACCCCTTGGCCAGCGTCCCCTCGATGATGTCGATCTCGCCGGCGACCCCGTCGCGCTCGGCGACCCCGCCGCCTTGCGGGCCATAGAGGCCGACGGCGTGGACCTCGTCGAGATAGGTGAGGGCGCCGTATTGGCGGGCGAGCGCCGCGATGGCGCCGATCGGCGCGATATCGGCGTCCATCGAATAGACGCTCTCGAAGGCGATCAGCTTGGGCGAAGCGGCCGGCGCGGCGCGCAGCAAGTCTTCGAGATGGCCGAGATCGTTGTGGCGGAAGATATGCCGCTTGGCCGGGCTGTGACGCATGCCGGCGATCATCGAGGCGTGGTTTTTCGCGTCCGAAAACACCTCCCACCCGGGGAGGCTGCCGAGAATGGTGGTCAGCGCGGCGTCGTTGGAGACATAGCCGGAGGTGAACAAAAGCGCCGCCTCCTTGCCGTGGAGATCGGCGAGTTCCGCCTCCAGGGCGTCGTGCAGCGGGCTGGTGCCGGCGATGTTGCGGGTGCCGCCGGCGCCGACCCCGTGGCTGCGCGCCGCCGTGCAGGCCGCTTCCATCGTGACCTCGGCGACCCCCATCCCGAGATAGTCATTGGCGGACCACACCGTGACATCGCACTTCTGCCCGTCCCGCTCCCATTCATAGATCGGGAAGCGCTCGGCGTTGCGCCCGAGCGGGGTGAAGCTGCGATAGCGTCCCTGGGCGCGGATATCGGCCAGGGTCTGATGGCAAAGCGCATGAAATGGGTGCATGATGTCCGTCGGTTATCCCCGATTTGCCCCCCGGCCCGGTGATGTGGCCCGTCCTCGCCGAAACCCTCTCCGGCGGGCGCGCCTTGCGCCCCCCCGCGCCGCGCGGCCGGGCTGTGGCGTCGTGCTTCCTATATTCCCTTGCGGGTCGGCGGGGCAAGAGCGCCGGCGCGGGATTAATCGGGTCTTTACCGGGCAATGGTGAAATACAAGCCGAGCACAGCCGCAGGTGGCCCATGACCCTCGACCAGATCCTCGAAAACGCCTCCACCCTGCAGCAATCCGGCGCCGCGGAAGCGGCGGAGCGGGCCTATCTCGTCGCCATCAGCCATTTCCCCGATAGCGCCGAGGCGCGCTACCGGCGGGGGCTGTTGCATTTATCGCAGAACCGCTCGGCGACCGCGGCGATCCTGTTCCGCCAGGCCTTGGCGCTGGCCCCGGCGCCGCGCTTTTATCTTTTCCTCGGCGCCGCGCTGGAACAGGACGGGCGGGCCCAGGCCGCCGCCGCCGCCTATCGCGAGGCGGTTGCCGGCGCGCCCGATCTCGTCGAGGCCAAATTCGGCCTCGGCCGCTGCCAGCACCTCATGGGCCAGATCGAGGCCGCGGTTGCCACCTATCGGGAGGTTCTGGCGGCGCGGCCGCAGGCCTCGCCGGTCTGGTTCAATCTCGGCATGGCGCTGCACGCGCTCCGCCGCCCGGCCGACGCCGCCAGCGCCTTCCGCGCCGCGGTCACCAGCGCGCCCGACAATGCCGAGGCCTGGGTCAATCTCGCTTTCATGCTCGAACTCGCGGACCAGCCGGAAGCCGCCCTCGGCGCCTGCGAGGCGGCCCGCGCCGCCGGCATCGCGCTCCCCGCCCTTCTCGTCAACCATGCGAGCGCGCTCCGCGCCCTCGGCCGCTTCGAGGCGGCGATCGCGCTCTGCACCGAGGTTTTGCGCCAAACGCCGGGCGACGCCGATGCCTATGCGACGCTGACCGCGACGCTGGCCGAAATGGGGCAATATGATCGCGCGATCGCTACCGCCGACCTTGCCTTGGAATACCATCCCGGCCTCGCGCGCGTCGAAAGCAACAAGGGCATCGCGCTCCTCGGCCTCGGCCGGATCGAGGCGGCGATCGCGACGCTTCGCCGGGGGGTCGCGGCCAACCCGGCCGATCCGGATATCGCGGTCAATCTCGCCCTCGTCCTGCTCACCAGCGGCACCCATATGCGGGAAGGGTTCGCGCTGTTCGAGCACCGCCGGCGACAAATCACGGCGGCGGCGCGGGGGTTTTCCCGGCCGTGCTGGCAAGGCGAGGACATCGCCGGGCGCACCCTCCTGCTTCATGCCGAGCAGGGGTTCGGTGACACGCTGCAATTCATCCGCTACGTGAAGCTGGTCGCCGCAAGCGGGGCGCGTATCATCCTCGAAGTGCAGCCGGAACTGGCCCGGCTGTGCGCCGCGCTGCCGGGGATCGAGCCGGGGGGTATCCAGGTGGTCGCGACCGGCGCGGCGCTGCCCGATTTCGATCTCCACTGCCCGCTGCTCAGCCTGCCGCACGTGTTCGGGACGGATCTCACGACCATCCCCGCCGCCATCCCCTATCTCGCCGTCGACCCCGCCCTGGCGAACCTGTGGGCGAGCCGCCTTTCGACCGGCCCAGTGGGCGGTACAGGGCTTCGCGTCGGTCTGGTCTGGGCCGGCCATGCGCAATCCCACCGCGCCTATGCCCGCCGGATCGATCCCCGCCGCTCGCTGGCGCTTGCCACCCTCGCCCCGCTCGGCGCGGTGCCGGGCATCGCCTTCGTCAGCCTCCAGAAGGGGGCGCCGGCGGAAGAGCTTGCCAACCCGCCCTTCACGATCAGCGATCCCATGGCGGAGGTGAAAGATTTCGCCGAGACCGCCGCCATCATCGCCGGGCTCGATCTGGTGATCTCGGTCGATACCGCCGTCGCCCATCTCGCCGGGGCGCTCGGCAAACCGGTCTGGATGCTGTCCCGCTTCGATGGCTGCTGGCGCTGGCTGCGTGAACGCCAAGACAGCCCGTGGTATCCGACCCTTCGCCTCTACCGCCAGCCGAGCCCGGGCGACTGGGCGCCGGCCCTCGCCGCCCTCGCCGCCGATCTCGCGAAACTCTCCACAGAGGCCCCCGACGCCGCGCGCGCCGCGTAAGGTTACCTGATAGGCTCACAAGGGCTGAGCGAGCGCTTTCGGCAGCTCTTTCGTGGCAATGGCAGCAACAAACCGCCGCTTCCGTCTCGTTCAAGCCAAACCAAGCCGCGCCATCAAAAAGGCTAGATTCCGGCGGCGCTGTGCTATTGTTCTTCACCGCGCAATTCCGTCGGCACGCTAATGCTGGATCGATGGCTAACCCCACAGGAAAACGATGGTTCCCGGAGTTCCCATACGCGCCGCTAGAATTCCGATGTGACCACAAGGAAAACGACCGTGATGGTCGGAACGGAGGTAAGCAACCCGTGCTGAAGGAAAACATAAAAGGGGCTTACACTGGCGGCGGAGATATGCCCGAAGATCAGCGACAACGGGCAATCAATCTCATCGAAAAATTCGAAGAGCGTCTAGAAAATCTCATTTCCGAGTCAAAAATTCCTCGGAGACATATCCGCCCCCTCGCTCCCGGGTCCGTCATATGTGGTGAGTACGAAAACACCATATTTGTTGGCTATCGTCCGCAACTTGGCATGGTAACGATTTCTTTTTTCAATTTGAGTGTCAATGGCCCCGGACGGCCCGACGCGTCAGCGTTTCTTTCCTTTTTGCTTGACAGGACCGGCCAGGATTTTTGCGTTGTCACGCTGACCCTCGATTGGCTCGACCTCAATCCGACGGAGCAAAACAAATTCCTAGACGCAACGGCAATAGAAGTTATGCAAAGTGAGCTTTCGCGACAAAAGGTTCCCACTTCAATGATACCATTCAATCCGATCTTCGGTCCGAATGTCCATCCGATTCAGGATCGGCAAGTATTTATACTCATGCCATTTGAGGATAATCTAACTCAAATTTATACCGACATTGTCAGACCAGCTATTGAATCTAATAATCTTGTTGCAAGGCGCGCTGACGATATTAATACCAATAACGCCATAATGCAGGATATATGGAAATCCATTTGTGAATCTCGCTTTATCATCGCGGATTTAACCGGGCGAAATGCAAATGTGATGTACGAACTTGGAATAGCACACACAGTGGGAAAGGAAACCATCCTGATTCACCAGGAAAATTCAGGCGGCAAATCCGCCAATTTTCCTTTTGATATCGCACATTTTCGGATAATCAGCTACGGAAACACTGCATCAGGCGGCGCTAAGCTCCGAACAGACCTTAGTAACACCATAGACAACGTACTTGCCAAATTGAATTCCGCGTCGCTTTGACTACCCCATCGCCTGCCTGACCCACTCCGCCCAGGCCAAGGTCGCGGAATCGTCATCGAAGCGGCCGACGATCTGCACCCCGAGCGGCATGCCGTTCGGCCCCTTGCCGGCGGGAACGGTCACGCACGG
>JAJZBV010000016.1 GCA_021851785.1 Pseudomonadota bacterium
AGGAAGGAAGGGAGCCCCGGCGCGATCTGCACCTGGACCTCGACCGGCACCGCCTCGATCCCGGAAAACGCGAAGGAGGGGATGCGCGCGATGCTCATCGGGGGCGGAATGGCGGCAAAATTACGGCAGGCCGGGGCCGGGAAAAATGACGGATCACGCCTCTTTCCTGCCCGATCGCGGCTGCTCTCGGCAAGCGAATTGACGCCGGGCGATGCCATTCGCCGGCTGGCGTGACGGCAGCGGCGCGGCTTATGGCCAGCGGACTTCGGGCGGCAGGCTCATGAGAATCGCCTCGATATTGCCTCCGGTTTTCAGGCCGAACAGGGTGCCGCGGTCATGGAGCAGGTTGAATTCGACATAGCGGCCGCGGCGGATGAGCAAATGCTCGCGCTCGGTGTCCGTCCAGCGCGTCCGCATGCGGCGGCGGACGATCGCCGGATAGATGTCGAGAAACGCCTCGCCGACCGCGCGTGTGAAGGCGAAATCACGCGCCGCGTCGCCGCTTCGCAAATGGTCGTAGAAAATGCCGCCGAGCCCACGCCGCTCGCCGCGATGGGGAAGATAAAAATAGCGGTCGCACCAGTCTTTGAAGCGCGGATAATAATCGGGATCGAAAGTGTCGCAGGCGGCGCGGAGGCGGTCATGGAACAGCGCCGCGTCGGCTTTTGCGGCGGCGCTTTCGGGTGCCGCCGGGGTGATATCGGCGCCGCCGGCGAACCACCCCTCGGTGGTGACGATCAGGCGGGTGTTCATATGCACCGCCGGCACGTGCGGGTTCCGCATATGGGCGACGAGGCTGATGCCGCTCGCCCAGAAGCGCCGGTCCTCGGCCGCGCCCGGAATTTGCGCCGCGAAATCGGGGCTGAATTCGCCCCAAACGGTGGAGACGTTCACCCCCACCTTCTCGAAGACGCGCCCGCGCATGACCCGCATTTCGCCGCCGCCGCCCCCGTCGTCGCCCCCGTCGTCGCCCGCTCTGGCGCCGCTTTCCTGCGGGCGGCGCCAGGATGTGGCCTGGAAGCGGCCGGGCGGGGCATCGGCGCTATCGTCCTCGTCCTCGATGGCCTCGAAGGCAGCGCAGATTCGCGTGCGCAGCGCCTCGAACCAGGCGCGGGCGGGCTCTTGCAGGGCGTGATGGGGAAGCATCTCGATCATGCCGCCGCGTTATGGCGGCGGCGGCGGCTCCTGTCGATGGCGATGGCGATGGGCGGCGGCGGGGTGAGAAATCACCGTGTCACCCTCCGCGCCGGGGTTGACGGACGCTCCATCAGGGGGTCTGTTGCAGTCGCTCATGGGCGCGCCTAATATGCGCGCGGCTCATATCTGCAAGGCACCCCCGGATGCTCTCGGGGTGTCCGGACTTGTGTGATGTTTTGTGAGGCAATAACTCCGCGACAGGCGCGGGGACCGAGGTAACGATGGCCGATACCGCCGCTCATTCCCCTCATCCTGGCGCCGGACACGGGCCGGGAGACGGCGCAACCAAGCGCGATTTCCTGAAAATGGTCGCCGGCGCCGGCGCCCTGGTCGGGGCCGGGGCGATCGCCTGGCCGCTGATCGACAGCATGAACCCGTCCCAGGACGTGCTCGCGCTCTCCTCGGTCGAGGTCAATCTGGCGCCGATCCCCGAAGGTTCCGGCATCACCGTTCTCTGGCAGGGCAAGCCGATCTTTGTCCGCCATCGCACCGCCGCCGAGATCAAGGCGGCGGAAGACGTCAAGCTCGGCGATCTGATCGAACCGCAATCCGACGCCGATCGCGTCAAGGCCGGGCACGCGCAATGGATCGTCCTGATCGGCATCTGCACCCATCTCGGCTGCATCCCGCTCGGCAACAAGCCGACCGATCCGCGCGGCGAATGGGGGGGCTGGTTCTGCCCCTGCCATGGCAGCCAGTACGACACCTCGGGCCGGGTGCGGCACGGGCCGGCGCCGCTCAATCTCTACCTGCCGCCCTACGCCTTCGAGAATGATACCAAAATCAAGATCGGCTGAGGCGGTTTTTCTGATTTCCTGAACGGAGTGGCGCGCGATGGTCGGCCTGCACAAGAGTGAGTTCAAGAACCCGGTGATCAACTGGATCGATACCAGGATGCCGGTGTTCACCATGATGCAGAAGGAATACGGCTCCTTCCCGACGCCGAGGAATTTCAATTATTTCTGGAATTTCGGCGCCCTGGCGATGGTCAATCTGGTGCTCATGATCGCAACCGGCGTGTTCCTTGCCATGAATTACGCGCCGAATTCGATGCTCGCCTTCGACAGCGTCGAGCGCATCATGCGCGACGTGAACTGGGGCTGGCTGATCCGCTACGCCCATATGAACGGCGCCTCGATGTTCTTCATCGTGGTCTACGTCCATCTTTTCCGCGGCCTCTATTACGGCTCCTACAAGGCGCCGCGGGAATTGCTCTGGATGCTCGGCGTCGTCATCCTGCTGCTGATGATGGCGACGGCGTTCATGGGCTATGTCCTGCCCTGGGGACAGATGTCGTATTGGGGGGCGACCGTCATCACCAACCTGTTCTCGGCGATCCCGCTGGTCGGCAAATCCATCGTCACCTGGCTCTGGGGCGGCTTCGCGGTCGATAACCCGACGCTCAACCGCTTCTTCAGCCTGCATTACCTGCTGCCGTTCGTCATCGTCGGCGTCGTCTTCCTGCATGTCGTCGCGCTGCACATCACCGGGTCGAACAACCCGCTCGGCATCGAGGTCAAAACGCCGCAGGACACCATCCCCTTCCATCCCTACTACACGATCAAGGACAGCGTCGGGATCTGCGTGTTTTTCATCGTGCTCGCCGCCCTCGTGTTCTTCGCGCCGAATTTCTTCGCGAGCCCCGACAACTACATCCAGGCCAATCCGCTGCAAACGCCGGCCGAGATCGTGCCGGAATGGTATTTCCTGCCATTCTACGCGATCCTGCGTTCGGTGCCGAACAAGCTCGGCGGCGTGATGATGATGTTCGGCTCGATCGCGGTGCTGTTCGTATTGCCCTGGCTCGATACCAGCCCGGTGCGGAGCGCCCGCTTCCGCCCGATCTATCGCCAGTTGTTCTGGCTCCTGGTGATCTCGGTGTTCGCGCTCGGCGCCGTCGGCGCCCACCGGCCACAAGGGATCTGGGTGGTGATCGGCCGCCTCGCGACCCTTTATTATTTCCTGCACTTCCTCGTCATCCTGCCGGTCCTCGGCAAGCTGGAACGGCCCTTGCCGTTGCCGGAGAGTATCAGCCGGCCGGTGCTCGGCGGCGGCAAGATGCCCGGTGGTGCGACCGCCAAGCCGATGGAGAAGGCGTGATGCGTGGCCTGAAACGTCTCAGCCTGTCCGTGGCTGCCGCCGCTTGCGCCGCGATGCTGGCTCCCGCCGCCTTTGCGCAATCGGGCGACAAGCCGGAAGCAAAGGCGCCAGCGCACGAGATCAGCACCGTCGATATCCCGGTGCCGCCGCTGCCGCATATCGATTGGAGCTTCAGCGGCCCGTTCGGCACCTATGACCGCGCCTCGGCGCAGCGCGGCTTTCTGATCTATCAGCAGGTCTGCTCGAACTGTCATTCGATGGACCAGCTCTATTATCGCAACCTCGAAGGCATCGGGCTCAGCGAGGATCAGATCAAGGCGATCGCCGCGAGCGTTCAGGTTCCCGGGGGCGTGAACGATCAAGGCCAGCCGATCGAGCGGCCGGGCAAACCCTCCGATCACTTCAAGGCGCCGTTCCCCAATGAACAGGCGGCGCGCGCGGCCAATGGCGGCGCCCTGCCACCCGACCAATCGGTGCTCGAACTCGCGCGCGAGGGCGGCGCCGATTATCTCTACGCCATCCTCACCGGCTATGCCGACCCGCCGCCCGGCGTGAAGCTGATGTCGGGGATGAACTACAATACCTATTTCCCCGGCCATCAGATCGCGATGCCACAGCCGCTGCAGGAAGGCTCGGTGCAATATACCGATGGCGTGAAGCCGACGCTCGATCAGGAGGCCAAGGATGTCGTCACCTTCCTCACCTGGGCGGCCAATCCGGAGATGGAGGAGCGCAAGCAGACCGGCGTCCGCGTGATCCTGTTCCTGATTTTCCTGACCGGCGTGACCTATGCGGTCAAGCGCCGGGTGTGGTCTGATCTCCACTGATCCGGGCCAAGCGCGCGGGGCTGCAAAAAGGGGGGTAACACCCCCTTTTTCATGACCAGCCGAAAGCGGCCGCTCCCGTGGGGAGAAAGTAAACTTCAGATCTTGCGTCGAGGGGTGACGTCGGCGAGCGGCAAGGTCAGCACCGCGCCGGCGAGGCCGATCGCGAACAGCGGTAAATGGCTGCCTGTCGTGGCATAGAGCCAGGCGAGCAGGAACCCGATCGCGGTTTGTGCCGCGCCGTAGGCCGCCGTCGCGAGGCTCCAGAGAGCAGGCGCCGCCTCGCCGCCGACGCTGCGGGTGCGGAGCAGGAACAGCCCTGAAACCCCGGTCGCGGTCGCCCCGGCAAGGATCGTGGAGACCGCCAAGGCCCCGCTCGCGTGCCAAAGCAGCGGCAGCGCGGTGTCGATCACCTGGGCGAGCAGGGCGAGCGCGAGCGCCCGGCGCAAGCCGAGAAGATCGGCGAGGCGGCCGCACAGCGCCGGGCCGGCGGCGGCGCTCACGCCAAACAGCAGCCAGAACGCGCTGCCGGCGGCACTCCCCCGGGCGAGGCCGCGGGTGATGAAATCGGGCCACCACAGCATATGCGGCGTCGCGGCGATGGCGGCCATGGCGTAGGCGGCGATCAGGCGCAGCGACGCGGGATGGCGCAGCCCGGCAAACAGCGACCGGCGCGCGACCGGCGCGGTGGCAGGCCACAACCGCCACGCGGCGGCGGTGACGAAAAGCCCCGCCATGGCGAGCGCGAGCCAGGTGGCGGCAAGCCCGTCGCGCAGCAGAAACGGCACCACCAGCGCGCCGAAGACGATGCCGCTGCCAACGCCCGTGAAGGTGAGGCCGGCCGCCAGTCCCCGCCAGCGCGGCGCGATCGCCGCCTGAACCGCGGGCCCCGCCAGCACCATGAGCGTCCCGCCCGCGGCGCCGGCGAGAGTGCGCCAGACCAGGAACCAGAGGAACCCGCCCTTGACCGCGCAGAGCGCGAAACAGGCGGCGGCCAGCAGCATCGAGGCGCGGAGCGCGGCGATGAGGCCGAGGCGCTGGCCGAGCAGCGGGCCGAGCAGGGCGCCGACGAGATAGCCGCCGAGATTGGCCGCCCCCAGCGCCCCCGCAGCACCAGGGCCGAGCCAGTTTGCCCCGATCATCGCCGGCAGCAACAGCGAATAGGCGAAGCGCTGCATGCCGACGCCAAGAAACGTGGCGCTGGCCCCGGCCAGCATCAGCCGCGCGGCGGCGCGGGTCTCGGGGGTCATCGCGCGGCGGCGCGTTCTGGGCGTCATCGCGCGAGCCAGACCAGCCAGGCGCTCGCCGTGCCGGCGGCGATGCCGATCGCGATATTGCCGGAGACCCGAACGGTGATCAGCGTCGCCGCGGCCCCCACCCATTCCTTGATCCCGCCCGCCGCCAGCGCCGGCGCGACATAGCCGACGAACAGCGCCCCCGGCACATAGCCGAGCATGGCGCGCAGAAAGGGGGTCGGGCGCAGGGCACGGAACAGGAAATAGCCGCCGGCACGGCAGGCGAGCGTCGCGAGCGCCATGCCGAGGATCGCCGCCAGATTGCTCGCCTCGATCATCGCCCCCGCCGGGTTTCGAGCCCCGCGCCGACCAGGCCGCCGGCGAGCGCCGCGGCCAGCACGTGCCAGGCGCCGTGCGGGGCGAGTCGCGCGACCGGCAGCGCCACGGCGGCGGCGGCAAGCCAGGGCAGGGCATCGTGCCGGCCGCGCCAGAGCGGCACAAGGAGGCTGACGAAGGCGGCGAGGGCGGCGAAAAACAGCGGATGGCCGCGCGGCGGGTGGAGCGTGGTGCCGAGCAGATGCCCGGCGAGGCTGCAAGCGAGCCAGGCGCACCAGAGCGCGAAACCGGCGCCGAACAGAAATCCGCCATCGCGCTCGCCCCGGCGGCCCTCGGCGATGGCGAGCGCGAAGCCATGATCGACGAGCAGAAAGAGATTGCCCCAAAGCCGCCAACCCGCAAGCCGCTCCAGCCAGGGGGCGAGGGCCGGCCCCATCAGCGCCATGCGGAGATTGACAGCGAAGGCGGCAAAACTCGCGGCGAGCACCGGCGCCGGATGGGTCCAGAGATCGAGGGCGAGGATCTGGCTCGCGCCGGCGAAAACGAGGCCGCTCATCAGCCCGGTCTCGGCCAGCGAGAGCCCCTTGCCGGCGGCGAGCACGCCGACCACGAGGCCGAACGGCGCGAGCCCTGCCGCGACCGCGAGGCTGCGCCGGGCGCCGCGCAAAAACCCGGCGGCGGTAAAGCTCGGGGCGCTCACGCGCCGCCGCGCCGGAACCGCAGCACCAGGGCGAGTGCCGCCTCCGGGCTCATCGTCAGCGCCTGTTCGGCGATGGCCCGGGAAAATCCCGCCCGCGCCAGCACCGCGAGGTCACGATCCGGCGCCGGCGCCGGGTCGGCGCGGAAGGGGCCGAGACGGCGGCGGCGGGCCAGCGCCAGCGCCGCGGCGAGTTCGCTCTCCGGATCATCGGGGAGGGCCGCGCGCGCGGTTTCGGCGGCGACGCCGCGGGCGGCGAGATGGGCGGCGATCGCCCGGCGCGAGCGCCCGGCGCGATGAAGGCGCTCGGCCCGCGCGCGGGCGAAGGCGGCATCATCCACACCACCCGCCGCCGCGAGCCGCGTGACGATGCGCAGCACTGCCGCCCGCGCCGCCGCCGCCGCCACGGCCAACGTCTCGGCCTCGCCCGAGGCGCCGCGCCGCCAGCGCGCGATCCGCCGCTCGAGCACGCGCAAAAGTCCGGCCTCGGTGGTGGCATAGCGGGCGAGATGGGCCAGCGCCGCCTCATGCAGCGCCGCCTCGCTCGGGGCCGCCTCGCTCGGGGCCGCCTTAGGAGACGAGGGGGCCGGATCGGGAGGGTCTTCGGTCACCGCGCCAGGATGCCACGCGCCGCTTCCCGCGCAAACCATTCGCCGGCGGCGATGAGGGTGGCAAATCGTGCATGGCAGGGTCCGCGCGGATTTATTCCTCGCAATCCTCGCCTCGTCTCGCTATCTGTGCGGCGCAGCATACCGAGGCGCTATCATCCCCATGACCTTACGCAATATCGCCATCATTGCCCATGTCGACCATGGCAAAACCACCCTGGTCGACCAGCTTCTGCGCCAATCCGGCGCCTTTCGCGACAATCAGCACGTCGCCGAGCGGGCGCTCGACCGCAATGACCTGGAGCGCGAGCGCGGCATCACCATCCTCGCCAAATGCGCGAGCGTGCTGTGGCGCGAGACCCGGATCAATCTCGTCGATACCCCTGGCCACGCCGATTTCGGCGGCGAGGTGGAGCGCATCCTGAACATGGTGGACGGCGCCCTGGTGCTGGTGGACGCCGCCGAGGGCGTGCTGCCGCAGACCAAATTCGTCGTCGGCAAGGCGCTCAAGCGCGGCTTGCGCCCGATCGTCGTGGTCAACAAGGTCGATCGCGGCGATGCCCGGCCGGACGAGGTGCATGACGAGGTGTTCGACCTTTTCGCCGCGCTCGGCGCCGATGAGCAGCAGCTCGATTTCCCCATGCTCTACGCCTCCGGCCGGCAAGGCTGGGCGGATACGACGCTGGACGGGCCGCGTGCCGATCTCTCGGCTCTCTTCGATCTCATCCTGAAGCATGTGCCTGCCCCGAAGGTCGAGACCGAGGCGCCGTTCGCCATGGTCGCGGCGATCCTGGAATACGACAATTTTCTCGGCCGCGTGCTGACCGGGCGCATCGAGCAGGGGCGGGCGCGCCTCAACATGCCGCTCAAGGTGCTGCGCGACGATGGCAGTGTCGTCGAAACCGGGCGGCTGACCAAGCTGCTCACCTTCCGCGGCCTGGAGCGGGTGGCGGCCGAGGAAGCCATCGCCGGCGATATCGTCGCCATCGCCGGGCTCGCCGAGGCGACGGTGCCGGAGACCATCGGCGCGCTGGACCTCGCCGCCGCCCTGCCGGCGAGCCCGATCGACCCGCCGACGCTCGCCATGACGTTCCGCATCAATGACGGCCCGCTCGCCGGACGCGAGGGCAGCAAGGTCACCTCGCGCCAGATCCGCGACCGCCTCTATCGCGAGGCGGAGGGCAATGTCGCGATCCGCATCAGCGACAGCGCCGAGACCGATGCGTTCGAGGTCGCCGGGCGCGGCGAATTGCAGCTCGGCGTCCTGATCGAGACCATGCGCCGCGAGGGGTTTGAACTCGCCATCGGCCGCCCGCGCGTGCTGACGCGCCTCAATCCCGAAACCGGCGAACGCGAGGAGCCGCTGGAAGAAGTGGTGGTCGATGTCGATGAGCCCTATGCCGGCGTGGTGGTGGAAAAGCTCGGCCGCCGGCGCGGCGAGCTGGTCGAGATGCGGCCCTCGGGCGGCGGCAAGACGCGGCTGGTGTTCTCCATCCCGTCGCGCGGGCTGATCGGCTATCATGGCGAGTTCCTCACCGATACCCGTGGCTCCGGGGTGATGAACCGGCTCTTTGCCGGCTACACGCCCTGGCGCGGGGTGATCGAGGGGCGGCGGAACGGCGCCCTGATCTCCAACGCCGACGGCGTCGCCGTGCATTACGCGCTGTTCTATCTCCAGGAGCGCGGCACCCTGTTCATCGGTCCCGGCGAGAAGGTCTATGTCGGCATGATCCTCGGCGAGCATTCGCGCGAGAATGACCTCGAGATCAATCCGATCAAGGAAAAGAAGCTCACCAATATCCGCGCCGCCGGCAAGGATGACGCCATGCTGCTGATCCCGCCGCGGCGGATGTCCCTCGAACAGGCGATCGCCTATGTCGAGGATGACGAATTGGTGGAAGTGACGCCGGGCGCGATCCGGCTGCGCAAACGCCATCTCGACCCGCATGACAGAAAGCGCGCCGAACGGCGGACCGAGGCGGCGTGAAGGAAGGCCAGGGCTCCGCCCTGGACCCGCTGGGGGCAGCGCCCCCAGACCCGCTTCTCTGTGGAGGAGTGTCCGGGAGGGGCGCATCAAGGACGCGGCCCGCGCTTCGTTGCGCCCCTCCCGGACACTCCTTGACGGAACAGGGTCCAGGGACATTGTCCCTGGCGGGGTGCAGGGGCGGAGCCCCTGGCCTGCTTCGCTGACCCGCCATGCGTGAGCGGCGCGTTTTTGTCGTCATGACCGCCTATGGCTTCGCCTGTGGTCTGCCGTTGCCGCTGACCGGCTTCACGCTTCGCCAGTGGCTGAGCGAGACCGGGCTTTCGCTTGGCGCGATCGGGCTCTCGGCGGTCATTGGTCTCGCCTATGCGCTGAAATTTCTCTGGGCGCCGCTGTTCGACCGCGCCGTGTTTCGTTTCGGGCGAAGGCGCGGCTGGCTTTTGGTGATCCAGCCGCTGTTGATCGCGGCGATGTTTCTGCTCGCGCTTTCCGATCCCGCCCGTGCCCCGCTCGCGACCGTCGCCGCCGCGGTTTTGCTCGCCTTTTGCTCGGCGAGCCAGGATATCGTCGTCGATGCCTGGCGGATCGAGAGTTTTTCCGCCTCCCGCCAGGGCGCGGCCCTCGCCTGCTATGTCTGGGGCTATCGCCTGGCGCTGCTGATCTCGGGCGCGGTGGCGATCAAGCTCGCCGATCTCTGGGGCTGGCATGGCGCCCTCGCGGCGATGGCCGGGCTCGCCGTGGCCGGGCCGTTGGCGACCCTCCTCGCGCCGGAGCCGGCGCTGCCGCCTCTGGCGATGGTGGCGGGAGGGGTGTTCGAGCGCATGGTGGTCGCGCCACTGGTGGAGTTCCTCACCCGGCGCGGCGCGGTCTGGGCGCTCGTCTTCATCGCTTTGTTCAAGCTCGGCGAGGCGCTGGCCGGGGTCATGCTGGCGCCGTTTTATCGCGCGCTCGGTTTCGATCGTGGCGCGGTGGCGCTGGCCAACGGGCCGATTTCGCTGGCCGCGACGCTCGCCGGGATTTCGCTCGGCGGCTGGCTGGTGGCGCGCCGGGGGGCGGCGCGGGCGCTGATCTGGACCGGGTTCGCGCAAATGGCGGCGATGGCCATGTATCTCGCGCTCGCGGTCTCGGCGGGAAGGCCCGGCGTGCTCTATGTGACGACGCTGGTCGAGGCGTTTGCCGAGGGGCTTGCCGACGCCGCGTTTCTCGCGTTTCTCTCGGCGCTCTGCGATCGGGCCTATTCGGCGACGCAATACGCGCTTTTGTCCTCGCTCGCCGCCTTGCCGCTCCGCACGCTCGGCGGCCTGTCCGGGTTTCTTGCCGCTTGGCTGGGCTGGAGCCGGTTTTATGCCGTCTGCCTTCTCGCGTCGCTGCCGGCGATGCTGGTGATGCTGCATCTTTTGCGCCGCTATCCTGGCATTGTCGCGCCGGCGAGAGAAATCCCGCTTGCCAGGTTTGGCGCGGGCGGGTAGCGAAAGCGTGATGGATGATCCCGCCCAGAGAGCGGCGACAGCGCCCCCGGAAGAGGCCCGCCTGACCCCGGCGGAGATGGTGAGCCGGCTGTCGCGCGCCAATGTGCTGGTGGTCGGCGATGCCATGCTCGATCGGTACATCCACGGCCATGTCGAACGGCTGAGCCCGGAGGCGCCGGTGCCGGTGCTGACCATCGCGCGCGAAGTGGCGCTTCCTGGCGGCGCGGCCAATGTCGTCCGCGATCTCACCGCGCTCGGCGCCGCTTGCGCCTTCGTCTCGGTGGTCGGCGATGACCAGACCGGCTCCGATCTCACCGGGCTGATCGGCGGCCAGCCGGGGATCGAGCCCTGGCTTCTCGTCCAGGGCGGGCGGACGACGACGCGGAAGACCCGGTTTCTCGCCGAGGGCCATCATCTCCTCCGCGCCGATCGCGAGCAGACCGACCCGATCGAGGCGCGGCTCGGCGAGCGGCTGCTCCGCATCGCGCGCGATGCCATGGCGGCAACCTCGCTCACCGTCCTCTCCGACTATGGCAAGGGGGTGCTGATCGACGGTCTAGCGGCGGCGCTGGTGCGGATCGCGGGGGAATTGGGCCGCAAGGTTCTGGTCGATCCGTCGAGCGGTGACTGCGCCCGATTCGCCGGCGCCGACGTGATTTTGCCGACCGCGGGTGAGTTGGCGCTGGCCACCGGCATGGCGGTCGCGCGTGATGAGGAGATCGAAGCCGCCGCCGCCGCCTTGATGGCGCGGTATCGCTTCGGCGCGGTGATGGCGCTCCGCGGCGCGGTCGGGATCAGCCTGCTGGGCGCCGGCCCGCCGCTGCACATGGCGCTGCCGCGCGAACAGACATTGGATCTTTTCGGTGTGACCGACGCGGTTTTGGCGACCCTGGCCGCCGCCATCGCGGTCGGGATACCGCTTTCTTGCGCCGGACGGCTTGCGGGCGCGGCGGCGCGGATCGTCGCGACCCGCGCCGGAACCGTCGTGCCGCGCCCCGCCGATCTGCTCGCCGGGTGGGACGCCGGCTAGAGCGCGATCGTTTTGTATTGAACCGGAAACCGGTTCAATACAAAAACGTGAATCGCACTCTAAACTATTGATGGAGACTGATTAACGTTTTAGCTGGGATCGCCAGTAGCGATCCCAGCTAAAACGATCAGGCTCTAAAAAACCCCGGCCAGGTTGCCCGGGCCGGGGTTGGGGGAGGATGCGCCGTCAGTCGTGCAGGGTTTCGAGATAGGCGATGACGGCGTGGCGGTTCCATTTCCGCTTGAGACCGGCGAAATGCATCGCGACCCCCGGGATCCAGGCCTGCGGATCCCAGAGATAATGCGTGAGTTCGTCGGCGGTCCAAATCTTGCCGAAATTCTTCATGGCGTCGGAATAGGCGAAGCCGGGTTCGGTCCCCGCCTTACGCCCGACGACGCCGTAAAGGCTCGGCCCGACCCGATTGACGCCCTTTTTGTCGGAATGGCACTGGGCGCAGATGTGATTGAACACCTCATGCCCGTGGGCGATCATCGCCGGCTTGTTGTTCTCGTCCTCCTCATCGGGGACTTGCGCTTTTGCCATCATGCCGGTGGCGATCATGAGGCTGAAGGCGAAGGCGCCGAGCCCGAGCGTGAGGCCGCGTTTCCAGCCGGCGCGCCGGGGGCTTTCATCGGGGGTTTGGGTCAACACGTCACTGCTCCCTCTGTCTGTTTTCTGCCGCATATCATGCTCCCCCCTCAGAATGCCATCCAGAGGTAGAGATAGAGCGTGTTCATGCCGCTGGCATTGTGGCCGAAGCCGTCGAAGTTGTTGGTGCCACCGTTGAATTCGAGATAGTCTGTGTATTGCAGGCCGATCTTGAGGTTCTTCTCGAAATCCCAGACGGTGTCAGCCGATTTGCCGAACGGAACCCAATCCGCCTCCCAGATCAGCGACTGCGTGTTGGGGCTGCCATTGGCGCTGCCGACGACCGAGGCCGGCGAATACAAGGTCTTGTCGGAGGTGCCCCAGGTGCCGTTATAGGCCATCGTGAAGCCATAGGTGTTTTTGTAGTAGTAATCGCCCATTATGCGGAAATTTTCCACCTCGTTATAGGCTTTGCCGGCGAGCCCGGCATTGCGCATGGCATCGAGCTGCGCCTGCTGCTGCAAGAGGTTGGTATCGATGGCGAAGAGATGGTTGCCGTTGGTGTATTGGTAGTTGGCATCGACGCCGTAATCGAGATAGGTGTTGGTCCCCGGCTCGGCGATGACGTTCGCGGCCATCGGCGCGTAGAACGCGACCCCGCCGAGTTCGAGGAAGTTATTGCCCCATTGCTTCTGATAGGCGACGCGGAGATAGGGCGCCGCGCCCTCGACCTCGCCGAGCGACGGAACCGAACCTTCACCCAAGGCCGAGAACCAGGTCGGGCTCAGCGATTTATAGGCACCGCCCTCGATGTACCAGGTCTGGTTGATCCACCAATAATTGGTCAGGCCAATCGTATTGGCCCCACCCAGGGCCTGGATCGCGAGCGGCGCGATGGTCGGCCCGGGCGTGACCGCCGAACTCGCGTAAGGATAGGCGTAGTGATAGAGGGTGTTGTAGGGATCCTGCACCGTCGGCCCGTCGTTCATATCGAGGCCGATGCGGACATCCTGGCTTGAGATCGAGAATTCATGCGTGAGACGAAGGTCGCTGTCGTCGAGCGCGACCGAGCTGCCGTCACTGGCGGCGGTGACCTGGATCATGCCGCCGGCGTAATCCGACAGCCGCCCGGCGAGGAACAACGAGATCTGATCGAGATTGAAATTGTTGTTGGCCCGGTAATTATTGGCCGGTGAGCCACCTTCCACGGCGTTCGCCGTATTGTTGAATGACGCGAAAGCCATCGCCGAAAGCGGGATATAGGGATAGGGCGTATCGCCGGCGGTCAGCGTGTAGCCGCCCATTTTGAAGGCGATGCCGAACGGGGTGAGTTGTGGGCCGAACGCGCCGATATGGCACGACGCGCAGGGCTGATCGGTCTGGCGGGCAAAGGCCGGCACCGCCTCGGCCCGATCGACCGAAAACAGCACCCCGAGCGCCGCCACCAACCCCCAGAGCCATTTCCCTGGAGAATGGCGGGAAAACGAACCTCTCATCTCAAACTCCTCCTTCACGGAACAACGCGCATGCGAAGATAACGCGATAGTGAGAATCGGGACTATTTTAAGTGGGTTCTTTGATCTCGATCAATTTTGCACCGCGGCAAGAAAAAACCGCGCCGCTGTTGCCCCGCGGTCACGGCTGGCGGCCGGCGCTTCAGAGCGCGCCGGGCCGGGCGGCGCCGGCTTCGTACCAGGGGCGCGTGCGGCGGACGAGGTAAACGACCGAGAGCATCACCGGCACCTCCACCAACACCCCGACCACCGTCGCCAGCGCCGCCCCCGACTGAAAGCCGAACAACGCGATCGCCGCCGCGACCGCGAGTTCGAAGAAATTCGACGCCCCGATCAGCGCCGAAGGGCCGGCGACGCACCATTCGCTGCCGATCGCGCGGTTGACGGTATAGGCGAGCCCGGCATTGAAATAGACCTGCACGATGATCGGCACCGCGAGCAGGAGAATCACCGCCGGCTGGGCGACGATCGCCTCGCCCTGCAAGCCGAACAGCAATACCAGGGTCGCGAGCAGGGCGATGATCGAAACCGGGCCGAGCCGGGCGAGGGTGCGCGCGAGCGCGTGCGCGCCGCCGGCGGCGAGACGCGCCCGGCGCCAGAGCTGCGCCGCGATCACCGGGATCACGATATAAAGCAGCACCGAAAGCAGCAGCGTGTTCCACGGCACGGTGATCGAGGAGAGGCCGAGCAGCAGCCCGACGATCGGCGCGAACGCCACCACCATGATGGTGTCGTTGAGCGCGATCTGGCTCAAGGTGAAATGCGGCTCGCCATCGAGCAGGTTGGACCACACGAACACCATCGCCGTGCAGGGCGCGGCGGCGAGCAGGATCAGCCCGGCGATATAGCTCTCGATCTGCGCCGCCGGCAGAAAGGGGCGAAAAAGATGGCCGATGAAGAGCCAGCCCAGCGCCGCCATCGAGAACGGCTTGACCAGCCAGTTCACCCCGACCGTCGTCACCATGCCGCGCCAGTGCCGCCCGATCTCGCGGAGCGCGGCGGGGTCGATTTTCAGCAGCATCGGCACGATCATCAGCCAGATCAGCACGGCCACCGGCAGATTGACCTCGGCGACGGTCATCGCGCCCAGCGCATGAAACACCCCCGGCGCAACCTGGCCGAGGACGATCCCGGCGAGGATGCAAAGCGCGACCCACAGGGTGAGAAAGCGCTCGAAACCCCCCAGACGGGCGGTTGCCTTCACCGGGGCGGGCGAAGTGGCGAGGGGGGTCGTGCTCATGGTTCTGATTCGCGCCTTTCCGGGCCGTCCGTGGTCTCGCCGATGGCTTCCACCTCGTGTTTGAGGGCTTGGGTGTCGAGAGACGCCAAGGGCAGGGCAAGAAAAAGCTTGATCCGCCGCTCCAGCATGCCGAACGCCGCGCGGAAGGCGAGCATCTGAGCGCCCGTGCCATCGTTCGCAACGACGGCGGGATCGGGAATGCCCCAATAGCCGGTGATCGGCATCCCCGGCCAGATCGGGCAGACTTCCCCGGCTGCCTGGTCGCAGACGGTGAAAACGAAATCCATCGCCGGCGCGCCGGGGGCGGCGAATTCATCCCAGGATTTCGAGCGCAGCCCGGCGATCGGCAATCCCTGCTCCGCCAGCAGCCGCAACGCCGCCGGATGGACTTCTCCCTTGGGATGGCTCCCGGCGCTGAAAGCGTTGAATCGCCCTTTACCGAGGTCGCGCAGCAGCGCTTCGGCGAGGATGCTCCGCGCCGAGTTGCCGGTGCAGAGAAACAGCGCGTTGTAGGGCTTGCGCGCTTCGCCGGCGCTCATCCGCAGCACCGCCGGGCCAGATGCGCGCTCGCCGTTTGCGCCATCGCTTCGTCCGTGCCCGGCTTGCGGGCCTCGATGATAGCGGCGGCGACGCAGTTTTCGATGCCGCGCCCCGGCGCCCAGTCGGCGATCATGGCGCGGCTACCCGACTTGACCGTGATCGCGATGTCGGTGAATCCGGCGGCGCAAAGCAGCGCCTCGACCTGCTCGGCGGGAACAGCACCGCTCACGCAGCCGCAAAGCAGGGCCGGATCGGACCGCAGATCCTCGGACAATGGCGCGGTATTCACCACGTCGGAGATCGCGACCCGCCCGCCCGGCTTCAGCACCCGGAACGCCTCGCGGAACACCTGCGCCTTGTCGGGCACCAGATTGACCACGCAATTGGAGATGATGACGTCCGCAACCTGATCGGCGATCGGCAGATGCTCGATCTCGCCGAGGCGAAACTCGACATTGGTCGCGCCGACCCTGGCGGCGTTGGCGCGTGCTTTCGCCAGCATCTCATGCGTCATATCGACGCCGATCACCCGGCCGCCCGGGCCAACCCGCGGCGCGGCGAGAAGGCAGTCAAACCCCGCCCCGGAGCCAAGATCGACAACGACGTCACCCGGTTCGAGCGCCGCCATCGCCTGCGGGTTGCCGCAACCGAGGCCGAGATTGGCGCCTTCGGGCACGGCCGCGAGTTCATCCGCCGAATAGCCCATCTCGCTCGCCTTCGCCGCCAGAATGGCATCCTTGTCACCGTCGCAGCAGGCGGAGGCCGAGGCCGCGCTATCGCCGAGCGTGCCGGCGGCGATGGCGCCGTAGCGGGCGCGCACCAGATCCTTGAGCGCGAGATCCTGAAGCTTGGCAGTCTCCATGGTCAGATCCTCCGCTTCTGTGGGGTGGTTTCATGGCCGGCGGCCGGCTCGCAGAGCGGCGGGCGGGCGGACGCTGTTCCCGCGCAGCAATTCTCGGTGAGATACGCAAGAAGCGCGTTCATCGTCGGGTATTCGGCGGCATAGATCAGGGAGCGGCCTTCGCGGCGGAACGTGACCAGACCGGCATGCTTGAGCTGATTGAGATGAAACGACAAGGTCGCCGAGGGCAGGCACAGCAGCTCCGCGATCTGGCCGGCCGGCAAGCCGTCCGGCCCGGCCTGGACGAGCAGGCGGAACACGTCGAGCCTGGTCTCCTGCGCCAGTGCCGCCAATGCCGCCAGGGCATCTGTTTTTTCCATGATTCCGATAATATGGAATTAAACTCCGCTGTCAAGACATTTTGTGACTGTCCACCTCTCGCAGCCTGCTAGACCAGGCCAGCAACCGAGCCATTCCCAAGCCGCTCTTGGGATTGGCCGGCAACAGGTGTAAATTGCCGCGACTGTCGTCCAGGGATGGGGAAAAATGGCCAAGGCGGAAACGCGGCAACTGACGCTGATCAATCTGGCGCATTGTCTGACGCATTACTCGCTGCTCATCCTGCCCACCGCGGTGCTGGTGATGGCGCGGCCCGGGGGGGCTTTCGGGCCGAGCTATGGGCCGATCCTGAAGCTTTCGACCGGCATGTTCGTGCTTTATGGGCTGTTTTCGCTGCCGCAGGGCTGGCTCGCCGCGCGCCTGGGCCGGAAGGCGCTGCTGGCGGCGTTTTTTTTCGGCACCGGCGCCTCGCTCGCCGCCGCCGGGATGGTCTCCTCGCCCTGGCCGCTCGCCTTGACGCTCGCCGCCGCCGGGCTCTTTGCCGCCATCTACCACCCGATCGGCACCGCCATGCTGGTGGACGCCGCCGGCGACCGGCCTGGCCGCGCGGTCGGGGTCAATGGCGTGTTCGGCAATTTCGGCGTCGCCCTCGCGCCCATCGTAACCGGCCTGCTCGCCGCCCATTTCGGCTGGCGTCTGGCCTTCTTCCTCCCCGGCCTGATCTGCCTCGCGCTCGGCGTCGCCTGGGTGCGCACGCCGGCGCTCGAGCATCACCTGGCGCACCGCAACGGCCGCCCGTTTCCCGCCATTCCCCCCGCTTTGGTGCGCCGCGCCGTCATCGTCCTGCTGCTGATCGCCGCGGTCTCCGGCCTGGTGTTCAACGCCTTCACCATTCTGCTGCCGAAGCTGCTCGCGGATCGTCTCGGCGATGGCCTGCTGCCGCTGGTCGGCGCCAGCGCCTTTGTCGCCACCCTCTGCGGCGCGGTGACCCAGTTCAGCGTCGGACGGATGATCGACCGCACCACCTTGAAGCGCGTCTTTCTGCCGCTCAGCCTGGTGCTGGTGCCGGCGCTCGCGGCCTTGGCCGTCGCCCATGGCATCGCCGTGGTCATCGTCGCCGGGCTGGTCGCGGCGGCGGTGTTCGGACAGGTGACGGTGAACGAAACCATGACCGCGCGCTATATCGCGCCGGAGGTGCGGGCGCGGATGTATTCGGTGCGGTTTTTCGTCGGCTTCCTCGGCAGCGCCGCCGCCGCGCCGTTGGTCGCGACCCTCTATGAGCGCACCGGGAGCCTCGTCGCGGTGACCCTGGTGCTCGCCGCTTTCGCCATCGTCACCCTGGGCTGCGCGGTGTTCTTCCCCGACCGGCGGGAGGAACTCAACCCGGCGCTTTGGCAGGAAGCCGGCGCTACCGCGGCCGTCGCGGCGGAGTAATTTCCCCCCCCCTGGGGCAGTGCCTACGGCACTACCCGCTCTGAGAAATCGGGACAAAAGTCTTTTTGCTTCTTTTTCTTCAGAAAAAGAAGACTCTTTCCTTTGATTCTTATACCGAAAAATACTTGGCGCGGGCGTTGAAGATGACGAGCGCGCTGGTCGATTGTTCGGGATCGAGCTGAAATTCATCGGAGAGCGTGACGCCGATGCGCCCGGCGTCGAGCAGGCGGAGCAGCGGCGCCTGATCCTCGAGCCTGGGGCAGGCGGGATAGCCGAACGAATAGCGTGAGCCGCGATAGCCCTGGGCGAGCATTTTTTCCATCTCGCGATCGTCCTCGGCCGCGAAGCCGAGTTCGGCGCGCATGCGTTTATGGGTGTATTCGGCCATCGCCTCGGCCATTTCGACCGAGAGGCCATGGAGATAGAGATAATCCTGGTAGCGGTTCTCGGCGAACCAGGCGCGCGCGACGTCGGAGGCGCGGGCACCCATCGTCACCACTTGCAGGCCGATGACATCGCGCCCGCCGTCATCGATGTCGCGGACGAAATCGGCGATGCACTCACCATCCTCGCGGGGCTGGCGGGGGAGCGTGAAGCGGCAAAGTTCGGTTGCGCCGTCCTCGGCGAAGAGGACGAGGTCGTTGCCGGTGCCGGCGGCTTTCCAATAGCCATAGATCGCCTGCGGCGCGAGGATGTCCTCCGCCTCGCAGAGCGCCAGCATGCGGCGCAGCGTCGGGCGCAGCTCCTGCTTCGCCCAGACGAGAAAATCGTCGAGCGAGCGGCCCTGCTTGCGGAATCCCCATTGTAATTGATAGAGGCTGCGCTCGTTGAGGAAGGGGACGATGGCGCGCGGCACCGCCTCGATCTTGCGGGCGCCCCAGAACGGCGGCACGAGCGGCGGCTGATCGGCGGTGAGGCGTTGCCGGCGCCCGCGCGCAGCGACGATATCGACGGGCTGGAACGCCCGCGCATCGGCCTCGCCGAGTTTGCGCGCGGTGTTGCGCGCCCGCCCCTGGCGTTTGGCCTGGAGGGCGGCGAGGTAATCGTCGAAATCATTGCCGGCGACTTTCTCCATCAGATGCAGGCCATCGAAGGCATCGCGGGCATAGGCGACGCGGCCGGAGGCGTAAGAACGCACGCATTCGTCCTCGACATATCCCCGGGTGAGCGCGGCGCCACCGAGCAGAACCGGGATATCGACCCCGCCGCGGGACATCTCCTCGAGATTTTCCCGCATCACGACAGTGGATTTGACCAACAGGCCGGACATGCCGATGGCATTGGCGCGATGTTCGCGCGCCGCCGCGAGCATATCGGCGAGCGGCACCTTGATGCCGAGATTGATGACCCGGTAGCCGTTATTGGTGAGAATGATGTCAACCAGGTTCTTGCCGATGTCATGCACATCGCCCTTGACCGTCGCGAGCACGATGGTGCCCTTCTCCTGGCCGGCGATCCGTTCCATCATCGGCTCCAGATAGGCGACGGCGGCCTTCATCGTTTCCGCGCTTTGCAGGACGAAGGGGAGCTGCATCTTGCCCGCGCCGAAGAGTTCGCCGACGGTTTTCATCCCGTCGAGGAGAATCTCATTGATGATGTCGAGCGGCGCATGGGTGTCGAGCGCCTCGTCAAGCTCGGCCTCCAGCCCCTTGCGGTCGCCCTCGACAATGCGGAGGCTGAGCCGCTCTTCCACCGTCTCCGGGCGCTTGCGCTGCACGGCGTCCGCCGCCCGGCGTTCGGCGAAAACCTCGAGCAGCCGGGCGAGCGGATCGTAGCCCTCGCGCCTTCGGTCGAAAATCAGATCCTCGGCGATCGCCACTTCCTCGGGCGCGATCTGGTGCAGCGGGCGGATCTTGCTCACATGCACGATCGCCCCGGTCATGCCGGCGCGGACGGCGTGGTCGAGAAAAACGCTGTTGAGCACGGCGCGCGCGGCGGGATTGAGACCGAAGCTGATGTTGGAAAGGCCGAGGATGATCTGGATATCGGGAAACGCGGCGCGGATCGCCTCGATCCCCGCCAATGTCCAAAGGCCGAGCTTGCGATCGTCCTCGTTGCCGGTCGCGATGGTGAAGGTGAGCGGGTCGATCATCAGATCGGATGGCGCGAGACCATGCTGGCGACAGGCGAAATCGACCAGCCGCCGCGCCACCGCGAGCTTGCGCTCGGGCGTTTTCGCCATCCCCTCCTCGTCGATGGTGAGCGCGATCACGGCGGCGCCGAAGCGGCGCGCAAGCCGCATCCGCGCCGCCGCCGGCGCCTCGCCATCCTCGAAATTGATCGAGTTGATGATCGGCTTGCCGCCATGGAGCTTGAGCGCGCGTTCGATCACCGGAAGCTCGGTGCTGTCGATCACCAGCGGCGCGTTGACCGAGGAGGTGAAGCGGCGGATCACCGCCGCCATCTCGCCGCCCTCGTCGCGGCCGACGAAGGCGGTGCAAATATCGAGGGCGTTGGAGCCCTCGCCGATCTGCTCGCGGCCCATCGCGACGCAGCCGTCCCAATCATGGCGTTCCTGCAATTCCCGCCACTTCTTCGAGCCATTGGCGTTGCAACGTTCGCCGATCGAGAAATAGCTGTTCTCCTGACGCAGCGCCACTTGCGCATAGAGGCTGGCGACGGCCGGCATCGCCACGGCGCGGCGCGCGACCGGCCGCGGGCGCGGCGCGCCGTGGGATGCACCGTGGCGGGCGAGCATCGCGTCCAGCGCCTCGATGTGGCAGGTATCGGTGCCGCAGCAGCCGCCGATGACATTGACCCCGTCCTCGGTCACGAAGCGCTCCAGCCAGCTTGCCATTTCGTTCGCGGCGAGAGGATAGCAGGTATGCCCGTTGACGAGTTCGGGGAGCCCGGCATTGGGCTGGACGGAGATCAGGCGTGGCCAGTTCCGCGCGAGATAGCGCACGTGTTCCGCCATCTCCTGCGGCCCGGTCGCGCAGTTGATCCCGAGCAGATCGATGGCGAGCGCCTCGGCGACCGTCGTCGCGGCGGCGATATCGGGGCCGACGAGGAGGGTGCCGGTGGTTTCCACCGTCACCTGGACGAAAATCGGAATCTCTTTCCCGGCCGCGGCGCGGGCGATTTTGGCGCCGTTGACCGCGGCCTTGATTTGCAGCGTGTCCTGGCAGGTCTCGATCAGGATGGCATCGACGCCGCCGGCGATCAGGCCACGGCATTGCTCGGTGAGCGCCGCTTCCAGCGTGTCGTAATCGATATTGCCGAGACTGGGGAGTTTGGTGCCCGGGCCGACACTGCCGAGCACGAAACGCGGCCGGCCATCGCTGAATTCGGCGGCCGCCTCGCGCGCCAATTCGCCGGCCACGCGGTTGATCTCGAAGGCGCGCTCGCTGATCCCGAATTCGCCGAGGGTGATCGGACTGCCACCGAAACTATTGGTCTCGACCATGTCGGCGCCGGCGGCGAAATAGCCGCGATGGAGTTCGCGCACCAGGTCGGGGCGGGAAAGATTGAGGATATCGGTGCAGTTTTCATGCCCCCAGTAATCGCGCTCGACATCGAGGGAGAGCGCTTGCACGCGCGAGCCGACGCCGCCATCACAGAGCAGGACGCGATCGCGGAGGTAGTCGAGAATATGCGCGGCGGTCATGATTTTCCTTCAGACGGCGAAAGCGGGCTCGGCGCGGGCGGCGGCCATCGGCCGCGCCGTCCAGAGCCGCACCGTGAGCGCGAGATCGAGGCTCTGCGCGGTAGCGAGCGCGAGCCCGGCGGCGTGCAGCATGTCGGCGATCGCTGTCTCCGAGAAACCCGGCCAGCGATGGGCGAGGCGGGTGAGAAGATCGGCGCGGTGGTGCGCGGCGAGATCGATGAGCAGGAAACGCCCGCCGGGGCGCAGCATCCGCGCCGCCTCGGCGAGGGCCGCGCGCGGATCCTCGGCGTAATGCAGCACCATCTGCATGACGACGAGATCGAAGCCGCCATCGCCGAGCGGCAGGCGGTAGAGGTCGGCGCGCCGCACCCGGCAATGCGTGATCCTGGCGCGGGCGAGGCGGGCGCGGGCCAGAGCCAGCATCGCGGCGCTGGCATCGATGCCGAGCCCGGCGGTAATGCGTGGGGCGAGGATTTCGAGCAGCCGCCCGGTGCCGGTGCCGATATCGAGGAGATGGCCGAGATCGCCCGCCGGCAAGGCGGCGAGCAGCGCCTGTTCGAGCGCGGCGACGGGAAGATCGAGCGCGCCGGTCTCATCCCATTCGATGCCCTGGCGACGAAACTTCTCGGAGGCCGCGCGCGCCCGTTCGGCGAGCACGCGGGCGGCGCGGCGGCGATCGCCGGCGAGTTCGGCGTCATCGGCGGGCAGGCGGGCGAGAATGTCGCGCGCGAGAGCGGCGTTTGGCCCCTCGGCGAGGGCGAACCAGACATTCGCCCCCTCGCGCGTGCGGGCGAGCAGCCCGCAATCGCAGAGCAGGCGTAAATGACGCGAGAGCCGGGGCTGTGACTGGCCGAGAATTTCGGTCAGTTCAGTGACGCAAAACGGCCCGCCCGCGATGAGCGCGAGAAGGCGGAGCCGGGTCGGCTCGGCGCTAGCGCGGAGCAGGGCGAGAAGGGACTGCATCTCGACGTGGAGATATAAACATATCTTTATGTCAGTGCAAGCGGCAACGCCCTCGCGGCCAGGGATCGCCGCCGATGGCGCCGCGTTATTTCCGCCGTTGCCGCACCAGTACCCCCTCGTTTTCCAGCCCCTGGATCTCCTCCGGGCTGAAGCCGTGGCCGGCGAGGATGTCGTCGGTATGCTCGGCAAAGCGCGGCGGCGCGGCGCGTGGCCCGCCGGGGGTGCGCGAGAGCTTGATCGGCGTCCCCAAGCCGCGCCAGGCGCCGATTTCCGCCACCATGCCGCGCGCCTTCGCGTGCTCGCTCGCCAGCGCCTCATCGACCGCGCGCACCGGCCCGGCCGGAAGCCCCGCGTGGAGCAGCCTGAGCGTGAGCGTCGCCCCATCGGCCTCGGCGAGAAGGGCCGAGAACGCGGCGATGAGGTCGCCGCGATGGGCGAGGCGGTCGGCGTTGGTCAGAAAACGCGGATCGGCGGCGAGGTCCGGCGCGCCGAGTTCATGGCAGAGTTTGCGGAATTGCCCGTCATTGCCGGCGGCGATGAAGATTTGCCCGGTGCGCGTCTGATAGGTCTCGTACGGCGCGAGGTTGGGATGCGGATTGCCCGTCGCGACCGGGCGGCGGCCGTTGAGGAAATAATTCGCCGCCTGCGGATGCAAAAGCGCCATCGCGCAATCATGCAGCGTCATGTCGAGAAACTGCCCGCGGCCGGAGCGTGCGCGCTCCTGAAGCGCCATCAGGATGGCGATCGCGGAATAGAGCCCGGTCGCGAGATCGACCACCGGGGCGCCCATGCGGAGCGGCCCGGTGGAGGGGTCGCCGTTGATGCTCATGAGGCCGGTCATCGCTTGCAGAATGGCGTCATAGCCCGGCAGCCCGCCGAGCGGCCCCTCGCCCCCGAAGCCGGAGACGCGGCAATGGATCAGGCGCGGGAAGCGCTGTTCCAGGCTCGCATAGCCGAGCCCCCATTTCTCCATCCCGCCGGGCTTGAAATTCTCGACCAGGACATCCGCGCCTTCGAGCAGGCGGAGCAGCACCGCGCGCCCGGCCTCGCTCCCGATATCGAGGGCGAGCGCGCGCTTGTTGCGGTTGATGCCGAGGAAATAGCTGGCATCGCGGCTGCCATCGGATTGTTCGAGAAAGGGCGGGCCCCAGTCACGCACCTCATCGCCCTGCGGCGGCTCGATCTTGATCACCTCGGCGCCGTGATCGGCGAGGATCATCGTGCAATAGGGGCCGCCAAGGACGCGGGTGAGGTCGATCACCTTGATCCCGGCGAGGGCGCCGGGCGAGAGGGGGGGCTGGTTCATCGCTGACGTTCCGTGGGTTCTGTCATCTGCCCCAGACGCGGGCACAAAAGCCGGGGTAGGTCGCGCGCATCTCAGCGCAGACCGGCCCGCGCAGCAACGCGAGTTCGGCCGGCGTTGGCGGCGGCGTCTCGGGTATCTCGGGCGGCGTTTCATAGGCAAAGCCGGTTTGTGCCGCGATCTCGGCCGGCGTTTGTCCGGGATGGCACGAGGCGAGCGTGAAGCGCCGGCCATCGAAGGCAAACACCGCCCGCCCGGTGACCAGCGCCTGCGCCGTGCCGCGGCGGAAATGCCCGGGCGGCGAGATGCCGGGGGCGGAGACGAAGGCGACGCGCGGGACCAGGACGCGCGGGGAATGCTCCTCGCGGAACAGGATCGTGCGCGGCGTCATCAGATACATGAAGGCGGAGCCGAAACTTCCCGGAAACCGTGCCTCGCTGCCCGGCCATTCGCCGGTGCCGATGAGGTTGATGTTGGCCTCGCCATCGATCTCGCCGCCGCCCAGGAAAAAAAGATCGATCCTTCCTTGGCCAGTGAGATCGAAGAGTTCCCGCGTCCCCTCGCTGAACGGATTGCCGCTGGTCTTGTGCAAAAGCGAGAGCCGCGCCTCATGGCCGAGCGTCTTGACCAGAAAGCAGGCGGCGGCGGGGATCGGGCTCGCCGCGCCGACCGCGATATGGCGCGCCGGGGGGGCGGCCGGGTCGAGGATCAGCCGCGCCAATGTTGTCGCGAGAAATTCCTCGGGCGCGAAACCAACGGGCGCCGAAGCCGTAATCGCCATCACGCCGGCTCGTGCGCCGGCATCAGGCGCTGTTCGAGAAAAGCGGCGAATCCCTCGGCGCTGCGCGCGGCGCGGGCGTAATCGCGCAACACCGTGGTCTCGGCCGGGTATTCATCGAGGAGCGCCAAAGGCGCCGCGCCGCGCGCGGCCTGCGCGATGCCGGTGACATAGGCGCCACTGATGACCCCAGGCGCGAGGCGCTCATCCTCCAGCATGTCGCCACTGATCCGCCGCTCGACGCTGACCAAAGAATCGCGCGCGGCATGCGCCATGGTCGCGAGTTCCCGCCGCCGCCCGACCCAGACATTGCCCGCCTCATCGGCGAGCGCCGCGTGAAACAGCGCGAAATCGGGCCTGACCGCCGGGATCAGCAGGATCGGATCGGGCTCGGCGGCGAAGGGATTGTCGATCACCCGCCAATCCGGGCGATGGGCGAGCACGTCACTCCCGAGCACGCCACGCAGCGGCATGAACGGCACCCCCTTTTCGGCGGCTTGCAGCGCGGTGTGGATCGCCGGACACGTGGCGTCACGCACGATCAGGGTGCCGGCGGCGAGAGCGGCGGTGAAACGCGGCGCGGTGCCGGCCTCGCCGAGGCTCACGGCGGAGGTCTCGATCTCGGCGACACATCCCGCCCCGATCAGAAGATCGGCGAGAAACCCGCCGACCGGGACGCAAAACAGGCGCAACCCACGCGCGCGCCGCCGGATCAGCGCCAGCGTCAGCGCGACCGAGCCCAGCGAATTATCCGGCGGCAGCGCGATCAACGCGCCATCGGGCACACGAGCGGCGAGATCATCGGGCGAAAGCGCTCCGGCCATGGTTTCCTCCTGCATCGATGAGGACAAGTGAAGCACTTCTTTTTCTGAAGAAAAAGAAGCAAAAAGACTTTCTTCCCGTTGCGCGGTGCCTGCGGCACCGCGCGTGATCGGCAAAGGGATAGAAGTTTTTTTGGTTCTTTTTTTTACAAAAAAGAACAAACTTCAACTGCGGGCGACAAAGTCTTCGAGCCAATGGATGGTGTAATCGCCGGCGGCAAACTCTTTGTCCCGCACGATGCGCTGGTGCAGGGGCAGCGTCGTCTTGATGCCGTCGATGACGAATTCGTCGAGCGCGCGGGCGAGGCGGGCGATGGCCTCGGGCCGGCTCGGCGCGTGCACGATCAGCTTGGCGACCAGGCTGTCGTAATAGGGCGGCACGACATAGCCGGCATAAAGCGCCGAATCGACCCGCACGCCGGGCCCGCCGGGGGGGTGAAAGACATTGACCCGCCCCGGGGTGGGCGCGAAACTCACCGGATCCTCGGCGTTGATCCGGCATTCGATGGCGTGGCCGGAAAAGCGGATATCCGCTTGCGTGTAGCCGAGCGGCTCGCCGGCGGCGAGGCGGATTTGTTCCTGCACCAGATCGACGCCGGCGATCGCTTCGCTGACCGGGTGCTCGACCTGGAGCCGCGTATTCATTTCGATGAACGCGAATTGCCCGTCCTGATAGAGGAATTCGAGCGTGCCGGCGTTACGATAGCCGAGCTGGGCGAGCGCCGACGTCACCCGCGCGCCGAGCGCATCGCGCGCCGCGGCGTCGAGCGCCGGCGAGCCGGCCTCTTCGAGCAGCTTCTGATGGCGGCGCTGGAGGCTGCAATCGCGCTCGCCGAAATGGACGACATTCCCATGCGCATCGGCCAGCACCTGCAATTCGATATGGCGCGGGCGGTCGAGATATTTCTCGATATAGACCTGGTCATTGCCGAAGGCGCTGGCCGCTTCGGTGCGCGCGACCCGCCACGCCTCCTCAAGCTCGCCTTCGCTGGCCGCGACCTTCATCCCGCGCCCGCCGCCGCCGGCCGCCGCCTTGATCAGCACCGGATAGCCGATCCGCCCGGCGACCGCGCGCGCCTCTCCGAGATCGGCGATGGCGCCGTCCGAGCCCGGCACCAGCGGCACGCCGAGCCCGGCCATCGCCGTCTTGGCGGCGATCTTGTCGCCCATCATGCGGATATGCGCCGGCGCCGGCCCGATGAAGGTGAGGCCATGCGCCTCCACCATCTCGGCGAAGCGGGCGTTTTCGGAGAGGAAGCCATAGCCGGGATGGATCGCATCCGCGCCGGTGATGGCGGCGGCCGAGAGAATCGCCGGGATGTTGAGATAGCTGTCGCGAGCACTCGGCGGGCCGATGCACACACTCTCATCGGCGAGCCGGACATGCATCGCGGTGGCATCGGCGGTGGAATGGACGGCGACCGTCGGGATGCCGAGTTCGCGGCAGGCGCGCTGGATGCGGAGCGCGATCTCGCCGCGATTGGCGATCAGGATTTTGTGGAACGAAGCCATCTCAGGCGAGGATCAGCAGCGGCTCGCCGAACTCCACCGGCGCCCCGGCGGCGACGAGAATGCGGCTCACGGTCCCCGCTTTCGGCGCCTTGATCTGGTTGAAGGTCTTCATCGCCTCGATCAGCAGCAGGGTCTGCCCGGCCTCCACCGTCTGCCCGACGGTGACGAAATTCGCCGCCCCCGGCTCGGGCGCGAGATAGGCGATCCCGACCATCGGGCTCAGGACGGCGCCGGGATGCTTGGCCGGATCCTCGGGCGCGGCGGCAGGCGGGGCGGACGCTACGGCGCCGGCGGGCGCGGCGGCCTGGGCCAGCATCGCGACCGGCGTCGGCGTGCGCTTGATGCGGATGCGGCGGTCCTGCTCGGCGATCTCGATCTCGGTCAGGCCGGTCTCGCCGAGGATCGCGGCGAGCAGGCGGATCGCCGCCGGATCGAAGGGCAATTCGCTCATTCCGCCTCCTCCTGGAGCAATTCCGCGATCGCTTGCAGCGCGAGCGCGTAGCCGCGCGCGCCAAAGCCGCAAATCAGGCCGTTCGCCGCCTCGGACGTGTAGCTGTGGTGGCGATAGGGCTCGCGGCGGTGGATATTGGTCAGATGCACCTCGACGATCGGGCAGTCGAGGGCGAGCAGCGCGTCCATCAGCGCGATCGAGGTATGCCCGTAGCCGGCCGGGTTGATGATCACCCCGGCGGCGCGGTCGCGGCATTCCTGGACCCAGGAAATCAGCTCCCCCTCACCGTTGGTCTGGCGAAAATCAATCGCGAGATCAAGCGCTTCCGCGACTTCGGCGCAGAGCGCCTCGACATCGTCGAGGGTCGCGGCGCCGTACAGCGCGGGCTCGCGGGTGCCGAGGAGATTGAGGTTGGGGCCGTTGAGCACGGCGATCAGCGGTCTCTTCATGCCGGCGGCAGTAGCATGAACCGCGTCCCCGCTCCACCCATGCGCATCGAAAATGCCGGCAAGGGCGCCAAAACCCCTTGCGCCGCGGGGGGGAGGGGTCTATGTGCCGCTCCCACGCAGCAACGCACGTGCCTCTAACCTTAGTGGTTACGCAACGACGTCAAGCGTTCTGGCAATCGTCTGGTCGCTGGTTCGTTCGACCGTTTCGCAACTCCGCCCGCCGTTTCGCAATAGACGGGCGCCTGTTTTTCCGGGGAGGCACGGTGCCATGACGCCGAAGATCGCCCGCTATTTGTCCGAGATCCAGCCGGCGGCGCCGTGCCTGGTCGTCGATGTCGATCGCGTCGAGGAGAATTACCGCGCGCTTCGCGCCGCCCTCCCGCTCGCGCGCATCTATTACGCCGTCAAGGCCAACCCGGCGCGCCCGATCCTGGAGCGCCTGGCGCGGCTGGAGAGCGCGTTCGACGCGGCGAGCTTCGAGGAGGTCGCCGCCTGTCTTGCCGCCGGCGCGGCACCAGAGGCGATCAGCTTCGGCAACACCATCAAGAAAGCGAGCGCCATCGCCGCCGCGCATCAAGCCGGGGTTTCGCTCTACGCCTTCGATTCGGCCGAGGAGCTGGAAAAAATCGCCCGCTGTGCGCCGGGAAGCCGGGTCTATTGCCGCATCCTGGTCGCCAATGACGGCGCCGACTGGCCGCTTTCGCGCAAATTCGGCACCAGCGTCGCACAGGCACGCAGGCTGATGCTGCGCGCCGCCGATCTCGGGCTCGACCCCTACGGGCTCTCCTTTCACGTCGGCAGCCAGCAGAAGCACGGCGCCGCCTATGAGGCGGCGATCGGGCAGGTCGCGATGCTGTTCACCGATCTCACCGAGCGCGGGGTCGATCTCCGCATGCTCAATCTCGGCGGCGGCTTCCCGATCCCCTATCGCGAGGCGGTCCCCGGGATCGACCATTTCGCGCGGGCCATCATGCGGGCGCTGACCCGGCATTTCGGCAACGCCCTGCCCGATATCGTCATCGAGCCCGGGCGCTT
This sequence comes from Pseudomonadota bacterium, assembly GCA_021851785.1. Classification (GTDB taxonomy): domain Bacteria; phylum Pseudomonadota; class Alphaproteobacteria; order Acetobacterales; family Acetobacteraceae; genus Acidibrevibacterium. The sequence goes on from JAJZBV010000016.1 coordinate 28,896, forward strand.
CGTGGTCGGCGATGCCGGCGCGGTGCGGAGCGAGGTGGTTCTGGTCAGCCGGCGCGACCCGGAAAGCCCGCTGCGCTGGGTCTATCTCGATGTCGGGCGCTTCGGCGGGTTCGCGGAAGCCGAGGGCGAGGCGATCCGCTATGCCATCGTGACCCCGCATGACGGCGGCGCGACCGGCCCCGTCGCGATCGCCGGACCGACCTGCGACGGCGCCGATATCCTCTATGAGAAGGCCGACTACCGCCTGCCGCTCGCGCTCGCCAGCGGCGACGCCGTCACCCTGCTCGCGACCGGCGCCTATGTCAGCACCTATGCCAGCCAAGGCTTCAACGGCTTCGCGCCCCTGGCCGAACATTACATCTGAGCCCTCGATATCCGCACGTCCACCGGCGAGCGCCTGCTCGCCGGTGCCGCGAGATGCTCGATAAATGATTATATCGTATAATTATTTGTCATAGCTTTGTCATAAAAGTTTCTTCATTATAGTCACGAAACCGCGAGATCAGACGACTAGGGTCCGCGTGCCTTAGGCCCGGCATCGCCGGGTCGCAACCCGCGCGATGGACCTCATGATTCGAACGCATCTTTCTTCTCGGCGCCGTGTCCGGCGCTGGTCTTTGCTCGTCATGACCGCTCTTGCCGCTGGCAGCCTTCTTCCCTTGCCCGCCCGCGCCCAGCAAGCGAGCAGCGACGGATTGGATGCCGTCGAGCAGCAGATCCAGGATCTGCAAAAACAGCTCAAGGAACTCCGCAAGCAGCTCGCCGCCGAGGCCAAAGCCAAGGCGGCCGCCGCTGCGAAAGCGAAAGCGGCCGAAGCGGCGGCGCCGAGCAATGCCGCCGTCGCGCCTGGCGGCGGGCCGGGCACCGCCGCCAAGGGGGTCGCGACCGTCCCCCTCGCCACTGGCCAGCTCCAGGCCCAGGGCGGGACGCCGCCGCTGGTGCCGCAGCAAGTGCCGCCCAACATCGCGCCACCCGCGGCGGGCGGCACCACCGTCAACCCGGTGCCGCCGCCGGCGTTTTCCGACCAGGTGCCGATCACCGAGGTGCCGCCGCCGCCGGGCGCCGATTCGCTCTCCTCGGCGAGCCCGGCGATCCTGACCCAGATGGCGCCCGGCTATTCGCTGCGCGTCGGCGGGCTCAGCATCACGCTCGGCGGCTATGTCGAAGCGGCGTCGATCTATCGCAACCATGACGAAACCGCCGGCGTCAATTCCGGTTTCGGCACCGCCATCCCGATGCCCAATACGCCGCAATACCACATGCCCGAATTCCGCATGGACGGCCGCCAGAGCCGCTGGGCGGCGCTGGCCCAGGGCAATGTCTCCGACAGCATCTCGGTCGCCGCCTATCTCGAGGGCGATTTTCTCTCCGCCGCGCCGACCGCCAATTCGATCCAGAGCAGCAGCTATAACCCGCGCTGGCGGCTCTATTACGCCCAGATCGACGATTCGGATAACGACCTGCACGCCGTGTTCGGCGAGATCTGGTCGCTCATCGTGCCCTTCAAGACCGGCATGGTGCCGCGCCAGGAACTCATCCCGATCGATGTGGACGCGCAATACGTCGTCGGCTTCGGCTGGACCCGCAATCTCGGCCTGCGCCTGGTCAAGAGCTTCGACGACAATATCTTCAATGTCGGCCTCTCCGTCGAGAATCCGCAAAGCGTCTATTATGTCGGCCCCAACGGCACCGGCGTTCCCGGCACCACGAGCTTTCAATTCCCTGGCGGTCCGGTCTATTTCTCCGGCACCAATTATACCGTCGATGCCGCGCCCGACGTGGTCCTCAAGGGCACGGCCGATCCCGGCTTCGGCGGCCATTACGAACTCTATGGCCTCGGCCGCTGGATGCAGGACCGCACCAGCCTCGGCAATGGCGGGCAGAACCACGTGGTGCCGGCCGGCGGCATCGGCGGCACCGCGCTCTATTCCTTCTTTGACCAGTACCTCGACCTTTATACCTCCTTCCTCGCCGGCTACGGCATCGGCCGCTACACATCGTCCGGCCTGCCGGATGCAACGGTCGGGCGCAATGGCGCGCCGGTGCCGATCCCCGGCGAGCAATTGCTGCTCGGCGCGATCGGCCATCCGACCGATGCCATCGACATCTACAGCTATATCGGCCGCGAGCAGGAGCAATCGGCGAGCTTCGCCAGCGCCGGCAAAGGGTATGGCTATGGCAGCGTGCTTTATTCCAATGCCGGTTGCGATATCCAGAACAACCCGACCTGCGCCGCCAATACCTCGGGCGTCACCGAGGGCACGATCGGCGCCTGGTGGCGGTTCCTGGAAGGCAAGAGCGTTGGCGTGTTCCTGCTCGGCCCGCAATACGAATATCTGCGCCGCGATACCTTCCAGGGAATCGGCGGCGCGCCCAAGGTGAACGAGCAGATTTATATGCTGAGCTTCCGCTATTATCCTTTCCAGTAGCGTCGCCACGGCGCCGATGGGGCGGGCGTTGCGTTTGCCCCACCGGCGGCCTATGGCCGGGGCATGGCAACGAAACCACCCCGCTCCGGCACCGCCTGATGCGCATTCTGTTCATCTCGGCCAACCGCATCGGCGATGCGGTGATCACCACCAATGTGCTGGATCACCTGATCCGGGCGTACCCGAAGGCGCGCATCACCATCGTCTGCGGCGGGGTCGCGGCGGGGGTGTTCGCGCGCATGCCCAACCGCGAGCGCACCCTCATTCTCGACAAGCGCCCCTATGATCTCCACTGGCTCGCTCTCTGGCGCCAGGTGGTCGGGACGCGCTGGGATCTGGTGGTCGATTTCCGCCGCTCGCTGATTTCGTATCTGGTGTGGACGCGAAAGCGGGCGCTCAAGCCGCGCCTCTCGATCGGGCGCAAGCACGAGCAATTCGCCGCGGCCTTGGGGATCAGCCCGGCGCCGCTGCCGGTCGTCTGGGTAAACGACGCCGATCGCGCCCGCGCGGCGGCGCTCTTGCCCGCCGACCGTCCGGTGATCGGCTTCGGGCCGACCGCGAACTGGCCGCCGAAAGCCTGGCCGGCGGCGCATTTCGCGGCGCTCTTTCAGCGTCTCGCCGCCGAGCGTCTGCCGGGCGCGGTGGCGGCGGTGTTCGCCGGGCCGGGCGAGGCGGAGCGGGCGATGGCGGCGCCGCTGCTGGCGCTTCTGCCCGAGGCGATCGATCTTCGCGGCCAGCTCAGCCTCGCCGAGGCCGCCGCCTGTCTGCAACGCTGCGCGCTCTATGTCGGCAATGACAGCGGCCTCATGCATCTCGCCGCCGCCGCCGGCGTGCCCACCGTCGGGCTCTGCGCGACCACGCGCGACCGCGCCGCCGAAATGGCGCCGGCCGGGCGTTATGCCGATTGGGCGCTCGGCGAGAGCGAGGAAATGGCCGATCTCTCGGTCGAGACGGCATTTGCTACGGCGCTCCGGCTGATGGCGGACGCGGCTACGGCTTGAGGGCGAGCGCCGCGACCAGACGGTCGAATGCCGCGCCGGGGAGACCGAAGCGAAGCCAGCGCGGCTGCGCGGCAAAGCGGCGCACCAGAATCCCGGCGGCGCCGAGATGGTCGAACACCGAAGCCGCGTCGGCGCTTTCGGCGAGGCGGAAAAGCGACGTGCCGCCGCGCGGGGTGAGGCCGGCGGCGGCGAGCGCGGCATCGAGCCGGGAAGCGTCACCGGCGAGCCGCGCCGCCATCGCCGCGCGCCAGGCGGCATCTTCGAGCGCCAGGGTTCCGATCGCGATCGCGGCACCGCTGACCGGCCACGGGCCGAGGGCGGCGCGAAGCCTTGGCGCGAGGTTTGCCGGGGCAAGCGCGAAGCCGAGCCGGAGCCCGGCGAGCCCGCTCGCCTTGCCGAACGAGCGCAGCACGATGACGCCGCGCGCGGGAAATAGTGGCGCGAGCGAGACGCCGTCGGGCGCGAAATCGGCGAACGCCTCGTCCGCCACCAGCCAGCCGCCGCGCGCGGCCAAGGGGGCGGCGAAGGCGCGGAGTTCCGCCGCCGCGATCATCCGCCCATCGGGGTTGTTGGGGTTGCACAGCACGACCACCTCCGCCGCCGCCGCGTCGGCGAGGGTCGCGACCTCCCGCACATGATGCCCCGCCGCGCGCCAGGCGAATCCGTGCTCGGCATAGGTCGGCGCGAGCACCGCGACGCGCGACCGCGGGCGAAGGAGCGGCAAGAGGCCGATCAGCGCCTGCGAGCCGGCGCAAGCGACCACGAGGCCGCGATCGGCAAGGCCATAGGCGCGCGCCGCCGCCGCTTCGAGCGCGCTCAAGGCCTCCGGCTCGGGAAGCCGGGTGAGATGATCCTCGGCAAGCCTCGGTACCGGGTAGGGATAGGGATTGATCCCGGTCGAGAGATCGAGGAACGGCGCCGGCGCGCGCGGGAACAGGCGGCGCAGCTCCCCGAGCCGGCCGCCATGGACCGGCGGCGCCTCTTGGCCGCTCATCGCCGACCCGCCATGAAAGCCCCGCGATGCGCGATCATCTCACCCTCCTTGCCGCCGGCCTGATCCTCGAGGCCGCGTTCGGCTATCCGGCCCCGCTTTACCGCCGCATCGGCCATCCCGTCACCTGGATCGGCGCGCTGATCGCGGCCCTCGAGCATCGCCTCAACCGCGCGACCCTCGCGCCGGCATGGCGCCGGGCGCTGGGCGCGCTGACGCTGGCGCTGGTGCTGCTCGCCGCCGTGCTCCCGGCTCTTGCGCTCGCCGGACTCGGCCATCGCTTGTTTCCCGGCATCATGGGTGATCTCGTGCTCGGTCTCGCCGCCTCGACGCTGTTTGCCGCGCGCAGCCTCCACCAACATGTCGGCGCCGTCGCCGCGGCCCTCGCGCGCGGCGGGATCGCCGGCGGGCGGGCGGCGGTTGCGCATATCGTCGGGCGTGACCCCGAGACGCTGGACGAGGCCGGCGTCATCCGCGCCGCGATCGAGAGTCTGGCCGAGAATTTTTCCGATGCCGTCATCGCGCCTTCGTTCTGGTGCGTGCTCTTCGGTCTTCCGGGCCTTGCGCTTTATAAGGCCGCGAACACCGCCGACAGCATGATCGGCCATCGCAACGCGCGGTTCGCGGATTTCGGTTTCGCCGCCGCGCGGTTCGATGATCTGCTCAATCTCCCCGCCGCGCGTCTCGCGGCACTCTTGCTCGCGCTCGCCGCGCCGGGGCGCGCGCTTGCGGTGTTGCGCGCGGCCTTACGCGATGCGCGCCATCATCGCTCGCCCAATGCCGGCTGGCCGGAGGCGGCGATGGCTGAAGCACTCGGCCTTCGCCTCGCCGGGCCGCGCGTCTATGGCGGAGAGCGGGTTCTCGATGCCTGGATGGGCGAAGGGCGGGCGGCGGCGACCGCGCAAGACCTTGCCCATGCCCTGGCGCTCTACCGCCGAGCCCTGGCACTCACGCTGGCGCTGGTATTGTTCTTTGTTTTCATCGTGCCAGGCTGAGCAGGGTTTCGAGATCGATGTGGCGGGCGAGGTGATCGGCGAGGGCATCGAGGGTCGTCTCGATCAGCCCGTCGAAGGAGGGAAGGCGTGAGGCGGCGCCGAAGCGCGCGAGCCAGCCGGCGCGGGCCGCGTCATCGCCGAACATGCCGTGCAGATAGGTGCCGAAAACCCGACCATCCGGCGCCACCGCGCCGTCTGTCGCGCCATCGGCGAGGCGATGGAGGGGATGGGCGAGGGCGGGGCCGACGCTTTCGCCGAGATGCATCTCATAGCCGCGCACCGGGGTGTGATCGAGGAGATTGATGCCGGCCGCCTCGGCGAGATTTTTTTTGTGCCCGAGAACGGTGCGGAACGCGAGCAGGCCGAGCCCGCGTGACTCCCCCGCCTCGCCCTCGATCCCGTCGGGATCGGCGATATCGTCCCCGAGCATCTGAAACCCGCCGCAAATCCCGATCACCGCGCCGCCCTGGCGGTGATGGGCGAGGAGATCGATGTCCCACCCTTCGGCGCGCAACGCCGCGAGATCGGCCCGCGTCGCTTTCGAGCCCGGCAGAATGATGACATCCGCCTCCGGCAGCGGCGCGCCGCGTGGGGCGAGCGTCAGGGCGATTTCGGGCTCGGCGAAAAGCGGGTCGAGATCGTCGAAATTGGCGATATGCGGCAGCAGCGGCACGGTGATGCGCAATCGCCCACCGGTTTCGGCGCGCGGCGCGAGGTCGGCGGCGTCTTCCGCCGGCAGATGGCGTGCTTCGGGGAAATGCGGCACGAGACCAAGCGGCGCCCAGCCGGTGCGGGCGGCGATGATAGCCATTCCCTCGGCGAACAGCGACGCATCGCCGCGCATGCGGTTGATGATGAATCCCCTGATCAAAGCGGCATCTTCCGCGGCGAGCACGGTTTTGGTGCCGATCACGCTCGCGATCACGCCGCCACGGTCGATATCGCCGACCAGCACCACGGGAAGATCGGCGGCGCGCGCGAATCCCATATTGGCGATGTCGTTTTGGCGGAGATTGATTTCGGCGGGGCTGCCCGCGCCCTCGACCAGGATCAGGTCGCGCGCCGCCCCGAGCGTGGCAAAACTTTCCAAGAGGGCAGGCAAGAACTCACGTTTCCTCGTCTGCCAGGCGCGCGCCGGCGCCGTCCCGATAACTGTGCCGCGGAGCACGATCTGCGCCCCGATCTCGCTTTGCGGCTTGAGCAGAACCGGGTTCATATGCACGCTCGGGGCAATATACGCAGCCCGTGCCTGCAACGCCTGCGCCCGCCCGATCTCGCCGCCATCCGCCGTGACGGCGGCGTTGTTGGACATGTTCTGCGGCTTGAATGGTGCCACAAGCAGCCCGCGCCGCGCGAAGGCGCGACAAAGCCCGGCGACGATCAGGGATTTTCCGACGCTGGAGCCGGTGCCTTGGAACATCAGCGCTTTCGCGGTCATCGCGAAGACGCTCCGCCCGGCACCGCGCCACGGACAAAAGTTTTTTGGTTCTTTTTTTCAAAAAAGAACCACCTTTCTCTTACACACATTTTTTTCTAAAACTCGATGCCCTGCTGCGCCCTGACGCCGGCAGCGAAATGATGTTTCGCGAGGGTCATTTCCGTGACCAGATCGGCGTGCGCGAGCAAATCGGGTTTGGCGTTGCGCCCGGTGATCACGACGTGCTGCATCGCCGGCCGCGCCGCGAGCGCCGCCAGAACGCGATCGAGCGCGAGATAATCATAGCGGAGCGCGATGTTGAGTTCATCGAGGATGACGAGCGCGATGTCTTCCCGCGCCAGCAGGCGCTCGCTCACCGCGAAGGCCTGTGCGCAGGCGGCGATGTCGCGGGCGCGGTCCTGGGTTTCCCAGGTGAAGCCCTCGCCCAGCGTGTGCCACTCGATCAGGTCGCCGAAGCGTGCCAGCGCCGCCCGCTCGCCGCTTTGCCAGGCGCCCTTGATGAATTGCACCACGCCGACCCGCTGTTCATGGCCGAGCATGCGCAACGCGAGGCCGAACGCCGCCGTCGATTTGCCCTTGCCCGGCCCGGTATGGACGATGAGGAGGCCCTTCTCGATTTTTTTCGCCGCGACCTCGGCGTCCTGCACCGCCTTGCGCTTGGCCATGCGGGCGCGGTGCCGTGCTTCGTCGTCGTGTTCGGGGATTTGGCTCATGCGCGTTTCACCTCGATCGGATAGCCGGCGACCATCATCAGCACCCGATCGGCCCGGGCCGCAAGCCTCTGGTTGAGGGTGCCGGCGGCATCGCGGAAACGCCGCGCGAGCGCGTTATCGGGCACGATGCCGAGCCCGACCTCGCTCGCGACCAGAACGAGGGGCGCATGGTGGGCCGCGAGCGCGTCTTCCAGCGCCGCCGTCGCGACCGCGATGTCGGCGCCGGCCAGCATCAGATTGGCGAGCCAAAGCGTCAGGCAATCGACCAGCGTCGGCAGCGACGCGGTCTCGGCGATCGCCGCGGCGAGGTCGATGGGCGCCTCGATCGTCCGCCATTCGTCCCCGCGCCGGGCGCGATGGGCGGCTATACGCGCCGCCATCTCCTCATCCCCGGCCTCGGCGGTCGCGATATAGGCGAGCGGGCCGGGATGGCGCGCGACCAGCCGCTCGCCCTCGGCGCTTTTCCCCGAACGCGCCCCGCCGAGAACCAGGATCACCCGCGCCATCGCCACCCGATCTCCCAATATTGACTTCGCAACCCGCCCGCCCATAAAACCACGGCGATGGTTCTCCCGCGAGGGAGATGAAAAGGGAACGCGGTGCGGGAGACATCCCGAATCCGCGGCTGCCCCCGCAACTGTGAGCGGAGAGCCTTCTGTCCGAAAGCCACTGGGGTTCATCCCGGGAAGGCGGCGGGGGCGACGGATCCGCGAGCCAGGAGACCTGCCATCGCCCCTGATCGCGCCACCAGGCGGGGTGCCCTGGCGGCGACGGCGCGCAGGCGCCGCTTCCGCTTCCGGCGCTGCCGGCGACGGACGATGCCGTGCCCCGGAGAGTGCCGCATGTCATCTGCGAATATCGCCAATTCGGGGCCGGGGAAAATCCCCGCGACCATCATCACCGGGTTTCTCGGCGCCGGCAAAACCACCCTCGTGCGTCATGCGCTGGAACACGCCGGCGGGCGGCGCATCGCCGTCATCGTCAATGAATTCGGCGCCCTCGGCATCGATGGCGAATTGCTCAAAAGCTGCGGCATTCCCGGCTGCGCCGAGGAAAATATCGTCGAACTCGCCAATGGCTGTCTCTGCTGCACGGTCGCCGAGGATTTTCTTCCGACCATGGCCGCCCTCCTCGATCGCCCGGTGCCGCCCGAGCATATCCTGATCGAAACCTCGGGCCTCGCTCTGCCGAAACCGCTGATCAAGGCGTTCAACTGGCCGGGCGTGCGCGCCCGGATGACGGTCGATGGCGTGGTCGCGGTGCTGGATGCGCCGGCGGTGGCAGGGGGACGCTTCGCCGACGATCCGGCGGCGCTCGCCGCCCAGCGCGAAGCCGATCCCGCGCTCGATCACGACAACCCGCTCGCCGAGGTGTTCGAGGATCAGATCAACGCCGCCGACCTCATCCTGCTCAACAAAGCCGACCTGCTCGACGCCCGGGCGCTGGCCGCGCTGGCCGCCGAACTCGCGGCCAAAATCCCGCGCGCGGTGAAAATCCTCAGTGTCGCGCAGGGAAAAATCGACCCCGCCGTGCTGCTCGGGCTTTTCGCGCAGGCCGAGGACGATCTCGCCGCCCGACCCTCGCATCACGACAGCGTCGATGGCGCGCACGAGCATGACGATTTCGACAGTTTCGTCCTCGATCTTCCCGCAACCGCCGAGCCGGATCCGGTGATCGCGCGGCTGCGCGGGCTCGCCGAACGGCACGACATTCTCCGCGTCAAGGGATTTCTCGCGCCGCCCGGCAAGGTATTGCGCTGCGTGATCCAGGGGGTCGGCACAAGATTTCAGTATCATTTCGATCGCCCGTGGCGCGCGGATGAGCCACGCCGCGCGCGCCTCGTGGTGATCGGCCAGCGCGGCCTCGACCGCGCCGCCATCGCCACGGCACTCGCCGGCTGACGATGCATCTCCTGGTTCGCGAGACGCGCGCGCTCGATGAAGACGAAGCCGCGGTCGATCTCGGCCAAAGTCCAGCCGAAATCGTTTTTCTCTCGTTCGCGGCAAGCGATCTCAGCGCCGCCGCGCGCGCCTGGGCTCGTCTCGGCCCGGCCCGGCCCGGCCTTCGGCTCGCCAATCTGCGGCAGCTCCGGCATCCGATGTCGGTCGATCTCTATCTCGAAAACATCGCCGCCCGAGCGCGCGTCGTCGTCGTGCGCTTGCTCGGCGGTCTGGATTACTGGCGCTATGGCGCCGAGGAACTCGCGGCTCTCTGCCGCGCGCGCGGCGCGGCACTCGCCCTTCTCGCCGGCGACCAGCGCGAGGATGCGGAACTCGCGGCGCTCTCCACCGTGCCGGCGGCGGCGCTTTCCCGCCTCGATCGGTTTTTTCGCGCCGGCGGCCTCGAAAACATCTCCCGCGCGCTCGGTTTCGCAGCCCATCTCGGCGGGCTCGGCGAGGACGCGGGCGCGCCGGTCGTCGAGATGCCGTCCTGTGGCGAATACAAGTTGATCGCCCCGGATAACGCCTGGGCGGAGGCCGCGGTGGTGTTCTATCGCGCCCATCTCCTCGCCGATGATATCGCGCCGATCGAGGCCCTGGCGCGGGCCCTCGCGCAAGCGGGCATCGCCGCGCGTCTCCTTTACGTCAACAGCCTCAAGGACGATGAGGCGCGGGGGTTCATCGCCGCGACCCTCGCCGCGACCGGCCCCGGAATCGTGCTCGCGACGACCGGGTTCGCCGCCCGCGGCGATGACGGGACGGCCTCGCCGCTGGAGGCCGCGGATGCGCCGATCCTGCAACTCGTGCTTGCCGGTTCGTCGCGGGAGGCTTGGGAAAATTCGGCCCGCGGCCTCGCTCCCGCCGATCTCGCGATGCAAGTGGTAATGCCTGAACTCGATGGCCGCCTGCTCGCCGGCGCGATCTCCTTCAAGGCGCAAGGAAGCGCCGTCACCGATCTCGAATTCGCGCCCGAGCACCACGCGCCCGATCCCGGCGGCATCGCGCACGCCGCTGATCGTGCCATCGGCTGGCTGACGCTCGCCGCGACCCCGCGCGGCGAGCGGCGTCTCGCGATCGTGCTCGCCGATTATCCGACCCTCGCCGGTGGTCGCGCGCACGCCGTCGGTCTCGATACCCTGGCCAGTGTCGCGGAGATTTTCGATCTGCTCGGCGCCGATGGCTACACCCTCGCCCCCTATGCGCGGGACGCGCTGGCGGCATCGTTGTGCGATGCGACCCCGGCGCTGATTCTCTCGCTTGCCGATTACCTCGCCCTGTTCAGGCAACTCCCCGAGACGGCGCGTGAGAAAATCCTTGCCGCCTGGGGTGCTCCGGAGACCGATCCCGCCATCCGCGGCGATCATTTCACGCTCCGCCATCTCCGTCTCGGCAATATCCTTGCCGCGATCGAGCCCGATCGCGGGAACGCGCAGACGCGCAAGGCAAGCTATCACGACCCCGACCTGCCGCCGCGCCATGGCTATGTCGCGTTTCACCTCTGGCTACGTCATCACGAGCGCATCCACGCCCTCGTTCCTCTCGGCGCGCATGGCATGCTGGAATGGCTGCCGGGCAAGGCCGTGGCGTTGAGCGAACATTGCTTTCCCGCCCTGCTTCTCGGCGGCGTGCCGGTGATCTATCCGTTCATCGTCAACAATCCCGGCGAGGCGGCGGCGGCGAAGCGGCGGCTCGCAGCGCTCACCCTCGGCCATCTGACACCGCCCTTGCTGCGCGCCGGCTTGCATGGTGAGGCCGCCGGGCTCGAACGTCTGATCGATGACTACGCGGCGGCGTCGGGGCTCGATCCGCGCCGGGCGTCGCGTCTCCGCCGCGAAATTCTGACGCGCGCGCGCGGGTCCGGCCTGATCGCCGAGGCCGGGTGCGACGATGCCGCGAGTGAGGACGAGGCGCTCGCCAAACTCGATGCCTATCTCTGCGATATCAAGGACCGCCTGATCGGTGATGGGCTGCATGTGTTCGCGCGCCCGCCGGCGGTGTCACAACGGGCGGCGCTGCTCGCGGCGCTGTCCGAGGCGGCGCCGACGATCGACGCGGCGGAGATCGCTGCCCGGCTGGACGCATCGGCGCCGAGCGAGGGGCGAAATTTCCTCGCCGCCCTCGATGGCCGTTTCATCGCCCCCGGTCCGGCCGGCGCGCCATCGCGCGGGCGGGTGGACGTGTTGCCGAGCGGGCGCAACATCACCAGCCTCGATCCGCGCGCGGTTCCGACCCGCGCCGCGGTGCAGCTCGCCGAGGAAAATGCCGCGCTTCTGCTCGATGATCACCTGCGGCGGCATGGCGCGTGGCCGGAGCGGCTGGTGATCGATCTCTGGGGGAGTGCGACGATGCGGACCGGCGGCGAAGCCTTCGCGCTCGCCCTGGTGCTGCTCGGGGCGCGGCCGCTCTGGGATGCGGGCTCGAGCCGGGTCAGCGGGATCGAGGTGCTGCCGCTCGCCGCCCTCGATCGCCCGCGCATCGATGTCACGCTCCGCATCTCCGGGCTGTTCCGCGATGCGTTCGCGACACAGATCGCGTTGTTTGACGACGCCGTCGGGATGATCGCCGCGCGTGACGAGGATGTGGCGTGGAACCCGCTCGCGGCGAGCGCGCGGCGCGGCGAGGCGACGCGCCGGATTTATGGCCCGGCGCCCGGCGCCTGGGGCATGGCACTCGGCGATCTCGAGGATCCGGCGACGGGATCGGCGGAGATCGGCCGCGCCTATCTCGCGCAATCCGCGTTCGCCTATGGCGCTAAGCTCGAGGGGGGCGCCGATGCGGCGGGATTCGCGGCCCGCCTCGGCGGCGCCGATGCCTATCTCCATATCGAGGACCATGGCGAGGGCGATCTCCTCGCCGATGACGAAATCGCAGCCCACGCCGGCGGGTTCGCCGCCGCCGCCACCCTCATGGGCGCCAGCCCCGCCCTCTATTACGCGAGCGGCGAGGCCGCCGGCAGGTTGCGCGTCAAGACCATGGCCGAGGAAATCACGCGGACGACGCGCGCGCGCGCCGCCAATCCACGCTGGATCGCGGGACAGATGCGCCACGGCTATCGCGGCGCCGCCGAGATCGCGCGCGCGATCTCGCCTCTCGCCCTGTTTGCCGTGACCTTGCCGGCGCGTTTCGATCGCCAGTTCGATTTGCTGTTCGCCGCGACCCTCGGCGATGCCGATGTCGATGCGTTTCTTGCCGAAGCCAACCCCGAGGCACGCCGGGCGCTCGCCAAGCGCTTCGCCACGATGCGCGCGCGCGATCTCTGGCGCTCGCGCCGCAACGATGTCGGGGAAATCCTTGCCGGAATCCTCTCGCGATGAGTATTTCACCATGACCGGGCATGATTATCTTCGCGATGGTGCCGCGATCTACGCACGCTCTTTCGCGATCATTCGCGATGAGGCCAATCTCTCGCGCCTTTCGCCGCCGGAGACGGAGGTCGCGGTGCGCATGATCCATGCCTGCGGCATGGTCGAGATCGCCGATGATCTCGTTTTCCACCCTGATTTCTGCCGCGCGGCGATCGCGGCGCTCACCGCCGGCAAGGCGATTTTTTGTGACGCGAAAATGGTTACGGAAGGGATCACCCGCGCCCGTCTGCCCGCCGCCAATCCGGTGATCTGCACGCTCGCCGCACCCGGGATCGCGGCGCTCGCGGCGCGGCTCGGCACCACACGTTCGGCGGCGGCGCTCGATCTCTGGGGTGAGGCTCTGGGGGGTGAGGCGCTGGGGGGCGCGTTGGTCGTCATCGGCAACGCCCCGACGGCGCTGTTTCGCCTCCTCGAATACCTCGATGCCGGGGCGCCGGCGCCGGCGGCGGTGATCGGGATGCCGGTCGGCTTCGTCGGCGCCGCCGAATCGAAAACCGCGCTCGCCGAGGATGGGCGGGTGCCGTTCCTCGTGCTCCCCGGGCGGCGCGGCGGCAGCGCGATGGCGGCGGCGGCGGTGAATGCGCTCGCGGGGCTCGCGCGGCGATGAATACCGGCATCCTGCGGGTGATCGGCGTGGGCCCCGGCGATCCGGAATTGATGACGCTCAAGGCGGCGCGGCTCTGCAAGGCCGCGGACATCGTCGCCTATTTCGCCAAACGCGGCGAGCGGGGCCACGCTCGCGGCATCGCGGCGAGCCATATCCGCGCCGATTGCGAGGAAATCCGCCTCGACTATCCGCTGACCACCGAAGTCCCGGCGAGCGATCCGCGCTACCGGCGCGAGATCGCGGCGTTTTATGAGGCGGCGGCTTCGCGGCTCGCGGGGCCGCTTGCCGCGGGCAGCGACGTTGCCCTTCTCTGCGAGGGCGATCCGATTTTCTATGGCTCCGGCCTTCATCTTCTCGAACGTCTCGACGCCGACTTCGCAACCGAGATCATCCCCGGCGTTTCCGGCATGAGCGGCTGCTGGGCGCGGGCGCGGCTGCCGCTGTTGCGCGGCGGCGAGGCTCTCGCGGTGCTGCCGGCGACCCTGGACGCGGCGACGCTGGCGGTGAAACTCGCCGCCGCCGATGGCGCCGTGATCCTGAAACTCGGCCGTAATCTCGGCAAGGTTCGCGCGGTTCTGGAGGCGTGCGGCCGGCTCGATGATGCCGTCTATGTGGAACGGGGCACGATGGCGGACGAGTGCGTCATGCCGCTCGCGGCGCGCGATCCGGCCATGCCGGCGCCGTATTTTTCGCTGCTCATCATCGCCGCGCGGGCAGGCGGGCGGTGAGCGGGCGGCTGTTCGTCATCGGGCTCGGGCCGGCCGGTGACGCGATGATGACGCCCGAGGCGAAGCACGCGCTGGCGCAGGCGAGCGAGCTGCTCGGCTATGCACCTTATCTCGCGCGGATTCCGGAAAACCCCGGCCAGAACCGGCATCCTTCCGATAACCGGGTCGAGCGCGGGCGCGCCGAGCAGGCGCTCGCGCTGGCGGCGGCGGGCCGGGATGTGGCCTTGGTTTCGGGCGGTGATGCCGGCGTGTTCGGCATGGCGGCGACGGTGTTCGAGGCGATCGAGGCCGGTGATCGGGCGTTGCGCGGGCTCGATGTCACCGTCATCCCCGGGATCACCGCCATGCTGGCCGCGAGCGCGCGGCTGGGGGCGCCGCTCGGGCATGATTTCTGCGCGATCTCGCTCTCCGATAACCTCAAGCCCTGGGCGCTGGTCGAAAAACGCTTGCGGGCGGCGGCGGAAGCGGATTTCGTCATCGCGCTCTATAACCCGCTCTCGCGCGCGCGGCCGTGGCAGCTCGGCGCCGCCTTCGCCATCCTCGGCGCTACTCTCCCGCCGACCACGCCGGTGGCCTTTGCGCGCGCGATCGGCCGCGCGGACGAGACGGTCGCGCTGTTTTCGCTCGCGAGCGCCGATCCCGGGCTTGCCGACATGGCGACCCTGGTATTGATCGGCGCGCGGGCGAGCCGGCTGATCACCCGCCCGGAGGGGCGGCCATGGTTTTACACCCCGCGCTCGGCGTCATGAACGCGCGCGAGCCAGGAAAGCGCCCCGGCGATGTCGGTGGCGATGTGATCGGCGGCGGGCGCCTCCGGGCGCGCCACCATCACCACCGGGATCGCGAGCGCTTTCGCCGCATCGAGCTTGTCGCGCATCGCGCCGCCGGAATTCTTGCTGACCAGAATCTCGATTTTCCGGGCGGTGAGCAGGGCGCGTTCGCTCTCTTGCGAAAATGGCCCGCGCGCCGCGATGATTTCGCAAACCGGCGGCAGCCATGCGGGATCGGGCGGATCGACGCTGCGGATCAGGTAGTGGTGCCAGGGGGCTTCGCGGAAGGGCAGGAGATCCTGGCGGCCGATGGTGAGAAAGACGCGGCGCGGGGCCTCGCCGAGGGCGCGCGCGGCGGCGGCGAGGTCGGGGACGATGGTCCAGCGTTCGCCGGGTTTGGCGACCCAGGGCGGGCGGGTGAGCGTGAGCAGCGGAACGCCGGTGCTGGCCGCCGCCGATTGCGCGTTGGCCGAGATCTGCCGCGCGTAAGGGTGGGTCGCATCGATCAGGGCGGCCATGCCGTGATCGGCGAGGAAGGCGGCCAGACCGGAAGCGCCGCCGAAGCCGCCGCTCTGCCACGGGATCGGCGGCGGCCGCGGATTTCGGGTGCGGCCGGCGAGCGAGAGCATCGGCGCGAAGCGGGGATCAGGGGCCAGGGCGCGCGCCAGGGCCATCGCTTCGCCGGTTCCGCCGAGAATGAGAAGCTTCATGGCGTCGGGCATCGGCGTTTCCGGCTTTCGGGGGCAGTGTGAGTGGCGACCAGGCATGGCTCGCGATTCTCGGCATCGGCGAGGACGGTGTCGAGGGGCTTTCATCACCGGCCCGCGCCCGGCTCGGCGCGGCGGCGGCGGTGTTCGGCGGCGCCCGGCATCTCGCGCTGGCGGCGCCGCTGATCCGGGGCGAGGCGATCGCCTGGCCCGAGCGTCTGAAAACCGCGATCCCGGCGATTCTCGCCCGGCGTGGCGAGCCCATCGCCGTGCTGGTCTCGGGCGATCCGTTTTATTTTGGCCTCGGCAGCCTGCTCGCCGAGCAGGTGCCGATGGCGGAAATGCAAATCATTCCGGCGCCATCGGCGTTTTCGCTCGCCTGTGCCCGGCTCGGCTGGTCGCGCCAGCGGGTGACGACGCTCTCCTTCTGCGGCCGCCCGCTCGCCGCCCTCATCCCGCAATTGCAGCCCAGAACCCGCGCCCTGGCGCTGTCGGCGGACGCGACGACGCCGGGGAAGGTCGCCGCTCTGCTCTCCGCGCGCGGCTTCGGGCCAAGCCGGGTGCATGTCCTCGAAGCGCTCGGCGGGCCGCGCGAGCGGGTGCGCGAGACCACGGCGGAGGCCTTCGCGCTCGATGATGTCGGCCCGCTCAATCTCGTCGCGCTCGAATTCGAAGCGAGGCCGGGCGCCGTGGTCATTCCCCGCGCCGCCGGGCTCGCCGATGATCTCTTCGCGCATGACGGGCAGATCAGCAAACGCGAGGCGCGCGCGCTGGCGCTCGCGGCGCTGGCGCCGCGGCGCGGCGAGGTGCTGTGGGATATCGGCGCCGGCGCCGGCTCGGTCGCGATCGAATGGCTGCTCGCCGATCCCGCCAACGCGGCGATCGCGATCGAGGCCGACCCGGCGCGGGCCGGGCGCATCCGCGTCAATGCCGAAAACCTCGGCGTGCCCGGGCTCGTGGTGGTGGCCGGGCACGCCCCGGCGGCCTTGGCCGGGCTACCCCGCCCCGATGCCGTCTTCATCGGCGGTGGCGCGCGGACGCCGGGGATGATCGCGGCGGCGTGGGCGGCGCTTTCCTCGGGCGGGCGGCTGGTCGCCCATGCCGTCGCGATCGAGACGGAAATGGCGCTGATGGCGGCGCGCGCGGAGCTTGGCGGGCGGATGACCCGGATCGGCGTCGAACGGCTGGAACCGCTGGGCCGGCTGCACGGGTTTCGCCCGGCGATGAGGGTGACGCAGTGGGTTGCGGAAAAACCATGACCGGCGCCGTGATCGCCGCTGGCCTCGGCTGCCGGCGCGGCGTCGATGTCGCGGCGGTTCTGGCGATTTTGCGGCGCGCCCACGGCTTGGCGGGCCGTGCCCCGACGCTGCTCGCCATACCCGAATTCAAGCGCGAGGAAGCCGGCCTTGCCGCCGCCGCCGCCGCGCTCGCGCTGCCGCTGCGCTGCATCGCCGACGCCGATCTCGCCGCCGCGCAAGCAGAGACGCATGGCCGCTCGGAACGGGTGCGCCGCGCCACCGGCTTTGCCGCCATCGCCGAGGCGGCGGCCTTGGCCGCGCTCGCCCCCGGCGCGCGGCTGATCCTCCACCGCATCAGCGGCGAGGGCGTCACCTGCGCGCTCGCGGAAGGTTTGCCGCGATGACGGTGCATTTCATCGGCGCCGGGCCGGGGGCGGCGGATCTCATCACCCTCCGGGGCCGCGACCTGCTCGCAAGCTGCCCGGTCTGCCTTTATGCCGGCTCGCTGGTTGCCCCCGAGATTCTGGCGTTTTGCCCGCCCGGGGCGCGGCTCGTCGACACCGCGCCGCTCGCGCTCGCTGCCATCGAGGCGGAATTTCTCGCCGCCCACGCCCGGGGCGAGGATGTGGCGCGGCTCCATTCCGGCGATCTCGCGGTCTATAGCGCGGTCGCCGAGCAGATCCGGCGCCTGGAACGCCACGGTATTCCCTATACGCTGACCCCGGGCGTTCCCGCCTTCGCCGCCGCCGCCGCCGCGATCGGGCGCGAATTGACGCTGCCCGGATGCGCGCAAAGCGTGGTGCTGACGCGGATTTCCGGCCGCGCCTCGAAAATGCCGGCGGGTGAACGCCTGAGCGCCTTTGCCGCGACCGGGGCGACACTCGCGATCCATCTCGCGATCCAGGCGCTGGCGCCGGTGGTTGCCGAGCTGCTGCCGGTTTTCGGCCCGGATTGCCCGGTCGTGATCGTCGCCCGGGCGAGCTGGCCGGATCAGCGCATCGTTTGGGGGCGGCTCGGCGAGATCGTCGATCGGCTGGCCGCCAACCCGATCGCCCGCAGCGCCCTGATCCTGGTCGGGCCGGCGCTGGCGGAAGAGGGTTTCGCCGAAAGCGCGCTCTATAACGCCGATTACGTGCGCCGTTTCCGGGGCGGGGTGCCATGAACCGGGGTAAAAGGCGCCCGGCCGCGCAAGCCGCCGTCGCGGTCGAACACCAGGATTTCGAGCGCGATACCGCTTCCCGCCAGTGTCTCGGCGGCGACTTCCCAGGCGGCGCCGGCGATGGCGTCAGCGAGCGCGAAGCCGGCCTGGCGGGCGATCGCGTCCGCGGCCAGCGCGGTTTCGGCGCCGGCGAGGCTTGCCGCGAGATCGGCGGGTGCGCCGGCGCGTGCGGCGAGGGTCGCGAGGGCGGCGAAATCGACCAGGCCGCGCTTGGCGTGGAGATCGAGCCTTCCCTGGCCGAGTTTCGTGAGCTTCGCGATCCCGCCGGCGATCGAGAGCCGTGGCACCGGATGGCGGCGGAGATATTTCAGCATCCCGCCGACGAAATCGCCCATGTCGATCAGCGCCGTCTCGGGGAGAGCGTGAAGACGCCGCACCGCCGCTTCCGAGGTCCGCCCGGTGGCGCCGGCGATATGGGTGATCCCGGCGGCGCGGGCGACATCGATGCCGCGCTGGATGCTGGCGATCCAGGCGGCGCAGGAATAGGGGATGACGATCCCGGTGGTGCCGAGCACCGAGAGCCCGCCCTGGATGCCGAGCCGCGGGTTCAGCGTCTTTTCGGCGAGCTTCTCGCCGTTTTCGATGGAGATCTCGACCACGACATCGCCGGCCGTGCCGTGGAGCGCCGCGATCTCGCCGATCGCGGCGCGGATCATCTGGCGCGGCACCGGGTTGATCGCCGGCTCGCCGGGCGGGATCGGCAGGCCTGGGCGGGTCACCATCCCGACCCCGCTTCCGGCGCGAAACACGACGCCGGCGCCGGCGGGCGCGGGCGAGACGCGGGCACGGATCAACGCGCCATGGGTGACATCGGGATCGTCGCCGGCGTCCTTGACCACGCCGGCGGCGGCGAAATCGGCGCCGAGCGCGGTCTCGGCCAAGGCAAAGGCAGCCGCTCCACCGCCGGGCAGGGCGATGGTGACGGGATCGGGGAAGCGGCCGGCGAGCAGCGCCGCGTAAGCCGCCTTCGCCGCGGCGGTGGCGCAAGCGCCGGTGGTCCAGCCCCGGCGGAGCGGGCGGGCATCGTTCACGCTTCCCGCTATATCGCGGGCTTTGCCCGGTTGCCAGACAAGGGATTTTCCAAAAGAAAGAATTGTTCTTTTTTGAAAAAAAGAACCAAAAAACGTTTATCCGTTGACGGAAGGGCCAAGGCGTTTCAGCTCCGAGAAAAAAGAAAAAAGTCTTTTTGTTTCTTTTTCTTCAGAAAAAGAAGATCCTTTCTCGTGTTTTTGCGCCCATGACTGCGCGCGGGCTGATCATCGCCGCGCCGTCCTCGGGCGCCGGCAAGACCACGCTGACGCTCGCGATTCTCGCGGCGCTGGCGCGGCGCGGCGTTCGCGTGCGGGCGGCGAAAGCGGGGCCGGATTACATCGATCCCGGATTTCACGCCGCCGCGACCGGCCATCCCGCGCTCAATCTCGATAGCTGGGCGATGGGGCCGGGGCTGCTCGATGGTCTGCTTGCCGAGGCCGGCAATGGCGCCGATCTCCTGGTGATCGAGACCGCGATGGGGCTGTTCGATGGCGCCGGCGGCAATCCGGGCGGCGCCGGCCTGGGCGCGGGCGCCGAACTCGCGGCGCGGTTCGGCCTCCCGGTGATCCTGGTGCAGGACGTCACCGGCCAAGCGCAATCCGCCGCCGCGGTTGCCGCCGGCTTTGCCCATTTTGCCGCCGGGGTCACGCTCGCCGGGGTGATTTTGAACCGAGTCGCGAGTGCGCGCCACCGCGACCTGATCCTGCCCGCGCTGGCCGCTTGCGGGATCGCGGCATTCGGCGCTTTTCCGCGCGATGGCGGATTTTCGCTCCCCGCCCGCCATCTCGGTCTGGTGCAAGCCGGCGAACATCCCGATCTCGAACGCCATCTCGCCGCCCTCGCCGAGGCCGCCGAGGCCGATCTCGATCTCGACGCCATTCTCGCCGCCGCCCGCCCGCTTCCCGGCGCATCCAGGCCGGCGCGCGCGGCCTTGCCGCCGCCCGGCCAGCGCATCGCGTTGGCCCGGGATGCCGCGTTCAGCTTCGTCTATCCCCATCTTCTCGCCGCCTGGCGCGCGCAAGGGGCGGAGATCCTGCCCTTTTCCCCGCTCGCCGACGAGGCGCCGCCGGCTAGCGCCGATGCCTGCTGGCTCCCCGGCGGCTATCCCGAACTCCATGCCGGCACCCTCGCCGCCGCGGCGCGGTTCCGCGCCGGGATAGTGCGCCTCGCCGCCGATCATCCGGTGCATGGCGAGTGCGGCGGCTATATGGTGCTCGGGACGTATCTCGAGGACCGGGACGGGGGGCGCCATCCCATGCTCGGCCTGCTCGGACACGGAACGAGCTTTGCCCACCGGCGCCTGACGCTCGGCTATCGCCGCGCCGCACTCGCCGCCCCCGGCCCGCTCGGCGCGGCCGGGCAGTGGCTGCGCGGGCATGAATTCCACTACGCCAGCGTCATCGACCCCGGCGGCGATCCGCCGCTCGCCGCGCTGTTTGACGCGCGTGGGCAGAAACTCAGCCCGGCCGGTGGCCGGCGGGGGCGGGTCAGCGGCGGATTTTTTCACGTCATCGCCCAAGAGGAGGCCCCATGACCACACCCGACAGCACCCCACCCGACAGCATCGCAGCCCTTCGCGCCAGCATCGGCGATCTCCGTCCCGGCAACGACGCCACCGAGGCCGAGGCGCGCGCGCGCCAGGAGATTTTGACCAAGCCGGCGGGCAGTCTCGGGCGGCTGGAGGAGATCGCCTGCTGGCTCGCGCGCTGGCAAGGCCGCGCCATCCCGCGCATGGAGCGCGTCGAGATCCTGATTTTCGCCGGCAATCACGGCGTCGTCGCCGAAGGGGTCGCCGCCTATCCGGCAGCGGTGACGGCGCAGATGGTGGCGAATTTTGCCGCCCATGGCGCCGCCATCAATCAATTGGCCGAAATTGCCGGCGCCGAACTCCGCGTCTTTCCGCTTGCGCTCGAGACGCCGACGGCGAATTTCATGCATGCGCCGGCGATGGACGAGGCGGATTTCCTCGCCGCCGTCGCCGCCGGGATGGCGGCGGTCGCGCCGGAGGCGGATCTGATCTGTCTCGGCGAGATGGGCATCGGCAATACCACCGCCGCCGCCGCGATTGCCGCGGCACTGTTCGGCGGCGGCGGCGCGCGCTGGGCCGGGCGCGGCGCCGGGGTGGATGCGGCGGGGGTTGCCCGCAAGAGCGCGGTGATCGATGCCGCGCTCGCCCGCCACGCCGGCGATCTCGCCGATCCGCTGGCGGCGGCGCGGCTGGTCGGCGGGCGGGAACTCGCGGCCATTCTCGGGGCGGCGCTGGCGGCGCGGCGGCTGGGCGTTCCGGTGCTGCTCGATGGCTTCGTCTGCACCGCCGCCGCGGCCCCGCTCGCCCGCCTCAACCCGCGCGCCCTCGATCACGCGCTCATCGCCCACGCTTCCGCCGAGGCCGGGCATCGGCTGCTGGTCGAGGCGCTGGACAAGCGGCCGTTGCTCGATTTCGCGATGCGGCTCGGCGAGGGCTCGGGGGCGGCGCTGGCGGTGCCGCTGCTCCGCGCCGCTTGCGCCTGCCATGCCGGCATGGCGACCTTCGCCGAGGCCGGCGTTGCCAACAAGACCTGAACTGGTTGGCGATTTCCGGACGGCGCTCGCCATGCTGTCGCGGATTCCGGCCGGGGGCGGGGATGTGACGCCGCGCATCGCCTGGGCGTTTCCGCTGGTCGGGGCCTTGCTCGGGGGGGTCGGCGGCCTCGCCTACGCGCTCGCCGTCGCCCTCCATCTGCCGCCCTGGGTCGCCGCGTTCTGGGCGCTCGCGGTGGAGATCGGGGTCTCGGGCGGGCTGCATGAGGACGGGCTCGCCGATAGCGCCGATGCGCTGGGGGCGGAGGCGAGCCGCGAGCGCCGGCTGGAGATTCTCCGCGATTCGAGGATCGGCGCCTTCGGCGCGCTGGCGCTGATCCTCGCGCTCGGCCTTCGCGCCATGGCGATCGCGGCGATCGGGCGGGCGGGCGCGGTTGTGGTCGCGCTGGTGGTCGCCGGGGCAGCCTCGCGGGCGGCGATGATCGGGGTTTCGTTTCTGCTCGCCCCGGCGCGGCGGGACGGGCTCGGCGCCGGGCTCGGCCGGCTGCCGCCGGGGGCGAGTTCCGTCGGGGTCGCGCTCGCCGCTGTTTTGGCGCTCGCGCTGCTCGGGCCGGGCCGCGCGCTCGGCGTCGCCCTCGCCGCAGCACTCGCCCTCCTCGTCGTCGCCGGGATCGCGTCGCGGCGGCTTGGCGGCTACACCGGAGATATTTATGGTGCGGTCGCGGCGCTCGCGACCTGCACCGTGCTCAGCCTGCTCGCCGCCGGCCGTTGATCGAGGATATTTCTCCAGGGATTTTCCATGCCCGTTGTTCGCGCCCTCCCGCCCGCCGGTTTGCTCCTTCTGCTCGCGGCTTGTGCCACGCCCGCGCCGCCGGCCGCCAACCCGGCGCACACCCTCGCCGCGGTCTGGAACTTCGCGACGACGACGGAGCGCTGCACCGCACGCGCCGCGTTCCCCGAGGATGACGACAATCCCGCCGCCCTGACCCTCATCGCCGAGCGTGGCGGCGGCATGAGCTTTGCCTTCTCCAACACCGCGCATCCGCTGGCGCCGCGTCCGCCGGGGCTGGCCGCGGCGCTGCATTTTGCCGGCGGGGGCGGCGGCTGGACGATCCCGGCGGCGCTCGAGGCGCCGCGCGTCGTCGATACCGAATTGCCGCTGAACGAGACGACGCTGGCCGAGACGCGAACGCTGCTCGCCGGCGGCACGTTGAGCGCGAGCGGCCATGTGCGCGACCTGCCCGCGCTCGCGCTGCCGCCGGCGGGGGAGGAAGGCGCCAGCTTCCTCGCCTGCGCCGAGCGCCTCGCCGGGCTCACGCAGTAAAACCCGGGCTCACGCAGTAAAAACAACGAGGGAACCCATGTCCGAGGCCCGCCCGCCGCTGC
Source organism: Pseudomonadota bacterium (assembly GCA_021851785.1). Classification (GTDB taxonomy): domain Bacteria; phylum Pseudomonadota; class Alphaproteobacteria; order Acetobacterales; family Acetobacteraceae; genus Acidibrevibacterium. Next base: position 51,975 of record JAJZBV010000016.1, read on the forward strand.
CGCCCTTCACCCGCGCAACCGCGATCCAGAAAGTGCGTGCCGCGGAAGACGCCTGGAACAGTTGTGATCCGGCGCGCGTCGCGCTTGCCTACACGCAGGACAGCCGATGGCGCAATCGCTCCGAATTCGTGGTCGGCCGCGCCGCCATCGTCGATTTTCTGACCCGGAAATGGGCGCGTGAACTCGATTACCGTCTCATCAAGGAACTCTGGGCCTTCACCGAGAACCGGATCGCGGTTCGCTTCGCCTATGAGTGGCATGACGATAGCGGCCAGTGGTTCCGCGCCTATGGCAACGAGAACTGGGCGTTCGACGAGGCCGGTCTCATGCGGCATCGCCATGCCTCGATCAACGATCTTCCGATCAAGGCCAGTGACCGGCTCTTTCACTGGCCGCGAACCGGCCCGCGCCCGGCCGATCATTCCGGTCTTGGCGATCTCGGTCTCTGATCATCGGTCATTCGTGGCGCCGGGGCGCTTGCGCCGGCCGCCGATATCTTTGATGCTGCGCGCCTGAGACAAGAAATAAGGCGAGGAAGCGGACATGGGACAAGTCGCGGGCAAGGTCGCGATCGTCACCGGCGGCGCCTCGGGGATCGGCGCGGCTTGCGCGCGTCTTTTGGCCCGGGAAGGCGCGAAGCTGGTGATCACCGATATCGACGCCGCGGGCGGCGCCGCGCTCGCCGGCGAGATCACCGAGGCCGGCGGCGCCGCGATCTTTCTCGCGCAGGACGTGACCGACGAGGCGCGCTGGCCGGAGGTGATCGCGAGCGCCGAGCGCGTCCATGGCCGGCTCGATGTTTTGGTCGCCAATGCCGGCATCGGCCTTCTGGTCGCCGCCATCGACATGACGCTCGCCGATTGGCGGCGGCAGAACGCGGTCAATATGGATGGTGTCTTTCTCGCCGTGAAGCATGCCGTGCCGGCGATGCGTCGCGCCGGTGGCGGCTCGATCGTGATCATGTCCTCGGTCGCCGGCATTCGCGGCTCGGCGGGGCTCGCCGGCTATTGCGCGAGCAAGGGCGGGGTGAGGCTGTTCGCCAAGGCGGTGGCGCTGGAATGCGCGATCGCCGATGACGGGATCCGGGTCAACACCGTCCATCCCGGGATCATCGACACTCCGATCTGGCAAAAAATCCCGACCGGCGCCGAGGGCGCGGCACGCAACGCGCCGATCGATCCCCATGCCCTCGCCCGGGAAGTGCCGGTCGGTGTAGCGGGGACGGCGGCGGAGGTCGCGGCCGGCGTTTTGTTCCTCGCCTCCGATGCGTCACGCTACATGACCGGCTCCGAACTGGTGATCGATGGCGGCATCACCGCCGGCACCGCGCGGCGCTGGCGATCCTAGCGCAAAGCGGCGCCCCGAAACCGGGAAGAAAGTCTTTTTGCTTCTTTTTCGGAAGTCGAAAGAGGCCCTTCATTTTTTCAAATGCCTAACTCTTTCTAGGAAAAGCGCGTGTCGAACGTTCTCGGTTCCGCCCGCATCGCCGCCGTTTCGCCGAGCCGCGTGTTCTGGGCGACGTGGCTCGGCTGGATGCTGGATGGCTTCGATTCCTCGATGTACGGCTATCTCCTGGTCGCGGCGCTGACCGATCTCCTGCCACGGAGCGGCCTGGTCGCGAGCCGTGCCAATATCGGCGTCTATGGCGGGATTTTGTTCTCGCTGTTCATGCTCGGCTGGGCGTGTTCGATGGTCTGGGGATGGGCGGCGGACCGCGTCGGGCGGGTGCGGGTGATGTGCTGGACGGTGCTGGTCTATTCCGTTTTCACCGCGCTTTGCGGGCTCGCCGACGGGATCGCGATGTTCGCCGTTTTCCGCTTCATCGCCGGCTTCGGGATCGGCGGCGAATGGGCGGCGGGGACGCCGCTATTGCACGAATCGGTGCCCGAGGCGATGCGCGTCCGCCTCGCCGGATGGCTGCACACGGCGACGCCGACCGGGCTTTTCCTCGCCGCGTTGGTGACCCTCATCGCCGCCAATACGCTCGGCTGGCGCGGGATGTTCATGCTCGGCATCCTGCCGGCGCTGCTCACGCTCTATCTGCGCCGGAACATTCCCGAGCCGCGCCGCAAGGCGGCGTCGGCGCCGGCGAAATTCGGCGCCCTGTTCGCGGCGGGTCAGGCGCGCGTCACCTGGGCGGCGGCGCTGATGATGGCGTGCATCATTTTTGGCCTCTGGTCCTCGAATTTCTGGGCGCCGACGGTGGTGATCACGCGCCTCGTCGCGCGCGGCGCGAGCCCCGCCCACGCTCAGGCCATGGGCGCGGTCTGCGGCCTGGTGACCAATCTCGGCACCCTCGCCGGGTGTTTTTTCATGCCCTGGATCACCGCGCGGATCGGCGGGCGGCGGAAAACGGCGGTGGTGTTCTTTCTCGGCGCGATGGCGAGCGTGGTCGTGTCCTATTACGTCGCGATCGCGCGGCTCGACGATCTCCGCCTGTTCATGATGCTGCTGCCGGTGCTCGGGTTTTTCACCAATGGCGTCTTCGCGCTCTATACGATCTGGCTGCCGGAGATGTTTCCGGGCGCCTTGCGCGGCGCCGGGGCGGGGTTCGCGTTCAGTTTCGGCCGCCTGCTCGGCGCCGCCGGGCCCGCGCTGATCGGCTTCCTCACCGTGCTGATCGGGAGCTACCCGATCACCATCGCGATGCTTTCGCTGATCTACCTCGTCGGCCTTCCCTTCATCGCTCTCGCCCCCGAAACCGCGCACCGACCCTTGCGGGCGTGAGCCGGCGGTGCTCCGTCACGCCGCCCGCATGGTTTCCAGGAAGCGCCCGGAATCGTCGTGCAGACGGCTGGAGGCCTGGCTCAGTTCGGTGGCCGCGGCGAGCAGTTCGGTCGCGGCGGCGGCGACGCTTCGCGCGTTTTCGGTGACATCGGTGACGTTCCGGGTCATGTGATTGGCGCTGTTCATGACCTGGCTCGCGGCGCGGGCGATTTCGCTCGCGGCGGCGCCCTGCTGCTCGACCGAGGAGGCGATGCCGGTGGCGATCTCGCTCACCTCCTCGATTGCCTTGGTGATGCCGCCGATCGCGCCGACCGCCTCGCCGGTCGCGGATTGGACGCGCTCGATCTGGGCGCCGATATCGCCGGTCGCCCGCGTCGTCTGCACGGCGAGCGACTTCACCTCGCCGGCGACGACGGCGAACCCCTTGCCGGCATCGCCGGCGCGCGCCGCCTCGATCGTCGCGTTGAGGGCGAGCAGATTGGTTTGTCCGGCGATGCCGGTGATCATGCTGACGACGTCGCCGATGCGCCGCGCATCCTCGGCGAGGCGGGCGACGATGCCGTCGGTTTGCTGCGCGGTGGTGGTGGCGGCGCGGTTGATGGTGAGCGAGCGCGCCATGCGGGAGCTGATCTCGGCGACCGAGGCGGAGAGTTCCTCCGCCGCCGCGCTGACGGTGCTGATCCCGCTATTGGCTTCGCCGGCGGCGAGCGAGGCTTCCACCGCCTGGCGCTCCGTCCGATCGGCGGAATCGCTCATGCGGCTGGCGATCGCTTTGAGGGAATCGGAGAGCGCCGCGACACGCGAGACGAGGGAGGCGACTTTGACCTCGAAATCGCCCACCAGTTCGGTTTTGCGGGTGATGTCGCTGAACACCGCCATGGTGCCGATATGGGCGCCGGCTTGATTGCGGATCGCGAGTGCCTGGAGGTCCAGCATCCGCGCGCCGAACGCGGTTTGCAGATGCGCCGAGCCGTCGGAGGCGAGCCGGTCGCCAAGCGCCGGGAACAGTTGCGGCAAGCGCTGCTCGGTGAGCGCCGGCGTCCCGTTCGCGCCCTCGCCGAGCAGCGTCTTGGCGGCGGCATTGGCGTAGGTGATGGCGAAGTTCTGGTGCGGATCGCTCCAGATCACGCCCGCCGGGACGTTATCCACCATGACCATGGCGGATTCGAACCATTCCTTGAAGCGCGCCGCCTTGGCTTGCTGTTTTGTGAGCGCGTCACGCCGGACGAAGGGCCACCAAGCCATTTATGGTACCTTGGGTGATGAGTGTGCGATCACGCAACAGTATCGGGTAAAGCCTAAGGCTGGGTTAAGCGGAGAGGATGCGGCCTGATCGGCGGCGCGGCGGGGCTCAGTTCATCCCGCCGCCGACCGAGAGCATGGTGATGGCGTCGGGGCCGGTCACGGTGAAATCGAAATCCCGCCAGGTGCCGGGCAGGATCCTCGCTTTGCCGATCAGGGTGACGCCGGCGCCGGGGGCGATGGTTTCGGCCGTGGTGGTGGTGTTTGCGATGCGCGTGCGCCAGCGCTGGCCGATTTGCGCGTTGTTGGCGGCGGCGGCGAGAGCGCGCGCGCTGTCGGTGGTGTCGGTGAAGGCGGCGCGCTGGGCACCGCTCCGGATCACCACGGCGGCGGCGAGCAGGGCGCCGGGAAGCCGCGTGCCGCCGGCGCTGGCGAGGTCGGTATCGGGGCGATGGTCGAGCACCAGCGAGGTGGAGACGCCGCCCGGCAGGATCGCCGACGAACCATAGAGCGGCACCGGCAGGTTGAAGCCGAAGCGATTGGCCCACCAGACCGTCACCTTGTCCGATTGATCGACGAAGGCGGCGCCATGGTCGGTGCCGCTTTGCAAGGCCCAGGCATTGCCGCCGGCCGGGGTCGCGTCCAGGCGCAACGAGACATTGCCCTCGGCGTCACGGCTTTCGGCGACCGGCTGGCCGCGTTCGAACCGGCTCGCCGGCGAGACCGTGGTCGCCGCCTGGGCCGCGGGGCTCGCATAGGTGATGGCGCTGTGGGTGCCGCCGGTCGCGAGCAGGAGATGGCCCATCTCCGGCCCGACATAGATGCCGCCATATTGCGCCGCCCCGCCGACGATCGCGAGCGCGCCGGCGAGTGCCGTCACCAGCGAGCCGGGGCGGCGATTGTCGTTGCTCGCCAGCATGACGCCGGAGACGGTGTTGGTGCCGCCCTGGGGATCGACCGCGACCTGGCGCACCGCGACGCCTTGCGAGGAGCACGAGCCCCCGGAAAACGTCACCCACTGGCCGCCATCGATGAGGATGCAGGTGGTGGTCGCATCCTCCGTGCGCATCTCGTTATCGACGCCGAGATTGGCCACGTTGACCCAGGAGGCGCCGGCCGCGACCTCGAAGCCGATGTCATGGCCGAACACTTGCGGGCTGGTGAGATCGAAGCCGGTGGACCGGGCGAGCCACCATCCCGGGCCCTGGCGGCGAAAGCCGTTGGTGACGATGGTGCCGGTGCCGGGCGTCCAGCGGCCGGAAAACGCCGACCCCGCGAGCGCGAAGGTGCCGGCGCGGGCGTCGTAATCGACGATGGTCCAGGGTTTCTGCGCGATCGCGACGCCGTCCGCGCCGGCGATCCAGACGGGATCGCCATCGCGGAAATCGATCGCGCCGGCGGCCATGCCGACCCGGATCCGCCCGCTCGCGTCGGCGGCGATGGCGGTGACCGGCGTCGTCGGGTTGGTCACGCTCTCGGGGCCGGGCGGCGTCAGATCGGGGACCGCCTGCCAGTTATAGATGACCGGATTGGAATAGGCGTTTTGCAGCAGGATGCCCTGATCGGCATCGACGAACACGTTCGCCCCCTGCACGCGCGCGGCGAAATTGCCCGAGATGCCGACATTGAAGCCGAGGACATCGACATTTTCGAGATACATGTCGTCACCCGGGGCGAGCACGATGCCGGTGCCGGCGCCGCCGCTTACGGTGACCACGGCCTCGGGCGCGATCGCGCAGCCGCCGCCGGTGAAGCTCACCATCGGGTTGGCGGGATACTGATCGCCGTCATCGGTGATGGCGATCGCCGCCAGCCCGCCATCCTGCATGGTGAGCCGCGCCGCGAACCCGCGCCCGGCGCCGCCGGTCACGCGCATCTCGGGCGCTGCCGTGCAGCCGGCGCCGCGGCGGGTGATCCTCGCCGCGGTGACGCCGGCGCCTTGATGCAGATACGCCGCGAGCGCCATCGCCTGGCGGAAAGTGGTGACCGGAAGCAGCGGCAACACCCCGCGCGAGATGACGAGCACGCCGGAGAGCGCGGTGTTGGTTTGCATGGTGATCGGATGGGCGGGGTTGAGGATGATCGCCGATGGCCCGGCCCAGTTGTCGCCCCAGCCGCCGGATGGTCGCCATTGGCCGACGACCCGGGCGCCGGGGGGAAGGTTGAGGCCGCCGGAGGCGACGTCGTAGCGCTTGTCGAGATAGAGGATGCCGCCCTGGTCGAGGCATTTTTGCAGTGCCGCGCGGTCGTCGGCGCGGCCGTCGCCGACCGCGCCGCAGCTCTCCGGGGTGCGCGCCCCGAGCGGCGCCGGCAAGGGCGCGGTTTGGCTGCGCGCCGGCGTGGCGGCCGCCATGGCCGCGCCCGCGCACAGCAAAATCAGCATCCCTCGGCGCGGCATCGGGTTCCTCCCTTGCGGTTATTTCGTCGGCGTCGGCCGTCGGAGGGGTACTATAAATCCGAGGAAGAAACGAAGTCATAAGAACAAAATGAGAATCAAAAGAGACCATTGACCGGCGGCAAAACCCCCACGCGGCGGCGTCCGGCGTCTTGGGGAAAAAGTAAACATCTGATTAATATCAAAAAACGCCAGACAGCAAGCAGTCAAAAGGACGATTCCCTTTGACGCCCATATTTTCCCATGGTATCCCATCACTTCCCAAAACGGGGCGGCAGGCGGCCAGACTGGCCGAATGGGCCCCAGCCCGTGATGAAACCTGGCGCCGGCGTGGCGCTGAACCGAGCGAGAAGAGGCGCATCTGGCCGGATGACCCACTTTCTGGGCACCCACCAGAACAGATTGGACGCCAAGGGGCGGGTTTCCATCCCGGCGCCGTTCCGAGCCGCGCTGCGCGCGCTCAACGGCGAGGGGGGAGGGCTGATCCTGCGCCCGGCGCATACCCATCCCTGTATCGAGGGCTGGCCGGAGAAGAGCTTTCACACCCTCGCCGGCCCGCTGGACCGCCTCGATCTGTTCAGCGAGGCGCATGACGATCTCGCCGCCGCGCTCTACGCCGATGCCTATCCGGTCGAAGCCGACAAGGAGGGGCGGATCGTGCTTCCGGAGACGCTGGTCGCCCATGCCGGGCTCGACGAGGGGGTGGTGTTCATGGGGCTCGGACGGATTTTTCAGATCTGGCAGCCGGAAGCGGCGGCGCGGCGGCGGGCGGAAGCGCGTGAGCGGGCGCGGGCGCGCGCCATCACCCTGCCGGCGTCGGGAGCGGCGCCATGAGCGGCCATGTCCCGGTGATGCGCGCGGAGGTGATGTCTCTTCTCGCGCCAAGCGCCGGCGGGCGCTATCTCGATGCCACTTTCGGCGGCGGCGGCTATGCCGAGGCCATTCTCGCCGCCGCCCCCTGCACGCTCTGGGCGATCGACCGCGACCCCGACGCGATCGCCCGTGGCGCCGCTCTCGCGCGGCGTTTTCCCGGGCGGCTCACGCTGCTGGAGGGGTGTTTCGGCGACATGCTGGCGCTGCTCGCCGCCGTCGGGGTCGCGCGGCTCGACGGCGTGGTGATGGATCTCGGTCTCTCTTCTTACCAGATCGACGACCCGGGGCGCGGGTTTTCCTTCCGCGGCGACGGGCCGCTCGACATGCGCATGGCCAAAACCGGCCCTTCCGCCGCCGATCTCGTCAACACCCTCCCCGAGCGCGAACTCGCCGCGATCCTGTTCGATCTCGGCGAGGAGCGGCATGCGCGCCGCGTCGCCCGCGCGATCGTCGCGGCGCGCGGGATCTCACCGATCACCACCACGGCGGCGCTGGCCGGGCTGGTGCGCGCCCATGTGCCGGCAAGCGCCGACGGCATCGATCCGGCGACACGCAGCTTCCAGGCGCTCCGCATCCGGGTGAACGACGAGCTTGGCGAAATCGCGCGCGGGCTCGAAGCCGCCGCGGGCCTGCTCGCCCCCGGCGGGCGGTTGGTCGTGGTCGCCTTCCATTCGCTGGAGGACCGGATCGTCAAGCGCTTCATGCGCGCCGCCAGCGGGCGCGCAGGCAGCCCCTCGCGCCATGACCCGCGCCGGCTGATCGCCGCCGCCGCGCCGGCTTTCACCTTGCTGACCCCGCGCGCGCTTCGTCCCGGCGCCGCCGAACTCCGCGCCAATCCGCGCGCCCGGAGCGCCCGGCTCCGCGCGCTCGCGCGCCGTGACGCGGTGGCGGCGCGGGTGGAAGAGGAGGCCACGACGCCATGATCCGCCCCCTGACCTCGCTCACCCTGCTGCTCGCCGCCGGCGCCGGACTTTATCTTTACCACGTCAAGCACCGCACCCTGCTGCTCGATCGCCAGATCACCGCGACCTTGCATGAGACCGAGGCGCTGCGCGCCAAGGAGGGGCTCTTGCACGCGGAATGGGCGCTGCTCAATCAGCCCGACCGGCTCGCCGATCTCGCCGCCCGGCATCTCGCGCTGAAGCCGCTCGCGCCGGCGCAATTCGTGCCGCTCGCCGAGCTTGATCGCCATCTGCCGGCGATCGTGCTCGCGAGCACCGCGCCGGGCGGGGAGGGGGAAGACGCCGCCCCAGCCGCATCCTTGTCCGTGCCTCCGGAGGCGCCCCAAAGCGTATCAGGAACGGGTGCGGCCGAAACCAGGCCGCCCTCGGTCGCGGCACTGGCGCCGCCGCTCCCGGCCGTGCCGGCGCGTGGCGCCACCGCCCATCCGGCGCCGAGCCACAAGCCGCCGCCGGGCACGCCGGGCGGCGATGCCGCCG
>JAJZBV010000052.1 GCA_021851785.1 Pseudomonadota bacterium
CCAGGGCCGCCAGCACCGCGTCGCCCATCTCCGCGGTGGAGACCTTGCGGCAGCCCGCGACGCCTGGCCCCGCGCCTGGCCCCGGGCTTGGCCCCGGGCTTGGCATGGCGCCGCCGGCGGGCGGCGGGCGGCCGGGTCCGGCGATCGGCGGCGCCGATTTCCAGGCCTTCGAGCAGACGCTCCAAGCCATCCAGGCGGCCTGGAGCGCGCACGACCTCGCGGCCCTTCGCCGCCTCGCGACCCCGGAAATGGTGAGCTATTTCGCCGAGCAACTGGCCGAGCAGGCGAGCCGGGGGGTGCGCAACGTGGTGCGTGACGTGCGGCTCGAGCACGGCGATCTCGCCGAGGCCTGGGCCGAGGGCGGGCGGGACTACGCGACCGTCGCGATGCGGTTCTCGATGATCGACGTGACCCTCGATGCCGGCGGGCGCGTCGTCGATGGCAGCCCGAGCGAGCGAGTGAGCGCGACCGAGCTTTGGACCTTCCTCCGCGCCCCGGGCGGCGCCTGGATCCTGTCAGCGATCCAGCAGGCGCGTTGAGCCCGGAGGGCTTTCGCCTATTTGCAGCGCAGATTGACCTCCGCCTCGGCGCGGTGGAGGCGGTCGATCTCCTCGATCGCGATCGGGGTGTGACGGAAGATATCGGCCTGCGGGCCATGCACGCCCTGCTGCATGCTGAGAATGGTTTCCGCCTTCTCGTAATCGTCATAGCTCATCATGTCGGCGATGGTATCGATGCCGCATGAACATTTTTCGAGCAGATCATGGCTGAACCCGTTGGCGGCGAGGCAGCCGATGACGTAATCGGCGCGCGCGTCGGTCGGGTAGTCATGCGCCGGACGGTGCCCCTCGGTCTCGGCCCGCGCCGCGAAGGCGATCAGGCCGAGCGCGAAAACCACCGCGATCGCGCGGCTCATGGCGTCGCCCCCGCGCCCGGCGTGGCTTGGTCGAAAACCAGCCGCTCGCTGATCGCCGGCGCGCCACTGGCGGGATCGGCCGGCGTCTCGGTCGCGAATTCGGCGAAGCCCCCCGGCACCTCCTTGCTGAGCACGAAACGGTAGGTTTTCTCCTGGATCTGCGGCACGCGCGCGAACCGGTCATTATCGGCGAAGGGGCGGAGGGTGATGCTTTGCGCCGCGATCTCGTGGCCATCGAGGGTGATTTTGGTCGCGGCGATCGCGGCCTTGTCGATGAAGGCGGCGCGGATACGGTCGCGAAAATAGGCGGCGGCGACGCCGGTTTGGGCGCGCATTTCATCGACGTCGTGCTCGAGGAACACCATCAGCAGCGGATTGCCGCGAAAATCATCGACGGCGGGATAAAAAATATGGCGGTCGCCGGTCAGAAAATTGAACATTACGTATTTCGTGCCATCTGGATGGACGAGTTTGATGTCCTCGGCGACGCGATCGGTGAAACCATCCGGTCCCTGGCGCGTAAAGCGATAGAGGAGCGTTTCGGGGTGGTCGATATTGGCGAGATGCGGGGTTTCGAACAGGGCAATCTGTGCCGGGCTGAGCGGCTTGGCGGCGTCGGCGGGATCGGCGGCGCCGGCCGACGGCGCGAGGCAGAGGCCGAGCAGGCAAAGGGCGGTCATTCTTGGCATCATGTTTGCGTGCATCTCATGTGATGGCGGGTTGGCATGATCCTGGCGGCAGGCCTGGCGTTTCATCGTGTTGTGGCGTTTTACGTAACCGGCCTTTCATGGGCCAATCTGGTTCTCTGGTGCAAGGGAGATGATGATGATTGAACTCGTGCTCGTCTACTGCCTGATCGCCGACGCCAAGACCTGCGTCGAAAAGCGCCCGACTTTCGAGGAGGAAATCACCGAGCAAGCCTGTCTGATGGATGCCGAGCGCTACGCGATCGCCTATGTCAACGAACATCCCGAGTGGCGGCTGGCTGGCTGGCGTTGCGAAATCGGCGTGCCGCGCCAGGATCCGGCCTGATCCCTGGCCATTTTCGTGCCCCCTCCCGGCGAAAGCGCCACCCCTCGCCGGGTGGACAATATCATGCTTCGACGCAAGCGATGATCACCACCATGATTCATCCGGTTTTTCGTTCGGATGATTGATTAATTCTATAATAGCTGGATCGGTTCTTTAACTGACTTGATCGAATAAGCTTATGCTGCGATGCAGCATTATAAAGTCGAACAAAAATACAATCCCCGCGACAGTTTAATGCTTGTCAACGCGATGGCGTTGGCGATAGCTTGCGCGCAGGCCGCGAAGACGGTGGGCCGTCTGGCGGCCGTGTGATTGCGCTTCCGAGACTTAAGCCTCGAACCCAAATCGCGATGCGAGGCCATCTTGGGGTGTGACAGCCGGTAACGCTTTATTGAGGGAGGGTTCTAAATGAAGCCGAGTAAGCGTTTATTCGCGTGGGCGGTGCTGATGAGCAGTGCTGCCGGGATTTTGGGGGCCGGGGCGGCCTTCGCCAATGATCAGCTTGAGAAAATGTCGCAGGATCCCAAGCAATGGGTCATCCCCGGTGGCGACTATAATTCTCAGCGTCATACCAAGCTGACCCAGATCACCACCGAGAACGCCCACAAGCTGCATCCGGTGTGGACCTTCTCCACCGGCGTGCTGCGCGGCCATGAAGGCGGACCGCTGGTTGTCGGCGACATGATGTATGTCCACACGCCGTTCCCGAACAAGGTCTTCGCGCTGGATCTCAACAACGAGGGCCGCATCGTCTGGGCCTATGAGCCGAAGCAGGATCCGAACGTCATTCCGGTGATGTGCTGCGATACCGTCAATCGCGGCGTCGCCTATGGCGAGGGCATGATCTTCCTGCATCAGGCCGACACCACCCTGGTCGCGCTCGACGCCAAGACCGGCAAGGTCGCCTGGTCGGTGAAGGATGACGATCCCGCCAAGGGCGCGACCGGCACCTCGGCGCCGCTCGTCGTCAAGGACAAGGTTCTGGTCGGCGTCTCCGGCGGCGAGTTCGGTGTGCAGGGCCACATGACCGCCTACAACATCAAGGACGGCTCGGTCGCCTGGCGTGCCTATTCCGAGGGGCCGGACGATCAGCTCCTGTTCGATCCTGACAAGACCATGGCGATGGGCAAGCCGGTCGGCAAGGATTCCTCGCTCAAGACCTGGGAAGGCGATCAGTGGAAGATCGGCGGCGGCGCCACATGGGGCTGGATTTCCTATGATCCGAAGCTGAACCTGGTCTATTATGGTTCCGGCAATCCCAGCACCTGGAACCCGAGCCAGCGGCCGGGCGACAATAAATGGTCGATGACCGTCTTCGCCCGCGACGCCGATACCGGCATGGCGAAATGGGTCTATCAAATGACCCCGCATGACGAATGGGACTATGACGGCATCAACGAAATGATCCTCGCCGACACCAAGGTGCATGGCAAGGAGACCAAGGCGCTGGTGCATTTCGACCGCAACGGCTTCGCCTATGTCCTCGACCGCACCAACGGCGCGCTCCTGGAAGCCAACAAGTTCGATCCGGCGGTGAACTGGGCGACCAAGGTCGATCTCAGCACCGGTCGGCCGGAAGTCGTCGCGCAATACTCGACCGATCACAACGGCGCCGACCACAACACCAAGGGCGTCTGCCCGGCCGCGCTCGGCTCCAAGGACGAGCAGCCGGCGTCGTTCTCGCCGCAGACCGGCCTGTTCTACGTGCCGACCAACCATGTCTGCATGGATTACGAGCCGTACAAGGTCACCTACACCGCGGGGCAACCCTATGTCGGCGCGACCTTGTCGATGTTCCCGCCGAAGGGCGAGAGCCATCTCGGCAATTTCATCGCCTATGACGTGAACGAAGGCAAGATCGTGTGGTCCGATCACGAGACCTTCTCGGTCTGGTCGGGCGCGCTGACGACCGCGACCGGGGTTGCCTTCTACGGCACGCTCGATGGCGATCTGAAGGCGGTCGATGCCAAGACCGGCAAGCTGCTCTACAAGTTCAAGACGCCTTCGGGCATCATCGGCAACGTCAACGCCTTCGAGCATAACGGCAAGGAATACATCGCCGTGCTCTCCGGCGTCGGCGGCTGGGCGGGCATTGGCATGGCCGCTGGCCTCACCGGCGATACCGACGGTCTCGGCGCGGTCGGCGCTTACAAGAGCCTCTCCAGCTACACCCAGCTCGGCGGCGTTTTGACTGTGTTCTCCGTCGAATAATTTCTCCTCGTTCGCTCGCTTTCCCCGGCTGGTTCACCAGCCGGGGATTTTTTTCCAAGCCCCGAGAGGTTTTCGCGGCGTCGGTTCCGTCTCAGCGGCGCGCGCACCGAATGGGATCACCCAAGGAATGACGCATGCGCCGTGATCGCCCAACCGGACATCCCCAAGCCGAACATCGAATGGTTGGCAAACTGTCCGGCCTTCTTGCCACCACTGCTCTCGCCGCGGCGCTCACGCTCGCTGCCGCGTCGCTCGCGGCGCCCGGAATCGCCCGCGCCGATGACGCGCCGGCCGACGCCAAACCCCCAGCCGACGCCAAACCCTATGTCGTGCAAAACGGCCGCGTCGATCATCACGTGTTCAACGGCTATCGCCGCTATGGCGATAATTGCCTCCGCTGCCACGGCCCCGACGGCGCCGGCAGTTCCTACGCCCCGGCCCTGGTCGATTCGCTCAAGCACATGACCAAGGAGCAGTTCGAGGACACCGTCATCAACGGCCGCCAGGACGTCAATACCGCCAATCAGAACGTCATGCCGGCCTTTGGCCTCAACCCCGATGTCGTCGAAAATCTCGATGAGATCTATGGTTATCTGAAGGCACGTTCCGATGGCGTGCTCGGGCGGGGACGGCCGAAGAAAATCGGCGATGATGATGACAATTAAGGCGGCGGCGTTCTCCATCCTGTTTGCCGCGCTGCTCGCGCCAAGCCTCGCGCGGGCGCAGGTGACCGCGCCGAGCCTCGCCTCGACGACCGAGTTCCGCGTCTGCGGCGATCCCGCCAATCTGCCGCTTTCCAATCAGGCGCGGGAAGGTTTCGAAAACAAGATCGCCGATCTGTTCGCCGGCTATCTGCATGAACCGGTCACCAATGTGTGGTTTCCGCAGATCGTCGGCTTCCTCCGCAACACGTTGTTCGCCCATCGCTGCGACGTCGTCATGGGCACCGTCGCCGGCGCCGACATGGTCGATACCACCAACCCTTACTACCACACCGGCTATGTCATCGTGACGCGGAGCGCCGATCATATCACCAGCGCCGATCTCGGTGATCCTCTGTTCGCGGACAAGAAAATCGGCCTCATCGCCTCGACTCCGCCGACCGACATCGTCGCGCGGCATCACCTGCTCGCCCATGTCACGCCCTATAATCTCACCGTCGATACCCGCGTCGAAGCGCCGTCGCGGACGCTGCTCCTCGATCTCGTCGCCGGCAAGACCGATGTCGGCCTGGTCTGGGGGCCGTTCGCCGGCTATTACATCAAACACGACAATCTGCCGCTGACGATGGCGTTCATGCCCGCCGAACCCGGCGGGCCGCGGCTCGATTACCGCATCGCGATGGGGGTGCGCCCGAGCGACGTCGCCTTCCGCCGCACCCTCAACGGCCTGATCAGCCAGCATCAGGACACGATCACCGCTGTTCTGCTCGATTACGGCGTCCCGCTGCTCGATGAGCAAGGAAATCCCCTGAAACCGCCCGCCAAGCCGTGAGGCGATGGCTGCTCGCCGCTCTGCTGTTCGCGGCACCCGCTGTCGCCGAGACCGGGGTGCCGGTTCCGGATGGCTATCGGATAGAGGATTATCACGCCCCGGTGCCCGATCGCGTGCCCGGCGGGGCCGTGATCCATGCCGCGGAGGTGCGGAAACTCCACGGCGAGGGGGCGATCGTCATCGACGTGCTCCCCGCCCCGCGCCAGCCGCCGACGATGAAACCAGGCATGCCGTGGCTTCCCGCGCCGCATCTCGACATCCCCGGCAGCATCTGGCTCCCGGATTTTGGCCGCGGCGCGCTGAACAAGGTGATGGCGAACTGGTTTCACGAGAAACTGCGCGAACTCACCCATGATGATCCCGATCGGGCGCTGGTGTTTTACTGCCAGGCGCAATGCTGGATGAGCTGGAACGCCGCCAAGCGCGCCGCGGCACTTGGTTTTCGCCATGTCTTCTGGTTTCCCGAGGGCGTCGATGGCTGGCGCGAGGCCGGCTTTGCCCTCGCCCCGGCAACGCCGGAGACCCCACCCGACGGCGAAGAAGCTCCCCAATAGGGCGTTCCCCCTGGTGGTGTAGGAAGCCCGGTCATCGGCCTGCGGTGGCGGCCGCCGAGAGTCTGGCGACAGCGGTGCTCCGGTCACGGCGCGGGCGCGATGTGCGTGGCCCCGGGGTTCGCGCCCTGCGCCGCCGCTCGCTCGCTCGCCATGAAGCTCTGGAGCGATGCGGCTTCATCTTTCGTGAGGCGAAGGCCCAGCTTCGAGCGTCGCCAAAGCACGTCCTCGGCGTCTTCGGCAAATTCCTCACGCATGAGATAGCTGATCTCGGCCGCATGGAGGCCGGCGCCGAAATCCCGGCCAAGGGCTGCCCGGTCTTTTGCGCCGTCGAGGACGAGCGATGCCCTGGTGCCGTAACTCCGCGTCAGGCGCAGCACTTCCGCCGCCTCGAGCCAGGGATGATGCCGCGCGAGCCCCTCCGCGAGGGCCGCTAATCCGGTTGGCGGGAAATCTCCGCCCGGGAGCGGCACCCGATCGGTCCAGCGCCCGATCGCGCGGGCCTCGGCGGGCAGGAAGGCTGCGAGCCTGTCCAGCGCCTGCTCGGCCAATCGGCGATAGGTCGTGATCTTGCCGCCAAAAATCGAAAGCAGCGGCGCGCCGGCGGCGTCATCGAGGGCGAGGACATAATCCCGCGTCACCGCTTGCGCCGCCCCGGCCCGATCGGTCCCGCTCCGCTCGGCATAAAGCGGCCGCACGCCGGCATAGGACCAGACGACATCCCGAGGGGTGATGGCGGCGGCGAAATAGCGGCTGGCGGCGGCGCAGAGATAGGCGATTTCCTCGTCGGACGCCGAAGCCTTGGCGGGATCACCGGCATAATCGCGATCGGTGGTGCCGATGAGCGTGAAATCGTCCTCAAAGGGAATGGCGAAAACCACTCGCCGATCGGCGTTCTGCAGAATATAGCAGCGATCATGCGCGAACATCCGGCGCACGACGATATGCGAACCCTGCACCAAGCGGAGATCATGCGCGTTGGTGTGGCGCAATGTCTCTAGGATATTTCCGGCCCAGGGGCCGCCGGCGTTGATCAGAATCCGGCTTTCGATTTCCGCCCGCGCCCCGGTTCTTTGGTCCGCGACCGTCAAAATCCAGCGATCCCGCCGGCGCTGCGCCGCGATCGCCTTGGTTCTCGTCCGTATCGCGGCACCACGATGAGCGGCATCGCTCGCGTTCAAGGCCACCAGTCGCGCATCATCGATCCAGCAATCGGAATATTCGAAACCGCGCCCACGCAACGCGGGCTTGAGCGGCGCCCCGGCGGGATCGGTGGCAAGATCGAGAACGCGCGTCGGCGGGAGACGTTCGCGCCCGCCGAGATGATCATACAAAAACAGGCCGAGCCGCAGCAGCCAGCGCGGGCGCATCATCTCGCTGTAGGGCAGCACGAAACGAAGCGGCCGGACGATATGCGGCGCCATCCGCCAGACCACCTCGCGTTCGGCCAGCGCCTCGCGGACCAGACGAAACTGATAATATTCGAGATAGCGCAAGCCGCCATGGAGAAGCTTGGTCGATGCCGACGAGGTGCCGCTGGCGAGATCGCCCTGCTCGCAGAGATAGGCCGCGAGGCCACGGCCGGCGGCGTCGCGGGCGATGCCGCAGCCATTGATCCCGCCGCCGATCACCGCGATATCGTAAAGCCCGGTCATCGCCGCCCACTACCCGCGCTCGCAATCCCCGGCACCGCGGCGGTCACGCGACGACGGCGCGAGACGCCGGCGCCGCGCGCGCGATCTCGGTGAAAAACGCGCCGACCCTTTCGATGATCAGCGCCTTGTCGTTATCGAGCGTCGCCACGTGGTAGGAGTGGTTGAGCCAGAGCAGGCGGATGTCATCGCAGCGGACCGCCTGCACGATCGCCATCGCGTTGGCCGGCGGCACGACATGATCCTCGCGCGCATGAATGACCAGCGTCGGGCAGACGATCTTGTGCAGGAGATCGCCGGTCGCCGAGACCAGAACGGAGACTTCGCGCAAACAGCCGACCGGCGTCTCCGCGTACGCCAGCTCCTTGACGCCGGGCGCCTTGATGTCCGAGCCGATGCCCGGAATGCGCTGCGGCGCCGGGTTCATCAGCAGAACCTGCGCCATCGCCTCCGATCGAAACGCCGCCGGCGCCGCGATCGGCGCGATGGCGGTGACGAGATCGGGAAAACGCGCGCCGAGGTTGAGGGTCAGCGTGCCACCCATCGAAAGACCGGTGACGAAAACCCGTTTTTTTCGCGCGCAAAGCCTGCGGAGGGCATTTTCCGCCTCGCCGAGCCAGTCGAGATAGCCGGTCCGCTCCATGTCGTCCGGCGACGTGCCATGCCCCGGAAGACGCGGCGCGGCGACCGAGAAGCCGAATTTTTGGTGCAGACCCTCGCCGAGATCGCGGACGCTCTGCGTCGAGCCGGTGAAGCCGTGCAGAACCAGAACGCCGATATCATTCCCCTCGAACGCGAACGGTTCCGCGCCCTGCAACACCTCAGCCATCGTGACCTCCCCTCCTGTTCATCGTGGTTTCACGCCGCCGGCGCCGCGCCGCGGGCGGCATAGGCGATGGCGGCGAGGGCGATGATCGCGCCTTGCGCCATTTCCTTGCCCGGCTCGCCAAGGCCGAAGCTGGTCAGCAGATTGAAAGAGAACATCAGCATGAAAGCGGCGACCGCCGGCCCGATGACGCCCCCCTTGCCGGAGCCGAAGGTGACCCCGCCGAGAATGACCGCGGCGAGGGAATTGAGCGCGAGATCGGCGCCGGTGCTGAGGCTGCCGAAGCCGACGAAACCGACGATCAGGAACGCGCTCAGCACCGCGAACAGGCTGGAGAGAATATGCCCGACATAGATCGTCCTGATGTAGGGAATCCCCGATGCCCAGGCGGCGCGCGGATTGGCGCCGATCGCATCGACAAAACGCCCGAACACCGAACGCCGCAAAAACCACGCCATCGGCACGAGGGCCGCGATCCATACCATCACCGAGACCGGAAAAATGCCGATCCGCGCCTGCCCGATATAGCGCAGCATCGGCGGCGCGGAGCCGGGCGCGCGATATTGGCTGAGCGCGGTGACGATGCCGCCGAGGATCAACACCATCGCCAGCGTGACGATCACCGAGGAAGCGCGCAATCGGGTGATGAAGAACGCATTGACCGCGCCCACGACGACACCGAAAAGAAGACAGAGGGCGATCAGTTCGGATTCCGGAAGACGAAGCAGGCCGCTGGTCAGAATGTAACTGACCACCAAAGCGATGCCACCGAAGGAGAGATCGAGTGACAGCATCCTGATGCACAGCGACTGGCCGATGACGGCGATGCCGAGCGGCGCCGCCTGGCGGAGAATCAGCAACAGCAAAAACGGCTGCAACAAATTCGGCCGCGCCAGGCCCGCGCCGAGCAGAAGTGCGACCGTGCCGAGATAGGAGATCGGCAAATTGGCGAGACGGGCGCCAAGCACGCGCGGCCAGCGCGATCGCAGAGCGGGCTCGTTGATGATGCTGTCGGTCATATGCCGATCGCCTTGCGCCGTTGCAGGCTCACCGCGCCGAGCAGCAGCAAGCCGGTGAGAGCGGCGCTGAAGAATGGCGAAACGCCGACGAGATTCATCCCGTTCGAGATCAGCCCGAGCGTAATCGTCCCGAGCACCACGCCGATGACGCTGCCGACCCCGCCGGAAAGCTGCACGCCGCCGAGCGCGATCGCGGTGACCGAATTCAGCCCGAACGGTTCGCCCATGGTCGGATCGCCGGACGCGATGCGCCCGGTCAGATAGACGCCGGCGATGGCGCCCGCGAGCGAGCACAGCATGTAGCACGCAAGGCGCGGCGCCCGCACACCGACACCGCTCAGCGCGGCACTTTGGGCATTCGCGCCGATCGCGAACAGGCGCAGGCCGAACGCCGTCTTGTGGAGAAGAACGGCAACGATGGCGAGCGCCGAGACGCACCAGAAAAACCCCGCCGGCAGCCCGGCGATGTTGGTCTTCGCCAGCGCGATGAGCAGCGGCGGCACGGTGCCGCCGGCGGCCGACATGATGAGCAGCGCGAACCCCTGCACGAAAATCATCGAAGCGAGCGTCATGATGAGCGGGTGGACACCGAACACCGCAACCCCGAGGCCATTGCCGAGACCGACCAGTGCCGCGAGGATCAAGGCCACCGGCACCGCGACCGATGCCGAGAGCGAGGCGAGCACGACACTGGTGAGGCTGATGACGGAACCGACCGAAATATCGATCCCGCCGATCAGGGCAACGATGAGCTGCCCGAGTGCGACGATCAGCAGCGCGGTGATCTGGCTATTGACGTTGGCAATATTGCGCGCGGAAAAAAAATCCGGCGTGCCGAGCGACAATAGCAGGAACATGGCCGCCGGCAGCCCGATGGCGATAACGCCGAGTCCGGAGCGGCCGAAGAGACGCTTCTTGTGCCGCGTCATGAAACCGCCGCCGCCGCGGGGCGGCCCATCAGGGCATGGCGCATGATCGTCTCCTCATCCGCGTCCTCGCCGGCAAGCTCGGCGACCAGCGCGCCGTCATGCACCACGAGAATGCGATCACAGAGTCCGATATGTTCGGTCAGTTCGCTCGAAGTGATGAGAACGGCGCCGCCATGATCGGCAAACTCCCGCAGCAATCGATAGATCTCGGCCTTGGCGCCGACATCGACACCGCGCGTCGGCTCCTCGACGAGCAGAACATCGACGCCGGAGGCGAGCCAGCGTCCGATCATCACCTTCTGCTGATTGCCGCCGGAGAGCGAAGCAACGATCTGGCTCGCATCCCGCGCTCGGATATTCATCTCACCCATGAGGGCGCGAATGCGGTCTTGATCGATGCGCGCGCGCGACGCCATCGGCGCCCGGCGCAACATGCCGAGCGCGATGTTCTGGGCGATGGAAAGCGGCTGATAGAGCCCTTCCAGTTTCCGATCCTCGGGAATGAGGCCCAATCCGGCGCGTGCGGTTGCGACGACCGCGGGTGAGAGCGGCGTTACCTTGCCGCTCGCATCGTATTTTTGCGCGCGACCACCATCGGCGGCGATCAGGCCCGCCACGGCGCGGAGGATTTCACGCTGGCCATGCCCTTCGAGTCCGGCGAGGCCGACGATTTCGCCGCGCAGGACCGCGAACGAAACCGGCGGGCGGCCACGCTCGGCGGTGAAATCCGAAACGCTGAGCGCGGGGTCTTGTCGGCGCGGGCGCGGATTGCGCCGCGGAAAAAGATGCCCGAGTTCACGCCCGACCATCAGCGAGACGAGATCATCCCGCGTCAATTCCCTGGTCGGCCGGGTGGTGACGTGTTTGCCGTCCTTGAGGATGGTCGTCGTGTCGCATAGCCGGAAAATCTCGTCCAATCGGTGGCTGATGTAGAAGATCAGCTTGCCGTCCTGCTTCTGTTGCGCGATCAGACGCGCGAGCTTTTCCACGCCCGGCCCGTCCAGCGCCGCGGTCGGCTCGTCGTATATGACAATATCCGCGTCCGCGACAGCGCCTTTGGCGATTTCGACGAGGTGCTGTTCGGCGATCACGAGATCGCCGCAGATGACATCGGCATCGAGCGCGATGCCGACACGATCGAGCACCGCCTGCGCCCGCTCACGCATGGCGCGTCCGTCGATGAGGCCGAAGCGCCTCGGCTCGCGGCCGAGAAAGAGATTTTCGGCGACGGTGAGATTGGGCAGCAGGGTCAGTTCCTGAAAGACGGTGGCGATGCCCGCCGCCCGCGCGCCCAAGGCGCCGCCGAAACGAACCGCTTTTCCCCCGAGCAGGATCTCGCCGGACTCGGGCGTGAAAACGCCGGCGAGAAGCTTCATCAGGGTCGATTTCCCGGCCCCGTTCTCGCCGGTGATCGCGTGAACGGTGCCGCGATATCCCGCGAAGGAAACCCCCGACAGCGCGGTGATCGCGCCGAACCGCTTGGTGATATCGCGAAACGCGATCACGCATGCCGCGTCGGCGGCGGGATCGTTCGGCGCGAAAGCCGTCATAGCCATGCCCCTTGACGAAAACCCGCGCTTATTGCTTGAACATCTCCATGATCATGTTTTCCGGCAGCGTCGAGGGAAACCAGAACGCATCGTTGAGATCGGGGCGGTAATACTGCGCGAAATTCGCCGCCGTCACCGGCTTCGGATCCGAGTAATAGGATTTGTACATCTGCTGGCCTTCGAGCAGCGCGATCGCCGCCCGCACCATCGCCGGCCCGAGCCCCGGCGTGAAGATCGGCCCGACGCTGTCCGCGCCGGCATTTTTCCACGCGCGCAGAAAGCCGTTATTCGCCTCGCCGGTCATCGGCACCAGCGGCTTGCCGATTTCCTTGAACACGTCGAAACAGGCGCGCGTCATATCGGCCCCGGAAAACCAGATGCCGTCCACCGGCTGCCCGGACGCGACCAGATTTTCGCAAAGCTGCTTTCCCTTGGCGTAATTCCAATCACCGTAGACCTCGGCGCCGATCTTGATATCCGCCCCCTTGATCGCGTCCTTGAGGCCGTTGTAGCGGGCGATTTCCTCGCCCGAGCCGGCGATGCCACGGAACACCCAGATCGTGCCTTTGCCGTGCAGCTTATCCTTGAGGAATTCACCGCCGGTGCGCCCGAACGCCTCGCCGCCGCCATAGACGGAGACGGTGGCGTTGGTGAAGGTGCCGCCCGGGCTGAACACGATGACCGGAATCCCGGCCGCCGCCGCCGCGTTCACCTGCGCCTTCACGAGGTCGATGGCGATCGGCGCGATGATCAGCGCATCGACCTTGTGGGTCATCAGATCCTCGATATCGGCGACCTGTTTCGCCGGCTGCCAATTCGCCTCGACGAAGCGGAATTCCTTGACGTGGGGATCGTGGCTGCCGGCGTATTTGATTTCCTGAATGGTCTGGACGATCCAGGTGTTGCCGACGCCGGGCCAGGACATGCCGATGGTCCAGGGCGGATCCTTCTTGAATTTACCGGCCGGGACGACCTCCGTCGTGGACGGCGCCATCAGGCCGGGCGGCAGCAATTCGACATCTCCCGCGCTCGCCGGACGACCCGACAGCGCCGCCACGACGGTGAGCACCGACGCGCAGAGCAGCGTTTTCCACATCATGTCTTTCCTCCCCTATCTGCGCGGCGGGGCTTGGCGCCGATGCCGCTGTTTTCGTTTGCTTGGCAAATTTGGCCATTAAACGAAAAACAATATGCGCGCAATAGGGATAAAACGAATAATATGCGCATCTCTAGCCGCGAGCCGCGTCATTCCGGCCGACCTTCCGCGTCCGGCCGCGTCTCGATCACCGCCACCCCGTGCGCGGCGCAGGTGGCGCGGAGGCGCTGGGAGTGCAGGCGGTCGGTGACGAAGGTATGGATCTGCGCCATATGGCCGATCCGCACCGGCGCCGCGCGGGTGATTTTCATCTGGTCACAGACCAGGATGACGCGCCGCGCGTTCTCGATGATGGCGCGCGAGACATTGACCTCGAGCGGATCGAAATCGAGCAGCGATCCGTCCTCCTCGACGGCGGATGCGCCGATGATGGCGGTATCGACCTTGAATTGCCGGATCAGGTCCACCGCCGCGCTGCCGACCACGGCGCCGTCGGAACCTCGCACCGGCCCGCCGGCGATGACGACCCTGATCGCGGGGGAGGGATAGAGCGTCAGCGCGACGTTGATATTGTTGGTGATGACCAGGAGATCCTGGTGGAACGTCAGGCGGCGCGCGACCTCCTCCGTGGTGGTGCCGATATTGATGAACAGCGAGGAGTGGTCCGGGATCAGCGCGGCGGCGGCGGCGCCGATCGCCTGTTTTTGTTCGGCGGCGATCAGGCGGCGCGCCGCATAGGAGATGTTTTCGACCGAGGACGAAACCATCGCGCCGCCATGGGTGCGCGTGAGAATATTGCGATCGCAAAGCTCATTGAGATCGCGCCGGATGGTTTGCGGCGTGACGTTGAACCGCTCGGCGAGTTCCTCGACCCCGACGCGGCCGGTGGTGCGCGCGATCGAGAGGATTTCGTTCTGACG
>JAJZBV010000017.1 GCA_021851785.1 Pseudomonadota bacterium
CCAGGGCGGCTCGGGCGACAATAACCAGCAAGGCGGCCAATCGGGCGGCCAGGGCGCGAACTGCGACACCAACCAGCAGAGCGGCTACGGCAGCCAAGGTGGCTCGGGCGACAATAATAACCAGAACCCAGGCACCACCACCTGCGTCACCGTCACCGCGAGCGACACCAAGGAAATCCAAGTTCTCGCCGCTAACAGCGACATCACCGTCGGCGGCACCGCACCCACCGGCAATCTCGCCAGCCTCTACGGCACCGCGCAGACCCTGGAATTCACCTATAATCCTGGCGACACGGTATCACTCGCCGCCGGCAGCACGGCTCTCGCGTCCGTCACCGGCGCCAACAGCCAATCGATGGCGTTCCTGGAAATCTCCAACAACGCCCATCCGTTCGCCAGCGGCAGCCAGATCTACTTCGAGGGGAGTGTCAACGCCGGCGAGAACATCTACGCCGATGCCGCGCTCAACCCGCTCACCAACACCGCCAACGCGGCGGCGAGCAGCCATTTCAGCACCGCCCCCGGCGCTGAAACCTACGCCTTCATCTTCGGCAGCCAGGCCGATTTCACCGCCGGCGACGCGCCGATCCAGACCATGACCTACGATACCAGCAGCGCCCACGGCATGACCCTCGGCGATACCATCGGCAGCCTGAAACTCGCCGGCTATATCGGCGATCACGGCGGGCATCTCGTCGCCTGATTTTCCCGCCGCCCCCTCCGATCAGACGGGTCTGTCTGTTCGGAGGGGGCGCGGACGCGACGAGAATGCGCTCAGCCTTGGCGAGGCTCGGCCCGCGCATGCAGCGCCATGGCGATGAGCGAGGCGCCGCCGAACACCATGTCGATGCCGACGAGAAGCCCCAGCGCCCAGGCGAGAGTCCCCGGCAGGCCGGAAATGACGAGACCGGCGAGAATCAAATCGATCACACCGTTCCACATCACCCATTCCCATTTGCCGGCGAGATCGCGGCGGTGGGAAATCGCCAGCATGATCATGAAAATGCCGTCGATGATGAAAAACGCGATCAAAACATAGGTCAGCGTCACCAGGCCTTGCAGCGGGTTCCATAGCAAAACACCGCCGGCGGCGACGGCCGCGACCGCCGAAAGCAGCGACCAGCCAAAGCCCGGCGCCCGCTGCGCCCGGAAGGTGAAAACCAGGCCGACGAAGCCGGCGATCACGAACAGCCAGCCGAGAAAGATCGTCGCCGCCAGCCCGGCGAGCGGCGGCACGACGATGGCGGCGAGCCCGAGCAGGCAGAGGATGATCCCCTCGGCGAGGAACGTCCGCCAATGCGCATGCAGAGATTTTTGCAGAATGCCGGCGACTTGCGAGACCGCCGCCGATTCCAGCGAGAGCGGGGAGAGTTTGTCTTCGTCTTCGGGCATGATGCAACGACTCCTTTGAGTGTCTCATCTGGCTGGTCGCGGAGGTGAATTGTCAACCGGCACACATGGTTTGCGCGAAGAAATCGTGGAGCGCCGCTTCCGCCATCGGGCGGGCGAATAAGAAGCCTTGAACGAGGTCGCAGCCGAAGCGGCGGACATAGGCGAGCTGCGCCTCGGTCTCGATGCCTTCCGCGATCAGCGGCATTTGCAACGCGCCCGCCATGCCCATGATCGCCTCGAAGATCGGCTGTCGGTCGCCCGGCCGCCGGATGCGCGAGACGAAGGATTTGTCGATCTTGATGGCGTCGAATTTGAACGTGTCGAGATAGGCGAGCGAGGAATAGCCGGTTCCGAAATCGTCGAGCACGAGGTGAACGCCGAGATCGCGCAGCGCCCGCAGCCGGCGCAAGCTCGCGGCGTTCTGCGACAGCAGCACCGATTCGGTCACTTCGAGCGCGAGGCGCCCGGCCGGCAAGCCGGTGTCGCGGAGCGCGTCGGACACCGTTTGATGGAGATCGCCGATTTCGAACTGGCGCGGCGAGACATTGACCGAAACCCGGAGCGGCTGCGGCCAGCGGCGCGCGGCGGCGCAGGCGCTGCGCAGCGCCCAAGCGCCGATCTCGGCGATCAGGCCGCTCTCCTCGGCGGTCGGGATGAACTCGCCGGGCAGGATGAGCCCGCGTTCGGGATGGTGCCAGCGAAGTAGCGCCTCGACGCCGATCACGCGGCGCGTCGCGATCCGCATGATCGGCTGAAAGGCGAGCGAGAATTCCTCGCGCGGGAGGGCGTGGGCAAGATCTGCGCGGCGC
Organism: Pseudomonadota bacterium; assembly: GCA_021851785.1. GTDB lineage: Bacteria > Pseudomonadota > Alphaproteobacteria > Acetobacterales > Acetobacteraceae > Acidibrevibacterium. The sequence goes on from JAJZBV010000017.1 coordinate 2,202, forward strand.
CGGTGGGCGGCCTCGAAGGCGATCTGCATCTCCGGCTGGAACAGCCAATAGCTGCCGCGCGCCCTGGTCTTGGCGACATAGAGGGCGCGGTCGGCCTGGCGGTAAAGCGTATCGGCGTCGCCGCTATCGGGTGTCGAGACCGCGATCCCGATCGAGAATCGCCCGACCAGAGACAGGCCCTCGACGATGAACGGCGGCTGCATCGCGGCGAGGATGCGCTCGGCGAGGGAAATGACGTCGGAAACTGTCCTGACCGCGCTCTGCATGATGACGAATTCGTCACCGCCGCAGCGCGCCAGTGAATCCTCCGCCCGCAGGCAGGATTGCAGACGATCGACCACCAGGCGAAGCAGCGCGTCGCCCACCGGATGGCCGTGGGCGTCGTTGACTTCCTTGAAATAGTCGAGATCGAGACAGAACAGCGCGACGAGATCGCCCGGCCCTCGCTGCGCGAGCCGGGCGCCGAGCCGGCTGAACAGGGTCGCGCGGTTCATCGCCCCGGTCAGGGAATCGTGCGTCGCGGCATGGCGCAGCCGCTGTTGTGCCGCGCGTTTTTCGGAAATGTCGCGCAGGAACAGCGAGACATCGCTCTCGCCGGCGACCAGGCTGGCTTCGAACCAGAGATCGGTGGGGGGCCAGAAGATCTCGAAATGGCTGTCTTCCCGGCGCTCGTTCGCGCGGCCGAGGGCGTCGCGGATGATCTGCCCATGGGCGCGGGCGAACAATTCCGCCGCCGGCCTCCCGACCGGGCTCGCGCCGAGGCCGAGCGCGTGGGTCGCCTTGCTGTTGGCAAAGGTGACGCGGCCTTCCCGATCGCAGACGATCACCGCGTCGCCGGCTTCCTCCAGAACCCGGAAGGCGAGCGCTTCCGAGGCCCGCCGCGCCGCTTCGCTTTCTCGTAAAGCGGCCTCGATCCGGCGATAGGGGGTGATGTCCTGGGTGGTGCCGCGTATGATCGTGACCCGGCCGCTCGGGGCAAAAATTGGCTCGGCATGGGTCAGGGCGTCCCGGATCGAGCCGTCGGGGTGAAGGATCCGGTATTCGAGCGTGACCGGTTTTTTGGCCACCACCGCGGCGTAGAATTGCGCCATCGCCCGGGCATGGTCATCCGGATGGAACATGGCGCGCATCTGTTCGTAGCTCACCGGCGCCGCTGACGGCGCGCGCCCCATGATCCACCAGGTTTCGGGAGAAAACCACAGGCAGCGATTCGCGACATCCCAGCGCCAGCCGCCGACCCGGGCGAGCCGATGCGCGGCGGCGAGTTCCTCGGTTCGTTGCGAGAGTTCCTGGGTCAGCGCGGCGAGGCGCCGGGCGCTTTCGGCGGCGGTGGCGCTCTCGCCCCTGAGCCGTTCGGTCAGATCGCGGAGTGCCGTGATATCGGCGGTCGTGCCGACCATGCGGAGCGGCCGGCCGGCGGCGTCGCGCATCACCACCTTGCCGCGCGAGAGCACCCATTTATAGCGGCCATCCCGGCAGCGGAGCCGGTGTTCGACTTCGTAGACCGGGGTTTCCCCGGCCAAATGCGCCTGGATCGTCGCCTGGACATAAGCGAGATCATCGGGATGGATGCGGGCATAACTCTCTTCGATGGCGTTGACCGGCGGCGCGTCCTCGTCGCCGAGGATCGCGTGCCAGCTCTTGGAATAGCGGATCTTGCCGGAGACGATGTCGCGGTCCCAAAGACCGGTTGCGCTGCCGTCGATGGCTTGCAGCCAGATATCGGAAAAATCCTCGAGATTAGGCATCTCGTTCATGTCACGGCCTCGCCGCCGCGGCCGGTATCCAACCATCCGCATCCATCCATCGGTCCTCCCCCGACCCGCGGGGGCGTTTCGGCCTGGCACGGAGATTGCCAGCGCAAGATTTAAAATCGCCTTTACGCCGCACCGTCCACGGCGCGCCCTGCGGCCAGTCCGGCTGCGGTTTCGAGAACGTGGCGATGTTGTCGAGCCCGGCATTGGTGCGGGTATCGGCGAGCAACACCAGACCTTCGGCCAGCGCAAGTCAGACGCAGTACGTCACTTCTTTTCCCTGTCCGATGCCGCGATCTCCGGGGCCGCTGTTCAGGCACCAAAACCGCGCCATTATGCCATCATGGCGACCCGGAAAAACAGATGGCGCTGATCCCCTTTCCGGCGCCGCCGCCGGCGGCCCGCGCGGCGCTGGCGGCGCTCGTCGCGCGCGACCCGGCGCTCGCGGCGATCGAGCGGCGTTGCGGCCCCTTGCCCTGGCGGCGCCGGGCCGGGGGCTTCGCCGGGTTGCTCCAGGCGATCTGCGGCCAGCAGATCAGCAACCAGGCGGCGGCGGCGATCTGGCGCCGACTCGCCGCGATCCCGGGTGCCGTGACCCCCGAGGGGCTGCACCGCCTTCCCGATGCGGCGCTGCGCGCGGCCGGCCTCTCGCGCCCGAAAATCATCCATGCCCGGGCGCTTGCTGCGGCCTTCGCCAGCGGCGGGTTGAGCGAGGCGGGGCTCGCGGCGATGGAAGACGAGGCGGCCATCGCGACGATCGCCGGGGTGCGCGGGCTCGGGCGCTGGAGCGGCGAGGTCTATCTTCTGTTCGCGCTGGAGCGGGAGGACGTGTTTCCCGCCGGCGATCTCGCGCTCGCCGCGTCCATCGCCGCTCTCAAGGGGTTTTCCGCGCGCCCGCGTGAGGCGGCTCTGCGCGCGCTCGCCGAAGACTGGCGGCCCTGGCGCGGTCTGGCCGCGCGCCTCCTCTGGCACCATTGGCGCTTCGTCACCGGCCGCCCGAGCATGGACGATCCTCCGCCGGCATGACATTTTGCTCCGGCAAAAGGAGTGACCGCCATGCCCGAAACCGATCAGGCCGCAACCCATCTCACCGTCACCCGCGAGGACAGCGTCGCGGTCGTGACCTTCAACCGCCCGGAACGCCGCAACGCTTTCAATCTCGCGATGTGGCGGCGGCTGAAGGAGATCATGGAGGCGCTTTCGGCGGAGGATGATCTGCGCTCTATCGTGCTGCGCGGCGCCGGCGGCGCATTTTCGGCCGGCGCCGATATCTCCGCTTTCGCGACCGAACGCGGCAGCCGCGAGGCGGAGGACCGCTATGCCGAGATGCTGCATGAGAGCATGCAGTCGATCCGGCTCTGCCGCCATCCGGTGGTGGCCGCGATCGAGGGCATCTGTCTCGGCGGCGGCGCCGGGATCGCGACGATGTGCGATTTTCGTGTCGGCGGCGAAAATATCCGCTTCGGCATCACGGCGCGCAATCTCGGCATCTGGTACCCGTATGCCGAGATCGATCCGATCATCCAGATGGTGGGCACCGGGGTCGTTGCCGAAATCCTGATCGAAGGGCGGATTTTCAACGGCACCGAGGCCTACGCGAAAGGCCTGCTCTCGCGCGTCGTCGCGGATGCGCAGGTCGCGGCGGAGGCGATGGCGCTGGCCCGGCGGATCGGCGAGGGCAGCCCGCTTTCGGCGCGGTTCCACAAGGCGGCGATCCGCAAGCTGCGCGGGCCGCTCCCGATCACGCCGGAGGAGGATCGGGCGGTGAATGATTTCGCCGCGACCGAGGATTTCCAGAATGCCGCCCGCGCCTTCCTCGCCAAGCAGAAGCCGCGCTTCGTCGGGCGGTGAATGCTGCCGGGGCGCCGCGGCGGTCTCAGCGCATCAGCGAGAGGGCGGCCTTGGTGAGTTCACCGGCGGGATCGCGGAGTGCATCGAGAATGGTGTAATGATTGGCGCCCGCGACGGGGATCAGCGGCCCCGGCGCGTGGCTGGCGGCGCGCCGCGCGTGCAGGGCGCGGCTATCGGCGATCAGGCGCGGCAGCTCGGCGGTGCCGTAGGCGATCGCGAGCGGCTTGCCGATGGCGGGCTGCCGGAGCGGCGAGAGAGTGGTGATTTCCGCCGCCGTCAGACGGAGCTTGTCATCGAGATAGGTGTCGCGGAGCGGCGCGAGGTCGAAAACGCCGGAAATCGCAAGGCCCGCCGCGACTGCCCGGTGCCCGAGCGCGAGGGCCGCGAGATGGCCGCCGGCCGACCAGCCCGAAAGCAGGATCGGCCCGGCGATCCGATGCGCCCGGCCGTTTTCGGCGAGCCAGTCGAGCGCCGTATCGATTTCATCGACGATGCCGGCGAGCGAAATATCCGGCGCCAGCGTGTAGCCGGGAAACGCTTGCGCGAACCCATGCGCGCGCACGCCCTCGGCGAGACACGCGAAATCCTCGTGTCGGTTCCTTTGCCAATAGCCGCCATGGAGGAAAACGAGGCAGGGAGCCGCAGCGTCTTCGGCCGGAAACAGATCCCAGCGCTGGCGTGGCCGGGGGCCATAGGGGATATCGAGCACGCCCGGCACGCGGGCGCGAAATCGCTTCGCATCGGCGATCCGCCGCGCGTTCAGGGCGTCGCTTTCCGGCACCGCGAGGCTGTTGTTATAGGCGCGGTCACGGGTTTCCTGTGGCAGCGCCCGCCATGCGATCATCTGCGCGTCCGGCGTTTGGGTTTCCGGCATCATTTCTTCTCCGCCTCCCGCGCCGCGATCGCCGCCGCGCGTGCAAGCGTCTGGCGGGCGCGCGCAACGACCGGCGCGTCGATCATTTTGCCCTCGAAGGCAACCGCGCCCTTGCCGGCGGCAACGCCCGCGTCATAGGCCGCGAGCAGACGCCCGGCGCGGTCGATTTCGGCCGCCGAGGGCGCGTATTCCTCGTTGATCACCGCGATCTGCGCCGGATGGATCGCGCTCGCGCCGAGAAACCCGAGCCGGCGCGAGCGCCGGAGGGTTGCGCGAAAAGCGGCGAGATCGGTGAAATCGGCGACGCTGCCGAGGAAGCCGAGCGGCACGATGCCGGCGGCGCGGGCGGCGATGATCATCTGCTGCTTGGGATAGAACAACCCCTCCGCTTCCGGCTCCATGCCGAGCGACAGCGCGAAATCCTCGGCCCCGAGGGTGAGCGCGATGATCCGCGCATCGCTCCGCGCGATCGCTTCGGCGCGAAACAACCCGCGCGCCGTCTCGATCATCGGGATCAGACCGATCTTGCCTGGCGGCAGGCCGCGCTCATCCTCCAGTTCCGCGATGATTTCGGCGATCGCCTCGACCTGTTCGGCGCTTTCGATTTTGGGCAGCATGAGTGCTGCGATCCCGGCGATCACCGCGGCTTCGAGATCGGCGACGAGGCTGCGCCAGGGCCGGTTGACGCGAACCACGATAGCGGCGCCGCCGCCGGCGGCCTTGCGCGCGGCGGCGGCGAGAAGGGTGCGGGCGCGAGGTTTTTCCGCCACCGGAATCGAATCCTCGAGATCGAGAATGACCGCATCGGCACCGGCGTTCGCGGATTTTTCGACGAAACGCGGATTGGTCACCGGAACGAACAGCAGCGAACGCCAGAGCGGCGGGGATTTGGTGATCATGATCGGCTCTCCCGGATGATCCCGCGCGCGAGCAGATCGTCGTATTCGGCGCCGGCGCAGCCGATTTCGGCGAGCAGCGCGCGGGTGTCGGCGCCGAGCGCGGGGGCGGCACGACGCAACTGGCCGGGGGTTGCCGAGAGCCGCGGCAGGACGTCGTGCATCAGCATCGTCGCCGCCGTGTCTTGCGGTTTTTCATCCGGTCCAGCTTGATCCGGCACCGCGACGACGACGCCGCGCGCGGCGACATGCGGATCGGCGAGAAACTGCTCGATGTCATGGACCAAAGCCGCGGTCACCTCGGCGGCGGCGAAAATCTGGAGCGCCTCCGCAGCGTCGCGCGCGGCGATGAAGGCGGCGATCGGCTGCTCGCAGGCATCGACATGGCGAAGCCGGTCGGTATTGGTGCGAAAACGCGGATCATCGATCATGTCGGGCCGGCCGACGGCGCGGAACAGACGCTCGGCCATCGTCTGGATGGAAGCGGAGATGGCGATGAAGCGGCCGTCACGGGTGCGAAAGACATTGCGCGGCGCGGTGGTCGCCGAGCGGTTGCCGGTGCGCTCCGGCTTGCGCCCGGTGCGCGCGAAGATCGCGGCATCGGGGCCGAGAATCGAATGGACCGCTTCGAGCAGGGAAAGATCGATCACCTGTCCGCGCCCGCTCGTCGCGGCGACCCTGAGCGCGACCATGACGCCGAAGGCGCCGTAAAGCCCGGCGAGCATGTCGGCGAGCGCGAGCGGCGGCAGCAGCGGCTCGCGCTCGGGGAAACCGTTTTTCGCGGCGAAGCCCGACATCGCCTCGACCAGGGTGCCGAAGCCCGGATAGCCGCGATAGGGGCCGGTCTGGCCGAAGCCGGAGATGCGCGCGATGACGAGACGGGGGTTTTGCTCATGGAGCCGCGCCGGCGCGAGATCCATCTTCTCCAGCGTGCCGGGGCGGAAATTCTCGACCAGGACATCGGCGCCGGCAACCAGGCGCAAAAGCAGCGCCTTGCCCTCGATGGCGCGGAGATCGAGGGCGAGCGATTTCTTGTTGCGGGCGTAGATCTTCCAATGCAGGCTGCGTCCCTCGTCACGCCAGGCGCGCAGCGGATCGCCGGTTTTGGGATCCTCGATCTTGATCACCTCGGCGCCGTGATCGGCGAGTTGCAGGCTCAGCATATTGCCGGCGACGAGGCGCGAGAGATCGAGGACGCGCATCCCATCGAGCGGCGCCGGCAGCGCCGGCGAAAACGGTTTCTCGGTGATCATTCAGGTCATCATCCGGAGCGCGGTGAGAGCGAGGGTGACGGTGATGGCGCCACCGATGCGCGTTGCGATCTGCGCGAACGGCATCAATTCCATGCGGTTGGCGGCACTCAGGATCATGACGTCGCCGGTGCCGCCCTGGCCGCTGTGGCAGGCGTTCACGATCGCCGCCTCGATCGGATAGAGCCCGATCAGACGCCCGGCGAAGAAGCCGACGGCGATGATGGTCGCAACCGTCACCACGATCACCGCGATGATCCCGGGCTGCAGCGCCGCGACCAGCTTGTCCCACGGCGTCATCGCGACGCCGATCGCGAAAATCAGCGGATAGGTGACGCACTGGGCAAAAAAAACATAGATCACGCCCGCCCCTTCGCGCAGACGGGCGGAGACCGCGCGGGCGAGCTTGAGGGTGACGGCGAGTGCCAGCATCAGCACCGGGGCGGGAAAGCCGCTGACGTCCTGGACCACGATGCCGACCAGATAGAGGGTGATCGCGGTGATCCCGGCCGCCGCCACGGTTGCGGCGTCAGGCGGATGGCCGGTCGGCAGATCCTCGGGATCGGGCGGGAGCGCGAGCGTGTTGCCGGCCGCCTCGGGCTGCAAGCGGCCATTGCCGGTGAGCGTCGGATGGCGGCGGGCGAAGGTCGCGAGCGCGCCCGAGATCAGCAAGGCGGCGAGATTGCCGAGCAGCACCGCCGGCAGGATGGTCGCGAACACGTCCCCCTGCGGCAGATGCAGCAAGGCGCTGTAGCCGAGCGACAGCGGCAGCGCGCCCTCGCCGATGCCGCCGCCCATGATCGGGATGACGATGAAGAACAGGGTGTGGCGCCAGCCGAGCCCGAGCAGCGTCCCGGCGAGGGTGCCGGCGATCAGGGCGGCGATCGAGCCGGCGAAAAGCGGGACGAAGATTTTGAGGAAACCGGCGATCAGCACCCGGCGATGCATCCCGAGGATGCTGCCGACGATGATGCAAGCGATGAAGAGATAGAGAAAATTCGACTGCTTGGTAAAAACGCTGATCGCGCTGATGGTTTTTTCCGGCATCAGATGCGCATGCACGAGATAGGAAGGCAGGAACACGGTGAGGATCGCGGGCCCGCCGACGCGGCTGAGCCCCGGCAGGCGTCTGCCGATCTCGGCCGCGGTGAAGGCGCCGAGAGCGATCAGCGGGATCATGGTGGTGAGATCGGGCGGCAATTTGCCGAGCCCAACGAGGGCCGCGATCAAGGCCAGGATGACCGGATAGAGGGGCAGCGGAATGATGCCGACCTTGCCATCGACCAGCCGCCACCAGAGCGCCCGCGCGCCCGCCTCCGGCTCCTCCTGGGTCACGTTTTCCTCCGGTTTTGTCTCGGCGAGATTCACGGACGAAGGCGCCAGGGTCAAGCCCCCAAGGTCAAGCCTATCCCCGGCGCGGCAGCCGGAGTGCCAGGCTCTGGGCGTGGGCGCCGAGACCCTCGGCCTCGGCGAGCGCGATCGCCGCCGGCCCGAGGGCCGAAAGCGGCGCCGCGTCGTCGGCCGCGATCCAGGTCGTGCGCTTGAGAAAATCGAACACCGAGAGGCCGGAGGCGAAACGCGCGCTCCGCGAGGTCGGCAGCACATGGTTGGGCCCGGCGATGTAATCGCCCAGCGCCTCGGGGCAGAAGCGGCCGAGAAACGCCGCCCCGGCATGGCGGATGCGGGCAAACAGCGCGGCGGGGTCGGCGAGCATCAGTTCGAGATGCTCGGGCGCCAGGCGATCGACCAGCGCCGCCGCTTCCTCCCAATCGCGCACCACGATCACCGCGCCGTGATCGCGCCAGCTCGCCCCGGCGATCGCGGCGCGCGGGAGACGCGGCAATGCATCGGCGACGGCGGCGACGACGCGGGCGGCGAAGCCGGCGTCATCGGTGATCAGGATGGCTTGCGCCGCCTCGTCATGCTCGGCTTGCGCCAGGAGATCGATCGCGACATGGCGCGGATCGTTGGCGGCGTCGGCCAGCACCACCACCTCCGAGGGGCCGGCGATCGCATCGATCCCGACATCGCCATGCACCTGCCGCTTGGCCTCGGCGACATAGGCGTTGCCCGGCCCGACGATGCGATCGACCGCAGCGAGGCTCGCCGTGCCATAGGCCAGCGCCGCGATCGCCTGGGCGCCGCCGATCCGCCAGATTTCGGTGACGCCGGCGCGCGCGGCGGCGGCGAGAACCAGCGGGCTGAGGACGCCGCCGGGGGCCGGGACGCACATCGCGATGCGCGCGACGCCGGCGATCCGCGCCGGAATCGCGTTCATCAGCACCGAGGAGGGATAGGAGGCTTTTCCCCCCGGCACATAGAGCCCGACCGCGTCGAGCGGCGTCCAGCGCAGCCCGAGCCGCAGCCCGGTCGCGTCGGTTTCGGCGAAATCCTCGGGTTTTTGCCGGCGGTGAAAGGCGGCGATGCGCTCGGCGGCGAGATCGAGGGCGGCGGCGAGCACCGGCGTGAGGCTGGCGCTGGCCGCCGCGATCTCGGCCGCGCTGACGCGAAGCGGCGGCGCGCCGGGGGTGAAGCCGTCGAAACGGGCGGTGAGACGGGCGAGCGCGGCGTCACCCTCGGCGCGGATTTCGGCGATGATCGCGGCGACCGGCGCGCGCAGATTTTCGGCCTCCGCCCGCGCCTCGCCGAGCAGCGCGGCGAAAGCGGCCTCGAAGCCGGGATCGCGGGTCGCGAAGGCGCGCATCAGCGTGCCGCCTCCGGCGCGTGGAGGGCGGCGCGGAAGCGCGCGATCCAGGCGCCGATCAGCTCCGGCCGGGTCTTGAGCGCCATGCGGTTGACGATGAGGCGGCTGGTGACGTCGGCGATCACCTCGATCTCGGCGAGGCCATTGGCCTTCAGCGTCGAGCCGGTCTGCACCAGATCGACGATCAGTGGCGCAAGGCCGAGCCCGGGGGCGAGTTCCATGGCGCCGTTGAGATGGACGATCTCGGCCTGGATGCCGCGGGCGGCGAAATGGCGGGCGGTGACGTTCGGATATTTGGTCGCGACCCGCACCCGCGACAGCCGCGCCGGATGGACGAACCCCTCGCCGCCGGCGGGGGCGGCAACCGCGATGCGACAGCGGCCGATGGCGAGATCGAGCGGCGCGTAGATTTCCGGATAGTCGAATTCCATCAGCACATCAGCGCCGCAAATGCCGAGCGCAGCGGCGCCGAAGGCAACGAAGGTTGCGACATCGAAAGGCCGCACACGCACCACGTCGAGCCCGGGATCATCGGTCGGAAAACGCAACCGGCGGCTGTCCTCGTCCTCGTAATCGGCGGCCGGGTGGACCCCGGCGCGGGCCAGAAACCCGCCGCATTCGGCGAGAATGCGCCCCTTGGGCAGGGCCAGCACGAGCGGGCCGGCGAGGTCGGGCGCGGCCTCGCCCAGCGCCAGATCGGCAATGGCGGGCGCGGTCATCGGGAAGGGAGCCGGAGATGGATCATGATCGCGCCGGGCTCTAGCACCGAAGCGGCGAGGGCGGAAGGGGCGAAAGCGGCACCGGCGCCCCGGGGCGTTACCCCCGGGGGTAACCCGGCGGCATTAACGGAAACGTTAAAGAGATTGCGATGGGTCGGGATTTCACGCTAGTTTTCGTCTCCATCAAGCGCCACGAAGGAACCGGTTCATGAGCGGAGATTTGCTGGGCCTGATCGCCGAGACACTTAGCCTCGACCGCGCCAGCCTGAATGCCCAATCGAGCGCTGAAAATACCAAGAACTGGGACAGTCTCCGCCAGGTGGTGCTGATGGGCGAAATCGAGAGCGGATTCGGCATCGAGTTCAGCGCCCAGGAAATCAGCGAGGCCAATAGCGTCGCCAAGATCGCCGCCGCGCTGGCGCGCCATGGGGTCGAGGTTTCGCTCTGATCTTCTCTCTCCCACCCGCGGAGCCCGGACATGAGTGACGAGATCGCGACCGGCGTCGATTTTCCCGCCCTTCGCGCCCGGCTCGGCGCCAAGGCGCTGAGCTTGCCGCTCATTTTCTCCGTCGGCGGCGAGATTCTGGCGGCCGAGCCGCCGCCCGGGGTCGCGGTCCAGCGTATCGCCATCCTCGGCAGCCTGACCACCGATTTCATCGCCCGCGCCGCCGCCTGCGCGCTCGCCCTCGAAGGGGTGTGGCCGGTGATCTATCAGGCGCCGTTCGGATCGCTGATCCAGGAAGCGCTCGATCCCGGCTCGGCGCTGCACCGCTTCGCCCCCGATTGCGTTCTTCTCGCGACCGACTGGCGCGACGGCGTCGATCCGCTGCCGATCGGCGCCGATAGCGACACCATCGCCGCTTCGCGCGCCGACAAGGTCGCCTTGTTCGAAAACCTGTGGCAGGCGCTGGCGCGCGGCGGGCGCTGCCGCATCCTCCAGCATCTGATGGTGCCGCCGCCGATGCGCTTTTGCGGCCCCGCCGAGCGTTTCGCCGAAGCGGCGCCGGAACGCCAGGTCGCCGCCCTCAACGCGGCGCTGCTCGCGGCCGGGCGCGGGCGCGTCTCCTGGATCGAGACCGACCGTTTGGCGGCGGAAGCGGGGTTCGTGCGCTTTGCGAGCCCGGCCAATTACTACGCCGCCCGCACCGGCTTCGATCAGCGCCATTTGCCCGATTACGTCGCCTATTTCCGCGCCGCCTTCCGGGCGGCGTTCGGCCGGGCGAAGAAGGCGCTGGTGCTCGATCTCGACAACACGCTCTGGGGCGGCGTCATCGGCGATGACGGGGTCGGCGGGATCACGCTCGGCCCGGGCTCGCCGGCCGGCGAGGCCTTCGCCGACTGGCAGGACTATCTCCGCGCCCTCCGCGCTCGCGGCATCGTGCTCGCCGTTTGCAGCAAGAACGACCCGGAGATCGCCGCGACCGGCTTCACCCATCCCGCGACCCGCCTCGCGCGCGAGGATTTCGCCGCCTTCGAATGCTCCTGGGACAACAAGGCGGACGGCCTCAAGCGGATCGCGCAAGCGCTCAATCTCGGCCTCGATTCGCTGATCTTCCTCGACGACAACCCCGCCGAATGCGATCTCGTCGCCGGCGCGCTGCCCGAGGTCGCGGTGGTACCGCTCGGCGACGATCCCGGCCGCTTCATCGAAAAACTGGACGCCGCGCGCTGGCTCTATCTCGAAAGCTACACCGCCGAGGATCTCGCCCGCGCCGAGGCTTACGCGGCGCGCGAGGCGGCGGCGGCGGAGGCGCGCGGGGCGACCGATCTCGGGAGTTACCTCGACGGGCTCGCCATGCGCGGGCGGATCTGGCGCCCGGAGGAGGGCGATATCGCCCGCGTCGCCCAGCTCGAACAGAAAACCAACCAGTTCAACCTCACCACGCGGCGCTTCTCCGAGGCCGAAATCCGCGCCTTCCTCGCCGATGACGACGCCATCGTGCTGGCTTTTCATCTGCGCGACAAATTCGGCGATCACGGCCTGGTCTCGACGCTGATCGCGCGGCCGGAGGCGGATGGGGAGACGCTCCATATCGCGAGCTGGCTGATGAGCTGCCGCGTCTTTTCGCGCACCGCCGAGGGCTTCATCCTCCGCCATTTGCTCGCGCTGGCCCGCGCGCGCGGCTTTACGCATCTCACCGGCGAATATCGCCCGACCGCGAAAAACGGCGTCGTCGCCGATCTCTATCCGCGCCTCGGATTCACCCCCCGCGCGGCGGCGGGCGAGGCCGGCGCGGCGCTATTGTGGGAGCGGCCGGTCGATGCCGGTGACGCTATCACCACCGCGATCGCGCCCGCGTAATCCCGGCCCGACCCTCAGGCAAACCGACCCTCAGGCGAACCCGACCCTCAGGCGAACCCAAGACTCAGGCGAAATCATCGGCGAGGGCGTCGCGCGTGGCCGGCGGCAGAACGGTCATGTGCCGGTAGGCGGGGTGGCGAAAGCCGAGCGTGATTTCGCTCGCCGTTTTGAATTTGGCGATTTGCGCCGCCGTGCATGGGAAATGCACGAACTGCACCGAGGAGGCCTTGCCCTCGGCGGTGGTGCGGTCCTGATCGGCTTCCGGGCGGCCTTGGATGGTTTCCCCGGCGAAATCCAGGAATGCCGTCTCCTCGATCCCGCCGAGGCGGGAAAGCTCGCTCTTACGGCGATCGGGATCGTCGATCTCGATCATGAACGTGGCGACGAGTTCGCGGCCTTTCGGCACCAGCGGGTTATAGGCCGCGAGTTCGTCGGCGATCTGCTCGCGGCCGCCTTTTTCGATGTGCAGCATTTCGTGGATCTGAAACCACATGGTTTCGTAATTCTCGAAAGAGAAGGTGACGAACGGGCCGACCGCGACGCGGCGCTGACGTTTGAGCGCGACGATCGCGCGCCGGCGCTCGGCCCGCTCGGCGGCATAGACTTCGGGGGCCAGAATGTCCGCCTCGGTGATCTCGTGTTTGCGGGTCATCGCCATCTCCGGGTTTGCTGATCAGGCGGCTTCGGGATCGAGGCCATAGCTCAGCGCGAGCAAGCGGATCGGATGGGCGAGAAGTTCCGGCGCCGTGTCTCCGCCATCCGCCTCTCGCGTCATGGTCTGGCGCAGATGGGCGCCGGCGAGCGGGCATTCCGAAGTCAGGAAGCGCTGCCCGGCGTTTTTCGCCGCGCGCGCGGCCGGGCGGCCGATTTTGAGCGCGACCGGGAAATTCTCGCGCTTGAACCCCCATGCGCCGCCATGGCCGGAGCAACGCTCCACCACCGAAACCTTCATCTCCGGAATAAAACGCAGCATTTCAGCGGCTTTTTGGCCCATGTTCTGTGCCCGCGCGTGGCAGGCCATGTGCAGGGTGACGCCGCCCGGCACCGGCCGCAAGCCCGGGGCGAGGCCGTTCTTGCGCGCGATATCGACGATATATTCACTGACATCGTAGGTTGCATCGGCAAGCTTGCGCACCGCCTCGTTCTCGGGCAGCAAAAGCGGCCACTCGAATTTCAGCATCAGGGCGCAGGAGGGAACCAGCGCGATGACATCATAGCCGCGCGCGATCCAGGCGCCGAGTTCGCCGGCCACCTCCTCGGCATGCGCCGCGACCTCGCCGAGCAACCCCTGCTCCAGAAGCGGCATGCCGCAGCAGCGCGGATAGACCACTTCCGTCTCGACGCCGTTTCGCGCCAGCACCGCGCGCGCCGCGAGCCCGACGCCGGTATCGTTGTAATTGCCGAAACAGGTGGCATAGAGCACGGCTTTGCGGCCGAATCCCGGCGCCTCGCGATTGACCGTTGCCGGCCTCGCGGCAGCGGCGATGGCGAGGGTGTGGCTCGCGTATTTCGGTAATTCCGCCTCGCGATGGAGGTCGGCGGTCTTTTCCAGCGCGGCGCGTGCCGCGCGGTTTTCGGTGTTCGTCGCCCAGTTGGCGAGCGGCGCCGCGAGGCTGGCGAGCCGGCCGTTGCGGTCGGTCTTGGCGAGTTCGCGATCGGCCCATGCCACCTCGCCGGCGCGCGCCGCGGCGGCGCGCTGGCGCAGCATGAGATGGGGAAAATCGAGCGCGAAGGGATGCGGCGGCACATACGGGCATTTGGTCATGAAGCACATGTCGCAAAGCGTGCAGGCCGCCGCGACCGGGTCGAAATCGGCGCTCGCGACGCCGTCGAGTTCGCCGCTCGGCGAGGCGTCGATGAGATCGAACAGGCGCGGGAAGGAATCGCAAAGATTGAAGCAGCGCCGACAGCCATGGCAGATGTCGAACACCCGGCGCAATTCCGCGTCGAGTTTCGCCGGGTCATAAAATTCGTCATCCCGCCACGCGATCGGGTGACGTTTCGGCGCCTCCAGCCCGCCTTCGCGCATCAGCTATCTCCTTTGGCGATAAAGACCGGAGCCGGGCGCCCAGCTACCGTGCCCCGGGTACCCGGCTCTCGCGTGCAATGGCGGCGGCGGCTTATTTCAGCTCGTCGAAGGCGCGCTGGAAACGCCCGGCATGCGAGCGCTCGGCCTTGGCCAGGGTCTCGAACCACTCGGCGATCTCCTCGAACCCTTCCTCGCGGGCGGTGCGCGCCATGCCGGGATACATATCGGTGTATTCATGGGTTTCGCCGGCGATGGCGGAGAGCAGATTGTCGTGGGTCTTGCCGATCGGCTTGCCGGTCGCCGGATCGCCGACCGCCTCCAGATATTCGAGATGGCCATGGGCATGCCCGGTCTCGCCCTCGGCGGTGGAGCGGAACACCGCGGCGACATCGTTATAGCCCTCGACATCGGCTTTCTGGGCGAAATAGAGATAGCGCCGATTGGCCTGGCTCTCCCCCGCGAAAGCGTATTTCAGGTTTTCCTCGGTTTTGCTGTTCTTGAGCGAAGACATGACTAACCTCCTGGCCGCAACGGCCTGACAAATATGAAAAACCAATGGAGCGGATGCGGCGTGGACGAGCGGCTGAGCGCCGCGAGCGCCGGGAATCCTTGGCTGAGAAGCTAGCCGCGCGCCCCCGCGAAGTCAATTTGGGCGGGGGGCGGCTTGCGCCAGGAGATGATCAGCTCGTCCCTGTGGGCAAGGGGGAAGGTCACGGCAGGCGGGAAAGCCGCTCGCCGAGGAGCGTGAAAAAGCGCTCCGCGTCCAGCGTCTCCAAAACCAGGGCATTGGCGGTCTCTTCCGGCGCGGGCGCGATCGTCGTCTGTCCCCGTGTCGCCCCCTCGGCGCAGGAGACGGCGACGAAAGCCGGAAGCGCGGTGAAGAGATCGGGGCGGAGCAGCCAGGCGAGGGCGCAGGGGTCATGCAGCGGGCGGCCGGGGAGGGTCGGGTGCGGCGGCAGGGCGGCGAGAATGTCGCAGGCCGTGGCAAGCGCCGTTCCCGCCCCGGCGGCGCGGAGATGCGCAAGACGCGAAGGTGTCACCAGCGCCTGATGGGTGAGATCGAGCGGCGCCAGCGTGAGCGGGCAGCCGGCAGCGAGCAGCACCGCCAAAGCCTCGGGGTCGCTCCAGGCGTTGAACTCGGCGGCGGCGGTGACATTGCCGCCCGCAAGCGCGCCGCTCATCAGGACGATTTGGCCGATTTTGGCGGCCAAGCCCGGCTCGGCCGTCAAGGCGAGCGCGAGATTGGTCGCCGGGCCGATGCCGATCACGGTGAGCGGGGCGGTCGCGGCGCGGAGATGGGCGCGGATGACATCGGCCGCGACGCCCGGCGCCGGCGCCCCGCCCGGAGGCAAGGTCACGCCGGCGAGGCCGTTTTCGCCATGCGCCCGGGGCGCCGAGGTGAATTCGCCACGGATCGGCCGCGCCGCGCCGGCATGGACCGGAACCCCGGCCCCGGCGAGCCCGACCAGCGCCAGGGCATTGGCCAGGGTCCGTTCCAGCCCGACATTGCCGCCGACCACGGTCACCGCCTGGAGCGCGATCTCCGGCGAGGCCAGCGCGAGCAGAAGGGCGATCGCGTCATCGGTGCCGGGATCGCAATCGATGATGACCGGGAGCGGGGCATTCATTTGCCCATCTTTCCGATTTTCCCACGAAGAAATTCAGCGGCGCTTTTCACAACGGGCAGGAGGTCGAGATCAAGGTTTCCCGATAGCGTGACCCCTCCACTCGCGTCGCCGCATCTCGATAAACCGACAACCATTTCGCCGCATATGGCAGGTGGACGTCTCAAAACATTTTCCACTTTCAGTGGGGTCTGGTTCGGTGACATGGATTGGACGTGCTTGAAGGCATGCGCCACGCGATCCACCAATGCGAAATCCGCCGATTCCTCACGAAATGATTTGCGACAATTTCCTGAACTTTTGGGGTGAACGAGATAATCGATGGTATGAAAAGTCACTGCGCAGGCGAGAAACGCGTGTCTTCTGGAGGCTGGATTCGTCTCGAATTCCGTGATCGTCGGATCAACGATTTCATCCATGTATTGTTGCGCGTCCATCTGATGAGCAAGCCCTCTTCTGGGGTCTATGCGGAAATGGTGGTGTCAGGTACCGTCCCGCAATAGGCCTCGATGCGATAGCCGTCCGGGTCGATGACGAAAGCGGCGTAATAGCCGGGCTCGTAATCCCGCTCGCCCGGTGCGCCGTTGCCGCACCCGCCGGCGTCCAGCGCCGCCCGGTAAAATGCCTCGACCGCCGCCCGGCTCGGGGCGCGGAAGCAGACATGGAGACCCGAGGCCGGATCGGGCGCCACCGGGCGCGCTGCCGCGACGATCCAGAACGCCGCGTCGCCGTCGCCATAGCCCGCCGTGGTCTCGCTCCCGCGCAGATAGCGATAGCCGAGCGGTGCCAGCGCCGCGTCATAAAAGCGACGTGCCCGCGCCAGATCGGCGACGCCAAACGAGATGTGATCGATCATCACGCCGCCGTCAGCCCGCCATCCACCGCCAACTCCGCCCCGGTGATGAAGGCGGCTTCGTCGGAGGCGAGATAGAGGATCGCCCCGGCAACGTCGCCGGCGCTGCCGAGGCGGCCGAGCGGGGTTGCGCGGATCAGCCCGGCGCGGAGTTTCTCGGGGTCGGCGGCGCGGGCGAACATGCGTTCCAGCATCGGGGTTTCGGCGAATGACGGATGCACCGAATTGCAGCGGATGCGATAGCCGGCGCGCGCGCAATGGAGCGCCACCGACTTGGTCAGCAGGCGCACCGCGCCCTTGCTCGCGCAATAGGCGGCGAGTTTCGGATCACCGACCAGCCCGGCGGCGGAGGAGATATTGACGATCGCGCCGCCGCCGGTCTCGCGCATCATGCGCACCGCCTCGCGGCAGCCGAGAAACGTGCCCTCGGCATTGACCGCCATGGTCCGCCGCCAATCCGCGAGCGAGGTATTTTCGATCGCCCCGCCGATCGCGATGCCGGCGGCATTGACCAGGATATCGACCCGCCCGAACGTCGCCTTGGCTTCCGCGAACGCCGCCTGCCAATCGGCCTCGCTGGTGACGTCGAGCTTGACGGCCCGCCCCGGAAGCCCGGCGAGCCCCGCTTCGTCCACATCGCTCGCAACCACCGAGGCGCCCTCGGCGGCAAACAACTCCGCTGTCTCGCGGCCAATGCCTGACGCGGCGCCGGTGATCAGCGCGATTTTTCCCCGAAGTCTGGCCATGATATTCCTCCCGAAAAGAAATTGTTCTTTTACGCATCGGGCAGTGCCGCAGGCACTGCCCAACAAGAAAAAGTCTTTTTGCTTCTTTTTCTACAGAAAAAGAAGGTCTTTTGCGCTATTGGCCAAGCCATGCTTGGCGCCATCGCGTGAGCGTCCCGCTTTCCCGCGCGCGGGCGAGAAATCCGTCCACCCAATCCCGCCATTCGCGATCCCCTTGCGGCAGGAGATAGGCTTTTTCGCTGGCGGAGAAAGGTTTTTCGGGATGGACGGCGCAGAGCCCCGGCGTCTCGCGCTGCTGATAGCGCGCTTCGGTCGCGTCCGTAATCATCAGATCGGCGGCGCCGGCGGCGAGGGCGGCGAAAATGCGTCGGTTGTCGGGGAAGATAACGATGGTCGCGGCGTGGAGATGGGCGCGGTCGAAGCTTTCATTGGTGCCGCCGGGATTGGTGATGACGCGGATGCCAGGGCGGTCGATCGCGGCCAGGGTCGCAAAACGCGCGGCGTCGGCGCAGCGGGCGAGGGGGGTTTTGCCGTCTTTCAGGATGGGGGTGGAAAACAGGGCACGCGCCGCGCGCTCGGGGGTGATGGTGATGCCGCCGGCGCCGAGGTCGAATTTGCCGGCGCCGAGATCGGCGATCAGGGTCGGCCAACTGGTCTGGACGAAAACCACCCGCACCGCGAGCGCCGCCGCCATCGCGCGCGTGACATCGACATCGAATCCGCGCCAATTTCTGCCCGCCGGGTCATCGGCCTGGACGAGGGCGAAGGGGGCATAATCGCCGGGCAGGCCGACGCGGAGCACGCCCGCCGCCCGCACCGCGTCCAGCGTCGAAGGCGGCGCGGCGCCGGCCGCTGGCGCGAGCCCGAGGGCCAGCGCGACGGCCGCGAGCCAGCCGCCCCGCATCATGCCGCGATCACGCCTTCGCGGCGGTTTTCGCCAGCATCTGATCGACCGCTTCCAGCGCCTCGGCGGCATACATCACCGAGGGGCCGGCCCCCATATAGATCGACATCGCCAGCGTCTCCGCCACCTGCTCGCGCGTCGCGCCATGCTTGACCGCGCCCTCGGCGTGATAGGCGATGCAGGGCGCGCAGCGCGTCGCAACGCCGATCGCGAGCGCGATCAGTTCCTTGGTTTTGTGGTCGAGCCCATCCCCGCCATGCGCCGCCTGCGCCATGTCGGAAAACGCTTTCATTGTGTCCGGCGCGGCCTTGCGCAGATCGCGCACCGCGCCGTTCATGGCGTTGATCAGAGCGAGCCAGTCTTCGACCATGGTTTCTCTCCGTAAGCGACGATCACCGCGACATACCAGGACGGCCCCGGTCATCCTTTAACCCAGATCAAGCGAAGCCCAAAAACCCCTCCGCCGCGCGGAGTGGCGGGGCGATTTTGAGGGACGCGATGTCCGGGACCGGGCGCGCGGTGCGGGCATCGCCGGCGAGAAGACGCTCGAGCGCTTGCGCGACCGCGAGCACCAGGGCGTCGCCGCCGCGCGGGCCGATGATCTGGAGGCCGAACGGCATGCCGGCGTGATCGCGCCCGAGCGGGAGCGAGAGCGCCGGGTGGCCCGCGAGCGTGACGGCATAGGCCAGCGCCAGCCAGTGGAAATAGGTCTTGGTCGGCTTGCCATCGATCTCGGCGGGGTAAAGCTCGCGCCACGAGCGCGGGGAGATGGTCAGCGTCGGCGTCAGGATGACGTCGTGGTCGCGGAAGAAATCCTGCCAGTTTCGATAGAATTGGGTTTGCAGCCCCTCGGCGCGGGCCACGTCGGCGGCGCTGTAGGCCAGCCCCTCGGCGACATTGGCGCGCACATTGGGCCCGACATCGTCCGGCCGCTGCTCGGCTTTCTCGCGATGGGCGGCGACGAAATTGACCGCGCGCAGAACCGCGAACGCCTCGTCGGCGCCGGCGCAATCCGGGGTCGCGTCCTCGGCGCGGGCGAAAATCCCCCGGAAAAGCGCGGTTTTTTCGGCGAACACCGTCGCGATGTGGCGCTCGGTCGGGGCAAAGCCGAGATCGGGGGTCAGGGCGACGCGCAGTGCCGAGAGATCGATCGTCTCGGGCGGAAAATAATCCGCGCCGCGGCGCACCGCCCGCCCATGCACCGTGTAAGCGAGTGGGTCGCGCGCGTCATCGGAGACCATGGCCGAGAGCATCAGCGCGAGATCGGGGACGTTGCGCGCCATCGGCCCGAGCACGCCGAGCGGCGACCAGCCGAGGCCGCGCTTTTCATTGGCGACCAGCCCCGGCGAGGGACGAAACCCGACGATGCCGCAAAATCCCGCCGGGTTGCGCAAACTGCCGCCCATGTCGGACCCCGAGGCCAGCGGCACCATCCCGGTCGCGAGAGCCACCGCCGAGCCGCCGGAGGAGCCGGCGGCGGATTTCATCGGATCGAAGGGGTTGCCGGTCGCGCCATAGACGGCGTTGCGGGTATTCGCGCCGGCGCCCCATTCCGGAGTATTGGTCTTGCCGAGCACGATCGCGCCGGCGGCGCGCAGGGCCGCGACCATGCGGGCATCCTCGGCCGGGACATGGTCGCGATAGATCGGGCTGCCATAGGTGGTGCGGAGATCCGCGGTGTCCTCGAGATCCTTGATCGCGACCGGGAGACCATGCAGCGCCCCCAGCGCCTCGCCGCGCATCACCGCCGCTTCGGCTTCGCGGGCGCGGGCTTGGGCGCGGGCGAAATCGCGCGCGACCATGGCGTTGACGGCGTGATCGACCGCCTTGATCCGCGCGATGCAGCTTTCGGTGAGTTCGACCGGCGAGAGTTTCTTGGCGCCGATCAGCGCCCGGGCTTCGGTTGCCGGGAGGTCGCAGGCTTCGCTCATGTGCTCAATACCCCAATGCCAGCCCGTCCTTGCGCGGATCGGAGGCGCCGATCAGCACACCGCGGGCGCGGTCGATCATGATCGCCTGGCCGCCGCCGAGCGGGCGCTCGATCCGGGTCGGAAGATGGCCCAGCGCCGCGAGACGGGTGGCGAGAGAGTCCGGAATGCCGCGTTCGAGTTCGAGATTCCCCGCTTGCGGGAAAAACCGCGCGAGATCGAGCGCTTCCTGAAGATCGAGGCCATAATCGAACAGATTGCTCAAGAGCAGGCTTTGCCCCATCGGCTGGAAATGCCCGCCCATGACGCCGAACGGCATCACCGCCGCGCCATCCCTGGTCAACATGCCGGGGATGATGGTGTGCATCGGCCGCTTGCCGGGCGCGATGCCATTGGGATGGCCGCGCTGGAGCCGGAAGCCGAGGCCGCGATTATGCAGCATGACCCCGGATTTCGCGGCGAGAATGCCGGACCCGAAGCTCTGATAGAGCGAATTGATCAGGCTACAGGCATTGCCGTCGCGATCGACGACAGAGAGATAGACGGTATCGGGATGGCGCGGGAGTTCGGTCTCGCCCGCCGCCGGCAGATGCGCCATCGCCCGCGCCGGATCGATCAGCGCGCGGAGACCGGCGAGATAGTCGGCGCTGGTCAGATGCGCGACCGGCACATCGGCCTCCGCGGGGTCGGCGAGGAAGGCGTCGCGGTCGCGATAGACCAGCCGCGCCGCCTCGGCATGGCGATGCACGCGCGCGAGGCCGAGCGGTCCCTCGGGGTCGGGGGCGAAGCCGTCGAGGAGGCCCATCAGCATCAGGACCAGAAGGCCGGAGCCGTTGGGCGGGCATTGCCAGATCTCGAAACCGCGCCAGGCGGCGTGGATCGGCGTCACGAATTCCGGCCCGGCGAGGCCGGCGGCGAAATCGCTCATCTCATGCCGCCCGCCATGGGCGCGAAGCGTCGCCACCATGTCCGCGGCGATCTCGCCTTCGTAGAAAGCGCCGGCGCCATGGCGGGCGATGGCGCGCAAGCTCGCGGCCAGCGCCGGCTGGCGGAACAGCGTCCCCGGCGCGGGGGCGGCGCCATCGGGGAGAAAGGCGCTGGCGCCGGTGGTGCGGAGCTTCGCCGCCGCATCCGCCCAATCGGCGGCGACGCGCGGCGCGACCGGATGGCCCTCCTCGGCGAAGCGGATCGCCGGGCGGAGCAGTTCGTCGAGCCCCTTGCGGCCATGGGCGGCGAGCAGCTTTTCCCAGGCGGCGACGGCGCCGGGAATGGTGACCGCGTGGGGGGAGTGATCGGGGAGCGTGGTCAGGTTCTGGCGCTCGAAAAAATCGATGTCGGCTGCCGCCGGGGCGCGGCCGGAGCCGTTCAGCGCCACCACTTTTCCGCCGCCCGCCGGGGCGTAGAGGCAAAAGCAATCGCCGCCGATGCCGGTCGATTGCGGCTCGACCACGCTCAACACGGCGACCGCGGCGATCGCGGCATCGAGCGCATTGCCGCCCGAACGCAAGACGTCGAGGGCGGTGAGGGTCGCGGCCGGCATCGAGGTCGCCGCCATGCCCGAGCCGGCATAGACCGGGCTTCGCCCCGGCAGATGAAAATCGCGCATGCTTTCTCCCTCGCGCACATGGTCGACAATGACGCTATATAAAGCGGGATCGGCGGCGCGGAAACCGGAGCGGAGGATCATGGCCATGAGCACGACCAGCGAGGATTTCGAACGCATCGACATTCGTCTCGGGACAGTGATCGACGCCAAGCCGTTTCCCGAGGCGAGAAAGCCGGCCTTTCAGCTCTGGATCGATTTCGGCGGCGAGATCGGGGTCAAATGCTCCTCGGCGCAGATCACCGTTCACTATCATCTCGATCAATTGATCGGGCGACAGGTGCTGGCCGTCGTGAATTTTCCGCCCCGGCGCATCGGCGCCTTCGAGAGCGAGGTGCTGACGCTCGGTCTCCCTGACGAGGATGGCGCGGTGGTGCTGGTGCGCCCCGATTTCAAGCTGCCCGATGGCGGGCGTCTGTTTTGAGCGCCATCGGCGCCGCACCGTTCGACGACGGGTTTCGCGCTGGGCTTGAACGCCTCTTCGTTCTGCGGCGCGACGTGCGGCATTTTCGCCCCGAGCCACTCCCCGAGGGCACGCTCGAGCGGCTGCTCGGCGTCGCGCGCCTCGCCCCCTCGGTCGGGCTCAGCGAGCCGTGGCGCTTCGTGATCGTCGCCGATCCCGCCCGCCGCGCCGCGGTGCGCGCGAATTTCGAAGCCTGCAACCAGGCCGCGCTGGCCGGCTATGGTGGCGAGCGGGTGGCGCTCTATGCCCGGCTCAAGCTCGAGGGAATCGATGTCGCGCCGGTGCAGTTCGCCGCCTTTTCCGACCGCGCGACCGCGCAGGGCGCCGGGCTCGGCCGCCAGACCATGCCGGAGATGGCGGAATACTCGGTGGTGGCGGCGATCCACACGATCTGGCTCGCCGCGCGCGCCGAGGGGATCGGGCTCGGCTGGGTGTCCATTCTCGATCCCGCCGCCGTCGCCGCCATTCTCGACGTGCCGGAATCGTGGCGATTGGTCGGCTATTTCTGCCTCGGCCGGCCGGAGGAAGAGGGGACGCTCCCGGAATTGCAGCGCCTCGGCTGGGCGGCCCGCGCGGCTTCGTCTCAACATGTGCTAAAACGTTAAAAAATCTGCCTCAAGGCCAAGGGCTAACAAATTTTTTGGCGATCGTTAAAACGTATTGACTTCGACAGGATTTTTCTTGATACGTGGCGGCAACCTCCTAGGCGGTCAGAAATCATTCACGTTGCTTGCGAATTCGGAGTGTTGGCGATGGGTATCGGCCTCGTCTCGGGCACAAACCGGGGGTTACAAACTACAAAAGCCGGGTTGTGTTATCGGCTGGGCGCGCCGCTCCTCGGCTTGGCGCTGCTCGCGGGCGCGAGCCGGCCGGCCCAGGCGCTGGTGATCGATCCCGTTTTTTCGTCCTCGATCACCGGCAGCGCCGACGCCGCGACGATCGAAAGTGACATCACCAACGCAATTAGTTTTTACGATAATACTTTCGTCAATCCGATCACGGTCAATATCGATTTTCAAATCACTTCCAGCGCGAGCTTCCTTGGGCAGAGTCTGTCCTCGACCGGGGTGCCATCCTACGCGAGCTATACCTCGGCGCTCGACGCCAATGCCGTGCAAAACCAGAACGCGGTGGAACTCGGCGGCTATAACCATCTTTCCACCGGCAATCAGGCGCCGCAAATCATGGCGACCACCGCCGATTTGCGCGCGCTCGGCTTCAATTCGCCGGCAACCCTCACCGACTCCGGGGCGCCGGGTGTGAATTTCGACGGGATCATCACCTTCAATGCCGGCCTCCTCACCGGCTTCGGCGGTTCGGGCAGCTACGCCCCGAACCCGGTCATTCAGCATGAGATCGACGAGGTGCTCGGCATCGGCGGGCCGGGTTCGACACTCAATATCCTCACCAACAATGGCAAGAGTGCAAGCAGCGTCGCGGACGCGCCGGTGATTGACGGGCTCGCCACCATCGGGCCGCTCGACCTGTTCCGCTATTCCGCGTCGGGGACACCGAGCTATACCAGCTCGGGCTCGGCCAGCTCCTATTTCTCGCTCGATGGCGGGGCGACCGACCTCGTCGCCTTCAACCAGAATTCGGGCGGCGATTTCGCGGATTGGGGTGGAACCAGCCAGCAGCCGACCACGCCGCCGGAGGTCCAGGATGCTTTCCAGGGTGGGACGAATATCGCCTTGAACCCGAACTCCCCCGAAGTTCTCGCCCTGCAGGCGATCGGCTATGACACGGTGCCGGAGCCGGCCAGTCTCGCCCTGCTCGGCAGCGCGCTCGCCGGTCTCGCCCTCGCGCGTCGCCGCGTCACCCGCCGGGCGTGAGGCACGCCGCCGGCTCACCCGCGGGCCGCCGCCAGGCGGCGGGCGCGTTGACCGGCGCCAGGGGTCGCCTTATCTGACAGCCAGAGCCCTGTCCCGGCCGAGGCGCGGGGGTGGGGTGTGCCCTGTCGCCAGCGCCCCGACCCGGAAGGCTATCGCATGTTCGCCCGCATCGCCCGCTCTCTCTTCGGCACGGCCAATGACCGCTCGCTCAAGGCTTACCAACGCCGGGTGCCGGAAATCAATGCGCTCGAACCCACGATAGCGGCTCTCTCCGACGACGCGCTGCGCGGCCAGACAACGGCGCTCCGTGCCCGCCTCGCCGATGGGGCGAGCCTCGACGACATCCTGCCGAAAGCCTTCGCGACCGTGCGCGAGGCCGCGAAACGGGTGCTCGGGCTCCGCCATTTCGACGTGCAATTGATCGGCGGCATGGTGCTGCATGACGGCAAGATCGCCGAGATGAAAACCGGCGAGGGGAAAACCCTGGTCGCGACCCTTCCGGTCTATCTCAATGCCCTCGCCGGCACCGGCGTGCATGTGGTGACGGTGAACGACTATCTCGCCCGCCGCGACGCCGAATGGATGGGCCGGGTTTACGCCTTTCTCGGCATGACCACCGGGGTCATCGTCCACGGGCTCGATGATTCCGAGCGCCGCGCCGCCTATGCCGCCGATATCACCTACGGCACCAACAACGAATTCGGCTTCGACTATCTGCGCGACAACATGAAATACCGTCTCGAGGACATGGTGCAGCGCGATTTCGGCTACGCCATCGTCGACGAGGTGGACAGCATCCTGATCGACGAGGCGCGCACGCCGCTGATCATCTCCGGCCCGGCCGAGGATTCCTCCGATCTCTACCGCCGCGTCGACGAGGTCGTCGCCGAGATCGTCAAGGATCCGGCCAATTTCGACAAGGACGAAAAACTCCGGACGGCGACGCTGACCGAATCCGGCGCCGGCGCGGTCGAGGACGCGCTGCGTGAAGCCGGCATCCTGACCGAGGGCAATCTCTATGACATTTTCAACGTCACCCTCGTCCACCACGTCCAGCAATCCTTGCGCGCGCAGACCTTGTTCACCCGCGACGTCGATTACATCGTGCGCCCCACCGGGACACAGGGCAAGGTCATCATCATCGATGAGTTCACCGGCCGGATGATGGAGGGGAGACGCTATTCGGAGGGGCTGCATCAGGCGCTCGAAGCCAAGGAGCATGTCGAGATCCAGCCGGAGAACCAGACCCTGGCCTCGATCACCTTTCAGAATTATTTCCGCCTTTACCCCAAGCTCGCCGGGATGACCGGGACGGCGATGACCGAAGCCGACGAGTTCGCCGAGATCTACAAGCTCGATGTCGTCGAGATCCCGACCAATGTCGCGGTGACGCGCGACGATCAGGATGACGAGGTCTATCGCACGGCGGCGGAGAAATACGAGGCGGTGGCGAAGCTCATCGCCGAATGCCGCGACCGCCGCCAGCCGGTTCTGGTCGGCACCGTCAGCATCGAGAAAAGCGAAATCCTGAGCGGGCTTCTCAAGAAGAAAAAAATACCGCACGCCGTTCTCAATGCCCGCTTTCACGAGCAGGAAGCGGAAATCATCGCCCAGGCGGGTGCTCCCGGCGCGGTCACCATCGCCACCAACATGGCCGGGCGCGGCACCGATATCAAGCTCGGCGGCAATCTGGAGATGCGCCTCAAGCATGAACTCGCCGAGATCAGCGATGACGCCGCCCGCGCCGAGGTGATCCGCGCCGAACTCGACGCCGCCCAGGATATCGTCAAACGCGGCGGCGGGCTGTTCGTGATCGGCACCGAGCGGCACGAAAGCCGCCGCATCGACAATCAGCTTCGCGGCCGTTCGGGCCGCCAGGGCGATCCTGGCGCCTCGCGGTTCTACCTCTCGCTCGAAGACGATCTCATGCGCATCTTCGGCTCCGACCGCATGGGAGGATTGCTGCAAAAACTCGGTCTCAAGGACGGCGAGGCGATCGTCCATCCCTGGATCAACAAGGCGCTCGAAAAAGCGCAGAAAAAAGTCGAAGCCCGCAATTTCGACATGCGCAAGAACGTCCTGCGTTATGATGACGTCGTCAATGCGCAGCGCAAGGAGGTCTACGCCCAGCGCCGCGAATTCATGCACACCGAGGATGTCAACGAAACCATCAACGAGATGCGCGAGGAAGTGGTCGCGACGTTGATCGCGCGACGCATTTCCGAACGCAGCTTCGCCGAGCAATGGCAGAGCGACGAATTGGCCGAAGACGTTCGTCGGGTTCTCAACCTCGATCTGCCGGTCGCCGAATGGGCGAAGGAAGAGGAAATCACCGCCGAGGACGTGCAGCGCCGCATCCAGCGCGCGGCTGAAACCCATCTCGCGGCCAAGGCCTCGAATGTCGGTCCCGATCTGATGCGTTTCATCGAGAAATCCCTGCTCCTGCAAGTGCTCGATCAGGCGTGGAAGGAGCATCTTCTGGCGCTCGACCATTTGCGCCAGGGCATTGGTCTGCGCGCCTATGGCCAGCGCGATCCGCTGAATGAATACAAGAGCGAGGCCTTCACTCTGTTCAACGCCATGCTCGATGAATTGAAAGAGCGGGTGACGATGCTGCTCTCCCGTGTCGAGCTGTCGCCCGATGCGCCGCCGACGCCGGATTTCCAGCCGCCGCCGCGGGCAATGGCGGAACTGCATCCGGCGCCGGTTTCGGTCATGCAAGCCTTCGAGCCGATGGGCGCCGAGGATGGCGGCGTCGCGGTCGTGGCGGAGGATCAACGCGATCAGGATCCTTGGGCCAATACACCACGCAACGCGCCCTGCCCCTGCGGTTCGGGGAAAAAATACAAGCATTGTCACGGCCGCACTTGAGCGGAACATCGCGCGCATGGACGCCTTGATCACCGGCTATCATCGCTTTCGTCAAATCGGCTGGCCGGAGCATCGCCGGCGCTTTTCGACGCTGGCGACGGAAGGGCAATCCCCGCGCGCGATGGTGATCGCCTGCTCCGATAGCCGGGTCGATCCGTCGTTGATTTTCGATGCCTCGCCGGGGGAAATTTTCACCGTGCGCAACATCGCCGCCCTGGTCCCGCCTTATGCTCCCGATGCCAAGCATCATGGCACCAGCGCCGCGCTCGAATTTGGCGTGCGCGTGTTGCGGGTTTCCGAACTCATCGTGCTCGGCCACGCGATGTGCGGCGGCGTCAACGCGCTACTGCATGGCTCGCCGCTCGCCGATGGCGAATTCATCAATGCCTGGGTTTCGATCGCCGAGCGCGCGCGTCGCCGCACGCTCGCCGCGACGGCGCCGGAGGACGCGCAAACGACGTGCGAATTCGAAACCATAAAACTTTCCTTGGAAAATCTTCGCACCTTCCCCTGGATCGCCGAGGCCGCGGCGGAAGGCGATTTGCATCTCCGCGGTGCTTCCTTCGACATTCGCAGTGGCGTTCTCTCGCTGCTCGGCGATGATGGCCAGTTCCGCCCGCTGCCGAATTAGGCGGGTTGGCGTGATCGCATGGCGCGCGGCGGCCTTCGCTTGCGCGATCGTCTTCGCAAGCGTGCCGCCGGCCCGCCCGGTGTTCGCGGCCGACGTCCAGTTCGCCGAGCCATCGCCATCCTCGACGATCCTGCCCGGCATCGGTCGCGATGACGATCGCCAGCCGGTCAATCCCGCCGATTTTCCCTGGCGGGCGCTTGGCCGCGTGCAAACCGCGCTCGGCGGCCACTGCACCGGCTTCATGGTCGCGCCGCGCATAGCGATCACGGCGGCGCATTGCCTTTTCCGTCAGCGCACCCGCCTCATCATTCAACCCCGCCTGATCCATTTTTTACTGGCCACCAATCGCGGCAACGCCGCCGGGGTGGCGCTCGTCGCCGATTTCGCCATCGCGCCCGGCTATGATCCGTTTCATGAATCAGAGAGCGCCGGCGCGGATTGGGCGGTATTGACGCTGTCCGCCCCCTTGGTCCGCGAAGGCGAGTATCTGCGCCTCGACCGCACGCTGCCGCCGCCGCGCACACCGGCCTTGCTCGGCGGCTACAGCAAGGATCATATCGAAATCATCGAGGCCGATCTCCATTGCCTGATCGCCGAGCAGATCCGCGACGCGCGCGGCGAAACGCTGCTGCATCATACCTGCCACGCGACTTCGGGCAGCAGCGGCGCGCCGCTATTGTTTCGCCTCGCAAGCGGCGAATGGCGGGTCGCCGGGGTCCAGATCGGCTCGGTCGTCAATCATGCCGGCGGCATCGCGGTGCCCGCGGCATCGATCCCGCCGAGCGCGATCGGGCGCTGATTTCACAGATCGCGCGCGATCAGCTCCTTCATGATCTCGTTGCTGCCGCCATAGATTCTTTGCACCCTGGCATCGGTGTAGCGGTGCGCGATGGGATACTCGGCCATATAGCCATAGCCGCCGAAAAGTTGCAGGCAGGCGTCTATGGTCTTGCCTTGCATTTCGCTCGTCCAGTATTTCGCCATCGCGGCGGTGCTGACATCGAGCGTCCCGGCGAGCAACCGTTCGATGCAATCATCGACGAACACCCGCGCGACCCGCGTCGTGGTCTTGGCTTCGGCGAGAACGAAGCGGGAGTTTTGAAACTCCAACAGGGTTTTGCCGAAGGCGCGGCGGCCGCGGGCGTAGGCGATGGTCTCGGCCAGCGCCGCCTCCATCGCGGCAACCGCGCCGACCGCGATCACCAGGCGCTCTTGCGGCAGTTGCTGCATCAACTGCGCGAAGCCGCGATCAGGCTCGATCCCGAGCAGGTTTTCCGCCGGAACCACCACGTCGTCGAAGAAAAGTTCGGAGGTGTCCTGTGCGTGTTTGCCGATTTTTTCGAGATTGCGGCCGCGCCGGAAGCCATGCGCGCCGGCGGTTTCGACGGCGATCAGCGAAATCCCCTTCGCTCCGACATCAACCCGCGTCTTGGCGGCGACGATGACGATGTCGGCAAGCTGGCCATTGCTGATGAAGGTTTTCTGGCCGTTGATGACGAAGGTTTCGCCAACCCGCCGTGCCGTGGTGCGGATCGCCTGCAAATCGGAGCCGGCGTCCGGTTCGGTCATGGCGATCGCCGCGATCATCTCGCCGGAGGCCATGCGCGGCAGCCAGCGGCGCTTTTGCTCGCTGGTGCCGTAATGAAGAAAATAGGGCGCGATGATGGCGTTGTGCAGCGAGATCGCGAAATCGCCGAAACCGATCGCGGCGAGTTCCTCAATCAGGATCGCCTCATGACGAAAATCGCCGCCGCCGCCGCCGAATTCGGCCGGCATGCTGGCGCAGAGCAGCCCAGCCTCGCCCGCCCGCCGCCAGGCCTCGCGCGCGACCATGCCGGTGCGCCGCCACTCCGCGATATGCGGCACCACTTCGGCGGCGAAAAACCGCCGCGCGGTGTCGCGAAACAGGGTCAGTTCCGCGGCTTGATCGGCTGCGCTCGCGTCCATCTATCCCTCCCGCTCACAGCCGCTCGATGATCGTCGCGTTCGCCATGCCGCCGGCTTCGCACATCGTCTGCAGGCCATAGCGCCCGCCGCTCCGCCCCAAGGCGTGCAGCATCGTCGTCATCAGCCGCGCGCCGGAAGCCCCGAGCGGATGGCCGAGCGCGATCGCGCCGCCGAGCGGGTTGAGCTTCTCGCCATCCCCACCCACCGCCTTCGCCCAGGCCAGCGGCACCGGGGCGAAGGCCTCGTTGACCTCGACATGATCGATATCGTCGAGCGTGAGACCGGTCTTTTGCAAAATCCGCCTGGTCGCCGGGATCGGCGCAGTCAGCATCAGGAGCGGATCATCGCCGCACACGTCAAAGCCGACGAAGCGCGCGCGCGGGGTGAGGCCGAGACGGGTCGCTTGCGCCTCGCTCATCAGCAAAAGCGCGCTCGCGCCATCGGTGATCTGCGAGGAATTGCCCGCCGTGATCGACCAGGAAATTTCCGGAAACCGCTCTTTGTGTCTGGGGTTTTCAAAGGCGGGACGAAGGGCGGCCAACCCCTCCGGCGTGGTTTCGGGGCGGATGGTCTCGTCCTCCGTCACCAGCGCGTTCTCCACCGCGACAGGGACGATTTCGGCGTTGAAGGCGCCGGCGGCGCGGGCGCGCGCGGCGCGCTGATGCGAGGCGGCGGAATAGGCGTCCATGGCCTCGCGCGAGAGACCATAGCGCGCGGCGACCAGTTCGGCGGAAATGCCTTGGTGGACGAGGCCGGGCGCATAGCGCTCGCTGACCAGCGGGCCGACCGGATCGCGGTCGAGGCGGGCCGAGCCGATCGGCACCCGGCTCATCTGTTCGACGCCGCCGGCGATGACGATGTCATAGACGCCGGCTTTGATCCCTTGGGCGGCGAAATGGATCGCCTGCTGGCCGGAGCCGCACATGCGGTCGATGGTGGTCGCCGGCACGTGTTCGGGGAAGCCTGCGGCAAGCCACGCCATGCGCCCGACCGTCGAGGATTGTTCGCCAACCCGGCTGACACAGCCGATGATCACGTCATCGACGGTGCCGGGATCGAGGGCGTTCCGGGTGAGCAGGCCTTTGAAAACGGCGGCGAGCAGATCCACCGGATGCAAGCCGGAGAGGGCGCCGCCAGGCTTGCCACGCCCCATCGGCGAGCGAACCGCATCGACGATCACCGGCTCTCGCGACATGACGGCATCTCCTCCGAGGTTTTTCTTGCGCGCAACCCTCGCAAGCCGGGTCTCCGCCGTCAATCGGTGGCGAGAAAGGCGGGGCAGCCCCGAAGGCGGGGGCGGACGGCACTCCGCCCCCGATCGGCCATGCGGCTTACATTTCGTGATAGTTGCCGTCGTGCCAGACATAGAAGACGTAATCCGGCTTGGTCACATCGCCCTTGGCATCGAAGCCGATCGGGCCGAGAACGCTGTCCCACGGGCCGCCGGTTTTCAGCTCGGCGGCCACTTTCTTCGGATCGACCGTGCCGGCTTTCTGCGCCGCTTCCGCCCAGATCTGCACGGCGGCATAGGAATAGAGCACATAGCCCTCGGGATCGATGTTCTTGGCCTGGAATTCCTTGACGACGGCCGCCGCCGTCGGGCGTTTGCGCGGATCGGAGGCGAAGGTCATCATCGTCCCCTCGCCGGTCGCGCCGGTGATCTGCCAGAATTCCGAGGTGACGAGGGCATCGCCGCTGATCAGCGTGACCTTCATCCCCTGTTCCTTGGCCTGGCGGATGATCAGCCCGGCCTCGGTCTGGTAGCCGCCGAGATAGATCACGTTGATGTTCGCGGCCTTGAGCCGGCTGACCAGCGCCGAGTAATCCCGCTCGCCCGGCACATAGGCGGTATAGAGGGTCTCCTCGAGCCCGGCCTTGTTCATGAATTTCTTGGTCTCATCGGCGAGACCTTTGCCATAGGCGGTGTTGTCGTGGAGGATGGCGATGTTCTGACCTTTGAAATGGGCCGCGATGTACTCGCCGGCAACCTCGCCTTGCTGATCGTCGCGGCCGCAGACGCGAAAAGTATTCCAGCCGCCATTATCGGTATAGGCGGGGTTGGTGGAGGCGGGCGAGATCTGTAGCACGCCTTGTTCGAGATAGACCTTGCTCGCCGGGATCGAACTCGAGGAGCAGAAATGCCCATCGACGAACACCACCCCCTTGTCGGCGAGCTGGTTCGCGACCGAGACCGCCTGCTTGGGGTCGCACGCGTCATCGCCCTCGGTCAAGACCAGTTGCTTGCCGAGCACGCCGCCATGGGCGTTGATATCGGCCACCGCCTGTTCGGCCCCTTCCTTCATTTGCGCGCCGAAGGTGGCGTTGGAGCCGGTGAGCGGGCCGGCGGAGGCGATCTGGATCTGTGCCTCGGCCGGGGCCGCGATGGCGAGCGGCAGTAAAACGGTGCCGGCCAGCAGAAGAGATTTCGTCATGAGATCAGTCTCCCTTTTGTTGCACGTGGTGAAGCGGGTGGCAGCCTCTCTTCCGATCAATGCCCGCCTTCGAGGTAAGCCGCGCGGATTTCCGGCCGCGCCAGCAATTCCGCGCCGGATCCGGCCATGGTGATGGCGCCATTGACCAGCACATAGCCGCGATGGGCAAGCCGCAGCGCCTGATAGGCGTTCTGCTCGACGAGCAGAACGGTGAGCCCGGTTTCGTGGTTGAGCGCGCGGATGGCCTGGAAAATCTGCCGCACGATGAGAGGCGCGAGACCCAGGCTCGGCTCATCGAGCAGGAGCAGGCGCGGGCGCGCCATCAGGGCGCGGCCGATCGCCAGCATCTGCTGCTCGCCGCCCGAGAGCGTGCCGCCGCGCTGTGCATGGCGTTCGGCAAGGCGCGGGAACAGCGCGAAAACCCGCGCCATCTCCGCCTCGCTCGCGCGCTGCCCGGTGCTTTCCGCCCCCATGAGCAGGTTTTCGCGCACACTCATGCGCGGAAAAATCCGCCGTCCTTCCGGCGCCTGGGCGATGCCGCGGCGCATGATGCGGTGGGTCGGGAGAGCGGTGATCTCGGCGCCATCGTAGCGGATGCGCCCACCGCGCGCCCGCGGCTGGCCGCAGATCGTCATCATCAGGGTCGATTTGCCGGCCCCGTTGGCGCCGATCAGGGTCACGATCTCGCCTTCATCGACGGTGAGATCGACGTTTTTCAGTGCCTGCACGGCGCCGTAAAACGTGCTGACGCCGGCGAGTTCGAGCAAGGTCCGGCTCACGGCGCAGCCGCCCGCGCGAGGGCGTCGGCGCTCTCGTCATCCTCGCCGAGATAGGCGGCGATGACGTGCGGATCGGCGCGGATTTCCGCCGGCGTGCCATCCCCGATTTTGCGGCCGTGATCGAGCACGACGATGTGATCCGAGATGCGCATGACCATGCCCATGTCGTGCTCGATGAGCAGGATCGAGCAGCCCTGGTCGCGAATGCCGAGCAGCAGGGCATCGAGTGCCGCGGTCTCGCGCGGGTTGAGCCCGGCCGCCGGCTCGTCGAGGCAGAGCAGCACCGGATCGAGGCACATCGCCCGCGCGATCTCGAGCCGCCGCTGCGCGCCATAGGGCAGCGCCCCGGCGGGATCATCGGCGCGCGCCAGGAGATCGATGCGTTCCAGCCACATCCTGGCTTTGTCGATGGCGCGGCGCTCGGCGGCGCGATAGCGGCCGAGGCCGAGGATCGCGAGCACGCCGAGACCGGTTGCCGCCATCAGCGGCGCATGCTGGGCGACGAGCAGATTTTCGAGCGCCGTCATGCCGGCGAACAGGCGAATATTCTGAAACGTGCGCGCGACCCGGGCGCGGCGGGCGATGAGATGGCCAGGCATGGCGGCGAGCGCGAAACCGCGTCCATCCGCGTGCGTCAGGTGCAGGCCGCCGGCGCTGGGGCGGTAAAATCCGGTGATGCAGTTGAAGGCGGTGGTCTTGCCGGCGCCGTTGGGGCCGATGACGGCGGTGATCTCGCCGCGCCGGGCGGTAAAGGAGACGTCGTCGAGCGCGACGATGCCACCGAACCGCATGCCGAGATGGCGAACGTCCAACAGCGCCGCTGTCGCCGTCGCCATCAGCTTCGCCCCTCGGCGATCAGCGCCGCCGGGATCGCCCGCGCCGCGCCGCCCAGGCTGACCGAGGGTTTGCGCTCGGTGACCAGGCCGCGCGGACGCAGCACCATCATCACCACCAGGGCGAGGCCGAAGATCAGCATGCGGTAATCGGCCAGGGCGCGGAACATCTCCGGCCCGCCGATCATCACCAGGGCGGCGAGCACGACGCCGAGCTGGCTCCCCATGCCGCCGAGCACGACGATCGCGAGCACCGTCGCGCTTTCCATGAAGGTGAAGCTCTCGGGGCTGATGAAGCCCTGGCGGGTGGCGAAAAAAGCGCCAGCGAAGCCGCCGAAACAGGCGCCGACCGCGAACGCGGTGAGCTTCGTCGTGGTGATGTTGATGCCGAGCGAGCGGCAGGCGATCTCGTCCTCGCGCAGTGCCTCCCATACCCGCCCGAGCGGCTGGCGGCGGAGCCGGAGCGTCACCCAGTTGGTGAGCAGGGCGAGGGCGAGGATGACGTAGTAGAGAAACACCAGCCGGTGCGCCGAGGACGGGGCGAGATGGAAGAAGCCGGCGAAGGTGCCGGGCTCATCGGTCATCGTGAAACGGAGGCCGAACAAGGTCGGACGCGGGATGCCGGAGATGCCGTTCGGCCCGCCGGTCAGCGAGACCCAGTTGAGCAGCACGATGCGGATGATCTCGCCGAACGCGAGGGTGACGATGGCGAGGTAATCACCGCGCAGACGGAGCACCGGAAAGCCGAGCGTGATGCCCCAGAGCGCCGCCAGCGCCCCCGCGGCCGGCAGGCACGACCAGAAGCCGAGCCCGGTCGCCTGCGCGATCAGCGCATAGGAGTAGGCGCCGACGGCGTAAAACGCGACATAGCCGAGATCGAGCAATCCGGCGAGGCCGACGACGATGTTGAGCCCCCAGCCGAGCATGACATAGGTCAGCACCAGCACGCCGAGATCGAGCGTCGAGCGGCTGGCGACAACCGGCATCAGCAACGCCAGGGCAAGCAGGGCGGGGACGAGAAAGCGCCTGGCGCGGCCGGCGGCGAGCGCGATCCGCCCCGCCGCCGCGCCGGCCATCATGCTCATGCCCGCCGCCGGGCGCCGCCCCTGCCAGAGGCGGATCGCGAGCCGCAGCACGAACACCGCGCCCACCAGGCTCGCCACCGCGAGCGGGCGCGGCACCAGCGCGATGCCATGCGCGCCGACATGGGTTTGCAGCCCGACCATCGGCGCGAACAATCCGAGCGCGACCAGGGCGGAGAGGAAGGCATCGCGCAGCGGAGATCCTTGGTTAGTCAAAGCCCTTCCCCCCGTTCGGCTTAGGCGAGGGCGCCCGCCCGGCGCGGGCGATGCGCGGGCTCATACCTTCTCCACATCGGCCCGCCCGAGCAGCCCGGTCGGGAGGAAGATCAGGGTGATGGCCAGGATCGAGAACGCCGCGACGTCCTTGTATTGGACGCTGAAATACGCCGACCAGAAGGTCTCGATCAGGCCGATCAGGAGGCCGCCCAGCACCGCCCCCGGCAGCGAGCCGATACCGCCGAGCACGGCGGCGGTGAACGCCTTCACCCCGGCGACGAAGCCGATATAAAAATCGATGGCCCCGTAATAGAGGAGAAACAACAGCCCGGCGACGGCGGCCAGCGCCGCGCCGATGACGAAAGTGAGGCCGATCGTGCGGTCGGTATCGATGCCCAGCAGGCTGGCCATTTTGAGATCCTGCTCGCAAGCCCGCATCGCCCGCCCGAGCGGCGTCTTCGTCACCAGCCAGGTGAACAGGCCGAGACAGAGCACGGTGGTGATGGCGATCGCGATCTGCATCCAGGAGAGCTGCACCGCGAAGCCGCCGGCCCGGGTGAGCACGAGCCCGCCGGGGAGCAGCGGCGCCAGCGGCTTGACCCGCGCGCCCTGGGTCACCTGGGCGAAATTCTGCAAGGTGATCGACATGCCGATGGCGCTGATCAAGGGGGCGAGACGAAACGAGCCGCGCAACGGCCGATAGGCGACCCGCTCGATGGTCCAGCCATAAAGTGCTGCGAGGGCGGCGGCGAAAACGAGGGTGATGGCGAGCGCCAGCGGGACGGCGGTGATCCCGAGCGAGGCCAGCCCGGAAAGCGCGATCAGCGAGAGAAAGGCGCCGATCATGAACACATCGCCATGGGCGAAATTGATCATGCCGATGATGCCATAAACCATGGTGTAGCCGACCGCGATCAGCCCGTAGATCATGCCGAGCGTGATCCCGTTGATCAGTTGCTGCAATGCATAAGCCAAACCCACCCCCTGCGTGATCCGCCATGACGCCGCTTGGCGCGAACCCAAGCCCAAACCCTGGCCCAACCAAAGCATGCTGCATGCCAGCCATGCAAGCGAGACCGGGTCCGAACCGGGAGATCGCTCAAACCGCCCCGCGCCTCTTGCATCGGGCGGGGCTTGGCTTTAGGAACCGCGCTAGCCTCGTCTTCTCCCTTCATGGCAGCGGGTGCGTAGCTCAGCGGGAGAGCATCGCCTTCACACGGCGGGGGTCGCAGGTTCAATCCCTGCCGCACCCACCAATGATTTCAAAGGGTTAATGGCGGATTGGTGGGCGGCGGAAACGCCTGGCGCGCTCACGCGGCGAGGTTCAGTCGATAGACTCCGCGCCCGGCAATGCCGACCACGCCCATGCGGACCAGCCCGGCGAGCACGGAATCGATTTTCGGGCGCAGCGCCCGGCCCTGGAAGCGGCGCGTGAGATCGGCGGCGGCGATGCCGGCGGGCGCGGTGGCGAGGGCGGCCATGATCTCGGCGGTTTGCGCGACCTCATCGGCGGGGAAGGCGCGGCGGGTGGCCTCGATGCGCTCGGGATGGAACGCGCCGCCGGCGAGGTCGAGCTTGTCCTCACGCCGGCCGAAGCGGGGAATCTGGTAGTCCGGGCGCAGCCAATGCACCTTGCCGCGCGCTTCCTCGGCAATGCGGGCGCGGTTGAGGGCGACCAGTCGGGCGAGGGTCTCGGCTTCGGGCAGATCGTGCGGCCAGCCATAGGCTTCGCTCACGGCGCGGTCGAGTTTTTGGTGATATTCAGCGAGGATCAGCACCAGCCCGTCATCGAGGATGCGACGCTCGCGCGCGGGAAGAGCGGCGGGTTGCGTGCCGGCGCGGATCAGGTCGCGGACGTTGTAAAGCCCGGTCAGCGTGAGATGCGGATGCTCGGCCAGCACGCGCTTGCGGTGTGCGTCGAGTTCCTCGGCGATGGTGGCGATATCGCACCGGATCGCGGCGGTCGGATCGGGGAAAGGGAAGGGATCGAAGCAGCGCGATTTTACATAGACGGGCCGATCTTCCAGCAACCCACCTGCCCGAAGTGCCCATGCGTCATGAATCCGTGATTGCAGCACGCCGAGATGGAACGCCTCGGCGAAGCCGATCGCGATGAGTTTGTTATCCGGCAGGATCGAGGCGTCGAGAAACTGGAAAATTCGGTGCTTGGCGGTTTCGACGGTAGCGATGTAGCGCGGCAGGCCCGCAAGCGCCGGGCGTATTTCGTCACGAGTTCGTCCGAATAGCCACCATCGATTCTTTATATCCGCATCTCGATTTCTGTCTCTTTCCTGTTTCACTGTAGCCAGCAGATGTTGATAGATCTCCGGGAAGCGGTGCCGCACCTCATCGGCGGAGAGGCCGAACAGGTCGATCACCATGACACCGCGCGGGCGGGCAGTAAGATCGCGGCCGTTGCGATAGGGACGGATATGGTTTTCGAGCCCAGGACGGCGGCCGAGGCCGAGATGCTCGGCTTGCTCCGGGGTCACGATGAAGCCGGCGCCAAACAGCATCATGCCACGTGAGCATAAGCCTTCGTTGGCGCGCAGCGGCTTCACATCGCCAACCGGAACGCCGATGGTCAAATCCGCGTTGATCGGCCCGGATCGCGCAGCGAGGGTGATCTCCGGCGCATCGGTGTCGAGACCGGACTCCGCCGTTACGCTGAACAGCACGCCATCGCGCTTGCCGGCCTCGGCAACCGTCATCGCGATGCGGACGGCGGCGGCATCTTGTGTCGCTTTGGTCCACGGATGATCCGCGATCGCCATGACGATCGAGATCGGCGCTTTCGCGGCAAGGTGGCGTTCGATGCAACGGCGCTGAAAAGTCTGGGTGATGGAATTGGTGGTGACGAAGCCGAAGCGGCGGAGCGCGCTGGCCTTCGCGGTGAGCAGTTCGGCGGCGTGATCCCACCAATACATCACGAAATCGGCCGAATTGTTCATCTGCGGATGCGCCCGCCACAAGGCTTCGGCATAGTCATCCCCGAGCCGCGCGCGGATATCCTTGCCGCCGATGAAGGGCGGGTTGCCGACGATATATTCAGCCGGTGGCCACGCGGGGCGGCGGCCGGTTTTCGCATCGAGCACCGCATCCCCAACCTTGATATTCCGAAACGCCTGCAAAATTGGCTCGCTCGGCATTCCGGTATGGGTGCGGAAATGCCATTGCAGATGCCCGATCCACAAAACCAACTCGGCGATGCCGGCGGCGCGGGGATTGGCTTCGAGGCCGAAAAATTGATGCGGATCGACGGTATGCGAGGCAAGGCCGGCAAGCGCTTCCTGCCCGCCGAGACTGGCGAGGGCGTCCAACACCTCGCCCTCCAGCCGTTTGAGCAGTTCCAGCGCCACATAAAGAAAATTGCCGGTGCCGCAGGCGGGATCGAGCACGCGGGTCTGGCAGAGTTTTTCGGCAAAAATGGTGACGGTGGCGATGGCGACCGCATCGCGGCCTTCGGCGCGCTGGCGTTCGGCGGTGGCCAGCACCTCGACCCATTCGGCGCGCAACGGCTCGATGATGGTGGCGACCACCAGCCGTTCGACATAGGCGCGCGGGGTGTAATGGGCGC
The DNA here is from genome assembly GCA_021851785.1 of Pseudomonadota bacterium. Lineage (GTDB taxonomy): Bacteria > Pseudomonadota > Alphaproteobacteria > Acetobacterales > Acetobacteraceae > Acidibrevibacterium. Next base: position 40,903 of record JAJZBV010000017.1, read on the forward strand.
CAAGCGCGCGGCGTTCGGCCGGAGCGAGCGCTTGTTCGAGCAGCGTGCCGAAAATCGAGGGATCAACCTCGCGCCAATTATATGCGGCGGCGTGGCGCAGTTCGCCGATCGCGCTTTTGTCGAGCGGCAAAACGGTCTGATCCTTGAAAAACTCGCCGTTGAAACGCCGCACCCTGGCCTGGATGGCCAGCGCGACGCCGCCGGTATTCATGGCCTGCCATAACTGCCCGACCATATCGGCAAGCAAGTCCGGCTCGGCTTCGCATCGGCGGAGAATGGTTTTGAACGCATCGGGCGGGAGCAGGCCGCAATCCTCGGCAAACATGGTGAATAGGCATCGCATGAGGAAAGAGGCCACGGCTTCACGCTCATGCCTCGCTTCCAGCATGCGGGAGACGGTGGCGAGACGTTGGGCAATCTCGCGCGTCACGCGGGCGGATTGGCGAGCCGGGTCGAGCGATTGCGGGTCGAGCCAGATTTTCCGCAAGCGCTCGCGGATCGCGGAATCGCGGAGTTGGTCGAGCGCGATGCGGAACCCACGCCGATCGGGGAATTGCGCGTAATTTTTCCCCTGCCCGGAAAAATCGGCGTAGGTTTCGATGACGTTGCCGACATCGCACACCAGGATGAACGGCGGCCAGCCGTGATCGACCGGCAGGGAGCGGGCATAGTCGGTCGCCTGCCGATGGGCGTTGAGCATGAGCACATCGAAGCCGGTGGCGGCGATGCGGCCGGATTTGGCGCGGGTGGCGCGAGGGGCGATGGTTTCGATCTCTTTGTTGCCGCCCTTCTGTCGTGTCTGCTTGGCTTCCAGCACGAAGCAACCCCGCTTGTAGAGATCGATCCGGCCGGGCGAGATCGAGCCATCCGGGCCGGCTTTCTGCACCGCGCGCTCGAACACGTAATCATTATCGGCGGAGGTCGCGGCGGCGGGATCGGGGCGCGGCACGTCGAGCACGTCACATAGTTCGGCAAGAAACATGGCGTAGTTCGCCCGCTCGGCCCCGCCTTCGCGGTGCTGCCAGCGGGCGATGAAGGGTTCGATTGCGGCGGCGGTCACGTCGTGGCGGCTTCCTTTACGGCGGTGGGGGCTTGCACCGAAGACGGAGAGGCTGAGGTTTCGCGGCAGCCTCCGCCACGGTTGGGCACCCTGGCAGGTCAGGGCCGATGCCAGCGTTCACGCGCTGCCCCGGCCCGCTCCATGTCACCGCGGGAACATTTCGCGAGCGGCTATTTGAGGGCGGCGAGGCCGGCCTTACAGGTCACGCCGTCCTGCACCGACATCCCGCCCGAGCAGCCGATGGCGCCGATCAGCTTGCCGTCGCGCACCAGCGGGAAACCGCCTTCCACCGCGATCGCGTCGTCGAGTGAGAGCACATAAGGGTGGCCGCCATCGGCGGCGTCCTGGAAGATCTTGGTCGGGCGGCGGAACAGGGCGGCGGTGCGGGCCTTGTGCTCGGAGATCGCGATCGAGGCCTGCTGGGTGTCGTCCATGCGCTCGAAATAGATCAGTTTTCCTTCCGGCCCGACCACCGAGATCGCCATTTTCCAGTGATGGCGTGCGGCCTCGGCCTCCGCCGCGGCGGCGAGCGTTTTGGCCTCGGCGAGGGTGATCGCCGAACCATAGGGGAGATCGAACGGCATCTGCTCGGGCACGCCGGCGGGGAGCGGGGTTTGCGCGCGGGCGGCGCCGGCGAGTGTCACCAGGGCGGCGAGCAGGAGCGGGGCGGTTTTGCGGCAGATCGGTGGCATCGGTTTCCCTCCAGGTTTTCGCGCTCCGGCCCGGTCGGACCGAGCTTGGCCAATAACTCTGCGACGATTCCGCGACGCCGGCAATCGTGCCGGTGGGGGCGCGCCGGGGGTGGCGTGGTCATTCCGAAGGCGTTGCATCTTGCCATGGGGGCTGCTATCACGGCCATGTGATTATGGGTTGATTGGAGAGTCCGGAGGGGGCGTGGACGTTCGCGGTCGAAACCTCAGGGGGCGGGGTGGGCTGGCTCGGATCGCGCATGCCGCGCCGGCAGGGGCGTGGGACGTTTCCTCTCCTGAGATCGTGAGGCCGCATGATATCGTGCCGAGTGACATCGTGCCGAGTGATGGGACGCCGGTGGATTACGCGGCGCTCGCGGAATTCCGCTTCCTGCTCCGCGGCTTCATCGAATTCAGCGAGGTGGCGGCGCGCCATGCGGGGTTGACCCCGCGCCAGCATCAGGCGCTGGTGCAGATCAAGGGATTTCCCGCGGGCCGGGCGGTGACGGTGGGGGCACTCGCCGCGCGGCTCCATATCCGCCACCATAGCGCGGTCGAACTCGCCGATCGGCTGGAGCAGGCGGGGCTGATCGAGCGTGTCGCCGACCGGGCGGATCGGCGGCGCGTCCTGATCCGCTTGACGGCCAAATCAGAGGCGCTGCTGGTCGGTCTCGCGCTCGCCCATCAGCAGGAATTGCAGCGGCTATGTCCGGCGCTGTCCGGTCTTTTGGCAAAATTCTCGCCCCCGTCGGCATCGTTGCCCCCGTCGGCATCGTTGCCAACGTCGACGCGCATGTGACGCGCCTCTGACACGGAGGGATCAGCTTTCCCCGGCGGCGACGGCGTGGGTCGCGTGGAAGCGCCGGTAATCGATATGCACTTCGCCGGCCTCCGGCCAGCTCAGGATATCCTCGAAGGCGTGGCCGAACAGGACATCCGTGCCGTGATAGACATGGCGCGCATGCACCGTCGTCGAGATGGTCGCATCGAGGCCGGTGACCACGGCGAGGATGACGATGTCCTCGTCCCGCCATGCCGCTTGGGTCAAGCCGCCGCACGGGCTTTCCGGCCCGATCGGGTGCATCACCATCCAACTGAGCGCGAATTGCGGATTGGTGTTGCGCTGCAAGGAGAGATCGAACATCCGGCGCAGCCGCAGCCCCTCCCGCGTCGTCACGTTCCGCGTGAGCGTGAGGTTGATGCGTGCCTCGACGATCTGATTGGCGCGGATATTGGCGAGGCGGAACATCAGGGTCGGGACGCCGTCGACCGGGGCGATCACCAGGTTGCGGCTGAACAGGACGCGCGCCGTGGGGAGGGTGAATTTGGCGATGATGAGGCCGGTCGCGAGCGGGACGAAAAGAATGCCGAGCAGGGCTTCGGCGGTGACGAGCCAATGGGCGTAGAGCGTCGCCGGATGCATCACGCCGAAGCCGATCGTCGCCATCGTCTCGACCGAGAAGAAGAAATCATCGAGCGCGGAGCCCGGCGCGACCCCGGCGACACTCCCGGGCTGGAGCGCGTAAAGCAGCGCGAAGATCAGGTTGAGCGCGAGATAGAGCGCGATCACGATGCCAAAGAACGTCGCCCAGGAGCGGCTCAGCAGAAAATGATAAACGTCGCGCCAGGAATCATGCGGCACGCCGATGCGATGGATGATCGGGGCGCCGTTGCGCGCGCGGCGGCGGCGCGGCCGGGCCTGCTTGCCGGCCTCGAAACTATCCGCCACGCGCCGAGCCGTCCTCCTTGCCGGCGAGGCCAAGGTCGGCGATCATCGTCTCGCGGATGATGAATTTCTGGATTTTCCCCGTCACCGTCATCGGAAACTCGTCGACGAAGCGGATATAGCGGGGGATTTTCTGATGCGCGATCTGGTCGCGGCAGAATTCGCGGATTTCGTCCTCGGTCGCGCTTTCGCCGTCATTGAGGCGGATCCAGGCACATAATTCCTCACCGTATTTGGCATCGGGAAGGCCGACCACCTGCGCCGATTGCACCTTCGGATGGCGGTAGAGAAATTCCTCGACCTCGCGCGGATAGATGTTCTCGCCGCCACGGATGACCAGATCCTTGATCCGCCCGACGATCGCGCCATAGCCGTCCGCGTCGATGGTGGCGAGATCGCCGGTGTGCATCCAGCCGGCGGCATCGATCGCTTCCGCGGTTTTTTCATGATCGTTCCAATAGCCGAGCATCACCGAATAGCCCCGCGTGCAGAGTTCGCCCGGGGTGCCGCGCGGCACGATACGCCCTTCGCCATCGATGATCTTCACCTCCAGATGCGGCTGGATGCGTCCCACCGTCGCCACCCGCTTTTCCACCGGATCGTCGGTCGCGCTCTGGAAACTGACCGGGCTGGTCTCGGTCATGCCGTAAGCGATGGTGATCTCGCGCAGGTTCATGCGCTCCATCACCCGCTGCATCACCGTGATCGGGCAGGGCGAGCCGGCCATGATGCCGGTGCGGAGAGAGGAGAGATCGAAGCGCGCGAAATCGGGATGATCGAGTTCGGCGATGAACATCGTCGGCACGCCATAGAGCGCCGTGCAGCGCTCGGCGGCGACGGTTTCCAAGACCGCCAGCGGATCGAATCCGGCGCTTGGGTAAACCACCGCGGCGCGATGCGTGAGGCAGGCGAGATTGGCCATCACCATCCCGAAACAATGATAGAGCGGCACCGGCGCGCAGACGAGATCGTCGGGGCCGAGGCGGATCGCCTCGCCGACGAAGAAGCCGTTATTGAGGATATTGTGATGCGTCAGCGTCGCGCCCTTGGGGAATCCCGTCGTGCCGGAGGTGAACTGGATATTGATCGGGTCGTCGAATTGGAGCGCGGGCGTGATCGCGGCGAGCGTCGCTTCCGACTCCGCCGTCGCCGTGCGCGCGATCGCGGCGAAGGGGAGAAAGCCCGGGACCACCGCATCGCCGATCAGAATGGCGCGCTTGAGGTGAGGGAGACGCGCGCTTTCGACCCTTCCCGCGGGATCGGCGAGAGCGGGGATCAGGGCGCGCAGCATCGCCTCGTAATCGGAGGTCTTGAAGCTCCGCGCGAGCACGATGGCGGCGCTGCCGGAAAGGTTGAGGGCGTATTCCAGTTCGGCCACGCGATAGGCGGGGTTGAGGGTGACGAGAATGAGGCCGGCGCGCGCGGCGGCGTATTGGGTCAGCAGCCATTCCGCATTGTTCGGCGACCAGATGCCGACCCGGTCGCCGCGCGAGAGGCCGAGGGCGAGCAGGCCGGCGGCGATGCGGCTGACCTCGGCGTCGAGTTCGGCGTAGGTGAGGCGAATATTCTGGTGGCGGCTGATCAGCGCGGTGCGCCCGCCGGCGTCCCGCGCCGCGCGGCGGAGGGCGGCGCCGATCGTCTCGCCGAGCAGCGGGGTCGCGCTCACGCCATGAACGTAGCTCATTTTTGCTTCGGTTTCATCGTCTTGCATGACGTCGCCCCTTGGACATGGCTTATCTCGGCAATCATAAAGTGTTCGTCGGTGGCAAGCAAAGCCCGGCGCCGTCTCGGCCCGGCGGATCGCCGCCTCGCCGCAAGATTAACGAAGCCTATACCCGCGCCTGCCATTCTCGGTTATGAATGACTATAAAACAATCATCGGTTCTCTATGTCTGAGATCAGCCGTCACGAACCGAATATCCACGACCTGCTCCAGATTCAAACCGCGATTTTGCGGGATCTGGCTGCCGGGTTTTCGGCCGATTTCCTGGCCGCTCGGGTCTGTCATCTCGCGGAACAATACGCGCCCGGGCGGATCGCCAGCATCATGGTGATGCGTGAGGATGGCCGGCTCGGCGTTTTTGCCGCGCCCAGCGCCCCGTCGGCGCTGATCGTCGCCCTCGACGGCCTGACCCCCGGGCCCGCTTTCGGCTCCTGCGGGGCCTCGGCCTTCCATGACACACCCGTGTATGTCGATGATGCCCAAAACGACGGCCGCTGGGCCGATCTCGCCGATGTCGCGCGCGATTTCGCCATCCGCTCCTGTTGGAGCCATCCGATCCGGCAGGAAGACCGCCTGATCGGCACCTTCGCGCTGACCGGGGGCGAGGGCGGGTTGCCCGATGCCGCTCAACAGCAATGGCTCGAACACATCGCCGTCATCGCCGGCAACATCCTGCGGGCGGCGCGTCAGCAGGCCTTGCAGCAGCGCCAGCATCGGCGCTTGCAGCGCCTCGTGCAGTTCCATGCTATGCTCGCCCAGGTCAATCAGATTGCCGCCGGCCGGCCGGATCAGGCAACCCTCTATGCCGAAATCTGTCGCATCGCCGTAACCCACGGCGAAATGCCGCTCGCCTGGATCGGCGTGCCGGACGAGACCTCCCGCTTTCAGGTTCTCGCCGCGAGCGGCGCGATACATTATCTCGATGAGATCTTCATCTCCAGCGACCCCGACCGGCCGGAGGGGCAAGGCCCGGCGGGCGTGGCCTGGCGCAGCGGGATGCCGGTGACGATCCAGAGCTTTGCCGGTGATGCACGCTACCGGCCTTGGCTGCCGCTCGCGCGCGCGTTCAAATTGGGGGCCGCGACGGCGTTGCCGCTCAAGGTCAAAGGGCAAACACGGGCGTTGCTTTCGGTCTATGCGCGCGAAGATGACGTGCTCGACGACGAATTCGCCTCCCTGCTCGGCGAACTCGCCTTCGATATCGGCCTCGCGCTCGAGGCCATCGAGCAGCAGCGGCGTCTGGAACGCCTGCACGGCCTCTACAACGCCTTGCTCGCGGCCACCGATTCGCTGCTGTTGCAACGCGATGAACAGGCGGTAATGAGGCGGACCTGCGAGCATCTCGCGACTTCCGGCCTGTTCGACGCGGTATGGATCGCGGGTATCGACGGCGACGGTCTTATCCGGATGCGGGTTGGCCATGGGCACGGGGTGCATGTGCTCGATGGCATGGAAGCTCGCCTCGATGCCGAGGCGGCGCCGCTGACGGTGCGCGCCTTGCGCTCGGGACGGCTGCATCACTGCAATAATTATTTCGCCGATCCCTCCTTCGCCCCCTGGCATGCTTTTCTCGAACAGCGCAACTGGGTGTCCGGCGCCGCCGTCCCGGTTTTCCGGGGTGGCGCCATCCCCGCGGCCCTGGTTTTCACCTCCGGCCTGGCCAATTGCTTCGATCAGGAAATCCTCGATCTCATCGCCAAGGTCGCGCAGCTCATCGGGCATGGGCTGGATGAGATCGATCTCAAAGCGCGGCTCGAGCATGAGCGGCACCAGCAATTCCACCTCGCCCGCCATGACAGCCTGACCGGCCTGCCCAATCGCCTGCAATTCGAGGAGCATTTGCAGCGCGCGATCTCGCGCGCCAGGCGTCAGCGCGGCTTTCTCGCCATCGGTCTGCTCGATCTCGATGATTTCAAACCGATCAATGATGTCTGGGGCCATTCCAGCGGTGATGCGCTGCTGCGTCAGCTCGCTTCGCGTCTCCGCGCCCTTTTGCGCGAGGGCGATCTTCTCGCGCGTTTCGGCGGCGATGAATTCGTGCTCGCGATCGAGGGTCTGACCGAGGTCGGAACGCTGCCCATCCTGCTGAGCCGGTTGCAATCGGCGGTCGAAAAACCCTTTGATCTCGGCGACGGGCTCAGCGTCTCCATCGCCTTCAGCCTCGGCATCGCCCTCTTTCCCGAAGACGGCGACAATCCCGATCTCTTGCTGCGTCGCGCCGACGCGGCGCTTTATGTCGCCAAGGCGAACAAGGCGCGGCGTTCGCAATGGTGGCAACGCTGGAGCGCGGAGACCCTGGCGGAGAAGGAATTCCGGCTGACGCTGCCGGACCCCTATGGCCCCGACGCGGTGCGTGTTCTTTCGTCTTTTCCGCAGATGAAGACGCTGTTGACCGAGGATTTCATCGCCGATTTCTATCGCCATCTGGTCGCGTATCCCAAGGGGAAGGCGATCCTCGAACACGTCACCGAGGCGGAACTCGCGTATCTCAGAAAAAGACAATTGCAATCGCTCGATGGTCTGCTTGATCCGGGAACCAGCCCTGAGGCGTTTTTTGAATTGGCGCAACATCTCGGGCGCGTCTACGCCTTGACGAATATCGAAAGCGCGTTGATCGCCCAAGGGGTCGGCATCTTCCAAAATCTTCTCGGCCAGAAACTGATGGCTCAGCCTTTTCGCGCCGAGGACCGGCAGGCCCTGTTGCAGATCGTCAGTGCCCGACTTCAGGATCTGATGGCCGCGCAAATCGCCGCCCATGAGCGCACGGTCGCGACGTATTTCACCTTCCTGCTGCGTTCCCCGGAACGTGACGGCAGCCTCTGGGACAGCCGGCTCTGGGTGGATATCGCGCAGGCGCATGTCGAAGCGCTGGCGAACCTTCCCGGCATCGCCGGCGCCGAGCTGCTCCGCCCGGACAGCAACGGCGTGTTCGAGATCGAGGTCAGCGGTGGCGCCGCGAAACAAGGCATTCAGCCGATCTGGCGGGAGGATGGACAATCCCCCCACCTCGATGACAGCCATCCGCGCGGCCGCGGCCTGCTCGCCACCGCCTGGCGCAGCCAGGAGATTCAAACCTGCCCCAATTACGCAACCGACCCCCGCGTTCTGCCCTGGCGCGAGGCGATGGCCGCGGTCGGGATCAGCAGCGCCGCGGTTTTGCCGGTCGAGGACATGCGCGGCCGGCCGGTCTTCGTGCTGGCATTGCTCGGCGCCTATCCCAGGCAATTCGAATCGGTCTGGATGCGGCAATTCTGCACCGGGATCATGCAGCGCCTCAGCCTGTTGTGGCAGCAAAGCGAAGCGGCGTCGCGCGAGGTCATTCCCGAGACGATCGCCGAGCGCTGGCGCGCGCGCCTGTTCTCCGGCGGGTTGCAGATGCACTATCAGCCGCTGGTCGATTTCCTGACCGGAAAACCCTATCAGGTCGAGGCCCTGGCGCGCCTGGTGCTCGAGGATGGCCGGGTTCTGCTGCCGGGGCAATTTCTGCCCGCGCTCGGCGAAAGCGATCTCGATCTGCTGTTTCGCCTCGGCCTGCTCCAATCGCTGCGGCAAGTGCGGGATTGGGACGCGGCGGGATTGTCGCTCGGCGTTGCCGTCAATCTGCCGCCGGCGACCCTGCTTCGCCGGGAATGCGCGCACTGGGTGCGTGATGCGCTGGCGGAAACCGGGATCGCGGCGCACCGCCTCTGTCTTGAGATCATGGAGACCGGGCGCCTCGATCGCGACGAGGCGCTACGCGAGGCAACGCTGCGACAGATCGCCGATCTCGGCGTCCGCTTCGCGATGGATGATCTCGGGTCGGGATTCAGTTCGCTCCAGCGCCTGCGCATGCTGCCGTTCCATGCGGTGAAAATCGACCAGAGCCTGCTGCGTGACGCGCGCCGCGATCCGATCCGGGTTCTCGGCTTCATCGGCGCGTTGGTGCAACTCGGGCGGGATCTCGAACTGGATGTGGTCCTCGAGGGGCTGGAGAGCGAGGAATTGATCGAGGCGGCCGCCATCTTGCGCGCCAAGGCGGGGCAGGGCTTCGCTCTGGCGAAGCCGATGCCGGCCGCGGCGGTCACGGCATGGGTGCGTGGTTTTGCCCTGAACATCGATCGCTACGCGCCGCGCACCGCGTTCGGGGCGCTCGCCGCGCAATGGCGGTTCGCGCATGGCAGCGGCCGTGCCGTGATGTCCGCCGATCGCTGTGCCATCGGCCGCTTCATCACCGCGAAAAACCTCCTCGACAGCGAGATCGACGCCCTGCATCGCCAGGTGCATGAAATCGCCCACCAGGAGGGTCTGCACAGCGCGCGCTATCTCGCGCTGGCCGCGCGGCTGCAATCGGCGTTGCTGGGGCTGATGACGGGAGCGGATGCCGCCGGCTGACGGTTTTCGCGCCCCGGTTTCCGCCTCGACGTAAAGCGATCGCGCTCTATCGTCGCGCGCGGAGCAGGAACACCGCCTGCTCGCCGAACAGATTGGCGAGCCACGGCGCCCGCCGCCACGGCGCCCGCCGCCCGGCGTCATCGGCGGCGAGCCAGCGCTCCACCGCGTAGCCCTCGCCATGACAGAGGTCGAAGAAATCGCGGATGGTGCAGGGATGGATGTTGGGCGTCTCATACCACATCCGGTCCCAGGTCGGGGTCATCGGCATCCGCCCGCGCGCGAGCAACTGCCAGCGGACGAGCCAATGGCCGAAATTGGGAAAGCTCACCACCGCCCGGGCGCCGATCCGGAGCATCTGGCGCAACACCTCGCGCGGCCGCCCGACCGCCTGCAGCGTGCGCGAGAGCACGACATAGTCGAAGGCGCCATCGGGATAATGGGCGAGGTCGCTGTCGGCATCCCCCTGCATCACCGGCAAGCCATGCGCGACCGCCTGCGTCACCAGTTTCATGTCGATTTCGATGCCGCGCGCGTCACAGGCTTTGGTGTGAAAAAGATGCGCGATCAGCGCCCCCTCGCCGCAGCCGATATCGAGGACGCGCGTTTCGGGGGCGATCATGCCGGCGATCAGTTCGAGATCGACGCGCAAATTCTTGGCGAGAAGGCGGACCGGCGCCAGCGGCTCGGCAGTGGTCACGAAAGCCCCGCGTGCTGGGCGCAGCCATCGAGAAAGCCGCGCAGCGTGCGATGGAAATCGGGCTCGTCGAGAAGAAAGGCGTCATGGCCCTTGTCGGTCTCGATCTCGACGAAGCTGACATTGGCGGCGGCGCGGTTGAGCGCGCGCACGATGGCGCGGCTTTCGCTGGTCGGAAACAGCCAGTCGGAGCTGAACGAGACCAGGCAGAAGCGGGTTTTGGTGCCGGCGAAAGCTTGCGCGAGATCGCCGCCATGGTCGGCGGCGAGGTCGAAATAATCCATCGCCCGGGTGATCACGAGATAGGCATTGGCGTCGAACCGGCGCACGAAGCTCGATCCCTGGTACTGGAGATAGCTCTCGACCTCGAACACGTCGGAATAGGGGCCGAGCACCGAGGCGCCGGCGCGCAGGCGGCGGCCGAATTTGCGGGTCAGCGCCTGCTCGCTGAGATAGGTGATGTGCGCGACCATGCGCGCGACCGCGAGGCCCCGCGCCGGCACCCGCCCGCTCTGCCAGTAGCGCCCGCCCTCCCAGTCGGGGTCGGCGAAAATCGCTTGGCGGCCGACCTCGTTGAAGGCGATGTTCTGCGCCGAATGATAGGCGGCGGTGGCGATCGGGATGGCGGCGAAGACCTGCTCGGGGTAGGTCGCCGCCCATTCCAGCACCTGCATCCCGCCCATCGAGCCGCCGATCACCGCGAACAGGCGCGCGATGCCGAGATGGGTGATCAGGCGCGCTTGCGCGCGGACCATATCGCGGATGGTGACGGCGGGGAAATCGGTGCCCCAGAGCTGGGTTTCGTCATCGTCCCTCGGGCTCCGCGGCCCGCTCGATCCCATGCAGCCGCCGAGCACATTGGCGGAGATCACGAAATAGCGCTCGGTATCGACCGGCTTGCCCGGCCCGACCAGCATCTCCCACCAGCCCGGCTTGCCGGTCAGCGGGTGCCGCTCGGCGACGTATTGATCACCGGTCAGCGCATGGCAGACCAGAATGGCATTGCCGCGTGCCGCATTCAGCGTGCCATAGGTGCGATAGGCGACGACCAGGCGCGGCAGAGTGACGCCGCTATCGAGGGTGAGACCATCCTCGAACACGACGTGCTGATGCGCGATCGCTTGCGGCGTCAGAACCTGCTTCACCCCATCGTGCATAACCGCGCGCCCATCGCGACGCAACCGCCGGCGCCCAAGGGGAAGCCCAAGGGGAAGCCCAAGGGGAAGCAAGGGGTGTTTGCAGGGCCGGGCGGTTCGGCTATCAGGGGTCGAAAGCACCGATCCGGAAACATGTCCAGCACCGACCCTCTTCCCCGCGCCGTTCCCGAGACCGAGGGCTCGATCTCTCCCCCTCGGCCGCGGAGCCTCGATGCGTTGCGCGCCGAACTCGACGCCATCGACGATGCCTTGCTTGCCGCCTTGCAGCGCCGCGCCGCCGTGGTCGCCGAGGTCGCGGCGCTGAAAAATGGCGGCGTCCCGCTTCGCCCTGGGCGCGAGGCGGCGATTCTCCGCCGCCTCCTCGGCCACGCCGCCGGCGGTCCCTTGCCGCGCCAGGCGCTGGTGCGCATCTGGAGGGAAATTCTTGCCGGCTCGCTCGCCCAGCAAGGGCATTTCACGGTTGCGGTCTGCGAGCCGGGGGGTGGCCAGAAGGGCGCGATCGGCCTGCTCGCGCGCGAGCATTTCGGGGCGCTGACGCCGCTTCATTTCCACCGCAGCCCCTCGCAGGCGATCGGCGACCTCGCCGCCGGCACGGCTTGGGTCGCGGTACTGCCACTGCCGGCGGAGGAGGATGCCGGCGGCGCGCTGTGGTGGACTTCCCTTCTGCATCAGGACGGGATGTCGCTCGGCCGCGTCGACCACGGCGGGACAGCCGAGCGTGGGCGCATCCAGGTCGTCGCCCGCCTGCCATTCTGGGCGGCGCGGCCGGAGGGGACGCCGAGCGCCGCGGCTTTCGTCGTCGCGGCCATTCCCCCCGATGCGAGCGGCGCCGATCGCACTCTGTTCGGCCTCGAATTCTCCGCCGAGACCAGCCGCGCCCGGCTCGCGAGCCAGATCGCCGCCGCCGGGCTCGCCGCCGGCACCATCCTGCTGCGCCGCGAGGGCGAGCAGAAAACCGCCCGGGCGCTGGTCGATCTCGCTGGCTTCATCGCCGAGGACGATCCGCGTTTGGCTGCCATCGAGGGGCTTTTGCGCCCGGCGGTGCGGCTCGGCGCCTATGCCGAGGCGTGGGAGGAGACCCCATGACCGCCGCAACAAGCCCGCGTCCGCGCCCCGAAATTCTCACCATCGCGCCCTATATCGGCGGCGAATCCCATGTCCCCGGCGTCAATCGGGTGCTCAAACTCTCCTCCAACGAAGGCGCGTTCGGCGCCCCGCCGGGGGCAGAGGCCGCTTATACGCGGCTTGCCTCGGAGATTTTCCGCTACCCCGACGGCGCCGCGGCCGATCTCCGCGCCGCCATCGGCGCCCGCTTCGGGCTCGATGCGGCGCGTATCGTCTGCGGCAACGGCTCGGACGATCTCATCTACCAGCTCGCCCTCTCCTATGGCGGGCCGGGGACCGAGCTGATCATGACCCGGCACGGGTTTTCGATGTACGCGATCGCCGGGCGCTATGCCGGCGCGCGCGTCGTCAAGGTGCCCGAGCGCAACCTCACCGCCGATGTCGATGCCATTCTCGCCGCCGTCTCGCCGGCGACCAGGCTCGTCTGCCTCGCCAATCCCAATAACCCGACCGGAAGCCTGCTGCCCGCGCGTGAGATCGCGCGGCTCCGCGCCGGATTGCCGGGCGAGGTTTTGCTGCTGCTCGACGCCGCTTATGCCGAATACGTCACCCGCGATGATTACGAGCCGGGCGCCGCCTTCGTCGATGCCGGCGATAATGTCGTGATGACGCGGACATTTTCCAAAATCTTCGGCTTGGGCGGTCTCCGCCTCGGCTGGGCCTACGCGCCACCCGCGGTCATCGACGTGATGAACCGGGTGCGCAACCCCTTCAACACCAATGCCGCGGCGCAGACGGCGGCGATCGCGGCACTCGCCGAACCCGGCTGGGTGGAAAAAAGCCGCGAACACAATGCGCTGTGGCGCCAGCGCCTCGGCGAGGCCTTACGCGCGCTCGGCATCACCGTCTGGCCGAGCGAGGGCAATTTTCTCCTCGCCGATTTCGCGATCCCCGCCCGTGCCGACGCGGCGCACGCGCATCTCCGCGCCCATGGCATCATCGTCCGCCCGATGGGTGGCTATGATTTGCCGCATTGCCTGCGCGTCACCATCGGCACGGCGGAGGAATGCGAGATGGTCGCGGCTTCGCTCGGCGCGTTCATGGCCCGCGCGCCGCATGGCTGAGCCGGTTTTCCGGCGTCTCGCGCTGATCGGCGTCGGGCTGATCGGGAGTTCGATCGCCCGCCGCGCCCGCGCGGGCGGCGATCTCGCCGGCGAAATCATCGCCTGCGCCCAAAGTGCCGCAACCCGCGAGCGCGTCCGCGAACTCGGCCTGGCCGACCGCATCGAGAAGGATCCGGCGGCAGCGGTGGCCGGTGCCGATGGTGTTTTCCTCTGCGCCCCGGTCGGGAGTTACGGCGCCATCGCCGCTGCCATGGCACCGAGGCTCGCGCCGGGGGCGATCGTGAGCGACGTCGGCTCGACCAAGCAATCGGTGATCCGCGACGTCGCCCCGCATCTCCCCGCCGGCGTTCATTTCGTCCCCGGCCATCCCTTGGCCGGCACCGAGCATTCCGGCCCGGATGCCGGGTTCGCGACCCTGTTCGAGGGGCGCTGGACGATTTTGACGCCGCTTCCGGACTGCGATCCGGCGGCGATCGCGCGGGTTGGCGAATTCTGGCGCCGCTCTGGCGCGATGGTGGAGACGATGGAGGCCGGGCATCATGACCGGGTGCTCGCGATCGTCAGCCATTTGCCGCATCTCATCGCGTTTACGATCTGCGGCACCGCCGATGATCTCGCCGATGAAAGCCGGAGCCAGGTGCTGAAATTCGCCGCCAGCGGCTTTCGCGACTTCACCCGCATCGCCGCGTCGGATCCGGTGATGTGGCGCGACGTGTTCTTGAACAACCGCGAGGCGCTGCTCGAAATGCTCGCGCGCTTCATGGAGGATGCGCAGGCGATGGCGCGCGCCGTGCGCTGGGCGGATGGCGCCTATATCGAGGACAAGGTCAATCGCGGCCGCAAAATCCGCCAGAGCCTGATCGATCTCCATCAGGCGTGACGTGGCGCGCATGGCGTGGCCCGGCGGGATCGCCGGCGTTACCCGGACGCGCGTTACCCGAGTCGGGGCGGCGGGTGCAGCGCGTCGTGGAATGGCGGCGCGTCGAGCGCGTTCCGGGTGAGGGTGGTGAGAAAGCCGAGCGCCAGGGTTTGCGCCTGTTCGGCGATCGGGGTTGCGGCATCGATGCCGGCGCTGGTGGTGTTCTGGAGACGCTCGCGGTCGCGCTGGCGGCCGGAGGCGAGATCGTAAAGCAACACATCGATATCGGCGAAGGCGGCGAGATCGGTCACCGCGACGATTTCGAAGCGATGGATGTCGAGGCGGAGACCGAGCGTCGGCGGCGTATCGAGGGCGAGTTCGCCGCGTCGTTCGAGGCCGGCGGTGAAGCGCTGCTGCACCAGCCGCGCGATCGGGTAGGGCGCGGTCAGGGTCTGGCGGAAGCTGCCATCGGTGCCGCGGACCTCGCCGAGCCAGTCGGGTTTGGCGCGGCGCCGGTCGAGCACTTGCGGCAGGCCGATGACGGCGGCGGCGGGCGGCGGCGGCGCGGCGCAAGCGGCGGCGAGCCATGGCAGGAGCAAAAAAACCCCGCGCCGCGAGCAGGCGCCGAGGATGATGCGATCAGCGCCCTCAGGCGGCGCGGAGCGCGCTCGGCAATCCGGCAATGGCCTGATCCACGAGCACTGTCGCCGCCTCGGGCGCGAGGTCGCGGGCGATCACGTCGCGCGCGGCGGCGATGGCGATATCGGTGGTGGCGCGGCGCAACTCCGCCAGGGCGGCTTTTTCGGCGGCACTGATGCGGATATGGGCCATTTCCTCGCGGCGCCTGGCGCTGGCCTCGGCCTCGTCGCGGATCGCCTGGGCTAAGCGAGCGGCCTCGATTTCCGCCTTTTCCAGCAGCGCGGTGGCTTCGGCCAGGGCGGTCTCGCGCTGCTTCGTTGCGTCACGCAGCATGTCCTCGGCCTCGCGGCGCAGCCGCGCCGCCGCCTCCAATTCCTGCCGAATGGCGTCGGCGCGGGCGTCCAGCACCGCCGTCAGCGCGGTGAAAAGCCGCTTGCCGAACAGGGCGAAGAACAAAACGAAAGCGACCGCGACCCAGAAGGTCGGGCGTTCCCAAGGGGTGCCGGTCAGCGCTTCCCATTGCATCGCGTTGCTCCTTTGTCAGCCCACGGCCCGCGCCGCGAGCGCCTGCTCGACCGCCGCCGCGACCGCGCCGGCAGCGGGGGCAAGTCCGGTGAGGCGGGTGATCAGGGTGACCGTCGTTTCACGCGCCGCTTCGCGAAGCGCGCCCATCGCCACCTGTTCGGCCGCGACGATGCGGGCCTCGGCGGCCTCGAGATCGGCCTTGAGGCGGGCATCGAGGGCGCTGGCATGGGCCAAGGCCTCACGCTTTGCCCGCTCGGTGGCGCCGGCGATCGCCGCTCCCGCCTCGGCATGGGCATGGCGGGCGGCGGCGTTCAGTTCGGCGATGGCGTCATCGGCGGTCTGCTTGGCGGCGCGGGCGGCGTCGAGATCGCCCTTGATGCGCCGCGCCCGCTCCGCCAGCACCGAGGCGACGCGCGGCAGCCCCCACTGGGAGAGCAGCAGATAGAGGGCAAAGAAGATGATGGCGAGCCATACCACCTGGCTGAGCAGCAGCTTGTTGGCGAAATCGAGCTGCGGCATGCCTTTTTTCCCGCCCTCGGCCAAGGCAAGGCCAGGGAAGGAAAGAAAGAAAGGCAGCAAGGTGGCGAGGCGGCGCGGCATCGTTTCTTCCATTCATCTCCGTTGGCCAGCGCTGCGGCGCTGGCCGAATTCAAAGGGCGAGGGATCAGGTGAACAGAAGCAGGAACGACATCATCAGCGCGAACAGCGCCACCGCCTCGGTCAGCGCGAAGCCGAGAATCGCGAGGCCGAATACCTGGTCGCGCGAAGCCGGGTTGCGGGCGATGCTGCTGACCAGAGAGGAAAAGATGTTACCGATACCGACACCGACACCAGCGAGTGCGATCACGGCGAGACCCGCGCCCAGGGCCTTAGCAGCAGCGACGTCCATGACTGAGTAATCCTTTCATTTGACGAAAGCAGAAGATTGGGTGACGAAAGCGAAACCAGGGTGAGGGTTGGCCGAGAATTCTGCCGTAATCAGTGCAGATGCACCGCGTCGTGCAGATAGATGCAGGTGAGGATGGCGAACACATAGGCTTGCAGGAATGCCACCAGAATCTCGAACCCCATCAGCGCGATATTGATCGCCAGAGGCGCGACCGCAAGTACATAGCCGAACGCGCCGAGCGCCCCCACCAGCATGATCATGAAGCTCGCGAACACCTCGAACATCACGTGCCCGGCGGTCATGTTGGCGAAAAGACGAATCGAGAGCGAAACCGGGCGCGAGAGATAGGAGAGGATCTCGATCGGGATGATCAGCGGCGCCAGCAGCTTTGGGACGCCAGCGGGGAAGAAATAGGTGAAGAAACGGAGGCCATGGATGCGGAGCGCGACCAGCGTCACCAGCACGATGACCAGGATCGCGAGCGCCCCCGTCACCATGATGTGGCTGGTGAAGGTGAAGAAATAGGGGAACAGGCCGAGTAGGTTGCCTATCAGGATGAAGGTGAACAGCGTGAAGATGAAGGGGAAAAACCGCTTCCCCTCCTCGCCGATCTGATCGAGGCACATATTGTAGATGAAATCGTGGAGGTATTCGACCAAAGCCTGCAACCGCCCAGGGACGATGGCGCGCGGCTTCATGCCGAAATAGAGCAGCCCCAGGAGCACCGCGCCGGCGAGCAGCATGATTTCATTGGCGTTGGTGAAATTCACCGCGCCGCCGATTTCGCCGAGACCATGAGCGAGACGGAACTGCCCCAGAGCGTCGATCGCCGAACCTTCTGCCGCCAAGACCGCCATCCCCTTCAAAACCGGCCGCGCGCGCCGACCGCATCACCAATCCAGCGTCTAACGCCGGCCGCGCGCCGCGCGTGGCCCAACCAGGCGCCAGACATTCATCACCCCGGCCGCCCCGCCGAGCAGCACGAAAACCGCGAGAAACAGCGGTCTCGTATGCAGCCAGCGATCCAGCCCGTAACCGATGGCGACCGCGACCGCGAGCGCCGAAGCCAATTCCACGCCGACCCGCAAGCCCAAGGCAAGGGCGTTGGCCGGCAAATCCGTCCCCCGCGAAGCCGCGACCGGCCGGTCGAGCCCCTGGCGACCCCGGGCCGCGGCCAGCCGCGCCTCGAATGACGCCGCGCCGCGTTCCCGATCTCCCTCGGCCTGATCCCCGCCGGCCTGATCCTTGCCCATCGCTCCTCGCTCGGCGGAGGGTTCCACCGAAAGGCAGGCGCTTCCTAGAGGCCAGGGGCGATCTCGTCAAGAACGCTTGAGGCGTGTCTTGCCTTTGCGCCCCGTCTTTCGCACCATCGCGCGGGCAGAGGAGAGAGTCATGACCGCGACGGTGCTCTATTCGGAAAAACTATACCAGGACGACGCCGTCGAGCGCGGGATTTTCGGCCCCGATCTTCGTGTCGTGTTCGCGAACGCGGCGCGGATCGCGGAGATTCCCGACGCCCTCGCGGCCGAAGCCGAGGGGCTGATGATTTTCCGCCATTTTCTTACCGCCGCCGATCTCGCCCGGTTTCCGCGGCTCCGCGCCGTGGTGCGCATGGGGGTCGGCTATGACCGGCTTCCCCGCGCCGCCTGTGCAGCAAGCGGCATTCTCGTCTGCAACGTCCCCGATTACGGCACCACCGAGGTTGCCGATCACGCGATGGCGCTGGCCTTGGCGCTCCGCCGCGGCCTGCTCCTCCACCATGCGGCGCAGCGCGAAACGCCGCCCGCCGCCTGGACCTATCTCGATCACGCGCTGATCCGCCGGAACGAGAGCCTGGGCTTCGGCATTCTCGGCCTCGGCCGGATCGGCACCGCGGTCGCCCTCCGCGCCAAGGCCTTTGGCGCCCGCGTCATCGCCTATGACCCGTATCAGCCGAACGGCGTCGAGCGCGCCCTTGGCATCGCGCGGGCGCGGAGCCTCGATGACTTGCTCGGCGCCGCCGATACGCTCTCGATCCACGCGCCGCTCACGCCGGAGACGCGGGGGATGCTGGGCGCGCGCGAACTCGCGAAGCTGCCGCCTGGCGCGGTGGTGGTGAACACGGCGCGCGGGCCGATCCTCGATGTCGAGGCGCTGGCGGAGGCGATGCGCGCGGGGCATATCGCCGGCGCCGGCCTCGACGTGCTCCCCACCGAACCGCCGGTCGAGCCGGTGCCGACATTGCTCGCCGCCTATCGCGCGCGCGCGCCCTGGGTGGAAGGGCGGCTGATCATCACCCCGCATTCGGCGTTTCATACGCCGGAAGCCTGGCAGGACATCCGCGTCAAATCCGCCGAAACCATGCGCTCAGCCCTGCTCGGCCCACGCCCGCAGAACGTGATCACGCCTGAGATGTTCTAGTTTTACTATGTCATAAGTTTGTGTATGGTGCGTTGGCAGCACGGGCAGCGGGGCAAGGCGCGGGCGATTGTGCGGGCGATGGCGATCCGGACGGATGTGACAGCGCAATTTTTGCCCCTGCATCTGTCGGGCGAACGGCGTTTGGTGGCCTGGCGCCTGAAATTCACGGTGATTTTCGGCTTTCTGAACCGCACCGGGTTTGCCGGAGGCTCCAACCCTTGAGAGGATGGAGCGATGAGCAAGCCGTGCGTTGGGGGAAAATCGAGAGCAACCCGGCACGGGGCGTGCGCAAGCTGGCCAGCGCGCCGCGAGAGCGACGCTTGAGCACGGCCGAGATCGCGCGTCTGGGTACAGCCATGCGTACCCTCGCCGCCGCGGGTGAGCACCCAACGGGCCTTGCCGCGATCCGGCTCCTGCTGCTCACGGGATTCCGGCGCATGGAGTGCCTTGCCCTCCAGCGCGCCTGGGTGGATGCAGAACAGCGGGCCATTCGGCTTCCAGAAACCAAGACCGGCCCGCAGATGCGCGTCGTGGGTCAAGCCGCCATCGATCTTATTCTCGCGCAGCCGGTCACTGACGGATCGCCATATGTATTCCCGGCAGACTGGGGAGACGGGC
>JAJZBV010000018.1 GCA_021851785.1 Pseudomonadota bacterium
GAAGATCCAGGATTTCAACTACCGCGCCACCAAGGAGGCGATCGCCCGCGCCGTCCGCGGCGAGCCCAGGGCCTCGCAGGTGGTGCAGCAGCGGAACAGCGTCGCCCACCCCTTCGCCGCCTGAACGATTCCTCCGAAAACCCCGGGGCCCGCATGGGCTCCGGGGGCGCTTTCGGGCGGTCAGGCCGCTTCGGCGCGGATCGCCTCCGCGAGGGTCGAGAAAATCCGCTCGATATGCGGGTTTTCGATGATCAGCGGCGGCGAGAGGGCAATGATGTCGCCGGTGGTGCGGATCAGGACACCGTCATCGAAGCAGCGATGGAATACCCGCATTGCGCGCTCGCCGGGCTTGCCCGGGCGGGGGGCGAGTTCGATCCCGGCGACGAGGCCGAAATTGCGCACATCGATGACGTTGGGCAGCCCCTTGAGGCTATGCGCGGCGTCCGCGAACGCGCCTTCCATCGCCCGGGCGCGGCCCGGCAGATCCTCGGCGCGGAACAGATCGATAGTCGCGATCGCGGCGGCGCAGGCGAGCGGATGGCCGGAATAGGTATAGCCGTGAAAGAACTCGATCCCGGCCGGCGCGTTATCGACGATCGCATGATAGACCGCATCCTTGACCGCGACCGCCCCCATCGGCACGGCGGCGTTGGTCAACCCCTTGGCCATGGTCATGATATCCGGCGTGACCCCGAGCCGCTCGGCGCCGAACGGCGCGCCGAGGCGGCCGAAGCCGGTGATCACCTCGTCGAAAATCAACAGGATGCCGTATTTGTCGCAGATCGCGCGGAGCCGCTCGAGATAGCCCCTGGGCGGCACCAGGACGCCGGTCGAGCCGGCCAGCGGCTCGACGATGACGGCGGCGATGGTTTCTGCGCCATGCAGCGCCACCAGATCCTCGAGCACATCGGCGAGATGCGCCCCCCATTCCGGCTGGCCGCGCGAAAACGCGTTATGCGCCGGGGCGTGGGTGTGCGGGAGATGATCGACCGCCGGCAGCAGGGCGCCGAATTGCTTGCGGTTGCCGCCGATGCCACCGACCGACATGCCACCGAAGCCGACCCCGTGATAGCCGCGCTCGCGCCCGATGAGGCGCACCCGCCCGGCCTCGCCGCGGGCGCGGTGATAGGCGAGGGCGATCTTGAGCGCGGTATCGGCGCTTTCGGAGCCGGAATTGGTGAAAAACACCCGATCCAGCCCGGGTGGGGTCAGCTCCGCCAGTTTCGCCGCCGCCTGGAAGGCGATGGGATGGCCGAGCTGGAAGGTCGGGGCGAAATCCATCACCGCCGCCTGGTGCTGGATCGCCTCGGTGATCTCGCGCCTTCCATGCCCGGCATTGACGCACCAGAGCCCGGCGGTGCCGTCGATGACCTCGCGCCCCTCGGGGGTGTAGTAATGCATGCCGGACGCGCGGGCGAGCAGCCGGGGGGCCGATTTATAGGCGCGATTGGCGGTGAACGGCATCCAGAAGGAATCGATGTCATTCGGGCGCGGGGGCGCGATCTCGTTCATGGCGGCAGCCTTTCGCGGTCTTTATTCGCGCCGAGCCTGCCGCGTTCCCGCTCGCCGGACAAGCCTCGGCGGGCGGTTTTTTCAGCCGCGCGGGCGGAAGCGGTTGGTGAACAAGCAGCCGGCGCCGCCGGCCAGCATGAGCAGCGCCATCGGTCGCGCGGTGCCGTCGTTGATCAGCCCGACCGCGGTGCTGAAGAGGGCGCCGAGCAGGAATTGCCCGGTGCCCATCAAGGCCGAGGCGCTGGCCGCTTGTGCCGCGTGGCGGGAGAGCGCGCCGACGGTGGTGGTCGGCATCAGGAAGCCGAGCGCCGCGAGATAGCAGAACAGCGGCGCGGCAAGCCCGGGAATCTGGCCCCAGCCGGTGAAGGCGTCGAGCGTCAGCACCCCCGTCGCCAGCGCGGCAACGCCGATCGCGGTGTCGAGCACCCGATCGGTGCCGAAACGCGGCAGCAGGCGGGCGTTGACTTGGGCGGCGAAAATGAAGCCGGCGGCGTTCAGCCCGAACAGCATGCCGTAATGCGCCGGCGTGATGTGATACTGGCTGATATAGGCCGCCGGCGAGCCGCCGAGATAGGCGAACAGGCCAGCCAAGGCGAAGCCGCCCGAGAGCGCGTTGGCAACGAAGCGCGGCTCGCGCGCGATCGCCGCATAGCGGCCGAGTAAGCCGATCGGGCCGAGGCGGATGCGCCGGTTCCTGGCCAGGGTGTCGGGGAGGAAGCGCCAGACCAGCAAGGCGCAGATCCCGCCATAGACCGCCGCGATCCAGAAGATCAGCCGCCAGCCGGCAAAAGCGAGAACGGCGCCGCCGGCCGCCGGCGCGAGGATCGGCACCACCCCCATCACCAGCATCAGCCGCGACAGCAGCCGCGCCGCCTCGTGGCCGTCGGTGAGGTCACGGACGACGGCGCGCGGCACCACCATGCTCGCCGAGCCGCCGATCGCGGCCAGCACGCGGAAGGTCGAGAACGACCAGAGGCCGGGCGCCAGCGCGCAGCCGGCGGAGGCGAGAGCGTAGAGCAAGGTTCCGAAAATCAGCGGTGCCCGTCGCCCGAAACGATCGGAAAGCGATCCCTGGGTGATCTGGCCGAAGGCGAGGCCGATGAACCAGGCGGCGAGGGTGATCTGCGCGCCGCCCGCCCGGCCGCCGAAATCCGCCTCGATCAGCGGGAAGGCGGGGAGATACATATCGGTCGAGACCGGCCCGACGGCGGTGAGCACGCCGAGCAGCAAGGTCAGCCAGATCGACGGACTCATGCCGGGGAAACATCCACGAGGGTTCGCGCAAGCACTCTTTTCATCCCGGCCCGGCAGAAGCGTCCCGGCAAAAAATGCCGGAGAGGGTCATCCGGCCCCCTGGCTTAGCGCGAAGACCGGCGGCGGCGCGAGTGCAAAATTCTGGCATGAGGCTTGCGTCATTCGTCGTCAGGTTCGCAGTGACGCAGATTTCGCAAGGATCGGAGACCCCGCCATGATCAGCCATCTCTCGCACCGGCTTCTGACCCAAGGCCAGGGCTGGACCACCCCGACCGGCAGCGGCAATGCCGATGTTTACGCGGCCGAGGACGCGCAGCAGAGCGCGGCGCCGAACAGCGCCGCGGCGATGGCGGCGAATGTCAGCGCCGCCGCCGGCCTTGGGGCGCAGCCGACCTCCTTCGCCGCGGCCATGAACGCGGCCAGCACGATGCCGGGCCTGGCAACCGGCGAGGGCGACGATGATGGCGCGGGCGCGGCCACCAAGGGCGGCGCGAACGGAACCACCGATCCGACCCAGTTCGCCCTCGCCGGGCCGCTGCTCGGCCACCATCACGGTTCGCTGCTGACCGCGACCACCGGGCAGGGAGTGTCCTCCGGCGCCCAAAAAAGTCCGGGCCAGGGCGCGAACCAGGGCACGATCGCGCCGTCTTCGCCATCGGTCGCCAACGCGCTGCAGGCCTATCAATCCGTCGCCCGCGGTCTGCACTGACGCTCAGCCAGACGTCAGCTCAGCCACAGGGGGGATTTGAGCCTGGCGAGGAAGGCTTCATGCGCCGCAAGCTCGGCATCGGAGACCAGGATCGGGCGCGGGCGGCGCGGGCGGTCGTTGGCATAGGTGATGGCGGGGGGGATGGCGGCGCTTTCCGCTTGCAGATCGAGCCCGCGCTGGCGCCCGCCGGTGAGTTCGACATAGATTTCGGCCAGCAGCCGGCAATCGAGCAGGGCGTTGTGGGTGGTGCGCGCCGAAAGATCGATGCCGAAGCGCCGGCAGAGGGCATCGAGGCTGTTGGGAAGCCCCGGAAACCGGGTCTTGGCGAGGACCAGCGTATCGACCATCCGCCCGCGATCGAGCGCGGGCGCGCCAATCCGGCGTAATTCGGCGTCGAGAAAGCCGAAATCGAACGGCGCGTTATGGGCGATCAGCGGGCCCGCGCCGAAAAACGCCAGCAAGTCCTCGGCGATCATGCCGAAGCGGGGCTTGCCGGCGACATCGCGCGCGGTGATGCCATGGACACGCACCACCTCCTCCGGCACGTCGCGTTCGGGATCGAGGAGGGTGTGGAAATACTGCCCGGTCGGCAGATCGTTGATCAGTTCGAGTGCTGCGATCTCGAGCACCCGATGGCCCTGCGCGGGATCGAGGCCGGTGGTTTCGGTATCGAATAAAACGGCGCGGGTCATGCGAACATCCCGAGGAGGAAGCGGCGCAATTGCCGCCAGGCGTGATGGCGCGAAAGCCCGGTCCGCACCACGAGATCGGCGCGGCGGCGCTTTTCCCGGTCCGGCATCTGGCGCGCGAGAATGGCGGTGATCTCGGCATCGGTCATCTGCCCCCGCGCCCGCACCCGCGCCCGCTGCACGGAGGCGGGGGCGGAGACGACGATGACGGCATCCACCCGCCGGCTGCCGCCGGTCTCGAACAGCAGCGGAATATCGAGAATAGCGGCGCGCGCGCCATGGCGGCGGGCAGCGGCGATGAACCGGCGCTCGGCTGCGCGCACCAGCGGGTGGATGATCGCCTCCAGCCGCGCCAGCGCCTCCGCCTGCCCGAGCACGGCGGCGCGGAGGCGGGGGCGGTCGATCGCCCCGTCCCGGACGGCGCCGGGAAACGCGGCGGCGATCAGTGGCACGGCGGCGCCGCCCTTGGCCTGGAGCGCCCGCACGGCGCGATCGGCATCGAAAACCGGCAGATGGGTGCCGCGGAAAACGGCGGCGGCGGTGGATTTGCCCATACCGATCCCGCCCGTCAGGCCGATCAGGCGCATGTCGGGACCGCGCGGTCGGGCGCCAGCAGATCACCCGCGACGAAACGATAGAGCGCCTCATCGACCGTGGGTTCGACCCCGAACCAGGCGGCAAAACCCGGCGCCGCCTGATGCAAAAGCATCCCGAGCCCGCCAATGACGCGGAGCCCGCGCATGCGCGCCGCCCGCAGCAGCGGGGTTTCCAGCGGCACATAGACGATATCGGCAACCACCAGCGCCGCCGGCGCGCCGGCGAGATCGAGATCGAGCGGCGGATTGCCACTCATTCCGGCCTGGGTGGTGTTGATCACCAGGGCATGATCGGCGAGCGCCCGATGCCGCGCCGCCCAGGGAAGGATCGCGAGCCCCGGCAGCGCCGCCGCCAGCCGCACCACCGCCTCTTCCCGCCGCGCGGCGAGGCTGACCGCGCACCCCGCCTCCTGCAAGGCGCTGGCGATCGCCCGCGCCGCGCCGCCGGCGCCGATCACCAGCGCCGGCCCGGCGGCGGGATCAACCCCTTCGGCGCGGAGATGGGCGAGAAACCCGGCGCCGTCGCTATTGCCGCCGTAGACCCGGCGATCGCGAAACACCAGCGTATTGACCGCGCCAGCCCGCCGCGCCGACGATGCCACCTCGTCGCAGAGCGCGAACGCGGCTTCCTTGTGCGGCAAGGTGACGTTGAGCCCGGCAAAGCCGCAGGCGACCAAGCCGCCGAGGGCGCGGGCGAACGCCTCGGGCGGCACCGCGAGCGGCACATAGGCGCCATCGATCGCATAGCGCTCGAGCCAGAACCCGTGCAGCCGCGGCGAGCGGCTATGCGCGACCGGCCAGCCCACGACACCGGCGAGCCGGGCCTTCCCTGAAAGAATCGGCATCACGCTAGCAAACACGGGAGCCAGCGGGAGATCAAGCCGGCGTCAGCGCGCAAAATGCCGGGTCGCTTCACGCAACCTCCGCAGCGCCCGGCGGGTTTCGCGCGCGAGGGCAATGAGCCCCGGGAGTTGCGAAGGCGCGGCGGCGAGCGAGGCGATGAGGGGGAAGAGCGCGATCCCGCCACCGGGATCGAACGCCGCTTTCGCCGCCGGCGGCAGGTCGCGCCCGGCGGGGTCGCCGATGACGCGGAGCACCGCGAACGGGATGCCATGCCGCGCCGCCGCGCGGGCGACGGCGCCGCTTTCCATGTCCACCGCCGCGGCGCCGGTTGCGGCGAAAATCCATGCTTTTTCCGCGCTTTCGCCGACGATGCCGGCGCTTCCGAGCACTGTCCCGGCGCGCGCCCCGGCAAGGGCTGCGACCAGCGCCGGGTCGGTCGCGAAACGCTCGCCGGCGAGGGTCACCACTGCCTCCGGCACGATGAGCGTGCCAGGGAGAAGCGCGGGATCGAGCCCGCCGGCGATCCCGAAGCTGATCAGCGCCGGCGCGCCGGCGGCGGCCAGCGCCTCGGCGCTACCGGCGCCGATCCCGATGGGGCCGATCCCGACCGCGCCGAGGCGGCGGGCGATGCGCGCTTCCGCCCGCATCCCGACGATGAACGCGGCGCCGGCCAGCGGAGGGTCAGAAGCCGAAGGCGACACGGCGCTGGTTAGCGTGCCGGAGCGCCGTGAACCGGGCCAGCGCGAGCAGCGGGAAATACTGTTTGTAGCCGTGATAGCGGAGATAAAAAACACGTGGGAAGCCGACCGCGTTATAAGGCTGCTCCATCCACGCGCCGTTTTCCCGCTGCGCGCCGGCGAGCCAGGCGATGCCGCGCGCGACCGCAGGGTGGTCGGCCTCGCCGGCGGCCATCAGCCCGAGCAGCGCCCAGGCGGTGTGCGACGGCGTGCTTTCCTTGTAGCGCCCCGGCGGCGCGCCGGCATAGGTTTCCTCATCCTCGCCCCAGCCGCCATCCTCGCGCTGGGTCGCGAGCAGGAACGCGACCGCCCGCTGGATCGCGGGATCATCATGGGCGAGGCCGAGCGCGTTGAGCGCGCACAGGACCGACCAGGTGCCGTAGATGTAATTCGTGCCCCAGCGCCCGAACCAGCTCCCGTCCCGCTCCTGCTCGCAGCGAAGCCAGGCGAGGGCGCGGGTCAGCACCGGGTCGCTGGCGGGGGTGCCGATCTGGGCGAGGAAGGAGACGCAGCGCGCGGTGACGTCGGCGGTCGGCGGGTCGAGCAGCGCGCCATGATCGGCGAACGGGATATGGTTCAGGAACTGGTGGTCGTTGTCGGCATCGAACGCCCCCCAGCCGCCGCCCCGGCACTGCAAGCCGATGATCCATTGCCGGGCGCGGGCGATCGCAGGGGCATGGGCGGGATCGCCGCTCCGGTGCAAAAGCATCCCGACGACGGCGGTGTCATCGACATCCGGGTAATGCGGGTTGGCGTATTGAAAGGCCCAGCCGCCGGGCGGCACGCCGGGGCGGGCCATCGCCCAGTCGCCGGCGAGATCGGTGATCTGGCGTTCGACGAGCCAGGCGCAGGCGGTGGCGACGCGCCCCTGATACGCCTCGCCCAGCTCGGCGAGCGCGTGGCCGGCGAGCGCGGTATCCCAGACCGGCGAGACGCAGGGCTGGCAATAGGCGCGGTCTTCGCCGATGACGAGGAGCTTCCGCACCGCCCGCCAGGCGATCGCGGCATCGGGGTGATCGGGCTCATAGCCGAGCGCATCGAACATCATCACGCTGTTGGCGATCGCCGGATAGATGGCGCCGAGCCCGTCCTCGCCATTGAGGCGCGCGCGGACGAAGGCGACCGCGCGCGCGATCGAGCGGGCGCGAAACCGCTCCGGCACCAGCGGGTCGAGCACGCGGAGCACGGAATCGAGCCCCTTGAAGAACCGCCCCCAGGGCGAGCGATAGGGGCCGCGGATCCAATCCGTAATCTGTTCGGGCGGCGTCCGGAACAATTCCTGCACCCTGATGCCGCGCGGATTGCGCGCCCGCGGCCGCTTGGCCATCAGGACCAGGAGCGGCACGATCACGGTCCGCGACCAATAGGAGACGCGCCAGAGATTGATCGGGAACCAGCGCGGCGCGATCATCAGCTCGGCCGGCATCACCGGCACCGCCCGCCACGGCACCTCGCCGAAAAGCGCGAGCTGGGCACGGGTGAAGACGTTCGCCCGCTCCGCCCCGCCGGCGGCGAGGATGGCCGCCCGCGCCCGCGCCATATGCGCGGCCTCCGGCGCGTCACCGATGGCTTTGAGCGCGAAATAGGCCTTCACGCTCGCCGAGAGATCGAAGCCACCGTCGTGAAACAGCGGCCAACCGCCGTGATCACCCTGGATGTCGCGCAAGTAGCGGCCGATTTTCGCCTCGAGCGCCGGCTCGATGCGGTCGAGATAATGTTCGAGCAGCACATATTCCGCCGGAATCGTCGCATCCGCTTCCAGTTCATAGACGAAATGGCCGTCCGGGTTTTGCCGCCGCGCCAGCGCGTCCCCGCCGGCGGCGATGGCGTCGGCGAGGCCGGCGGATGACGGTTGCGGCAAATCAGTGTCGCGAGGCATGGCGCAGAACCCTCTCGGCGGCGAGATTGCCCGACCTGATCGCACCTTCGATGGTCGCCGGCAAGCCGGTCGCCGTCCAATCGCCGGCAAGCACGAGATTGGCGAGCGCGGTCGCCGGCCCGGGGCGGCGGCGATTTTGCGCGGGGCTGGCGAGAAACGTCGCCCGCCGCTCGCGCACCAGCCGCCAGGGGGGGAGGCATGGCGGCGGCGCGACGCCAAGAGCGAGCACCGCCGCGACATCCGCCCAGACGGCTTCGGCGAGGGCCTCGGGCGGCGTCTCGGCGAAGCGGTTGGCGGCGCTGATGGTGACGGAGACGATACCGGATTTGACGAACACCCATTCCGCGATCCCGCCGATCACCCCCCAGAACCCGGCCGGGCCGGGATCGGCTTTGATGCGGAAATGGAGATTGAGGATCATCTCGAACGCATCGGGGACGACGAGGCCGGGGAGCAACTCGCCGGCGATCCAGGGTGGCACCGCCAGCACCACCTGATCACCGGGCGCGAAGGCCGCCGGCCCGGCGATGGTCTCGATCGCGGCGACCGCGCCATTCTGGGCGGGGAGGGCGGTGACGCGGCGCGCGAGAAAAACCTCGGCGCCGCGCGCGGCCAGGGCGGCCAGCGCCGGATCGACGAAACTCTCCGACAATCCCGCGCGCGGGAAGGCCGGGATGCAGGCCGCCCCGCCTTGCCCCAGCGTCTCGGCGACCACCGCGCCGAGCAGCGCCGCCGATCCCGCCTCCGGCAGGGTATTGAGGGCGGCGATCGCGAGCGGCGTGATCAGCCGCCGCGCCAGCGCCGGCGCCAGCGGCAGATCGGCAACCAGGGTCTCATCGCGCGGGCGCAGTAAATGGCGGAGCGCGAGGTAGTCGCCGGGGCGGGTGCCGGGGACGCGCCGAGTTTTGGCGAAAACCCACCACGGCAGGCGTGAGCGGCCGGGGCGGAGCAGCCAGCGCGCGCCATCGCCGCGGTCGAAAAACGGAAAAATCGGCGCCCCCGGCCCGGCGAGCGTCGCCTCCGTCCCGAGGCGGCGGAGATAGGCGTGGGCGGCGCGGTTGCCGGAGAGCAGAAGGTGATTGCCGTTATCGATCCGCGCCCCGATCTGGCGGTCGAAATAGGAGCGGCAGCGCCCGCCCGCCGCCGGCCCGGCCTCATAGAGCGTGACCGGCAGGCCGGCATCGGCCAGCGCAAGGCTGGCGGCGAGCCCGGCGAGCCCGGCGCCGATGACGTGAACCCGCATCAGAGCACGCCATGGCGGAAGGCGAGCCAGAGCTTCCGCCATTTGCCGAGCGTGACCGGCACCGCGAGCCGCTGCCAGCCGCGCTGTCGCAGCCGCGCGAGCAGCGCCGCATAGGTCGCGCCCATCAGCCGCGCCGGGCGCATCGCCCGCCGGTCGCACGCCGCCATCGCGCTGTCGGCGGCACGAAAATACGCCGCCGCGCGGTCGGCGATGCGATCGCAGACCGCGCCGAGGCTGGGCGCGACGAGGGCGCGCGCCGGATCGCGCGGCACGCCCGCCGCGTCGAGCCATTCGCCGGGAAGATAAAGCCGCCCGCGCGCCGCGTCCTCGGCGAGGTCGCGGAGGATATTGGTGAGCTGCAAGGCGCGGCCGAGGGCGAGCGCGACCTCGTCGGCGGCGGCGGAGGCGTCGCCGAACGCGCGCACCGAAAGCCGCCCGACGGCGACGGCGACGCGATCGCAATAGAGATCGAGGGTCGCGAGATCGGGGGCGACGATCGGCGCGCCGGCATCCATCTCCATCCCATCGATGATGGCGAGGAAATCCTCGCGGCGCAGATCGAAGCGCTTGGTCGCCGCGGCGAGAACGCGGGTGATCGCATCCTCGCCGACACCGTGCGCGAAGCCGGCGACGCGCCGGCGCCAGACCGCGAGCGCCGCCTGCTTGGCGGCGAGTTCGCCGGGCTCGTCGGCGATGTCGTCGACATGGCGGCAAAACGCATAGATGCCATACATCGCCGCCCGCCGCTCCGGCGGCAGCATGCGCATGCCGTGATAGAACGAGGTGCCGGCGGCGCGCACCTCTTCGGATACCGCGGCGAGATCGGCGGCGTCGAGCCCGAGCGGCACGCTCATGGCAGGAAACGGAGCGCGCCAATGGCGGCGGTGGCGATATCGAATTTGCTCAGCGCGACCCGCCTGGCGAGCGGATCCTCGGCGCCAAGCCGGGCCGCGAGGCGGCGCGCGAGCCCGACGATCACCGCCGTCTCCAGCCGCAAGCGCCGCCCGCGCACCGCGCCCGGCAACGCCGCGGCCAGTGGCGCGAGCGCCGCGACGCGCGCAAGCAGGGCCGCGAAGACGGCGCGCAGGCCGGGACTCGCGCGCGTGGCCGCGAGATCGGCGATGGCGGCGCCATGCGTCTTGAGAAGATCGGCGGGGAGATAGCAGCGATCGAGCGCCGCCAAATCCTGGACGCAGTCCTGCAAATGGTTCAGCACCTGCAAAATCACGCAGAGCGCGTCCGAGGCGGCATAAGCGGCCTCCGATTCGTGATGCAGATCGAGCACGTGCCGCCCGACCGGCATCGCCGAGAACGCGCAATAGTCATGGAGTTCCTCCCAGCTCGCATAGCGCCGCTTGGTCGCGTCCTGGCGGAAGGCATGCAGAAGATCGCCGGCGTGGCGCGGGGTGACGCCGGTCTCGGCGAGGCTCGCGCGAAGCCGCG
The DNA here is from genome assembly GCA_021851785.1 of Pseudomonadota bacterium. GTDB lineage: Bacteria > Pseudomonadota > Alphaproteobacteria > Acetobacterales > Acetobacteraceae > Acidibrevibacterium. Next base: position 10,906 of record JAJZBV010000018.1, read on the forward strand.
CCGCCGAGGGCGCGGCGCCATCGCCGAGACGGCCGAGCAGCACCTCCTCCATCGCGTCGAGCCGGGCGATTTTTTCCTCCGAAGCCAGGCGCGGGTGATCGGCGATGTCATCGGCATTGCGGGCAAAGGCGTAGAACGCATGCACGTGGCGGCGGAGATCGGGGCGGATGAGGAACGAACCCACGGGAAAATTCTCATCGCGACGATCCTTCCCCGACCAGGTTTCGACACCGGCCGGACTCATGCCGCGCCCGCTCCATAGGCGCGCGCTTTCCACGCGATCCCACGCCCGCGCGCGTGGTTGAACGCGGAAGCCAATGTCGCCGCCATGTAGAACGCGGCGATCAGCGGCAACGCCAGCGCCCAGAACGGCGAGAGGCCGAAACGGCGGAGCGAGGGCCAATAGGCGATCATCCCCGCGACCCAGCCGAAACCGCCCAGGAGGCGCGAATGGCCATGGCCAAACAGCGCGAGCGCCGGCGGCGCGAGCCAGACCAGCGCCATCGCCAGCGTGGTCACGAGCAAAAGCAGCCAGGAAAAGCGGAGCTGGACGAAAGCGGTGCGGGTGATCATGCGCCAGATATCGCCGAGGCCGGGATAGGGGCGCAAGCTCTCGGCCAATGCGCCATGGCCGAGCCAGATGCGCCCGCCGGCCTTGATCCGCCGCGCCAGCGTGACATCGTCGATCAGCGCGCCCCGGATCCGCTCGATGCCGCCGATCCCGGCGAGCGCCCGCGCGCGGATCAAAATACTCCCCCCGGCGGCGGCGGCGGTTGCCTTGAGCGGATCATTCACCCAGGCGAAGGGATAGAGCATCTGGAAAAAGAATACGAAGGCCGGCACCAGGGCGCGCTCGGCGAGGCTTGTTGCGCGGAGCCGCACCATTTCCGAGACCATGTCCAGCCGCTCGCCCTCGAGCTTGGCGACCAGCGCCGAGAGATGGTTCGGCGCGTGCAGGATATCGGCGTCGGTGAAGAACAAAAGCGGCGCCCGGCTCAGAGCGATCCCCTGCGCCAGCGCCCAGAGCTTGCCGCTCCACCCCGCCGGGCGCGCAGCACCGGTGATCACCGCAAGCCGCGGATCAGCGATCGCGCGCGCGATGGCGCCGGTTTCATCGCTGCTCTCGTCATCGACCAGGATGACCGAAAACCGCGGATAATCCTGCGCGAGCAAGGAGGCGAGGGTCTCCTCCATCACCGCCGCCTCGTTGCGCGCGGGCACGATCACGGCAATCTCGGGGAAGGCCGCGAGCGGCATCGCGGGCGGCGCGAGAACCGGTCCCGCCTGCCAGAACCGGCCATGCAGGAACAAGAGATAGGCCCAGACGAACGCCGCCAGCGCCGCGAGCCAGGTGATCATGCCGCTTGGCGCAGTCTGCCACTGGCGCGGAACCAGGCGATCGCATCGGCGAGCGCGTCCGCGGCCGGGCGCGGCTGATAGCCGAGTTCGGCCACCGCCTTGGCCGAGGAGAAATACATGGGCTTGCGCGCCATGCGCAGATGCTCGCGCGTCACCAGCGGCGCAATGCCGAACACCCGCGCCAGCCCCTCGCAGGCCAGCGCCACCGGCCACAGCACCCCCTCCGAAAGCTTGAGACGCGGCGGACGCGACCCGGCGAGACGGGCGGTCATCGCGAAAATATCCCCGAGCATGAGATTTTCGCCGCCGAGAATATAGCGCTCGCCGATCTTCCCGCGCTCGAGCGCAAGGAGATGGCCGGCGGCGACGTCCTCGACATGCACGATATTGAGGCCGGTTTCGAGATAGCCCGGCATGCGCCCGGCGGCGGCGTCGAGGATTATGCGCCCGGTCGGCGTCGGCTTGATGTCGCGCGGGCCGACCGGGGTCGAGGGGTTGACGACCACCGCCGGCAACCCCTCCTCGCGCACCATCGCCAGCACCGCCTGCTCGGCGAGATATTTCGAATGCTTATAGGGGCCGACGATCTCGCTCTCGATCACCGGCGTCGTCTCGTCGGCGGGTGAGCGGTCGGCGGTATGGCCGAGCGCCGCGACGCTGCTGCAATGGACGATGCGCGCGACGCCCGCCTGCTGCGCGGCCCGCATCAAGGCCCGCGTGCCCTCGACATTGACCCGCATCATGGCCGCGGGATCGGGCACCCAGAGCCGATAATCGGCGGCGAGATGAAAGACGTAACGGCAGCCGGCGAGGCCGCGCGCGAGGCTCGCCGGGTCTTCGAGATCACCCGCGACCGGTTCGAGCGCGAGCCCGGCGATATTGTCGCGCGGGCTACCCGCGCGGACGAGCGCGCGCACCCGAAAGCCGTGCGCGATGAGAGCGCGGGCCACCGCGGCACCGACGAAACCGGTCGCGCCGGTCAAAAAAACCGCGTCCGAAGCGCTCATACCATCTTTTCCTCACGCTCTCCCGCACGCCATCCCGCACGTCGCCGGGGGCGTGCCTCGCGTCTCGCGCTCACCTATTACAAGATCGTGGCCCTTCCTCAAACAGCGGCGCCGGTGTAGGGGCTCTCGGCGATTTTTTGGCAGAGACCTGTTTTCGTGAAAAAACTCTCGCTCCTCCTCGCCCTCGTCGGCCTCGCCCTGGGCACGCTGCTGATCGGCTGGTTCGGCGCCGGCGGCGTGTTCGCGGCCGCGCTCGCGCTCGGCTGGCGCGGGTTTTTCTGGCTGATTGCCTGTCAGCTCGGGATTTTGGCGCTGCTCGGCCTGGCCTGGCGGACGCTGCTGCCCGCCGGCCTGCCGCTGATTTACATCTGGGGCCGGATGGTGCGCGATGCCGCCGGCAATTGCCTGCCGTTTTCGCAGATGGGCGGCTTCATCTTCGGCGCCCGCGCGATCACGCTGCACGGCGTTTCCGCGCGCCGCGCCGTCGCTTCCACCCTCGTCGATGTCACCATCGAATTTCTCGCGCAACTGGCCTTCGCGAGCGTCGGCCTGGTCATTCTGATCCTGCGCGTCCCCGACTCCACCCTGGTCTGGCCGCTGGCGCTCGGGCTGGCCGTGGCGGTGATCGGCGGCGCGGTGTTCATTGCCCTCCAGCAAGGGGTCGGGCCGATCTTCCGCGCCATCGGCGAGCGGATTTCCGCCGGCTGGCTGCGTCAGCAAACCGCGCGCATCGGCGCCCTGGAAGGGGAGCTGAGCGGCATCTATCAGCGGATACCGCGGCTCGCGCTGGCCGGCCTCCTGCATTTTCTCGGCTGGATCTGCGCCGGCCTCACGACCTGGCTCGCGCTGCATTTCCTCGGCGCCGCGATCGATGTCGCGAGCGCGGTCGCGGCCGAGGCGATCTTGCAGGTCGGGCTCAATTTCGCGGTTCTCGTTCCCGGCTATCTCGGCGTGCAGGAAGCGGTTCTCGCCGCCCTCGGCGCCTTGTTCGGCATCGCCCCCGAGGTGACGCTGGCCTTCTCTCTCATCCGCCGCGCCCGTGATCTCGCGATCGGGGTTCCGGTGTTGTTGCTGTGGCAGGTGTTCGAGGCACGGCAGGTCCGCGAAACCCTGCTCTCCTGAAATCGCGTCAGCGCTTGCCGCGCCATCGGCTCGCTCCTACGAAGGCACGATCGCATAACGATCATGACGTGCCACCAAGGAGGAGCCCATATGCAGATGCACGAAGTCCGCGTTCATCCCTCGAAATCGCCGCTCAAGCGCGAGGACCAACTCGCCTGGAAGATCGCCGCGGTCGCCGCCGACAAGGTCGCGGTGGAGAAGGACGTCGCGGCGATGATCATCAACCGCATCATCGACAACGCCGCCGTCGCCATCGCCGCGATCAACCGCCGCCCCGTCGTCTCCGCGCGCGGCATGGCGATCGGCCATCCGCGACGCGGCGGCGCGACGGTGTTCGGCTTGCCCGGCGGCCGCGGCTTCAGCCCGGAATGGGCGGCCTGGGCGAACGGCACGGCGGTGCGCGAACTCGATATGCACGATACCTTCCTCGCCGCCGATTATTCCCACCCCGGCGACAACATCCCGCCGATCCTCGCCGTCGCGCAGACCATGGCGCGCTCGGGGCGCGATCTGATCCGCGCCATCGCGACGGGCTATGAGATCCAGATCGATCTCGTCCGCGCGATCTGTCTCCATGAATGGAAGAAGGATCACATCGCCCATCTCTGCCCGGCGCAGGCGGCCGGCATCGGCACCCTGCTGCGCTTGCCGGCGGAGGTGATCTATCAGGCCGTGCAGCAGGCCGTCCATGTCAGCTTCACCACCCGCCAGTCGCGCAAGGGTGAGATCAGCTCGTGGAAAGCCTATGCGCCCGCCCATGCCGGCAAGCTCGCGATCGAGGCCGTCGATCGCGCGATGCGCGGCGAGGGCGCGCCGAGCCCGATCTATGAAGGCGAGGATTCGGTCATCGCCTGGATGCTCGCCGGCCGCGACGCCGTCTACCACGTGCCGTTGCCGGCGCCGGGCGAACCCAAGCGCGCGATCATGGACAGCTTCACCAAGGAGCATTCCGCCGAGTATCAGAGCCAGGCGCTGATCGATCTCGCGTTTCGCCTGCGCGCGCAGATCGGCGATCTCAAGCGCGTGCAGCGTATCGTCATTCACACCTCCCACCACACCCATTACGTCATCGGCACCGGCGCCAATGATCCGCAGAAGATGGATCCGCAGGCGAGCCGTGAGACGCTCGATCACTCGATCATGTATATCTTCGCCGTGGCGCTCGAGGATGGGCGCTGGCATCATGTCGAGAGCTACACGCCGGCGCGGGCCGGGCGGGCGGAGACGGTGGCGCTCTGGCACAAGATCGAAACCCGGGAAGACCCGGAATGGACGCGGCGCTATCACAGCAGCGATCCCAAGGAAAAGGCGTTCGGGGGGCGCGTCGAGGTGGTCTTGGCGGATGGCACGGTGATCACCGACGAATTGGCGGTCGCCAACGCCCATCCGCTCGGCGCGAGGCCGTTCGGGCGGGAAGATTACATCCGCAAATTCGAGACCTTGACCGATGGCGTCATCTCCGCCGCCGCCGCCAATCGGTTTCTGGAGGCGGCGCAATCGCTCGCGTCGCTGAAGGCGGACGATCTGCATCTTCTGAACGTGGCACTGCCGGCGGGGCGTCTCGTGGACGGCAAGCCCGGCATTTTCTGACCGGGCATTTCGACTGGCAAAAAGGGGAGTTGGATGATGAGTGAAAGCGAAGTCAAAAAAGGTCTGGTCGGGGTCTACGCCGATGTCACCGCGGTCTCGAAGGTGATGCCGGAGACCAACAGCCTGACCTATCGCGGCTATGCGGTAGAGGATCTGGCGGAGAATTGCCGCTTCGAGGAGGTCGCCTATCTGCTCTGGCATGGCGAATTGCCGTCACGCCGGCAATTGGCGGCGTTCGAGCGCGCCGAACGCGCCGAGCGCAAGCTCTCGCCCCGGCTCAAGCGGGTGATCGGCGAATTTCCCCATCGCGCCCACCCGATGGATACGCTGCGCACCGCGATCTCCTTCATGGCGCTCGAGGATCCCGAAACCGCCGATAACAGCGAGCAGGCGACCCGCAACAAGGCGCTTCGCCTGCTCGCCAAAACGCCCACCGCGATCGCCCTCGATTACCGCAACCGGCATGGCAAGCGCGCTTCCAACCCGCGCGAGGATCTGACCTTCGCCGAGAATTTCTTTCATATGTGCTTTGGCAAGGTGCCGGCGAAGGAGGTGGTGAAGGCCTTCGATGTCAGCCTCATTCTCTATGCCGAGCACGGCTTCAACGCCTCGACCTTCACCGCCCGCACCGTCACCTCGACCCAGGCCGACATTCATGGCGCGGTGACGGCGGCGATCGCGGCGCTGAAGGGGCCGCTCCATGGCGGCGCCAACGAGGCGGTGATGCACATGCTGAAGGAGATCGGCAAGCCCGAGCGTGCCCTCGCCTGGCTCTCCGAGCGCTTCGATCATCGTGCCCTGGTCATGGGGTTTGGCCATCGCGTCTATCGCAATGGCGATTCCCGTGTCCCGACGATGACCCGCTACATGGAAAAAATGGCGGATGTCACGGGTGAGCATGACTGGATCGAGATCGAGCGCATCCTTGCCGCCGAGATGCTGGAGAAGAAGAACATCCATCCGAATCTCGATTTCCCCGCCGGCCCCGCCTACTACATGATGGGGTTCGATATCCCGATGTTCACCCCGATCTTCGTCGCCTCGCGCATCTCCGGCTGGGCCGCGCATGTTTTCGAGCAGGCCGCCGACAATCGCCTGATCCGCCCGCTCTCGTTCTATAACGGGGTGGCTCAGCGCGAGGTGCAGGATATCAAAAGCCGATAATATAGCTTTAACTTTCAGGAAACTTATGACGCCGCGGCCGATCGTGCCGCGGCGTTTTTCATCGCCGCCTCGCGTGGCGGCGAAACCCGGCGCGAGAAAAATCGGCGTTTCCGCGCACGCGGGAGGCGTCTTTTTGTTGACATCTCCATCTCATTCGTTGAATAGCGAAATTGGCATGCGCATGTGCGATTCGCGCAAGACGCCGCAAACGGCGCAGGCTGTTGGATGAGGAATGCAAAGGCACGGAATGTCCAGCCGGGAACATCTCCACGAGGCTGGGCGGTTCGACGGCGGAACCCGCCGTCAGTGCCGGCGCCGCGCCCACGCCGATGCTTTCGTTCCTAACGATGACCCCTTGGCAGATGCCAACAGCAATGGAGTGCTTCACATGACCGCCGACACCACCGAAACCTCTGAACGCCGCGCGGCAACGCTGGCGATGCGCGCGCCGACCCGCCGCGCCTCGACCCGCACCGCAACCGGCGCCACCCGCAAGACGACCGCCGCGAAGAAGCCCGCACGCGCGGCGACGAAGGCAGCAGCGCCGCGCAAGAAGGCGACGGCGGCGGCGGCCAAGAAGCCGGCGGCGAAAAAACCGGCGACAGCGAAAAAGCCGGCGACAGCGAAAAAGCCGACGGCGGCGAAAAAGCCGGCGGCGCGCAAGACCGCTGCCCGCGCGACCACGCGCGCCACCACCCGCTCGGCCACCAGCAAGACCGCTGCCGCCAAGGCAACGACGCGCCGCGGCGCCGCCGCCAAGGCCGCGCCGAAGGCCGCCGCGCGTAAAACCACCAAAGCCACGCCTGCGAAAACCGCGTCTCGCGGCACGGCGAAAGCCGCGACCCCGCGCCGTGCTGCGGCCAAGAAAGCCGCGGCCGCGAAGCCCGCGCCGCGCCGTCCGCGCAAGGCGGCCGCCGCCGACATGGCGCCGCAGGCGAGTGTGACCGAGACCGATACCTCGAATTCCTGAAGGCTGCGGCTGGCGTAACGGTTGCCAAAGGCATTGCCTTTGGCGGAGGGGCAGGGGGCAAAGCTCCCTGCCTTTCTTGTTTCTATCTCTTGTTTTACCCGAAGCGCTCTCGCCAGCTTGGCGCCTGGCCGGAAAAGCCGAGGCTGGTTGCGGCAAAAACCCCGCGCGCGATGGCGCGCGCCATCGTGAGCGTCGCCGCGAAGCCGAGTTCGGTGAGTTCGGCGATGGGATCGCCGAGTGGCCGCGCGCCGGTCGCGGCGGCGAAGATGGTGTCGCCGTCGAGCGGCGCGTGCGCCGGCAGGATCGCGCGGGCGAGACCGTCATGCGCCATCACCGCCAGACGATGCGCCTCTGCCTTGCCGAGCGCGGCATCGGTTGCGATCACGCCGATCGTCGTCGCCGTCCCCGGCGCGCGTTTCAGACGCGGGCGGAGATCCTCGGCGCCGATCGCCGGTGGCCAGCCGCGCGCGCCGAACTCACCTTGCACTTCGAACGGCGCGGCCCAGAAATGCGGCCCGTCGCCGATCGTCGCACTTCCCAGCGCGTTGACTGCAACCAGGGCGGCGACGCGGTGGCCGGCGGCGGTCTCGGTGCTCGCCGAACCGAGCCCGCCTTTCAGCGTCGCCGTGCTCGCGCCCATGCCGGCGCCGACCGAGCCGAGCGCGAAGGCGCCATCGCGCGCCGCCGCCGCCGCCCGGCGCCCGAGATCCCAATAGGGCGGGCGTTCGGCCCAGGTTTTGTCGCCGCCATTGCCGAGATCGAACAGGATCGCCTGTGCGACCAGCGGCACACATTGCCCGCCGATCGCGAAGCCTCGGCCTTGGGCGCGGAGAAACGCCTGCACGCCGCCGGCGGTGTCTAATCCGAAGGCGGAGCCGCCGGAGAGCACGATGGCATCGATCGCCGCGACCGTCGCTTCCGGCGCCAGCATGCCGAGATCACGCCCCCCCGGCGCGCCGCCGAGCACCGCGACCGAGGCGACCGCCGGGCGCGCGAAGAGAATCGCGGTCACGCCCGAGCCGAGCCCCGAATCGTCGGCGTGGCCGACGGCGACGCCATCGATGTCGGTGAGCAGATTGCGCCTCATCGTGGCACCAACGTCTCCGGCGATCGCGCTAGTTCGTCTTCAGCGCGGCGAGGAAAGCGGATTGCGGGATCTCCACCTTGCCGAACTGGCGCATCCGCTTTTTGCCTTCCTTCTGCTTCTCCAGAAGCTTGCGCTTGCGCGAGATATCGCCGCCATAGCATTTCGCGGTGACATCCTTGGCCAGCGCGCCGATGGTCTCGCGCGCGATCACCCGGCCGCCGATCGCCGCCTGGATCGCGATCTTGAACAATTGCTTCGGGATCAGATCCTTGAGCCGCTGGCAGATCGCCCGCCCGCGGGTCTCGGCGGCGGCGCGGTGGGCGATGAAGGCCAGCGCATCCACCGGCTCGCCGTTGACCATGATGGAAATGCGCACGAGGTCGCTCTCGGCGTAGCCGTCCATCTGATAGTCGAAGCTGGCATAGCCGCGCGAGACCGATTTCAGGCGGTCATAGAAATCGAAAACGACTTCGTTGAGCGGCAGGCGATAGACCGCCATCGCGCGGTTGCCGACATAAGTGAGATCGACCTGCTGGCCGCGCCGCTCGTTGCACAGCCCGAGCACGGCGCCGAGATACTCGTCGGGCACCATGATCGTCGCCTTGATCCAGGGCTCCTCGATGCGGTCGATGACGCTGCCATCGGGCATGTCGGCCGGGTTGTGCAGATCCTCGATGACGCCGTTGGTGCGGTGGATGCGATAGACCACCGAGGGCGCGGTCGCGATGAGGTCGAGATCGAATTCGCGCGCGAGACGCTCCTGCACGATCTCGAGATGCAAAAGTCCGAGGAAGCCGCAGCGGAAACCGAAGCCGAGCGCGGCCGAGGTCTCCGGCTCGTAATGGAAGCTCGCGTCGTTGAGGCGGAGCTTGGCGAGGCTGTCGCGCAATTTCTCGAAATCATCGGCATCGACCGGATAGAGCCCGCACCACACCACCGGCACCGAGGGCTTGAAACCGGGGAGCGGCGTCTCGGTCGGGCGGCGGTCATCGGTGAGGGTATCGCCGATCCGGCAATCGGCCACCGTCTTGATGCCGGCGGTGATATAGCCGATCTCGCCGGGGCCGAGATCGGAGACCGGCTGCGGCCGCGGCGAGAAGATCCCGGTCTGCTCGATGACATGCACGGCCCCGGTCGCCATCATGCGGATGCGCTGGCCGCGCGCGAGGCGCCCGTCCTTGACCCGGACCAGGATGACGACGCCGAGATAGGGGTCATACCAGCTATCGACGAGCAGCGCCTTGAGCGGCGCCTCGGCATCTCCCGAGGGCGGCGGCAGGCGGGTGACGAGGGCTTCGAGCACGCCTTCGATATTGCGCCCGGTCTTGGCGCTGATCATCACCGCGTCCGCGGCGTCGAGCCCGATCACCTCCTCGATCTGCTCGCGCACGCGCTCGGGCTCGGCGGCGGGGAGGTCGATCTTGTTCAGCACCGGCACGATCTCGTGCCCGGCCTCGATCGCCTGATAGACATTGGCCAGCGTCTGCGCCTCCACCCCCTGGCTCGCATCGACGACCAGCAGCGAGCCCTCGCAGGCGGCGAGGCTGCGGCTCACCTCATAGGCGAAATCGACATGGCCGGGCGTGTCCATGAGATTGAGGACGTAGGTCTTACCGTCACGGGCGGGATAGGCGAGGCGGACGGTCTGGGCCTTGATGGTGATGCCGCGTTCGCGCTCGATCTCCATCGTATCGAGCACCTGCGCCGTCATTTCGCGGTTGGAAAGCGCCCCGGTGGCCTCGATCAGGCGGTCGGCGAGCGTCGATTTGCCATGATCGATATGGGCGATGATGGCGAAGTTGCGGATCAGGGAGAGCGGTGTTTCGGTCATGGAGGGGACATAAGCAGTTTCCGCGCCGCTGTCAGCCGCCATCTCTATCGCGCGTCTTCGGGGCCTGCCGGCCGCCGCCGCCCGCGCCCGCGGCTTGCGCGAAATTTCATCTCGCGCCGGCCATGAAAGCGCCTAGGATGCCCGGCGATTCCGACGGCCGTTTGCAAGATAGGGAGGACAAGACCATGGCCAATGCCAGAAAACCCGGCGAGACCCCGTTCAGTGGTCCGTTCGGCGAGATGAAAATGCCGCACATGCCGGATATGGAGGGCCTCCTCGGCGCTTATCGCCGCAATATCGAGGTCTTCACCATGGCCAACCGGGTGGCGATGGAGGGCGCGCAGGCGGTGGCGCGGCGGAACATGGAAATCCTGCAACAGAACATGGCCGAGATGAGCGAGGCGGCGGCGCTGCTCAGCACCCCCGACAACCCGCCCCAACGCGCCGCCAAGCATGCCGAGCTGGTGCGCCGCGCCTATGAGCGAGCGGTGAGCAACGCCAAGGAGCTGAGCGAGCTGATCCAGCGCGCCAATGGCGAGGCGGTGGAAATTCTCAACCGCCGCTTCATGGAGGCCATGGAGGAAATGCGGGCGTTGATGGAGAAAGCCGGGTCTGACCGCTGATCTCCCGATCGGCTTCCGGCCCCTCGGCCGTTCCCCTTGGCCGTTTCCCTCGGCCGCTCCCCTTGGCCGCCGCTTGGCTATTCCCCCTTGACGGCGAGGCGGGCTTGCCCAGAGAGTGCGCCCGCATCGATCCGCACAGATCGAGCCGTATCGATCGGGAGGAAGTGAGCCATGATGCCGCGTTTGACCCGCCGCCGCGCCCTCGGCGTGGCTGTTCTCGCGATGCCGGCCGTGTGGCGCGACGCCCGGGCGGACGCCGCGATCCGGCTCCGCTGCTCGCTCGATACCGCGCCCTCGCACGGGCGCAACAAATCGCTCGCCGATTATCTCCAGAAGCTCGACGCCGCGTCAGAAGGGCGGATCAAGACCGAATTATTCCAGAGCGGCCAGCTCTTCTCCGATCTCGACGTCTCGAAGGCCCTGATCCAGGGGCAGGTGGAAATGGCCTGCCCCGGCACCTGGACGATGACCGGGTTCATCCCGGATTGCGATCTGTTCCAGCTCCCCGCCCTCTACGGCCAGCCCTTCGCGGTGACGCACAAAGTGGTCGATGGCCGCGCCGGCGCCATGGTGAACGGCGAGATCGACACGCGCCTCAGGGGCCATGTGCTCGGCCCCTGGCTCGATCTCGGCTATCAGAACTGGTACACGGCGAGCCACAAGCTCACCCAGTACGATGAATTGCGCGGGCTCAAGATCCGCAATTCCGGCGGCGCGGGCCAAGCCTGGCGGGCGCGTTTCTTCGGCGCCATCCCCAACACCACGGCGTGGCCGAACGTGCCGCTCGCGCTTTCGCAAGGCACGTTCGACGGTCTGGTCAGCACCGATGAGAGCGTCGCCAGCGCCCAGCTCTGGGAGGCGGGCGTGAAATACGCCCTCGCCGATCATCAATTCATCGGCGAATACATCCCGATCGTCGCCAACGGCTTCTGGGCCGGTCTCGCGCCCGATCTGCAAAAGCTGATGACCGATCTCTGGGCCGCGAACATCCCGACCTATCGCGCCAATATGCAGGCCGATCAGGACGCGGCGCGCGAAAAATTGATCGCCCATGGCGTGACCTACACCGCTCCGACCGCCGACCAGATCGCCGCCGAGCGCAAGAAGATGATGGCCGACCAGGACAAGGTCGCGCATGAGATCAAGGTGTCGCCGGAAATGGTCCGCCTGGTCAGCGAAGATGTCGGCGCCGCCGCCTGAGCAGGGGCTGGGCGGGCTCTGGCTCTGGGCCGAGCGCATCGTCGTCGGGCTGCTCGGGCTCGCCGCCCTGCTCGCCGGCAGCGTGCAGGTGCTCGGCCGCTATTTCGCGCCGGCGCACGCGATCTCCTGGGCCGAGGAGGTGATCGTCTATCTCCTGGTGTGGGCGGTGATGATCGTCGCCTCCGAGCTGGCGCGGAGCGACGGCCATGTCCGCCCCGATGTCGTGTTGCGGCTGCTGCCTCCCGCCGGACAGCGCTGGCTCGAGATCGGCAATTCCCTGATCGCGGTGATTTTCTGCGCCGGCCTCGCCTATTACGGCTGGCGGATCGTGACCACCGCCTGGCTTCTCGATGAGCGCAGCTCGACCGATCTGCAATTCCCGATGTGGCTCTATTACCTCGCCTTGCCGGTCGGCGGCGTGCTGATGGCGCTCCGCTATCTCGGGCGCCTCCGGCGCTATCTCTTCGCATACGACGCGCGCCGGATGACGATCGGCCGCAACGACGCAACCCGCACCGAATAAGCACGCTTTCACCGGCGATGACCGTTCTTCTCTTCCTCGTGCTGTTTTTCGGCCTGCTCGCCGTCGGGCTGCCGATTTTCCTGGTGCTCGGGGTGTGCGCCGCGATCCTCTACGCGGTCTCCGGCCAGCCGCTGATCGGGGTCGCGCAGGTGATCATCGACCAGCTCAACTCGACGACGCTGATGGCGCTGCCGCTGTTCGTCATGGCCGCCGCCTTCATGCGCCGCGGCGGGGTTGCGCGGGCGCTGGTCGATCTCGCCGTCGCCTGGCTCGGCGGCGTGCGCGGCTCGCTCGGCCTCGTCACCGTCGTCGCCTGCACGCTGTTTGCTGCGATCTGCGGCTCCAGCGTCGCGACCGCGCTCGCGATGGGCACCATCCTCCTGCCGGCGATGCTGGCGCGCGGCTATCCGCGTTCCTTCGCGCTCGGCGTCATCGGCGCCTCGGGCACCATCGGCATCGTCGTGCCGCCCTCGATCGCGCTCATCCTCTATGGCATCGTCGCCGAGCAATCGGTGCCGCGCCTCTTCCTCGCCGGCATCCTGCCGGGCCTGTTACAGGCGGCGGCATTCTTCGGCTGGGTGTGGTTCACCGCGCGGCGCAACAATTTCCCGATCGAGCCGTCACTGCCCTGGCGCCAGCGCCTCGCCGTCACCTGGGCGGCGCTGCCGGCGCTCGCGGTGCCGGTGGTGGTGCTGGTCGGGATCTATGGCGGGCTGGTGACGGTGACCGAGGCGGCGGCGGTCGCGGCGGTGGTGGCCCTCTTCGTCAGCCTGATCTTTTACCGCGGCTTTCACCCCGCGGAGACCTTGGCGGTGGTCGCCGATGGGCTCCGCAGCGCCGGCGCGATCATGCTCATCGTCGCCTCAGCGCTCGCCTTCGGCCACTGGATGACGCAATCGGGCATTCCCGCCGCCCTGGTGCGGTTCACCGTGGCACACGGGTTCCGCACCTGGCAATTCCTGCTCGCGATCAATGTTTTGCTGCTGGTGCTCGGCTGTTTCCTGGAGGTGACGGCGACGCTCCTCCTGGTTCTGCCGGTGCTCGCGCCGGCGCTGGTGCCGCTCGGCGTCGATCCGGTGCATTTCGCCATCATTTTCACCCACAACATGGAAATCGGCCTGGTCCACCCGCCGGTCGGGCTCAATCTCTTCGTGCTTTCGACGATTTCAAACGCGCCCATCGGCGAGGTGATCCGTGGCATCCTGCCGTTTCTGATCCTTCTGCTGATCGTGCTCGGGATCATCACCTATGTGCCGATCCTGACCCTCTGGCTGCCCCATCTCGTGTTCCATTGAGGCGAGCAGCAGGCTGAGGTCGCGCTCGGTGCGGCAGAGCGCGTAGTGTCCGGCAGCGTCAGGCGCCGGAACCGCAGACAGGCCGATATCGGCATAGACCCCGAGCAGGGCGTCCCCACCCCGCCACACCGCCGGCGTCGCCCCTTCCTGCGTCGCGAGATCGCGGAGCCGCCAAATCGCCGAAACCCGATCCTCGGCGGCCCCGGCGGGATCACCGAGGGCGACGACGAGATGGCCGAACCGCCGCACCGGCATCGCCGCCTCCCCGGCTTCCCCCCATAACAGGCCATCGGCCCCCGCCGGCGGCGTGCCGCCGAGCGCCTGGAACCGCCGTCGCGTCTCGTTGGTCCAGGCGTCGAGCCGCACCTGCCCCGGGCGCAGCAATTGCCAGATCGCCAGAATTCCGAGCCCGACCGCGAGCGCGAGGCTGAGCCGGAGCGCGTTCGGCGCCTCGGGTGAGGCGACCACCTCCCACCAGCTCTGATCGGCGAGGCCGCGGACATGGTGCTCGAAAGCGGAGAGCGTGATGACGCAGAGCACCAGCGCGAGCAGCGGCAGCGACGCGGCGATATCGAACGGGTCGGAGGTGAGATGGACATGGCGATAAAACGCCCGCCGGAACGGCGCGATCAGGGCGGTCGCGGCCAAGAGCATGGCCGGCACCCACCAGCGCACGCCTTCGACGAAGGTCGTCGCGGCGGCGACCAGCAGCAGCGCCACCACCGCCCCCCAAGCGAGGGTGACGCGCCGCGAGAGACCAAAGGCGAGGGCGAGCAGCCCGGCGCCGATCAGCGAGGGCAGGAACTGTCCCGAGGGCGTGCTCAACTCGGCGAGGTCGGCATCGACCCACGACATGTCGGGCATCGGCCCGACGACGCCGAGCAAAAGCAGCATCGCGCCGCAGATCGTGACCGCCCCGGTCGCGATCGCCACTGCGAAATCGGGCTCGCTCCAACTGCCGAGGCCGGCGATCCAGCCCGGCGACGCCGGCCCGGACGGCAGAATCTCGCGCCCGCGCAGCAGAATCTCGTTGCCGGCGAACAGGCCGCCGGCGAGGAACAGCGGAATGATCGAATAATAGAGCCGGAAGACGATGATCGCGCCGACGATGCGCGGCGCATCGACATAGGGCGAGAGGCCGAGCAGGACGAGGCTGTCGAACACGCCGATGCCGGCCGGGAGGCTGGCGAGCAGGCCGGCGCTGGTCGCGACCACGTAGACCGCGAGGCAGCGGAGATAGGTGAGCCCCGGCGCCGGCGGCAGCAAGGCGTAGAGGATCGAGGAGGTGACGGCGACATCGGCGGCGGCGATCAGCACCTGCAAAATCGCCATCCGGCTGTCGGGGAGCGCGATCTCATGGCCGAAGAGGCGGAGATGGCCGAGGCTCCGCGCGATCCAGACATAGCCGAGCACCACCGCCCAGAGTAAGGCGCCGACCATTGCGGGGAGGAAGCGCGGCAGCTTATCCCCAAACAACGGCACTGCACCGGGTTCGACGAACAGGATCGCGCCGCCGAGAACCATCCCGCCGAGACCAAAAGTGAGGCTGCAAAAGGCGATCACCTTGCCGATCTGCACCGGCGACAGCCCCCAATGGGCGTAGAGCCGAAACCGCACCGCCGCCCCCGAGACCGCGGCGAAGCCGAGATTATGCGACAATGCATAGGCGCAGAACGAGGCGAACGCGGTCCGCCAATAGGAGATCCGCGCCCCGGCATAAATCACCGCGAGGCGGTCATAGAAGGTCAGCACACCGTAGGCGAGCAGGGTGAAGCCGAAAGCGCTCGCCAGCGCCCGCTCGGGGATGGCATCGAGCGCGGCGACGATGTCTTCGAGCTGGAGCGAACGGAATTCGCGCCGGACCACGAACACCGCCACGATGAGCAAGACGAGGCCGAGCAGCGGCGGCAGGTGGTGCAGCGAAAAAACCGTGCGCCGGGCCGATGGGGAAGCGAGAGGCTCCGCGTCAGGCGGCATCGGCGGGGCGCGTGAGCGCCGCCTCGATCAGCGCGATGGTCTCGGCACGGCCGTAGATCGCGACGAAATTGCCGAAACGCGGCCCCTCCGCCTGGCCGAGCAGGACTTGATAGAGCGTGCCGAACCAGGCGCGCAGATCGGGGAAGGGATGGCGCTTGCCGATGTCATAGAGCAGGGTCTGGATCGCCGTCTCGTCGGCGTCTTCCGAAAGATGCGGGAGTTCCGCCGCCAGCTCCGCGAGCGCCGCGCGCTCGAGGTCATCGGGGGCGCGATGGCGCTTCGCGGGGCGGATGAAATCACGATAATAGGCGAGCGCGTGCTCGACGAGGCGGGCGAGCAGCGGATTGCCCTCCGGCGTTGCCGCCGGCGCATAGCGGCGGATGAAGCTCCAGAGAATATCGCCGCGCTCGGCGTTGACCACGGCGGCGAGGTTGAGGAGCAGCGTGAACGAGAGTGGCACGTCCTCGTCCGGGATGCCTCCGGCGCCGATGTGCCAGACCGGGTTCGCCATCAGCGCCGCCCCGTCCTGGCCGCGGGCGCGGTCGAGATTGGCGACGTATTCATCGACGGCGCGCGGAATGACATCGAAATAAAGGCGCTTGGCGCGCTGCGGCGCGTTGTACATGAATTGCGCCAGCGATTCGGGCGGGGCATAGCGCAGCCAGTCCTCGACCGAGAGCCCGTTGCCTTTCGATTTGCTGATTTTCTGGCCGTTTTCGTCGAGAAATAATTCGTAGGTGTAGGCCTCCGGCGGCGCGCCGCCGAGGATGCGGCAGATCTTGCCGCTCAAGCGCACGCTGTCGATCAGATCCTTGCCCGACATTTCGTAATCGACGCCGAGGGCAAACCAGCGCATCGCCCAGTCGGCCTTCCATTGCAGCTTGCAATGCCCGCCGGTCACCTGGGTTTCGTAGGATTTGCCGCTGTCTGGATCACGCCAGGCGACGGTTGCGGCCTCGCGGTCGATTTTTGCGAGCGCGACCTGCATGACGACGCCGGTTTCGGGATGGATGGGCAGGATGGGCGCGTAGGTCGCGCGGCGTTCGGGGCCGAGGGTCGGGAGAATGACCGCCATCACCTCGTCATAGACCTCGAGCAGGCGCAGCAGCGCGTCATCGAACCGCCCGGCGGTGTAATAGTCGGTCGCCGAGGCGAACTGGTAGTCGAAGCCGAAAGTGTCGAGAAACCCCTGCAAGCGGGCGTTGTTATGGGCGCCGAAACTCCGATGGGTGCCGAACGGGTCGGGAATCCGGGTCAGTGGCTTGCCGAGATGTTTTTCCAGCATGTCGCGGTTGGGCACGTTATCCGGCACTTTGCGCAGCCCATCCATGTCGTCGCTGAAGGCGAGCAGGCGGGAGGGGAGGCCGGTGAGCACGCCAAACGCATGACGCACCCAGGAGGTGCGGGCGACCTCGCCGAAAGTGCCGATATGCGGGAGACCGGAGGGGCCGTAGCCGGTCGCGAACAGCGCCCGCTGCCCGCCGGTTCTGGCGAGCCGCGCCGCGACCCTGGCGGCTTCCTCGAACGGCCACGCCTTGGGCAACTCGGCGAGCATCGGGTGGGGGGAGGGTGGTGCCATGTTGCGAAATGTGTCAGCCATGAACGCAAGCTAGAAACCGCTCCGATATTGGTCAATGCGCAAGACGCCTTATAATTCGGCAATGTCGCAATCATCCCCTCCGGCATCCCCTCCGGCATCCCCGCCCGCCCTGGTTGCCGTCGAGGGGCGGGCGGCGCTGCTGACCCCGGCTGGCGAGATCATCGCCGGGCCGCCCGAGACCATCGCCCATCGTCTCGCCGGTCTGCCGCCGCCGCTCCTCGTTCATGCCCCGGCGACCTGGCGGCGGCTCGCCATCCGGCCGCTGCCGGCGTTTGATCTCCTCGAGCTTTTTGCCTTCGTCCACCCGGCGCGGGCGCTGGTGCCGACGCCGCGCGGGCTTGCCGCTTTTTTCGATCTGCCGCCGCTCGGCCCCGATCCCGCCGATCAGGTCGGCACGCTCGCGGCGTTTGCCGCGTCCCTGCTCGCCGATCTCGCCCGTGCCCGCCGCGTGCCGCGAAACCGCGATGCCGCGTCGCTTGCCGCAGGGCTCGGGCGCGCCGGCTGGGGGTGGGCGGAGGCGGTGCTGACGGCGCTCGATGAGCCGGCGGCGCTGCCCTCGGCGGAGGCGCTGGCGATCTGGCGGCGTGTGCCGGAATGGCCCGAGACGCCGCCACCACCACCGCCTTCCGCCCATCCCGTCGGCGCCGCCGAAGCGCGGCGGCGGCTGGCCGAAATCCTCGGCGCCACCGCCGAGGCGCGGCCCGGCCAATCCGACTATGCCGCCGCCGCGACCGCCGCTTTCGCGCCCCGCGTCGAGCGCGGCGCGCCGCATCTCGTGCTCGCCGAGGCCGGCACCGGCACCGGCAAGACCCTCGGCTATCTCGCTCCGGCGAGTCTGTGGGCGCAACACAACCATGGTTCGGTCTGGATCAGCACCTTCACCCGCCATTTGCAGCGCCAGATCGAGGGCGAACTCGCCCGCGTCTATCCCGATCCGGCGGCGCGGCGGCGGCTTTCGGTGGTGCGCAAGGGGCGGGAGAACTATCTCTGTCTGCTCAATTTCCAGGACGCGGCGCAGGGCATGGGGCTCACCGTCTCGCCGCTCGCGCTCGGCCTCATCGCGCGCTGGGCGCTCGCGACCAGCGACGGCGACATCCAGGGCGGCGATCTTCCCGGCTGGTTCGCGGAACTCTTCGGCCAGGGCGCGATCCTTGCGCTCGCCGACCGGCGTGGCGAGTGCATCCACGCCGCTTGCGCGCATTGGCGGCGCTGCTTCGTCGAACACGCCATCCGCCGCGCCGAGGGCGCCGAGCTGGTTATCGCCAATCACGCTTTGGTGATGAACCAGGCGGCGCATTTCTGGAACTGGGGCGAAGGCACGGACGAGGGCACGGTGCCGACCCGCTATGTCTTCGACGAGGGCCATCATCTGTTCGACGCCGCCGATGCCGCCTTCGCCGCCGTGCTGTCGGGGGTGGAGGCGGCGGAATTGCGCCGCTGGCTGCTCGGCGCCGAGGGCGCGCGCTCGCGGGCGCGGGGACTTCGCGCCCGGGTCGGCGAACTGGTCGGAGGCTTGGCGCCGCTCGAGACCGCGCTGGAGGCGGCGCTGGTCGCGGCGCGGGCCTTGCCGGCGCCGGGCTGGTCGGGGCGGCTCGGCCGCGGCGAGGGGCCGGAGAGCGGCGATCTCGCCGGCCCGGCCAATCCGGCGGAGGCGTTTTTCCACGCCCTCGACCGCCAGATCCTCGCCCGCGCGCCCGGTGCCGAGCGCCCGCCGGAGACCGCGCGGGTGCCGCTCGAGGTCGATCTCCATCCGCTCGACCCCGCCGTCATCGCCGCCGGCGAAGCGCTGGAACGCGCGTTGTCTCGCCTCGCGACCCCGCTTGCGACCCTCCGCGCGCGGCTACAGGCCCGGCTCGACGACGAGGCCGAGGATCTCGACAGCGCGACCCGCAACCGCATCGCCGCCGCCTGCCGCACGCTTGGCCGGCGCGCGCTGGAGCGGCTCTCGGCGTGGCGCGAGATGCTCGCCGCCCTCGCCGCGCCGCCGCCCAGCCCCGGCACCAGGCCGCGCTTCATCGCCTTTCTCCGCCGCGAGACGCTGCCCGGTGGCGGCGTCGAGGTCGGGCTCCATCGCCATTGGCTCGACCCCACCGAACCCTTCGCCGCGACCCTCGCCGCGCCCGCGCATGGCATTCTGATCACCTCGGCCACACTCCGCGACGAGGGGGCGGGCGATCCCGTCGCCGCCTGGGACGCCGCCGAGGCGCGCGTGGGCGCGGGGTATCTGCCGCTGCCGGCGGCGCGCGCGGCGCTCCCGAGCCCGTTCGACTACGCCGCGCAAACCCGCGTCTTCATCGTGGGTGACGTCGCCGCCGGCGATCTCGCGGCGCTCGCCGGGGCGTTTCGCGCGCTGTTTCTCGCCGCCCGCGGCGGCGCCCTGGGCCTGTTCACCGCGATCGGCCGGCTCCGCGCCGTTCACGCGCGCCTCGCGCCCGCGCTCGCCGCGTCCGGCATTCCGCTTTACGCCCAGCACGTCGATGCCATGCATAACGCGACACTGGTCGATATTTTTCGCGCCGAGGAGGAAAGCTGTCTCCTCGGGACGGACGCGATGCGCGACGGCGTCGATGTGCCGGGCCGCGCGCTTAGGCTCGTGGTGTTCGAGCGGGTGCCGTGGCCGCGCCCCGATATCCTGCACCGCGAGCGGCGGATCCATCTCTCCGGCGGCGCCCCCGGCGGCTACGACGACCGGCTGGTGCGGCTCCGCCTGCGCCAGGCCTTCGGGCGGCTGATCCGGAGCGAGGGCGATCGCGGGGTTTTCGTGCTGCTCGACCGGCGCCTGCCGGCGCGGCTTTATCCCGCCTTTCCGGACGGCGTTCCGATTCAGCGCACCGGCCTCGCCGAGGCGGTCGCGGCGACCGCGCGGTTCCTCGCCGATTGAGAGCCCGGTCAGCCGCAGGCGCAGCCCGGCGTCGGACCGGGATCGTCGCGGATGACGTGATGGTCGATCCATTCCGCGACCAGACGGCGCGCTTCGTTCAGCGATGCTTCCGGATGATGGATGCGATAAAGCGTGGTGCAGGCGCGGAAAGCGTCAAAATCCGGGGTGCCGAAGCCACGCAATTCGCGATACGCGGTGACCACGGCACGCTCGCAACGCCGGCTGATCTGAACCTCGTGGCCAAGGGTGATGTCAGCGCGGGTGATGTCAGCCTGGGCCATGGCGGCGGGCGCCTTCCGAGCGAGTTGTTGCGAATTATTCGCAAATTCTGTTCATAGATATAGCGTGCCCTCTGGCCGTTTCGCAACCATTCTCATGGTTCCAGCATTCCGGTCGCGGAACGGCCCAGCGTGCGCGGGTCGCGCGCCGGCCAGCGCCCGGCCTCGACCTGGGCCAGGAAATCGCCGACGATGCGGTTGAACTGGTCGGGATCCTCGAGATTGATGGTGTGGCCGCAATTCGGCATCACCGCCAGCGCCGCGGTCGGGATGGTACGCTTCATCAGCAAGGCGGGGTTGAGGCAGGGCCAGTCCTCATCGCCGGTCAGGATCAGGGTCGGCACATCGAGCCGCGCCATCTCTTGCGTGAGGTCATAGAGCGAGGGGCGGGCGCGCTGCACGCCGAGCTGGGTATTGGCCGAGCCCAGCGCCGAATGCTCGGCGAGCATGGCGCGGAATTGCGCGAAGCCGCGCGGATCCTTGTTGGCGAACTGCACGCGGGTCGGCCCGTCGCCATATTTGGCGGCGAAATCACGCATCGATTCGCGCCGCAGATACGCCGCCGTCGCCTCCGCCTCGGCCTGGAACGCCGCCCGCCGCTCCGGCTCGGCGCCGTAGCCGCAGCCGGCGACGGTGAGTGAGCGCGCGCGCGAGGGATGGCGGAGGCCGAAATGCAGGGTCGCGAACCCGCCCATCGAGAGCCCGACGATATGCGCCCGCACGATGCCGAGATGATCGAGCACGGCGATGATGTCCTCGACCGCGCGGGCCTGGGAATAGTGCTTCGGATCGGGCGGCACGTCCGACGGCGGATAGCCGCGCGCGTTATAGGCGATGGCGCGGTGGCTCTGGCCGAAATGGCGGAGTTGCGGCTCCCAGGCGCGGCAATCGCCGGCGAATTCATGAACGAAGACGATCGGCGCGCCGCGGCCGGTTTCCTCGTAATGGAGATTGATGCCATCATCGGTCCGGGCGTGCGGCATGTTTTCCTCCTCGCGGCATTCTCATTTTCTTCGCCATTATAGCGCCGGGGCCGGGGAAAGCGGAGAAATCAGGAGACGATCACCGGAATGCGTTCGGCGGGCGGGGTGTTGCGGCTGCGGGTGGTGCGGACGATGCCGTCGATCACCGTCATGCCGATGCCGGGGAGATCGCCCAAGCGCACGCTGTCCAGAAGATCCTTCCCTGAACTGTGCTGGGCGCGGTCCATCAGCACGAAATCCGCCGCCCGGCCGATTTCGATCAGGCCGCATTCGAGCGCGCGCAGCCGCGCCGTGTTGCCGGTCGCGAAACAGAACGCGGTCTCGGCCGGGATTTCGCCGAAACTCGAAAGAAAGGCGATCAGGCGCAGAATGCCGAGCGGCTGCACGCCCGAGCCGGCGGGGCTGTCGGTCCCCAGAATGACGCGCGCGAGCTGGCCGAGTTCGTTCGCAAAGCGGAGCGCGCTGAGGGCGGCGAGTTCGTTGCCGTTATGGACGATCTCGATGCCGCGCGCGCACCCTTCGCAGAGGCAGCGGATCTGCCGGAGCGGCAGCGCGGTATGCCCGCCATTGATGTGGCCGATGATGTCGGCATCCGCTTCCAGCACGGTATCGGCGTCGATATAGCCCGAGCCCGGCACGCTCGGCCCGCCGGTGTGGATGGTGCTCTGGATGCCGTATTTGCGCGCGAACGCCACCATCTCCTTGGCCTCATAGCCGGCCTTCACGGTGCCGAGCCCGACCTCGCCGAGCAGCTTCACCCCGGCGGCGGCGAGTTCGGCGAAATCGCTCTCCACCATGCCGCGCTCGAGCACCGGCGCGCCGGCCCGGACCTTGACCCCGAGCGGGCGGAAATTGGCGAAAGCGCGCTCGGCGGTGATCGCCAGCGCCTTGACGCCGATGATGTCGCGCGGCCGCCCGGGGAGATGCACCTCGCCCGCCGAGACCATCGTCGTGACGCCGCCATGGAGACAGCTCTCGATCCAGCCGAGTTGGCTCTGGCGCGGCGTCCAGTCGCCGAACACCGGGTGGACGTGGCTGTCGATCAGGCCGGGGGCGAGGGTCGTGCCCTGGGCGTCGATCACCACGCGCGCGGCTTCGGTATCGCAATCCTTCTCGCGCCCGCAGGCGGTGATACGCCCGTTTTCGGCAACCAGGGTGTCGGCATCCAGGATCGGGGCTTCGAGCGCCCCCGAGAGCATCAGGCCGATATTGCGGATCACCAGCTTGCCGATCTGGGTTTCCGGTCCGGCGGCGAGGGCCATGAGGCGTCTCCTTGATCTCAAGGCCCTTATTGAAACCCCTCTTTCCGGGCCGAGGCAAGGCTCGCCCGCCATCTCGCCCGGCCATCTCGCCGCGCCCCTTTACGCGCCCCCTTTACGCACCGGTGGGGGCGGAGCAGGATTCCGGCCATGGAAAAATTGCTCGATCTCGCCGCCGGCCTCGCCGCCGGCAAACTCACCGCCCGCGCCCTCGTCGAACGCTCGCTTACGCGCATCGAAGACCAAGCCGGCGAAGGGTCGCGCGCTTTCGTGAAACTCCATGCCGAGGCCGCGCGCGCCAGCGCCGATGCCTGTGACCGGCTGCGCGCGGCGGGCCGCGCGCCCTCGGCGTTCGCCGGCATTCCGATCGCCCTCAAGGATCTGTTCGATATCGCCGGCGAGCCGACCCCGGCGGGGTCGCGCGTGCTGCGCGAGGCGCCGCCGGCCGCGGCCCACGCCGGCATCGTCACGCGCCTGCTCGCCGCCGGGTTCATTCCGCTCGGTCGCGCCAACATGACCGAGTTCGCCTATTCCGGCCTCGGCCTCAACCCGCATTACGGCACGCCGCGCAGCCCCTGGCAGCGCGAAATCGGCCGCGTCCCGGGCGGCAGTTCGTCGGGCTCGGCGGTCGCGGTCGCGGATGGCATGGTGGCCGCCGCGATCGGCACCGATACCGGCGGCTCCTGCCGCATCCCGGCGGCGTTCTGCGGCATCACCGGCTACAAGCCGACGGCGCGGCGGATCCCGCGCGATGGCGTGCTGCCGCTGTCGCAAACCCTCGATTCGGTCGGGCCGCTGGCGCCGAGCGTCGCCTGCTGCGCCATTCTCGATGCCGTCATGGCGGGAGCGGTCACGGCCGAGGCGCCGCCGCCGCTCCCGGTCAGCGGGCTCCGCCTCGCGATTCCGGAGGGGCATGCGCTGGAGGGGCTCGATCCGGCCATCGCCGCCGCGTTCGAACGTGCTTGCACGATTTTGCGCAACGCCGGGGCGCGGATCGAGGCGCGCGTTTTCGCCCCGCTCGAGGAAATTCCGGCGGCGAACCGCCTGGGTGGGTTCAGCGCCCCGGAAGCCTATGCCTGGCATCGCCGGCTTCTCGCCGAGGGCGCCGCCCTCTATGACCCCCGGGTTGCCGCCCGCATCGCGCGTGGCGCCGAGCCGCGCGCCGCCGATTACGTCGATCTCCTGGCGGCGCGGGCGCGCATCATCGCGGCGATGGACGCGCAAACCGCGGCGTTCGATGCCCTGATCCTGCCGACGGTGCCGATCGTTGCACCGCGTATCGCCGATCTCGCCGACGAGGCCGCCTATCAGCGCATCAATTTGCAGACGCTGCGCAACACCTCGCTGGTCAATTTCCTCGATCGCTGCGCCATCAGCCTGCCTTGCCATCGCCCCGGCGAGGCCCCGGCGGGGCTGATGCTGGTCGGCGAGACGATGGCCGATGCCCGGCTGTTCGCGCTTGCCGCCGGCGTGGAAGCGGCGCTTGGCGGCGACTGAGCCCGCGCGGCGCCGCACCGGGCAGGTCATTTTCGCGCTCGGCACCACCCAGACCCTGGCCTGGGCGTCGAGCTATTATCTGCCGGCGATCCTCGCCGAGCCGATGGCGCAAGGAACCGGGACCACCCCGACGATGGTGTTCGCCGCCGTCTCCGCTTCGCTCCTGATCGCGGCGATGAGCGGGCCGGCGATCGGGCGGGCGATCGACGCGCGGGGTGGCCGGGGGGTTTTGGTCGCCTCCAATCTGGTGTTCATCGCCGGGCTTGGCGCGCTGGCTTTGGCGCGTGGGCCGGTGGCGCTGTTCGCCGCCTGGGCGGTGCTCGGGGTCGGGATGTCGCTCGGCCTCTATGATTCGGCGTTCGCGACGCTCGCCGGGCTCTATGGCAATGCCGCGCGCGGGCCGATCACCGGGATTACGCTGTTCGCCGGCTTCGCCTCCACCATCGGCTGGCCGCTCAGCGCCGTGCTCGCCGCGCATTTCGGCTGGCGCGGCGCCTGTCTCGCCTGGGCCGGGCTGCATACCGTGCTCGGCCTTCCGCTCAACATCTTTCTGGTGCCGCGCGCGCCGCCGCCGGCCCCCAGGCCCGAGGATGGCGAGCCGCGCGATCAGCGCCGCGAGATGGTGCTGCTGGCCTATGTTTTCGCCAGCGCCTGGTTCGTCACCGGCGCGATGGCGACGCATCTGCCGCAGGTTTTGCAGATGGCGGGGGCAGGCCGGGCGGCGGCGATCGGTGCCGCGGCGCTGGTCGGCCCGGCGCAGGTGATGACGCGGATCGTCGAATTCCTGTTTCTCCGCCGCACCCATCCGCTGATCCCGGCCCGCATCGCGACCGCCTTGCACCCGCTGGGCGTTGCGCTGCTGGCGCTGTGGGGGGCGCCGCTCGCGATCGCGTTCTCGCTGCTCTATGGCGCCGGTAACGGTATTCTCACCATCGCGCGCGGCACCTTGCCGCTGGCGATTTTCGGCCCGCACGGCTATGGCGCGCGCACCGGCTGGCTCGGCGCCCCGGCGCGCGCGGCGCAGGCGCTGGCGCCCTTGCTGTTCGGCCTGATCCTCGACCGGCTCGGGCTCTACGCGCTTCTCGTCTCCGCCGGGCTGTGCCTCTCCGCGTTGGCCGCGCTCTTCATGCTGCGCCCGGCCGCGCCGCGAGATGGAACGGCGGTGCCCGGTCGGGCTGCGTCGTCACCACGCTGACCGGCATCACCGGCGCCTCGTCGCCACGGGTGATCACGAAGCGCCGCACCAGGGTCGCCAGCACCAGGGTCGCCTCGGCGAGCGCGAACTGAGCGCCGACGCAAACCCGGGGGCCGGCGCCGAAGGGGAGATAGGCGAAGCGCGGCACCGGCGCTGCCCCGGGGAGGAAGCGGCCGGGATCGAAATGCCCCGGCGCCGTCCAGAGCTTGCGATGGCGGTGCAGCACCCAGGGCGCGATGAACACCAGCGCCCCGCGCGGGAAGGTGATGGCGCCGCAGCGCGTCTCGGCGATCGCCTCGCGCACGATCACCGCCGCCGGGGGATAGAGCCGGAGCGCCTCGCTGACCACGGCGCGGGTGTAGGAAAGCCGCTCCAGCGCCGCCGGCGCGCCGTCCGGTCCGAGATCGAGGCCGTCCGCCTCGGCGGCGATGCGCGCCTGCACCTCCGGCGCGGCGGCGAGGAGGAGCGCTGACCAAAACAGGGTAAGGGCGGTGGTTTCGTGCCCGGCGATGATCATCGTCGCCACTTCGTCACGGAGCTGGCGGGCGCCCTCCGGCCCATCCCCGGCGCAGGCGGTGCGCAAAAGGTCGAAGAGATCGGCGCCGTCGCCGGTTTTACCGTCCGTCGCCTCGCGCGCGGCGATGATGCGGCTGATCAGGCCCATCCAGCGGCGCTGGAACCACCAGCGGCGGAAATCGCGCGGGCTGGGGATGCCGATCGGCAGCACCAGGTCGAAAAAATCCGGTCGTGAGATGTTTCGCGACGCCGCGGTGAACATTTGCCGCATCTCGACGCCGAACACCTCCATCGCCACCGAGAACATCGAGCGGCCGGCGATGTCGAGGGCGAGGCCCTGCATCGCCGCCAGCAGATCGACCGGCGTCGCGGCCGCGGCCGCGGTGTCGAGCGCCGGCAGGGCGGCCGAGATCGCCCGCGCCGCCTCGGCCATTAAAGGCGGCAACGCGCGCGGCGCCAGGGTGGGGGCAATCACCCGCCGCTGGCGCCGCCAGAGTTCGCCCTCGCTGAGCAAAAGCCCGCGCCCGACGAAGGGGCGGAGCAGCCGGATGGAAGGCGCGGTGCGACGGAAATTGCCGGCCTCGCGAATGAGCACGTGCTGGATGGCATCGGGCGCGTTGAGCAGGAGGCGCGGCTTGCCGAGGAAGCTCTGCTGCTCGATGTCTTGCGCATAGGCGGCGTCGGTCCAGAGCTGGAGCGGGTTATCGCGGGCGGCACGAAGCACGCCGCGCCAGGAGAGCGACCGCTTGGGCGCCGCCGGCACCGCGAGAGACAATGGCTCAGACATCGGCCCCTCCTCGCCTTTTGCCGGGATGCTATCGCAACCGCTTGCCGCTGGACAGTGCCACGGGCCCTGTCCTCACGGCGCTGCGGCCGGGTCAGCCCATGGCCGGGGACGGGGTGATCGACGCAGGCCGCAGCCGCAGCCGCCGCAGCGCGCGGTCGATCCATTGCGCGGTCAGTTTTTCCTGCAGGCTGTTCTGGCGCAAGCGCTCGGCCAGCGCCGGGAAATCCACCCGGTCCAGCCCCTGATCCTGATTGAAGCAGGAGAAAACGACGCTTCGTTCGCCGCTCACCGGATCGATCTGCGGCTGCAGGCATTGCGCGCAGACTTCCTTCATCATGCATTGCATCGGCGAGTTGATCGAGCCGATGGCGCTGTGTCCGGGCTTGAGGAACGGCGCGAGCACGCCATGCCGCGCCGCGCCCACCGCCTGCATCATGCGGTCCGAGCCGATGGCGACGAGATGCGCGCAATCGGCGAGCGGCACGTCCTGCGCCCCCAGCCGGCCTTCGCCATAGGCGGCCATGGCGGCGACGATAGTGCCGACGAAGCTCCGGTCCTGCGGCCGCGCCGGGGTGAAACCGGGCGCCTCGTCGCAGCACCAAACGATGACATCGGCGGCGCGCTCGATCTCCTCGACCTTGTAACGGTCGATCATCTTCTTGTAGCCGGCGAAATAAAGGACGCGCGTGCCACGCGCGCGGAGCGCGGCGCCGATGCTGAACAGAACCGCGTTGCCGAGCCCGCCGCCGATGAGGGCGACGGTGCTCGCTTCCGGCAAATCGGTCGGCGTTCCGGTCGGCCCCATCAGGACCACGTGCTCGCCCGGCGCAAGCATCGCGCAGAGATCGGAGCTGCCGCCCATCTCGAGCGCGATCACCGCGACTAGGCCGCGCGCCGGATCGGTCCACGCCCCGGTCATGGCGAGCCCTTCCATCGTCAGCAGGGTCGTGCCCAGGCCGGGTTCTTCGAGACGGGGGGCGAAGCGCTCGTAATTCTGCAAGCGGAAGAACTGGCCGGGGCGGAAGGCGCGCGCCGCCGCCGGGGCGTGCAGCACCACCTCGACGATGGTCGGCGTCAGGCGATTGACCGCATGCACCGTGACCGTGAGCGCCGCGCGGCTTTGCGCGATCACCGCCGCGCCGGCGCCGGGAGCGGCGGGCGGGCGCTCGGCGAGCACGCGCGAGACCAGCGGATAGCCGCGCCGGGCGCTCCCCATCGCTTTGACCACATTGCCGAAGAAGCTCGGATGGAGATCGCCGAAAAAGCTGATGAAGCGGCCATCCGGGGCGCGGTGCATCAGCATCTCGGCGCGCTCCGGCTTGGCGAGGCCGCGAATGGGCGAGACCGGCGCGCCATCGGCGCCGATCGCCTGGAAATAGCGGCCATCGAGGGCGATCCGCCGATCCTCGCGCGCCAGCACGGTATTGGGCTGCGTCCCGGCGGCGACCAGAATGGCGCGCGCCGGCAAGACGATTTCCGCGCCATCGCCGCGCTTGGCCCGCAAGGCGGCGGCATGGCCATACTGATCGACCTCGACGGCGGCCGGGGTCAGCCCCTCGGCGAAACGCACCCCTTCTTCCAGCGCTTTCGCGACCTCCTCGTGGTTGAGGGTATAGGAGGGGGCGTCGATCAGCCGGCGACGATAGGCGATGGTGGCACCCCCCCAGGCATCGAGCAGCGGCGCGAAACGCGGCGCCCGGCCGGAAGCCGCCGCCGCCGCGCGCTCGGCGCGGATGGCCGCCGCATGGGTGAGGAATTCGGCGGCGATTTCGCGCTCCTCCGCCGACCAGCCGGCCCGCACCGCGTCCGCGCCGCGCTCGGCAACCAGGGTTTCATGGCGGCGGGCGAATTTTTCCACCTGGCGGACGTAATAGGCGAGGCTTTCGGTCGCGGTGTCGATGGCGGTGAGGCCGCCGCCGATCACCACCACGGGCAGGCGGATTTGCAGATTGGCGATCGAGGAGAATTTCGCCGCGCCGGTGAGTTGTAGCGCCATCAGGAAATCGGAGGCCTGGCGCACCCCGCGCGCGAGCCCGTTGGGGACGTCGAGCACGGTCGGCCGCCCCGCCCCCATGGCGAGCGCGATATGGTCGAACCCCATCGCCCAGGCATCGTCGATGGAAAGCGTCGCCCCGCCGCCGAACCGCACCCCGCCGAACATCGCGAACCCCGCCCGCCGCTCGAGCAAAAGCCGGATCAGCTTGAGATAGTTCTTGTTCCAGCGCACGGTGATGCCGTATTCGGCCACACCCCCGAACCCGGCCATCACCCGGTCGTCGAGATTTTCGAACAAGGTTTCGGCGTCGCGGACCGGCGCCTGGAGATCGACGCCGAGCGGCTCGATCTTGAGCCCGTCGATCGCGACCACGCTGTGGCCGTCATTGAGCAGATGATGGGCGAGCGTGAAGCCGGCCGGGCCGAGCCCGACCACCAGCACCGCCCGCCCGCTCTCCGGGCGCGGCAGCGGGCGGCGGATATCGAGCGGGTTCCAGCGGGTGAGAAGGGCGTAGATCTCGACCCCCCAGGGCAGCGCCAGGATATCGCGGAGAATCGAGGTCTCGGCCTGGGGAATATCGACCGCGTCCTGTTTTTGATAGATGCACGCCTTCATGCAGTCATTGCAGATGCGATGCCCGGTCGCCGCCATCATCGGATTGTCGATGGCGATGATGGCAAACGCCCCGATCGCCGCCCCCTCGGCGCGGAGGGTGTGCATCTCGCTGATTTTTTCCTCAAGCGGGCAGCCGGCGAGGGTGACGCCGAAGGGGGATTTCTGGAATTCGCCGCTCTTGCGGTCGCGCAGGCCCTTCGCGCAGGAATCCTTGCCCTGGTTGTGGCACCAGATGCAGTA
This sequence comes from Pseudomonadota bacterium, assembly GCA_021851785.1. GTDB lineage: Bacteria > Pseudomonadota > Alphaproteobacteria > Acetobacterales > Acetobacteraceae > Acidibrevibacterium. The sequence continues at coordinate 40,501 of JAJZBV010000018.1, forward strand.
ATTCATCTGATCGAGCGCCTGCTGATCATTCATCCCGGGATCGGTGAGCGCGAACCCATCCCGCGCGCGCCAATCATGTTCGGGCAGGCGCAGCATGGTGACGCCGTCGCGGATGATGGTCTCGATGGGCACCAGATGCTCGGGATCGGGCTTGCGCGGCACCTTAAACAGGGTGCCATCGCGATGCCGCGCCTGGCCCGCCGCGCTCAGCACCGCCCAGGCGGCATAGCGACGCGCGAGATCGAGCGCCTGCTCATCGCCCGTGGCCTCGAAACCGGCGATAGCGGTGGCGAAGGCGGATTCGTTCAAAACGTCGCCGATTCGTTCCTCCAGCGCCACGCGCAACGCTTCGCCGTCGAAGCCGGCGGCATCGGGATACTGGCGGACGGCCTGGCGCTGCACGAACAGCCGCTTGCAGGCATGGATCGGATCGAGATCATGGGTGCGGCGGGCCAGCGCCCCGGCTTCCGCGCCGATGCCGAACAGGCTTGCCACGAACCGGTCGAGATGGCGGCCGAGGGCGATGACGAGATCGCTCTCGTCCTTGGCCACGACCGTCTCCGGCGCGGCGCGGGCGGCGAGCAGGCTTGCGGCGAGCGCGGCGTCCTCGGCGCCGAGTTCGGCGAGGAACGCCTGATCGAGCCGGATCAGCCCATCCCGCGTCGCGAGCGCCGGAAAATCGAAGCCAAAGCCAAGCGTGGTCGTGGGGTGTGCCGGCATCGTTCAGATCAACTTCTTGAGGAGAGAGAGAAACAAAGGCCGTTCCGCGGGCGAAAGCGGCGCCAGGGTCGCGGTGGTGATGGCGGTTGCGCATGCCACGGCTTGCCGCGCCAGTTCAAGCCCCGTGTCCGTTGCGCACAGCACATGGGTGCGGCGGTCGGCGGGGTCGAACTCGCGTCGAACCAGCCCGCGCGCAACCAGGCGCCGGACCACGCCCTGGATCGTCGCCGGGTCCATGGCGGCAAGGCGGCCGAGCCGATTTTGCGTCACCGTGCCGCATTCGACGATCTTGATCAGGGCGGTGAACTGGGTCGGCGTCAGGTCGCGCCGGCCCATCATCTCCTGGAACAAAGCGGCATGGCGCTGATGGGCGCGGCGCAGCAGGAAACCCGCTTGCGCTTCCACCACGTAATCCCCGAACCCCGGCGTTTCATCCGAGGCGGGGGCTTGGTCAGAGGCGGGCGCGCGCGTGCCCGCTGCCCTCGTCATCGATGCCCACTCGCTTTCGCCCGCCCGCCCGCCCGGGCGTCAGGCGCGGGGCGGCGTCAGGGATTGTTTGTGTGCAAATAATTGATCCCGCGAGAAGGAGGCGTCAAGAGGCTTCACAGGGTTCGGGGAGGGGCAGGGGCGCGGTGTCGCGGGCGGCATTCTCATGCCCCTGATCGGGCGAATTGGCCGCGCGCGAGGTCTCGGCGGACGCTGATTTTTCCGTGTCGCCAGCGAGCAGTCCCTGGGCGAGGGCGATGCGACGAAAATGAACGCTGAGCATCCCGGTCCTCCTTTGCGCGTCGATCCCGCGCATTGAAGGCCAGAAAAAGTAACCAAACCGTCTCTGCCCCGTGTCAAATTTGTCATCTCTGGCAAATTTGCCGCCGCCGCCGCGTCGTCCGCTCCCTTCAGCCGCGCAGAATGCCGCGCCCGGCATAGCGGCCGGCGCGGCCGAGTTCGGCCTCGATGCGGATCAACTGATTGTATTTCGCCAGCCGGTCGGTGCGCGAGAGGCTGCCGGTCTTGATCTGGCCGGCATTGGTCGCGACCGCGAGATCGGCGATGGTGGTATCCTCGGTCTCGCCCGAGCGGTGGCTGATCACCGCGCCATAGCCGGCGCGCTGGGCGATTTCGATGGTCTCCAGGGTCTCGCTCAGGGTGCCGATCTGGTTCAGCTTGACCAGGATCGCGTTGCAGATGCCGTCGCGAATGCCGCGGCGGAGACGCTCGGGGTTGGTCACGAAGAGATCGTCGCCGACCAGTTGCACCCGTTTGCCGAGGGCCTCGCTGCCTTGTTTCCATCCCGCCCAGTCATCCTCGGCGAAGGGATCCTCGATCGAGGTGATGGGATAGCGCGCCATCAATCCTTCGAGATAGGCGGTCATGCCGGCGGCATCGAGGGTCTTGCCCTCGCCCGCCAAGTGATAGCGCCCGTCCTTGAAAAACTCGCTCGCCGCGCAATCGAGGGCCAGCGCGATTTCCTCCCCGGCGCGGTAGCCGGCCTTCTCGATCGCCCGGCTGATGAAGGAGAGCGCCTCGTCGGCGGAGCGGAGATTGGGCGCGAAACCCCCCTCGTCGCCGACATTGGTGTTGTGCCCGGCCTCGGCGAGAAGTTTCTTGAGGGCCGCGAAGACTTCCGCCCCCATGCGCACCGCCTCCGCGAGGCTCGGCGCGGCGAGCGGCTGGATCATGAATTCCTGGATGTCGATCGGGTTGTCGGCGTGTTTGCCGCCATTGACGATGTTCATCATCGGCACCGGAAGCGTCCGCGCGTGGCTGCCGCCGAGATAGCGCCAGAGCGGCATCCCATGCGCCGCCGCCGCCGCCTTGGCGCAGGCCAGCGAGACGGCGAGCAGGGCGTTGGCGCCGAGGCGGGATTTGTTGGGCGTGCCGTCGAGATCGATCAGGGTCTCGTCGATATGGATCTGCGCGGCGGGGTCCATTCCGGCGATGGCGTCGAAAATCTCGCCCTCGACATGGGCGACGGCCTGGCGCACGCCCTTGCCGCCAAACCGCGCCGGGTCGCCATCGCGCAGCTCCACCGCTTCATGCACGCCGGTCGAGGCGCCGGAGGGGACGGCGGCGCGGCCCAATGTCCCGTCATCGAGCACGACATCGACCTCGATGGTCGGCGTGCCGCGGCTGTCGAGGATTTCCCGGGCGGTGATATCGGCAATCGCGGCCATGGCGCGCTCCCTCCAGTTCCTGCTGCCTTGCCGATACGGCTTTGGCGGCCGGCGAACAAGGGGCATGCCTCCGGCACCGAATCACAGGACAAAAGTTTTTTGGTTCTTTTTTCCCAAAAAGAACAACCCTTCCTCCCTCTACCTCCGCGCCAAAAACCAGCGCTCGAGCGCGCCGAGCGAGGCATTGATGGCAAGCCCGGCCGCGCCGAGCAGGACGAGGCAGGCGAACATGCGCGGGATTTGCAGCCGGTAGCCGGCTTCGATCAGGCGGTAGGCGAGGCCGGTCGCGAAGCCGCCGGAGCCGGCGACGAATTCCGCGACCACCGCGCCGACCAGCGCGAGGCCGCCGGAAATCCGGAGGCCGGCGAGGAAATAGGGCAGCGCCGAGGGGAGCCGCAGGAGCCGGAGCGTCTGCCAGGTTTTCGCGCCATTGAGGCGGAAGAGATCGAGATATTCCGGCGCGACCGCGGCGAGCCCGGCGGTGGTCGCCGAGAAGACCGGAAAAAACGCGATGATGGTGGCACAGACGACGAGGGCGGCGAAGGGATCGCCGACCCAGACGATGATCAGCGGCGCGATGGCGACGATCGGCGTCACCTGCAAGGCGACCGCCCAGGGCTGGATCGCGGCGCGGAGCAGCGGGGTGGCCGCGACCGCGAGGGCGAGGGCGACGCCGAGGAGGGTCGCCGCGATCAGCGCCGCGAAGGTCACGGTGAGCGTCGCCGCGAGTGCCGCGAGCAGCCCGCCGGGATCATCGAGAAAGGCGGCGAGGATGGCGAGCGGGCCGGGCACGAGATAGGCCGGCACCGCGAGCGCCCGCACCAGCCCCTCCCAGAGCGCGAGTGCCGCGAGGCCGAAAAAGGCGGGTGCGAGGCGGATCATGCCGGCGCCCCCTGGCGATGGCTTTCCTCGAGGCGCCTTGTGAGGGTCGCGACCAGGGCGGCATAGGCGGGATCGAGCCGGCGCGCCGGCCCGGCCGGGAGATCGGCGGCGATTTCGCCGGCGATCCGCCCCGGGCGCGCGCTCATGAGAATGACGCGGCGGGCGAGAAACGCCGCCTCGTAGATCGAATGGGTGACGAAGACGATGGTGCAGCCGGCGTCTCGCCACCAGGCGAGCAGATCGGCTTGCAGCTTGTGGCGGGTGAATTCGTCGAGCGCCGCGAAGGGCTCGTCCATCAGGAGCAGCTTCGGCCGGGTGAGGAGCGCGCGGGCGATCGAGACCCGCATCCGCATGCCGCCGGAAAGCTGCGCCGGACGCGCGGTCTCGAACCCCGCGAGCCCGACTTTTGCCAGCGCCTCGGCAATGCGCGGCCGCGCCTCGGTGAGCGCCACACCGCGGAGACGAAGCGGGAGATAGACATTTTCCGCGGCACTCGCCCAGGGGAGCAGCGTCGGATCCTGGAAGACGAAGCCGATCTCACCGGAAGCGGGCGGCGCGCCGCGCCAGGAAACCCGGCCGTGATCCGGGCGATCGAGCCCGGCGAGGAGGCGGAGCAGCGTCGATTTGCCGCAGCCCGAGGGGCCGAGGAGGGCGATGAAATCGCCCGCCGCGATGGCGAGCGAGACGCCGCGCAAAGCCTCCGTCCCGCTGGCAAAGCGGCGGCCGACATCTTCGAGGGAGAGCAAGGGCGGCGATGCGGTCAGGGTGATTTCGGCCGCATCTGCAAGCCGACGCCCTTGTCGACGAAGCGGAGCGTGAAAGCGCCGCGCCAGTCCAGATCCTTGGGATAGAGCCCGGCCTGCTGCATGCTTTGGAAAAATTTCAGCCAGCGCGCCCCGGTCATGGCGCCGATCCCGAGTTTTTCCGTATCCCCCGAATCGACGATGCCGTGTTGCTTGAGGACCGTCCGCCCGTAATCGAGCAGAGCCTGCGTCATTTCCGGGTTTTCTTTCCGCATCAGTGTGTTGCCGGGCGTCGGATCGCCATAGAGATAGCTGTACCAGCCCTCGATCGAGGCATCGAGAAAGCGCTGCGCGAGATCGGGCTTATCTTCGGTGAGCTTGCGGCTGGTCGCGATCAGGCTGGCATAGCCCGCGAACCCGGCATCGGCGATCAGCAGCACCACCGGTTTTTCTCCCGTCGCCGCGGTGATCGAGAACGGTTCGGAGCCGAGATAGCCCTCCTGGACCGCCGCTTTGTCATGCAGGAACGGCGCCAGATTGAAGGTGTAGGGGCGGATCTGGCTGTCGCTGTAGCCGAATTTGGCGCGCAGGAAATTCCACCACCCGGCGCGGGTATCGGCGCCGATCATGATCGGCTGGCCGCGGAGGGCGGCGAAACTGTCATGCCCCTGGCCGGGATGGGCGATGAGCACCGAGGGGTCTTTCTGGAACATCGCCGCGACGGCGACGAAAGGCAGCTTCTGCTGGACGAAGTTGAGGGCGAGGAAGCTGTTGGAGGAGATGGTGAAATCGAGCCGCCCGGCGAGCAGGAGCTGGGTCTGGTTCACCTGCGGCCCGCCCTGGCGGATGGTGACGTCGAGCCCGTCCCGGCGATAGACCCCGCTCGCCAGGGCCTGGTAATAGCCGCCATATTCCGCCTCGGCCTTCCAATCGAGGCCGAACGCGACGTGATCCTCGGCCCATGCCAGCCTTGGTGCGAGCAGCGCCAAAGCCATCGCCAAACCCGCCGACGCGAAACGCCTGATGATATCCATCGCGATTTCTCTCCCTGGTGGCTGCCCGCGGCGCACTGTTCCCGCCCGGGGGAAAGAAATCAAGGCGCGGCGTCTCACGGGGTGGTGAAAACTTTGACGCCGGCCCCATTTCTGCGCCAAGCTGATGTCACATTAGAGAGAACGATCCCCTGACCAAGATCCACTGACGAATGGGTGGTGGCATGCGCGCTGTTCTGGATGGTTTTTTGCGGCGAATGATCGCGGAGGGGCAGCTTACGATCCGCTGGCCCGATGGCACCAGGAGCCGGTATCAGGGCAAGCGTGACGGCCCGGCGGCGGGTCTTGCGATCAACCACAAGGTGGCGATCCGCCGCCTGGTCCTCAACCCCTCGCTCGGCCTCGGCGAGGCCTACATGGAGGGGCAGATCGAGCCGCTGGATTGCTCGCTCTTCGCCATGCTCGACGTTCTGGTCCGCAATGCCGAGACCAATCTTTCGGCCCATCCCCTGATGCGCCTCCGCGCCGCCGGCGGCTGGCTGCTCCGCCGCGTGGCACAGTTCAACCCGGCGCCGCGAGCGCGGCGCAACGTCGCCCATCATTACGATCTCAACGGCCGTCTCTACAGCCTCTTTCTCGATCGCGACCGGCAATATTCCTGCGCCTATTTCCCGGCCGGCAGCGAGACCCTGGAAGAGGCGCAGACCCTGAAGAAGCGCCATATCGCGGCGAAGCTGCGGCTGGATCGCCCCGGGCTTGCGGTGCTCGATATCGGCAGCGGCTGGGGCGGGCTCGCGCTGACGCTCGCGCGCGAGTACGGCGCCCGCGTCACCGGCATCACGCTTTCGACCGAACAGCTCACCGAGGCCCGCGCCCGCGCCGCGGCCGAGGGACTCGCCGACCGGGTGCGCTTCGAATTGGTGGATTATCGCGCCCTCGCCGAACCGTTCGACCGCATCGTTTCGGTCGGCATGTTCGAGCATGTCGGCGTCGATCACTACCGGCGGTTTTTCACGACGGTGAAGCGCTGTCTCGCACCCGATGGCGTCGCTCTCCTGCATGCCATCGGCCGCGCCGCCGGGCCGGGCAGCAGCAATCCCTGGCTCGCCAAGTATATTTTTCCGGGCGGCTATTCGCCGGCGCTGAGCGAGGTGGTGCCGCATATCGAGCGCGCCGGCCTCTGGATCACCGATATCGAGATCCTCCGCTTGCACTACGCCGAGACCCTTCGCCATTGGCGCCGCCGCTTCGCCGCCAACCGCGATGCCATCGCCGCGCTTTACGATGACCGCTTCTGCCGCATGTTCGAATTCTACCTCGCCGGGTCGGAACTCGCTTTCCGCCGTCAGGATCACATGAATTTCCAGATCCAGATGACCCGTTCGCCCTACGCCCTGCCGATGGCGCGCGATTACATGTTCGAAAACGAACGCCGGGTGGCGAGCGAAACCGCGCGGCAGGGATAAAGCCCCGCCGCGCCATCGCGATGGCGGGAGGCGATCAACCGCTGACGCGGGCGCGGAGGCGCTTCTTGTCGAGCTTGCCGACGCTGGTCTTATCGAGGGCCGCGACCAATTCGATCCGCTCCGGCACGGCAAAGCGCGAAATCGCCCCGCGCGCCGCGGCCGCGACCAGGAATTGCCGCACGCTTTCGGGGTCGAGATCATGCCCGGCCTTGGCGACCACCAGGGCCACCGGCCGCTCGCCCCATTTCGCGTCGGGAACGCCGATCACCGCGACCTCGCCGACATCCGCGTGGCGCGAGATGAGGTCTTCGAGATCGAGCGAGGAGACCCATTCGCCGCCGGTCTTGATCACGTCCTTGGCGCGATCGGTGATGCGGAGATAGCCGTCCGCGCCGATCACGCCGATATCGCCGGTATGGAGCCAGCCGCCGGCCCAGAGCACCTCGCTCGCCGCCTCGTTGCCGACATATCCCGCCGTCAGATGCGGGGCGCGCGCCACCACCTCGCCGGGATGGGCGCCGTCATGGGGGAGATCGTTCATCGCCTCGTCGACGATGCGCAACTCCACCAGAACGCTCGGCAGACCCGCCGAGGTGCGGGCGCGAAGCTCATCCTCGCCGGCAGCGACATCGGGCTTGACCTGGGCGAGCGAGAGCACCGGACAGGTCTCCGACATGCCATAGCCGGCATAGACGTCGATGCCGCGCGCCAGCGCCGCCTCGGCGAGACCGCGCGGCAAGGCCGAGCCGCCGATGATGACCTGCCAGCCCGAGAGATCGAGCGCGGCGAATTCCGGCGCCGCCAGCAGCATGTTGAGAATGGTCGGCACGCAATGCGAGAACGTCGCGCCCTCACGCGCGTAAAGGGCCGCGATGGTCGGCGGCGCGTAGCGGCCGGGATAGACCTGCTTCATCCCGGCGAGCGTCGCGACATAGGGCATGCCCCAGGCGTGGACATGGAACATCGGCGTGAGCGGCATATAGACGGCCTCGCGCGAAAGCCGCCCGTTGCGGCTCGCCAGCATGAGATTAGCCATCAGCGTGATGGTGTGCAGCACGATCTGGCGATGGCTGAAGGAGACGCCCTTGGGCAGACCCGTGGTGCCGGTGGTGTAGAACTGCGTCGCCGTGGTGTTTTCATCGAACTCGGGAAAGACGAAGCCGGGATCGGCGCCGGCGAGCAGCGCCTCGTATTCCCCGGCGCCATCGAAGCCGGGCGGGATCATGCCGTCATCGGGCAGCGCGATCAGCGTTTGGAGCTTCGGCAGCCGGGCGCGGATCTGCGCGACCAGCGGGACGAAATCGGGATGCACGAGCAGGATCTCGGCGCCGCTATGATCGAGCGTATAGGCGAGTTGCTCGGGGGCGAGGCGGGGATTGGCGGTCATCAGGACGGCGCCCAGCATCGGCACCGCGAAATAGCATTCGAGATAGCGGTGGCTGTCCCAATCCAGCACCGCGATGCGCATGCCGGGGCGGGCGCCGAGGCGCGTGAGCGCGCTTCCGAGCCGGGCGATTCGGGTGATGAATTCCGGGTAGGTGTGGCGACGGAGATCGCGATAGACGATCTCGGCGCCGCTCGCCTGCTGGATCGGTGTGACCAGAAGCTGCTTGATCAAGAGCGGATAGGCGTGGGCCGGCATCGCGCGTCCTCCCGATTTGTTTCTTCTCGCGCCGCGTTTGCGGCCGCGGCTACCAGGCCTTCACATCGGGCGCTGGCCGGAAATCGGCCGCGGTCTGGGCGCGGATTTCGTCCTCGCGCACGCCAGGGGCGAGATCGGTGAGGATCAGGCCGCCACCGGCGCGATCGACCTTGAACGCGCCGAGTTCGGTGATGATGGTATCGACGACGCCGGCGCCGGTCAGCGGCAGGGTGCATTCCTTGAGGATTTTCGGCTCGCCGCGCGCGGTATGCTCCATCAGGATGACGACGCGCGGCACCCCGGCGACGAGATCCATCGCGCCGCCCATGCCCTTGACCATCTTGCCGGGGATCATCCAGTTGGCGAGATCGCCGTTTTCCGCGACCTGCAGGGCGCCGAGGATGGAGATGTCGATATGTCCGCCGCGCACCATGGCAAAGGAGGCGGCGCTGTCGAAAATGCTGGAGGTCGGCAGCAGCGTCACCGTCTGCTTGCCGGCGTTGATGAGATCGGCATCCTCCTCGCCCTCGTACGGAAACGGCCCGATGCCGAAGAGGCCGTTTTCGCTGTGCAGATGGATCGAAAGCCCTGCCGGGATGTGGTTTGCGACCAGCGTCGGAATCCCGATGCCGAGATTGACGTAGAATCCATCCTCGAGTTCGGCGGCGGCGCGGGCGGCCATGTCGTCGCGGGTCCAGGGCATGAGACGTCTCCTCAGATTCGGGAAAAATCAGGCGGCGCGCTTGCGGGTGGTGCGCTGCTCGATGTGCTTTTCGACGCGATCGAGCTTGACCAGGCGCTGGACGAAAATGCCCGGCGTCACGATGGCGTCCGCCGCGATCTCGCCGGGGGCGACGAGATGCTCGACCTCGGCGACCGTGACGCGCGCCGCGGTCGCCATGATCGGGTTGAAATTCCGCGCCGTGAGGCGATAGACGAGATTACCCTCGCTATCGCCCTTCCAGGCATGGATGATGGCGAGATCGGCGAAGAGACCGCGCTCCATGAGATAGGTCTTGCCGTCGAACTCGCGGGTTTCCTTGCCCTTGGCGATCTCGGTGCCGACGCCGGTCGGGGTGAAGAAGGCGGGAATGCCGGCGCCGCCGGCGCGGATGCGCTCGGCGAGCGTGCCCTGGGGATTGAACTCGATCTCCAACTCCCCGGCGAGGTATTGGCGGGCGAAGGTCGCGTTCTCGCCGACATAGGAGCTGATCATCTTGCGGATCTGGCGGGTCTGGAGGAGAATCCCGAGGCCGGCGTCGTCGATCCCGGCATTGTTGGAAACCACCGTGAGCCCCTTGACGCCGGAGTCCCGGATCGCGGCGATCAGGGCGGCGGGAATGCCGCAGAGGCCGAAGCCGCCGGCCATGATCGTCATGTCGTCACGCAGAAGGCCGGCCAGCGCCGCCGTTGCCTCCGGATAGACTTTATTGACCGCCATCGTACCACTCCCCTCGATTGCCTTGGCGCCCTACATAGCGAAAGCCGCGCCGCTCGACAAAGCCCCCCGCCGCGCCGCCGGCGCTCCCGCCGCAGATCAAGGCCCGTGATCGATGTCAGAGACCCTCGCCAAGCCCCCGCCGCTCCTGTTCATGCCCGAAAAACAGCCGCCGCGCCCGCAAGGCAAGCCGCTCCGCGTGGTCTCGCCCTATGCGCCGGCCGGCGACCAGCCGGGCGCCATCGCGACCCTGCTCGCCGGGATCGCGGCCGAGGCGCGTGATCAGGTGCTGCTCGGCGTCACCGGCTCGGGCAAGACCTTCACCATGGCCAAGATCATCGAGGCGATCCAGCGCCCGACCCTGATCCTCGCCCCCAACAAGACGCTGGCGGCGCAGCTCTATGGCGAGATGAAGGCGTTTTTCCCCGATAACGCGGTCGAATATTTCGTCAGCTACTACGATTATTACCAGCCCGAAGCCTATGTCCCGCGCACCGACACCTATATCGAGAAGGACGCGCAGATCAACGAAACCATCGACCGCCTCCGCCACGCCGCGACCCAGGCTTTGCTCGAGCGCAACGACGTCGTCATCGTCGCCTCGGTCTCCTGCATCTATGGTATCGGCTCGGTCGAGACCTATGCGCGGATGGTGGTGCGATTGGAGGTCGGTGGCGAAATCGCGCGCGACGCGCTGGCCCGCGCCTTGGTCGAACTGCAATATCGCCGCAACGATGTCGCGTTCCAGCGCGGCAGCTTCCGCCTGCGCGGCGATACCGTCGATATCTTCCCCTCCCATTACGAGGACCGCGCCTGGCGCGTCACCCTGTTCGGCGACGAGATCGAGGCGGTCGCCGAGTTCGACCCGCTGACCGGCGAAAAAACCGCCGATCTCGCCGCCGTCACCCTCTACGCCAACAGCCATTACGTGACGCCGCGCCCGACCCTGACCCAGGCGATCCGCGACATCAAGCGCGAACTCAAGGCGCGGCTCGACGAATTCACCGAAGCCGGCAAGCTGCTCGAGGCCGAGCGGTTGCAGCAGCGCACCACCTTCGATATCGAAATGATGGAAACCACCGGCGCCTGCAAGGGGATCGAGAATTATTCCCGCTATCTGACCGGCCGCAACCCCGGCGAGCCGCCGCCGACCTTGTTCGAATACCTGCCCGAGAACGCGCTGTTGATCGTCGATGAAAGCCATGTGACGGTGCCGCAACTGGGCGGCATGGCGCGCGGCGATTTCAACCGCAAATCGGTGCTCGCCGAATACGGGTTTCGTCTCCCATCCTGCGTCGATAACCGGCCGCTGAAATTCGAGGAGTGGGAGGCGTTTCGCCCGCAGACGCTCTTCGTCTCGGCCACCCCCGGCCCGTGGGAGATGGCGCAGACGGGGGGCGTCTTCGCCGAGCAGGTGATCCGCCCGACCGGGCTCATCGATCCGGTCACTGAAATCCGTCCGGTCGAGCATCAGGTCGATGACCTGCTCGCCGAATGCAAGGCCGTCGCGGCGCGCGGCGGGCGGGTTCTCGTCACCACGCTGACCAAGCGCATGGCCGAGGATCTGACCGAATATCTCGGCGAGCACGGCGTCAAGGTGCGCTATCTCCACTCCGACATCGACACCCTGGAGCGGGTCGAGATCATCCGTGATCTTCGGCTCGGCGTCTGCGATGTCTTGATCGGCATCAATCTGCTGCGGGAAGGGCTCGACATTCCGGAATGCGCCCTGGTCGCCATTCTGGACGCCGACAAGGAGGGGTTTCTCCGCTCGCGCACGGCGCTGATCCAGACCATCGGGCGCGCCGCGCGCAATATCGACGGCCGGGTGATCCTGTACGCCGACACCATCACCGAAAGCCTGCGCGCCGCCCTCGATGAAACCGCCCGCCGCCGGACCAAGCAGGCAGCCTGGAACCAGGCCCACGGGATCACGCCGCAAACCGTGCGGCGCGAGATCGGCAAGGCGCTGGAGAGCGTGTTCGAGCAGGATTACGTGACCGTCGCCCCGCTCGCCGGCGAGGCTGCTGGCGAGTTCGTCGGCAAGGATCTCGAGGCGACGATCGTGAGCCTGGAAAAGCGCATGCGCGAAGCCGCCGCTGATCTCGCGTTCGAGGAGGCGGCGCGGCTCCGCGATGAAATCCGCCGCTTGGAGGCCGAGCAACTCGGCCTCGCGCCACCGCCCATGGCGCCGCGCGCGGCCTCTCGCCGAGGCGGCACGCCGACCCCGCTCGGGCCGGGTGGCGGCGGCCATGATCCGGCCAAACGCGGCGGCGCCGGCAAAGGCAGCCAGGCGCGGCGCCGGGGGGCGCGCTGATGAGCGCCTGGCCGATCGCCGCGACCGTGCCCCGCGTCGCCCTCGTCACCGGCGGGGCAAAACGCCTCGGGCGCGAAATCGCCCTGGCGCTGGCCAAGGAGGGCTTCGCCATCGCGCTCCATTGCCACCAGAGCGCCGAGGCGGCCGAGGAAACGGCGGCGGAAATTCGCGGCCTCGGGGTCGAGGTCGCGATCCTGGCCGCCGATCTCGGCCAGGAAGATGCGGTCGCGGCGCTGCTCGGCCGCGCCGCGGCGGCGCTCGGCCCGGTCGGCGTTCTGGTCAATAACGCCAGCGTCTTCGAGCGCGACGAGTGGGAGAGCGCGACGCGGGCGAGCTGGGAGGCCCATCTCTTGCCCAATCTTCGCGCCCCGTTCGTGCTCATGCAGCATTTCGCGCGCGACCTGCCGGCGGCGGCGGAGGGGGTGGTGATCAATCTCCTCGATCAGCGGGTGTGGTCACTGACCCCGCATTTCGTCTCCTATACGGTCTCCAAGGCCGGGCTCTGGGCGCTGACCCAAAGCATGGCGCTGGCGCTGGCGCCGCGCATCCGGGTCGCCGCGATCGGCCCCGGCCCGACGCTGCCGAGCCCGCGCCAGAGCGAAGCGCAATTCGCCCGCCAGGCGCAGGCGACGCCGCTCGGCCGCGCCGCCGAGCCGCGCGAAATCGCCCGCGCCGCCCTTGCCATCCTCGCGCTCCCCGCCTTCACCGGCCAGATGCTCGCCCTCGATGGCGGCCAGCATCTGCAATGGGGCCCGCCCGCCCCGGCGATGATGGAGGAGTAGACGCCCTCCCCGCGATTGTCCTCGGCGGCGAGATACTTCAACGGTGAAGCGGTTGCCAAGCGGCCGGGGATCGGGCAAAAGATACCTGCCCATAACCATATTGCCGCGCCCCGCCGGGTGGTCGGGAATTCTGGTTGCGGGTCGATCGATCTGGGTCAACATAAAAAAACCAAACGGGAGGATTTCGCCATGCATCGCCTCGGCCAGGGCCCATCCTTTACCACTCAATCAGATCTCGGTCAGCCGGGTGACGGGGATCGAGGCCTCGCCGCCGCTCTGGCGCCAGCCCTGACCCGGCGCGGCCTGCTCACCGCCGCCGGCGCCGGCGCTCTCGCGGCGGCGTCTCCGCCGGCCTTCGCGCAGGCCGGCGGGGGCTTGAAAATCGGCTTCATCAGCCCGCGCTCGGGGGCTCTCGCGAGCTTCGGCGAAACCGATGGCTACGTGCTCGATCTCGCGCGGAAGGCGCTGGCCGGAGGTCTCACCGTCAATGGCAAATCCTACCCCGTCGAGATCATCGATCGCGATACGCAGTCCGACCCGGCGCGCGCCGGGCAGCTCGCGCGGAGCCTGATCAACGATGCCGGCATCGACATGATGCTCACCACCTCGACCCCGGAAGTTGTCAACCCGGTCTCCGACGCCTGCGAGGCCGCCGGCATGCCCTGCCTCGCGACGGTCATGCCGTGGGAGGCGTGGTATTTCGGCCGTGGCGCCAAGCCCGGCCAGCCCTCGCCGTTCCGCTGGACCTATCTGTTCTCCTTCGGGGTCGATCAGTTCGCCGAGTGCTATGTCTCGCAATGGAACAGCAGCGTTCAGACCAACAAGAAGGTCGGCGTGCTCTATCCCAACGATGCCGACGGCAACGCGATCCGCGCCCATCTCGCGCCGAAGCTCGCCAAGGCCGGGTTCACCATCGTCGATCCCGGCCCCTATGAGGACGGCACCACCGATTATTCCGCCCAGATCGCCGTCTTCAAGAAAAACCGCTGCGAGATCTTCAACACCTTCCCGATCCCGCCCGATTTCGCGACCTTCTGGCGCCAGGCGGCGCAGCAGGGCTATGCGCGCATGGTGAAGATCGTCCAGACGGCGAAAACCGGCCTCTTCCCGTCCTCGATCGAGGCGCTCGGGACGCTCGGCTACAACATCGCCAGCGCCACCTACTGGCACCGGGATTTCCCCTATCCCTCGCCGCTCACCGGGGTCAGCGGCACGACGCTCGCCGATGGCTATGAGCAGGCTTCCGGCAAGCAATGGACGCAGGAACTCGGCGCCTCGATGTCGCTGCTCGATGCCGGCTTCGCGGCGCTTTCGGCGAGCGGCGATCCCAAGGACAAGAAAGCCGTCGCCGCCGCGCTCAGCCGGCTCAAGACCAAAACCATGGTCGGCGAGATCGATTTCACCCGCGGCCCGGTGCCCAATGTCTTCGCGACCCCGATCATCGGCGCGCAATGGCTGAAGGCCAAGCCGGGCAGTCGTTTCAAGCTCGATTACGTCATCACCGAGAACGCGACCGATCACAACGTGCCGGTCAAGGCGAAGTTGGTTCCCTATTCCTGAGCCGGGGATGACGGAAGCGGGCCCTCTTCTCGCGGCGGCCGGCCTCGGCAAGCGGTTCGGCGCGCTGGTGGTGCTCGATGCCGTCGATTTCACCGTCGGCGCCGGCGAGGCGGTCGGCATCGTCGGCCCGAACGGCGCCGGCAAGACGACGCTGCTCAACGTGCTGTCCGGCCGCTACGCGCCGGAGGCCGGGCGGATCGCGTTCGGCGGCGAGGATGTGACGGCGCTCGACGTCGCGTCGCGCTGCCGGCGGGGGCTTGCCCGCTCGCACCAGATCCCGCGCCCCTTCGGCGGCATGACGGTGTTCGAGAATCTGCTGGTGGCGGCGGAGGCCGGCGCCGGCGCCCGCGCGCGCGCGGCCGAGCGGCGGGTGCTCGAGACGCTGGCGCTCTGCGGCATGGTGGGGCTCGCCAATCGCCGCGGCGAGACGCTCGGCCTCCTCGATCGCAAGCGCCTCGAACTCGCGCGCGCCCTCGCCACCGAGCCGGCGCTGCTGCTGCTCGATGAAATCGGCGCCGGGCTCACCGATGGCGAGGCGCGGGGACTGGTCGAGATCATCCGCGCGATCCGCGAACGCGGCGTCGCCATCGTCTGGATCGAGCATATCGTGCATGTCCTGGTGCAGGTGGTCGGGCGGCTGGTGTGCATGGATGCCGGGCGGGTGATCGCCGATGGCCTGCCTGCGGCGGTGCTGCGCGATGCCGCGGTGATCGACGCCTATCTCGGCTCGGCGGCGCATGTCCCTGCTCACGGTTGAAGGCCTCGAGGCCCGGCACGGGCTTTTGCACGCCGTCAGGGGCGTCGATCTCGCGCTCGACGAGGGGGAGACGCTGGCGCTGGTCGGCGCCAATGGCGCCGGCAAGACGACGCTGCTCCGCGCCATCGCCGGCGCCCATCGCGCCGCTGCCGGGCGCATCCGTTTCGCCGGCGCCGATATCACTACGCTTCCCGCCCATCGGCGGGTGAAGCTCGGCATCGCCCTGGTGCCGGAGGGGCGGCGGCTTTTCACCGGCATGACGGTCGAGGAAAATCTGCTGGTCGCCGCCGGGCGCGGCCGCGCCGGGGGGGGGACGCTGGCGACGGTGCTGGAGGCGTTTCCGCAGCTCCGGCCGAAGCTCAAGGCCCGCGCCGGCGATCTTTCCGGCGGCCAGCAGCAGGCGGCGGCGATCGCGCGGGCGTTGATGAGCAATCCGCGCCTCTTGCTCCTCGATGAGGTCTCGCTCGGGCTCTCGCCGGTCGCCGTCGATCAGCTCTATCTCTCGCTCCAGACGCTGCTCGCCGGCGGCGCGACGATCGTGCTGGTCGAACAGGATCTCGGCCGCGCGCTCCGGGTCGCGAGCCGCGTCGTCTGTCTCCTGGAGGGCCGTGTGACCTATGCGGGGGCGGCGGGCGAGACCACGCGCGAACGGGTGATGGACGCCTATTTCGGCCTGTCCGGCGCGCCCGATGCCACGGCGGGCGGGCGATGATCTTTCTCAATCAAATCCTCCAGGGGCTGTTTCTCGGCGCCTATTACGCGCTGATCGCGTGCTCGCTCTCGTTCCTGTTCGGGGTCATGCGGATCATCAATCTCGCCCATGGCAGCCTCGCGGTGCTCGCCGCGTTTCTGCTGTTCGTGCTCGCCGATCGCTTCGGCCTCTCGCCCTGGCTCGGCCTGATCGCGGTGGTGCCGGTGATGGCGGCGCTGGGCTGGGTTTTGCAGGTTCTGGTGCTGGAGCGCAGCCTCAAGGGCGGGCTTCTGGTGCCGCTGCTCAGCACCTTTGGTCTCGCCATCGTGGTCGATAACCTGCTGTTCGAGGGGTTCGGCGCCGATACCCGCTCGCTCGCCCCGGCGATCGGCGATCTCGCCTTCGCGAGCTGGACGCTGAGCGATGATGTCACCATCGGGCAGCTCGACGTGATCATTCTCGTGGCCGCGATCACGGTTCTCGGCGGGTTGCAGCTTTTTCTCGCCCGGACGCGGCTCGGGCGGACGATCCGCGCCACCGCCGAGGAGCCCGAGATCGTCGGCCTGATCGGCATCGATTCGCGCGCGGTCTATGCGCTCGCGACCGCGATCGCGCTGGCGCTGGCGGCGATCGCCGGGGCGTTTCTCGGGCTCAGGGCGACGTTCAACCCCTATAGCGGCGGCATGCAGCTTTTATTCGCGTTCGAAGCGGTGGTGATCGGCGGCTTCGGTTCGCTCTGGGGCACGCTGATCGGCGGCATCGTGCTCGGCATCGCGCAGAATCTCGGCGCCTTCATCACCCCGCACGGCTTCCTGATCGCCGGCCACGGGTTTTTTCTCGCCGTGCTGATCGCCCGCCTCTATCTCGCGCCGCTCGCCGATCGCGTCCGGCGCCGCGGGCGCAAGGTGGTGGCGGCATGAGTGGCGCCGGTGATCTCGGGGGGAATGATCCGAGGGTGGAGCGCTGGACGCCGCGGGCGGCGCTGTTCGTTGCCGCGGCGCTGGCGATGCTGGGGGTGCTCGCGTTTGGGCCGGCGCTGTTCTCGGCCGGGGTCACCGAGCGTCTGAGCGAGCTTTTCATCTATGTCGTCCTCGCCGTGATGTGGAATGTCCTCGCCGGCTATGGCGGTCTGGTCTCGGTCGGGCAGCAGGCGTTTTTCGGCCTCGGCGCCTATGTCGCGATCCGGCTTTCCGCCGCCGGGGTCAGCGTCTATCCGGCGCTTGCGCTCGCCGCCCTGGTGGTCGGCGGGCTCGCGCTGCCGATCGGCGAGGTGATGCTGCGGCTTGCCGGCGGCGAATTCGCGATCGGTATGTGGGTGGTCGCGGAACTCGCCCATCTCCTGGTCAATCTCGATCCGCTGGTGCAGGGCGAGACCGGCACCTCGCTGATCGCGCTCGATGCCTTCGGCGTCGCCGCGCGCCGCGCCGATACCTACTGGGCGGCGCTCGCGGCGATGACGCTTTTGCTCGCGCTCGTGTTCCTGATGCTGCGCGGGAGGCTCGGCACCGCGCTGCAGGCGATCCGCGACGATGACGTGGCGGCGGCCTCGATCGGCGTTCGCGTGCTGGCGACCAAGCGGGTGGTGTTCGTGCTCGCCGCCGCCGGCGCCGCCCTTGCCGGCGCGCTGTGGCTCGCGACCGCGATCACCTTTCAGCCGCGCGCCTATTTCAGCGTGCAGTGGACCGCCTACATGATTTTCATGACGCTGGTCGGCGGGCTCGGCACGTTCGAGGGGCCGGTGATCGGGGCTTTGCTGTTCTTTGCCGTCGAGACCGCGTTCGGCGCGAGCGGGGTGTGGTATCTCGTCGGCCTGGGTGCCGCGGCGCTGGGCTTTGCGCTGTTCGCGCCGCGCGGCGTCTGGGGCGCGTTCGCGGCACGGTTTTCGCCGCGGCTCCTGCCGCTCGGCTATCACGTCGTCACGCCACGGCACGGCGTGCTAGGCGGGAGGGAAGACACATGAAAACCGAGATCGGCATCATCGGCGCCGGACCGGCGGGGCTGTTTCTCGCTCATCTGCTTCGCCGCGCCGGCATCGAAGCGGTGATCCTGGAAAGCCGCAGCCGCGAGGAGGTGGAAGGGACGATCCGCGCCGGCGTGCTCGAGCAATGGGTGGTCGATCTCATGCGCGAACTCGGGCTTGCCGCGCGGCTCGACCAGAACGCCGATTTTCATACCGGGATCACCCTGCAATGGCATGGCGAGCGTCTCCATCTCGACATGCGCGAACTGACCGGGGGCAAGCAGGTGACGGTCTATCCCCAGCACGAGGTGCTGCGCGATCTGATCGCCGGCCTGCTCGCCGCGGGGGGCGAGATTCTGTTCGGGGTCGGCGATACCGCCTTGCACGAGATCGCGAGCGAGCGGCCTTTCATCACCTTCCGCCGCGACAAGACCGGCCCCGAGACGCGGCTCGACTGCGCCTATATCGTCGGTGCCGACGGCTATCACGGGCCCAGCCGGCAAGCGATCCCGGAGGCTCAGCGGCGGGAATTCCACAAAATCTATCCGTTCGGCTGGCTCGGCATCCTCGCCCGCGCGCCGCGCTCCTGGCATGAGCTGATCTACGCCAACCAGGCCGATGGCTTCGCGCTCCTCAGCACGCGCTCGCCGGAGGTGCAGCGGCTCTATCTCCAGTGCGATCCCGCCGACGACCTGGCACTTTGGCCGGATGCGCGGATCTGGGAGACATTGCAGGCGCGTCTCGCGGCACCCGGCTGGACCCTCACCGAGGGGCCGATTTTCCAGAAGGGGATCATTCCGCTCCGCAGTTTCGTGTGCGAGACGATGCAGTACGGCCGCCTGTTCCTCGCCGGCGACGCCGCTCATATCGTGCCGCCGACCGGGGCCAAGGGGCTCAACCTCGCGGTCGCCGATGTGCGGGTGCTGGCCGAGGCGCTGATCGCTCGCCACCAGCGGAACGACGCCGAAAAACTCGCCCGCTACAGCCAGACGGCGCTGAGAAGGGTGTGGAAGGGCGAGCGGTTTTCCTGGTACATGACGACGATGCTGCATCGCAATCCGGCGGAAACCGAATTCGAGCGCCGCATCCATTTCGCCGATCTCGATTTCGTGCGCACCTCGCGCGCCGCCGCCACCGCCCTGGCGGAAAATTACGTCGGTTTGCCGTTCGATAGCTGAGCGCAAGGTTTGGGGAGAAACGCCGATGCGCATCACCGCCGCCATCGCCGCAGCACCACACGCGCCGCTGACCCTCACCGAGGTCGAGATCGATGACCCGCGCGACGACGAAGTGCTGGTCCGCGTGCTCGCCTGCGGCGTCTGCCACACCGATATCGCCTGTCGCGACCAGGCTTTGCCGGTGCCGCTGCCTTCCGTGCTCGGCCATGAGGGGGCCGGCATCGTCGAGCGTGTCGGCGCCGCGGTGCGCGCGGTCGGGCCCGGCGATCGCGTGCTGCTGAGCTATGACAGTTGCGCGACGTGCCCGAGCTGCCGCGCGGCGCAGCCGTTTTATTGCCATCAGTTCGGCGCCTATAATTTCGCCGCCCGCCGCCCCGATGGGTCGAGCGCGC